>CAZMPY010000014.1:0-221544 GCA_964568665.1 uncultured Thermoplasmata archaeon | reverse complement strand
TCCACGAGCTCGTGGACGACGAGGAGCGGTATCCCTATGACCTTGTCGAGACCGAAATTCTCGTCGAAGGGGGTGTCCGCCTCGAACCATCGGACGAGGTCTTCTTCTGTCGTCTGGCAGATGTATCCATGATCCTTGAGGAGCTGTCTGGCATCATCCACGGCCTTGCTGATCCCCGCATTCCTCGACATGCGACCACCGCCCACTCCATATCTCAGTTACTCCGATTCAAGTCGTTCCAGAGCGTCCTCTTCGGGGCGGGCCCTTGTACTCATCCTCAAGGATGCTCATCATGACGAAGTCGCTGAACTCGCCGTCGCAGTTGTATCCATCCCTTTGGGCACCCTCTTTGCTGAAGCCAAGGCCTTCCCAGAACCTGAGTGCCCTCTCGTTGAAGGATACCACTCCTATCGAGATCCTGTGGAGGGCAAGCCGTTTGAAGGCATGGTCGAGAAGGAGATGACCCACCTCCGTCCCATAGCCTCTCCCCCATGCGTCCTTCTCCCCGATGATGACCGTCATGTCGGTGCACCGCCAGGGCCTGAACATGTGCAACAGTCCGGCCTCACCAATGACACGGTTCCCTTCTTTCAGGACGATCGCGAACCATATCCGGTCCTTGTCAACGCGGATTCCCCTGTACCACTTCTCGGCCTTCGCACGGGTCATGGGCTCCGCCTCGCCGATGAGTCTGTTCATCTCGGGGTCTTTGTACCACCGCAGGGCATGGGTGAGATCATCCCTGCTGAATGGTCTCAGGTAGACCCTTTCGCCAGTCAGCGTCTTCCGCGTCCGTTCAGCTCTCTTTCGTGGAGGCATGTTATCGCAGGCCCGTTGATCTCAGAATGCTGTTCTCTCGAGAAAAGTCTTTGTCTTTGGTCTTGCAGATTCAGGGTCAGGTGTATTCACGCTACGCAATCGGTGGGCGACCAACAGATTGGCAAGAGTCGTTACACGGCTAATGGCCATCCGCCCTCTGTGACCGCACAAGGAGTGTGAGTGGGCCCAGCCGGATTTGAACCGGCGATCTGCGCTGTGTGAGAGCGCCGTCATAACCGCTAGACCATGGGCCCTTTAGGTAGGCCGATGAATACCCCCTTGGTTTAATATCCTTTTGGCAAGGTCCCCCCACGCTTTTATCCAGGCTTGCTCATTCGCTTCCTGAATAGCATGTTGGTCAGGACGCCGAAGGGCACGAAGGACATACGCGCACTCTGGCTCGATGGGCGCACCGTGAAGATGATCGACCAGCGCCTACTGCCAGGCAAGCTCAGGATACTCGGCATAAAGGATCACAGGCAGATGGCCGATGCCATCTCCGATATGACCGTAAGGGGCGCTCCTGCCATCGGCGCAGCTGCCGCCTACGGCATCGCCCTGGCCTGGCTGAACGGACAGGACCTGGACAAGGCCGCGAAGCTCATCAAGTCGACCCGCCCGACCGCGTACGACCTCTTCTTCGCTGTCGATGCGATGATGTCGAAGAGGGCCGGGGCCCTCTCCGTCGCGGCAGATGCCTACGCTGACGGCATAGTCTCGAAGTGCAAGGCGATCGGCGAGAGCGGGGCCCGGCTCATCAAGGACGGCTCCAAGGTGCTCACGCACTGCAACGCGGGCGCGCTCGCGACCGTGGACTACGGAACCGCGCTCGCGCCCATGCGCGTGGCCCACAGGTCGGGCAAGAAGCTGTTCGTCTACGTCGACGAGACGAGGCCCCGGCTCCAGGGGGCGAAGCTGACCGCGTGGGAACTCTTGAACGAGGGCATCGACCACAGGATCATCGCGGACAACGCCGCAGGGCATTACATGAAGGAGGACGTCGACCTGGTGATCGTCGGCGCCGACAGGATCACCGCGAACGGGGACTTCGCGAACAAGATAGGCACCTACGAGAAGGCCGTCCTCGCCAAGGAGAACGGCATCCCGTTCTATGTAGCCGCACCCGTGAGCACGTTCGACCTCTCGCTCAAGGACGGTCGCAGGATCGTGATCGAGGAGCGGTCCGAGGACGAGGTGCTGTCCATCGATGGCGTCAGGATAGCCCCCAGGGGCAGCCACGCGCTGAACCCCGCGTTCGACGTGACGCCCGGGAGGTATGTGACCGGGTTCATAACCGAGATGGGGGTCGTCAAAGCAGGCCAGTTCTCGAAGCTGAGTGGCAAGTGACCCCCGGCAGGCTTTTTAGCCATGTGCCGGATATGGGCCTCGAATGATACTGGTCACCAAGTGGTTCGGTAGCTTCCTGTGCGAAGAGGGCAAGGTCATGAGGGCCGCTCTCTTCCCGAAGGACCCGAACGAGATCGCCCAGCGCCTTGACCTGATGCGGCGCAACGCCGTGCTCGCTGAGGACCACTCCCTCGCCTCCTCCGCGAAGCAGGTGGTCGACCGGAGGCTGTCTGAGTACGGCAAGGTCGTCAAGTTCGATTCGTCGTTCATAAAGCCAGAGACGTACGGCTTCACCATCGACATGTACAGGGCGGCGACCATACTGCTCGCGAAGGCCGCGGTCAAGAGCAGCGTCGGCCCGGATGTGCATCTTGGCCAGGCCGTCAGGGCCTACGACGACCTCCTGTTCACCGTGAACATCCTCTCCGAGCGGCTGCACGAGTGGTACGGCCTGCACTTCCCAGAGTTCGAGAACGTCGTGGGGAACGAGGCGTTCGTGAAGGCGATATCGGAGCACGGTTCGAGGGATGCCATCATGGCAGCCCTGAAGCTGGAGATGGACTCCATCGGCGCCGACATCGCCCCGGAGGACCTGGAGGCAGTCAAGAACCTGTCCAGGGCCATGCAGGAGTCCCAAGCCTCCCGGGCGAAGCTCGAGAAGTACCTGGACGTCAGGATGCAGCAGGTGGCGCCCAACCTGGCCGTGCTGGCCGGGCCGGTCATCGGGGCCCGGCTGATCATGCAGGCCGGTGGCCTGATGAGGCTGGCGTCCCTGCCGACGGGCACGGTCCAGCTCCTAGGGGCCGAGAAGGCAATGTTCAGGCATCTCAAGAAGGGCAGCAACCCGCCCAAGCACGGCATCATATTCCAGCACCCTCTGGTGCACAACGCCCCCCTCTGGCAGCGGGGCCCGCTCGCCAGGACCCTCGCTGCGAAGCTCAGCCTGGCCGCCAGGGCGGATGCGTATTCCAGGAACGACCTGACCGGGCTGTTGAAGGACCAGCTGGACAAGCGGGCCGCGGAGATCAGGAGACAGCGCCCATCCCCGCCCAGGAAGCCCGCTGGCAGGAAGGACCGGCGTAGGCGCTGATAGGCAAACATTTTAAGTGTCGACCATTTACGGTCATTGGAAAGTGGTACCCATGCCGACTGAGCAGGCCGAAGTCAGAGAACTGAAAGAGAACAGGTACGTGGTCCTAGACGACGAGCCGTGCAAGATTCTCAGCATCTCAATGTCCAAGCCAGGGAAGCATGGTGAGGCCAAGGCGAGGATCGAGGCCGTCGGCATATTCGACGGGAGCAAGCGCTCGGTCGTCTTCCCGGTCAAGCACAAGGTCCAGGTACCCCTGATCGACAAGAGGGACGCGCAGATCGTGTCGATAGCCGGGACCGAGGTCCAGCTCATGGACCTCGAGACATACGAGATGTTCCAGCTGCCCATCACCGACGACCTCAAGGACTCTCTCAAGGCTGGCGAGGAGGTCAAGTACATCGTCGCCCTCGACCGAAGGAAGATCACCCGGGTGTGAGGATGCCGAACCGCGGGATGCTCAGGTTCGCGGACGCGGTTGACACGTTCGAGGACGCCCAGTTCGTCATGCTGGGCGTGCCGTTCGACAGGACCACCACTTTCAGGAGCGGCGCTAGGTTCGCCCCCACCACTGTCCGTGAGGCGTCCTCCAACTTCGAGAAGGAGCTCTTCGAGCACGGCGTGACCTTCGACGACATCAAGTTCAACGACTCTGGCGACCTCTACGACGAGGGCACGGTCGACGAGATGGTCAAGTCGATCGAGGAGGAGTCGACGCGGATGGTCTCCGCGGGCAAGTTCCCGATCACCGTTGGCGGGGAGCACTCGATCACGCCCCCGATCGTCCGCGCCTTCAGGAAGGACATCTCGGTCATAACGATTGACGCGCACCTGGATTACAGGGACGAGTACCAGGGGCTCAAGAACAGCCACGCGTGCGCACACAAGCGCATAGAGGACACCGTGGGCAAGGGCAATGTCTTCGCCTTCGGGGTCCGTTCCATATCCGGTGAGGAGGACTCCAAGAACGCCCTGTACGCCGATGCCTTCACCATCCACGAGAAGGGGTGCAGGAAGGTCTTCAGGGAGATGCTGGGGAAGCTGAAGCGCAAGCCGGTCTACCTGTCGCTCGACATAGACGGCATCGACCCGGCTTACGCCCCAGGGACGGGCACGCCCGAGCCGTTCGGGCTGACACCGATGGACGTGAAGACGGTCATAAACGAGCTCGGGGACAGGCTCGTGGGGTTCGATGTAGTCGAGGTCTGCCCTCCGTACGACAACGGGAACACATCCATACTCGCGGCGAGGCTGATAAGAGAGGTCGTCGCCGTCAAGTGGAAGGCGGGCAAGGGCAGGCGCTGAGCCGCTTCAGCCCCTGATCAGCTGGTTGACGCGCTTCTTGTACAGGCCAGCAAGTGCCTCTGCCCTCTCCGGGGTCTTCGCTTCGGTGAACACCCTGAAGATCGGCTCCGTGCCTGACGGCCGGACCAGGACCCAGCCGTCCTCCACGAATATCTTGACGCCGTCCGTGGTGTCGACCCTGACTCCCTCTGTGGTCGCGGCCAGCTTGGCCATGACCGATTCCTTCTTCTTGTCGGGACACGGGGTCTTCGTCTTGAACTGCGAGTACTGGGGGATGCGCTCCAGCAGGTCCGAAAGCCTGCCGTTCTTGGCGATGATCTCGAGCATCGCAGCGACGGACATCCCTCCGTCCCTGCAGTACTGGTGCTCGGGGAAGATGAGCCCGCCGTTCTCCTCGCCGCCGAAGACCGCTCCTGTCTCCATCATGGCCCTCGCTACGACGGGGGAGCCGACGCGCGTGTACATCACGGTCCCTCCTCCGATCTTCACGGCGTCCTCGACGCACATGGACGAGCCAACCGTGGTCACGACCAGGCCGCCCTTCATGTCGAGCACGCGGTTGTACGCGACGAGCGCCAGGCTCCTGTCGCCGTACATGTACCTGCCCTGATCGTCCACGAATATGCTCCTGTCGGCATCGCCGTCGTGGATCACGCCGAAATCGAACCCGCCCTGCTTCACCAGGTTGACGAGTTCTTCGGTGTTCTCTGGAGTTGGTTCGCTGTGATGGCCTGGAAACGCCCCGTTAGGGTCGCCGTTCAGCGTCACGTATCGGACGCCCAGCTTCTCAAGGAGCCTCGGCGTCGTGTAGGCGGCCGCTCCGTTGCTGCAGTCGACGGCGATCCTGAGGTTCGCCTTCCTGATGGCGGCGCCGTTCACCTTTGCCAGGATGCCATCGACGTACTCCTCGGCTGCGGTCGGATATGGTCTCGACCTGCCGATGGATTCCCATCCGGCGCGTTCGAATGCTTCCTTGTGATAGATGAATTCGATGGTCTCCTCGTTCCTCCGGCTCATCTCGGTCCCATCTGGGTCGATGCACTTGATGCCGTTGAACTCGGGTGGGTTGTGTGATGCCGTGATCATGACGCCACCGGCGGCGCCCTTGTTCCTCACGGCGTACTGTATCGCCGGTGTCGGGACCACTCCGAGGTCAAGCACCTCGCAGCCCGTCGCCATGATGCCTGCCACGCAGGAGGACTTGAGCATCTCGTTGGATGTCCTCGCATCGGTGGCGATCATCACGGTCCCGTTCATGAAGGTCCCGATGGCCATGCCGAGTCTTAGCGCGAACCTGCAGTCCATCTGGGGCGTGTTGACTACCCCTCTGACGCCGTTGGTCCCGAAGAGCCTGGGAGCCTTCTCCTCTGCGGCCATGGATTCCATCGACCAGTGATGTAGGCTGGCCAAATAAAAGGTTGCTATGGGCCGCGCGCCTCGTTCCCTTAGAGGGAATGGTCGCAGGAGCGGTCTATTGAGTCTATGTAGTCTCTATAGAAATATTGTCTCGATTGGCAGTGCTGGTATTGTCCGTTCGCAAGTGTTAATATGCCCCTGACTGTTGGGCTTTTCAGGGGCAGTGACCTTATGGGATTCAAGGAATGGATTATTCCGCAGGAGAAACACTTCTTCGACCTGCTGGAACAGCAGGCCGATGTCGTCCTGGAGGGCGCAGTGGCGCTCATGGATCTCGCCAGGAACTTCGAGAGGGTCGCGGAGAAGCGCGACAAGATCAAGGACATCGAGCACAAGGGCGACGATCTCGTCCACACGATCTCGGAGGAGCTCAACAAGACATTCGTCACCCCGATAGACCATGAGGACATCTCGAAACTGACCTCAAGGCTCGACGACATACTCGACTACATCGAGGCTGCCTCGCACCGCATGTGGTCATACGAGATCAAGAGCCCTCCCCCTGCGATGGTCAAGTTAGTCGAGGTCATCCTCTCGTCTGCCAAGGAAGTCAACCATGCGGTCAAGGACCTCAGGAACTTCAAGAGGAGCGACAACGAGATCGCGAAGCACTGCATCGAGATCAACAGGCTCGAGAACGTGGCAGACGACATCACCCACGGCGCGGTCGCTGACCTGTTCAAGATGAAGGATGCCGTCGAGTTGATCAAGCTGAAGGAGATCTACGAGTACCTCGAAGAAGCCACGGATAAGTGCGAGGACGCAGCCGATGTCATCAATGACGTCTTCAACAAGAATTCGTAGGTGCCTTTCATGGAGCTATTCGGGCTGTCCCTCCTTGCCGCGATCACCATCGCCATGACCTTGAGCTTCGAGGTCGTGAACGGCTTCCACGATTCGGCGAACTCGATCGCGACCATCGTCGCGACGAAGGTCCTGTCCCCAGTGGCCGCGGTGAGCATGGCCGCGGTCTTCAACTTCATGGGCATCCTGGCTGGTCAGGAGGTCGCGAAGACGATCGGCAAGGGCATCATCGACACGGACATAGTCTGGCAATACGGGGTCGTGATAATATTCTGCGCCGTGTCGGGAGCGGTCATCTGGGACCTGATCACCTGGTGGTACGGCATCCCGACATCCAGCAGTCACGCGCTCGTGGGTGGTCTCATAGGTGCAGGGGTAGCCGCCGCAGTGAGCGTGAGCGCCATCGTGTGGACAGGGACCTTGAGCACCATCGCGTTCATCGTGATCTCGCCGGCCGTGGGCCTGGTGATAGGGTTCACGTTGACGATCCTCGTCATGAGGCTGGCGCGAAGGGTGTCCAGGGTCGTGGTCAACAAGTATTTCAGGAAGCTGCAGATCGGGTCGTCGGCGTTCTACTCGTTCACCCATGGCACGAACGACGCTCAGAAGGGGATGGGCATCATCGCGCTGGTCTTGCTGATTGACGCGGGTTCCGACCCGTCGGCGTCGTTCAGCGTGCCATTCTGGGCGATGGTAGCATGCCAGACCGCGATATCCCTCGGGACGTTCTTCGGGGGCTGGCGCATAGTGAAGACGATGGCGACGAGGGTCACGAAGCTGGAGCCCTATCAGGGGTTCTGTGCGGAGACAGGCGCTGCGACGATGCTCTTCACCACGGCGCACTTCGGCATCCCGGTCAGCACGACGCACACCATCGCAGGGTCCATTATGGGGGTCGGCGCGACCAGGCGCTTATCGGCCGTGAGATGGGGCGTGGGCCGTAAGATCATGATCGCATGGATACTGACGATACCTGCCGCAGCGACGATCTCCGGTCTCCTGTTCCTGCTGCTCCACGGCCTCGGTATGTGATCAGGCGCCCTCTGGCGGCCGGGCGTCGCTCATGATCGTTGACACGACCTCGGACCCGTCGGGGACGGTGACCCCCGCATCGATTATCGAGTCGATGATCCTGCACCGCGTGCCCACGCGCGCGTTCTCGTAAATCACGGACCGTTCCACATGGGACCTGAGCCCGACGACCGCCCTGGGAGCGACATAAGCGTTCGGGCCGATGACCGCCCCTGCGACGACGGCCTCGTCCGAGACGACCACGGGCTCCTTGATCTCGGCGCCCATGCTGACGCTCTTCCTGCTGACCTCGCGCCGGTCCCCCATGAGGGTCCAGAACGCCCTGAGCAGGTTCTCCCTCGTGCCGCAGTCGACCCAGTACCCGTCGAACCTGAGGCCGTACATGCCCCTGTCGAGGAGCTTCGGGAAGACCTCGCGCTCCATGGACACGAACCCTGGCCCGATGAAATCCAGCACATCCTTCTCGAGCGCGTACGCGCCCGCGTTGATGAGGTTGGAGAAGGCTTCCTCGCGCTTCGGTTTCTCCTGGAACCGCCTGATCCGGCCAGCCTCGTCGAGGTCGGCTATCCCGAAGGGGGAAGGGTCCTCGACCTCCCACAGGGAGATGGACGCGATGCCCCCCTTGTCCGTGTGGAACTTCGTGAAGTCCCCGACGTTGAGCGATGAGATGCTGTCGCCGTTTATCACGAGGAACCTGCCGTCGATGTACCCCTCGACGTTCTTGACCGCCCCGCCCGTCCCTAACGGCTCGGGCTCGTCCACGAGCGTGACCTTCCTCTTGGGCCTGTTCCTCTGCAGGTAGGCCTCCATGACGTCCTTCTTGTAGCTCACGGGGACGATGACCTCGTCGACCTCCGCGGGCAGCGAGTCGATGACATGCATGATCAGGGGCTTCCCCATGACCGGGACCAGCGGCTTCGGTATGCGGTAGGTCAGGGGCCTGAGACGCGTGCCCATCCCACCCACCAGCAGCACTGCCTTCATCGGCCCATGAAAGGCCTAGGCCGTATAAAAACTGCGGGCAGGGCTCCGCCTGGCATCAGCGAACGATGGAAGAACCATCCAGCGACGGCCCCGGCTCACTGAGGGGCTATGCTGACGACGTTGTTACCGCGGAGTATGACCGTCCCGAGCCTCTTGACCTGGTCCCCGTTCGTCTCCTCGGTGTCCTCGAGGACCATGTTGAGGTAGTCGTCGAACCCCACGAGCGTGCCTTCGAGAGACCTGCTGTCCTTGAGCAGCAGCAAGACCTTCTTGTTCATCGACTTCTCGAGTAGGCTTAGAGGCATCACCATCTAAATCACGTCCTACTCAATGCTCACTTCCGACTTAAACCTTTGCGTAACTGCATTGTCGGGCCAGTCCCGCGTTTTCACTGGCCAGGCCTGCCCGATTTCCTCGTCAGCTCGCCCTCGAGCCATGCCTTGACCTCGTCCCGCGAGCGGGCATCAATGCCGAAGGTCTCGATGAACCTCTTCGTGGTGGTGAGCTCGACGCTGTTCTTCCTCGGCTTCGTCTTGACCAGGCCGAGCTCGTCGAGTGCCTTCACGTGCTCGTAGACCTTGTTACCGACGAGGTCGAACATCTTGCTCTGGAGCACCGGCTGGTAGTAGGCGATGAGGGCGGCGGTCTTGAGCATGTCCTTGGGCACCTTCATGTCGGCCAGCCTGGCCGCGCAGTTGGTGTACTCCTTCTTGACCTGGAACGCGTAGCGCGTGCCCATCTTGGCTATCTCGATCGCCCGGTCCGACCCGTTGTACTCGTCCGCGAGCTTCTTCAGGGCGGACCTGACGGTCCTGGCGTCCAGCCCGGAGACCGCCTGGAGGTCGGTCACGGTGACTGGCTTGTTCGCCGAGAACAGCTCCGCCTCGACGATCCTCTCGCTCTTCACTTGACCACCGACACCTGCTCGATCGCGGTCTCAGTCACCGGCGTTGCGTCGACGATCTGGGCTATGTCCCACGCCACCTTCGTCTCGAGGAAGACCTCCCCGTAGGGCACCTCCTCCTGCCAGATGGTGATCTTGCCCAACCTCGACAGGAAGAGGATCGAAACGAAGACCGTTATCCTGTCCTCCTTCCCGCCCTCGTACAGGTCCCCCAGGGGTATGGCGCCAGTGCCGCACTTCTGGATGCGCTCCCAGACCATCGCGATGTCCTCCTCTATGTTGTCCTTGTGGGCCTGGTCGTCGAAGTCCGGGCGCTTGTACTTCTGCATGAACTTGGAGAGCTCCTGGCGTATGTCGCTCTCCCGCTTCGCCTCCTCGAACGCGTCGAGGAGGTCTATGAGCGTGACCGGTCTGTCGGACCTGCGCCTGATCTTCTCGTCGATGGGCAGCTTCTCGGAGTGCAGCATGACCTCGCCGGCGCCCAGGTCGAACGGGTCCACGAACATGTCGAACCCCTCAGGGTTCCAGCCGTCGAACATGACCTCGACGGTCTCGGGGCGGTCCGCGCGCTGCAGCGCCTGCTCGCTCTGGAGCCTGAGGATCTCCCAGGCCATGTAGACGATCTTGCCTGCGATGACGAGGTTGACCTCGGTGGCTTTCTTGACCCTGGCCATGTACATCTTGGCGAACTCTATCAGGTTGATGTCCCACGGGTTGAACCTCTGCTGGATCACGAGCTCGAACACGAGCGCGACGCTCCTCTCGAAGGGGTCCTCCGATGGCATGAGCACGCCCTTCGACATGTCCTCGACCATCCTCAGGTAGCCCTCGACCCTGCTCTCTCCGGCGTCGTCGTCTATCATCGACTTCTGGAACATCAGGTGTCCCAGTATCTGTCCGCAGTCCATCTCCGTAGCCATCATGCCGAGCCCGCCTCCTGTGATGTCTGCTCCTGTGGTCCCTGCGCCGGTCCGACGTCCGCGCCCTCTCCGATGTTCGGTTTGAGCACTACCTCGGACATGCCCTCGCGCTGCATCGTGACGCCGATGACATGGTCCGCCTCCTTGAGGGTGACCTTCCTGAGGGATATCTGGATGAACTGTGCGTTCTTCGAGCTGCGCCTGACCGCACGGGCGACGTTCTCCGCGTTGATGCCGTCGAGGAACATGTCGACCTCGTCGAGCATATAGAACGGCGACGGCTCGTGCGCCTGTATCGCGAATATGAACGACAGGGCCGTCAGGGACTTCTCGCCTCCGGAGAGCGCCTCGAGCCGGACGACCTTCTTGTCCTTCGGCCTGGCCTTTATGATGAGGCCTCCGGACAGCGGGTCCGCGTCGTTCTCCAGCAGCAGCTCGGCGTCGCCTCCGGCCGAGAGCTCGCCGAAAATCTTCTTGAAGTTCTCGTTGATGCCGACATAGATCTTCTGGAAGCCGATCTTCTTCTTGTCGTTCAGCTCGGCCACGAGCTTGAGCAGGTTCGCCTTCTGCTTCTCGAGCTGGGATATCTCTCCCTTGAGCCCGTCGAACCTGGTCTTCATCTCCTCGAACTCGTCGATGGCCTTGAGGTTGACCGCTCCGAGGGTGGATATGAACCGTTCGCTCTCGACCACGGTCGCCCTGAGTTCCTCGGCCGGTGGCAGCTGCTCTGGGAGTTTCACGCTGGCGTATTGTCCGAGGTCGGTTTCGGCATCCTTGAGCCTGCGGTCGTTGTCCGCGACCTTGCTCTGGAGGCTCAGGACGAAGTCGGCGCTGGTCTGCGCCTTGGTCGTGAACCTGTCGATGCCGGCCTCAGTGTCGGTCTTCTTCTTGAAGAGTGAATCGCGCTTGTTCCTGATGGCGTTCAGTTTGTCGCCCATGGACCGTTCCATGTTGGCGAGCGCTTTGAGCTCCGTGTCCAGCTTCGTCGCCCTCTCGGCGTTCTCCTCGCCCTTGACCCTCTGCTCCCCGATCTTGTTGTCAGTGGACGCGATGCCTGATTCGAGCTCCTGCTTCCTGCTCGTCACGAGCTCGATCTGCTTCGCGAGCGTCTGCATCTCGGAGCTGAGCTCCGACACGTCGTTGGACAGGTCGAAGATCTCCTTCTCGAGCTTCTTCAGCTGCTGCGAGAGCTCGTGCGGCGTCGCGTCGAGGAGCTTCTTGTCCCTGGCCTCTTTCTTCTTCTCGGTCTTGGTCAGGTCATCGAGCATCTGCGCATGGTCCTGCTTGACCTTCTCGAGGAGTTCCAGGCTCTCCGCCAGCTCACCGTTCTTGGTCTGAAGCTCTGCGTCCATGGACTGGAGCTTGGTCTCGAACTCCTTCCTCTTCGCCCCGAGGGTGCTGAGCCTGATGCTCTCGCCGCTGTCCTTCGCGGTCGTGTCCCTGATCAGGCCCTCGAGCTCGGCCAGCTTGGTCTTTATTTGGGAGAGTTCGCCCTGGACCTTCTCGGTCTGCTCGACGGCTTCCCTGAGCTCCGCGGCCTTCTTCTCGATCCTGCTCTCGGAGGGGGCGCCGAACTTCAGCATGTTCTTCTCGAGCGTCCCGCCGATCATGGCGCCGCTCGCCTCCGCGAGCTCGCCTTCGAGCGTCACGAGCCTTATCCCGCCCATCAGTTTCCTGGCCTGGTCCATGGTCTTGACCACGACCGTGTCTCCGAAGACGAACCAGAATGCCGTGCGGTACTGCTCGTCGAACTTCACGAGGTCGATCGCGAACCCGAGCGAGCTGTTCGCGGCCAGTAAGGCCTTGCCGCGGGGCCGCCCGTCCATCATCTTGTTCAGAGGGAGGAATGTGGCCCGGCCCGCCCTGTTCTTCTTGAGGTAGTCGATGCATTCCGCGGCGACCTGGTCGTTGTCCACCACGATGGACTGCATCCTGTTGCCGGCTGCCACGTTGAGCGCGACCTCGTACTCCTCGTCCACGTCCGCCAGCTCCGCGACGGTCCCGTGGACTCCCTTGATCATGCCCCTGTTCCTGGCCTCGAGGATGGCGGATGTGGCGGAGGCGTATCCCCTCCTGACCATGTCCACCGCCTCTGATTCAGCCTTGAGCTGGTTGTACTCCCTTGTGAGACTCTTGACCGCGTTGTCGAGGTCGTGGTACTGCGTCAGGAGTTTCTTCTCCTTGTTCCTGAGGGCGTAGTACTCCTCGTTGACCTTCTTCACGTCCTGGGCGGCGGTCCTCGTGTCGTTCTTGACCTCCTTCAGGGACCACTCCGCGTCCTTGAGTTCGAACTCGTAGGTCTTCCTGTTCTCCTCCAGGTTCGCGATGTCTATCTTGAGTCTGGATATGCGCTCGTCGATCCTGTCCTGCTCGAGCGTCAGCGCATGCATCTTCTCCTTCTTGGTGGTGACCTGGACCGTCAGCTCCAGCGTCTCCTTCTGGAGCACGTTCAGTTCGGAGTCCGACTTGGATATGGCCTCATGCTGGCCGTTGAGTTCGTCCCGCTTCTGCTTCAGCGTGGCCGCCTTCTGCCCGTGCTCGGTCTTGATTGGCTCTAGCTTGTCCTGGAGCGTCTTCAGGTCCTTCTCGACGGCCTTGTGGTCCTCGCCCTGGGCCTTCCTGACTTCCTTCAGCGACTCGCCCATCTCCTGGGCGTTCGACGCCGCGTCCTTGGCCCTGGCGATCTCGATCCTGAGGCCGTCGATCTTCTCCTTGATCTGCCTGGCCTCCTCGCCACCGCGTTCGATGATCTCGTCCTCGGCGGCCTTGAGCTCCTCGGAGATCCTTCTGAACTCCTCCCGGAGCTCGACCTTCTTCGCCTCGGCCTTCTCCTTCTCGCCAGTGTAATTCGCGATCTGCTCCTGGATGGACGAGATCTCCCGCTCGACGCCCTCCTTGTGCTTGAGCGTCAGGGCGGCCTTGGCCACGCTGAGCTTCTCGTGCACCTCTCTGTACTTCAGGGCGCCCTCGCGGTCGTGATCCAGCTGCTTCATCTGCTTCTTGATCTCGTCGAGTATGATCGAGAGCCGCTGGACGTTCTCATCGGCTGCCAGTCGCTCGTTGTCGGCAGAGGCTATGTCCTCGTCGAACTTGGTGATCCCCGCGATGTTGTCGAGGATGCGCCTGCGCTCGAGGTTGCTCATGTTGACTATGCGCGTGATGTCTCCCTGCTGGACGAAGTTGTATCCGTCGGCGCTGATCCTTGCGTTGGCCAGCAGGTTGTCGAACTCCCCGAGGGACGACTTCTTGTCGTTGACATAGAAGTAGGAGTAGTATCCCTCCGTGTTGTCGGAAGTCCTGACGACCCTCGTCAGCCTGACGGCGTTGGAATCGATTGGTATGAGCCTGTCAGCGTTGTCGAAGATGAGGCTGACCTTGCACTCCGTGGCGGGCTTCTTCTCCTTGCCACCGTTGAATATGAGGTCGGTGAGCTTGCCCGCGCGGATCACCCTGGAGCTCTTGGGGCCGAGCACGAACAGGATGGCGTCTGCGATGTTGGACTTCCCCGCACCGTTGGGGCCCGTGACCGCAGTGTATCCCTCGAGCAGGGGGATCCTCGTTTTCTTCGCAAATGACTTGAAGTTCTCGACTTCGATTTCCTTTAGGTACATCAGCACCCGACTCCCATCAGAATGCGAAAACTAGACGTGACCGTGGGTTAGACCCAATGCTGATTTTCGCATCCCATCCCTAGCGGTCCGACATATGTCGGACACACAATAAAATGGCCTCCAGAGTATATAATACTTCGCGCCAGATTTCAGCTGGTAGGGCCCGCCAGGGCCCTGTACGCGTCCAGGAGCTGGTCCCTGCTGCTCGTCCATGAGAGGTGCTTCCCGTAGTGCTCGAACCCCTTCTGTCCCATGCCCGCAAGCGCCCCCGGGTCCCGGGAGAATCTGCGCACGGCCTCCGCGAAGGCTTTCGCGTCGTACGGGACCACCAAACCGCATCCCGCCTCCGCGACGCGCTTAGCTATGTCGACCCCCTCGGTGACTATGACCGGCCTCCCCAAGGCCATCGCGTTTATGACCTTCCCGGGCGTGCCGACCCGGTTGATCGGGTCCGACGGGTCCATCATCGCGACGACCGCGTCGCTCGCGCGCGTGATCCGCAGCGCTTCGTCAGTATCCACCGTTCCAAGGTACCGCACGTTCGGGCGGTCCCTGGCCGCCTGCTCGACCTTCTCCCTCAGGGTGCCGCTCCCTGCGAACAGGACTTCGATGCCATCCCCGGGCGCGAACGCCCCGGCGAGCTCCTCGACGAACCTCCCTGGTTCGAGGGACCCGAGGTACGAGACCGTGAACCCTTTCATCCCGTATTTCGCCCTGATGGCCTTCGGGTCGGCGTCCGTTGCCACCGAGGGGTCAGGGCTAGTTGTGACTATCCGCGCGGGCGTCGCCCTGCCCTCGGACAGTACCTTCGCCATCGCCTCGCCGACTGTGACGATGCCGTCGGCCCAGCGCGCCAGGAACCTCTCGAGGCGCCACACGAGGCCCGCGACCACGGGTCCGACCTCCTTCTCGATCATCTTGGCGTAGAGTTCGTGGGCGTCGTAGAGCACGCGCTTCCCGTGGAGCCGCGCGATTAGCATGCCCACGGGCAGCGTGTCGAGGTCGTGGCTGTGGACGATGTCGAACCTGCCGTTCCTGGCGGCTGCAAGGGCCCGCAACCAGAACCTCGGGAGCCTCGCCACAAGCTTCAGGGGCGACCTGAACGGGCAGGCCGGCCCGAGCCTCTCGACGACGATGCCATGCTCGCTGGACCGCCGGGCCGTCCCGGAATCCCTGTCCCAGGCGACCAGGCGCACATCGAACCCTGCGCCCGTGAGCGCCCTGGCCTCCTGCAGCACGCGCGGATCGGGCCTGAACGGGTTCGAGAGCAGCATCAGGCTGGTAGGCATCGCCGGTGAATCCCCTCAGGGGGTATTAAAATGGGAGCTGAGGCTCAGACCTTGATGGTCCTCCCCTCGGCCATGGACCGCTTCGCGGCCTCTATGAGCTCGACGGTCCTGAGCCCGATGACGCCGCTGTTCCTCGTCTCGGTCGTCGGGTCGGCGAAGGATTTCACGAAGTGCACGAGCTCGTCCCTGATCGTGTTGTTCCTCTCGATCCCGAGTTTGTAGGTGTACCCGCTCTCGTAGACCGTCACCTCCTGGGCGACGGCGTCTATGAGCGCGGACCTGGTCTCCCCGACGAGCATGATCTGCCTCGTCTTGCGCGGCACGAGCCAGCTGATGTTCGCCATGGCGATCATGCCGTCCTTGAACCTGCATGTGATGTACGCGGTCTCCTCGCCCTGCTTGCGCCTGAACGGCCCGCCCATGCACCCTATCTCCTCGGGCCAATGGTCGAGCAGGTAGTGCTGGATGTCGAACATGTGGGGCGCCAGGTCCCATATCACATCCCTGTCTGGGAACGCCTTCTCGAGGTTGACCCAGTTCATCTCCATCAGGAACAGCTTCCCGAAGAACTTCTCCTCCTTGATCAGCCTCTTGACCTCGGCGAGGGCTGCATTGAACCGGAATATGTGGCCCACGGTGAGCGTCAGCCCCTTGTTGTGCGCCAGCTCGACGAGCTCCTTGCCCTCCTTGGACGTGATAGTCATCGGCTTCTCGACCAGGACATGCTTGCCCGCCTCGAGCGCCTCCTTGCAGATCTGGTAGTGCGTCGAGTTCGGGGTCGAGATGCTCACGGCCTGGAGCTCTTTCACGGCCAGGAGCTGCCGGTAGTCCGTGAAGCCGGTCTTGACGCCGAACCGCTCGGCGCAGAACGCGAGGTTCTTCTCGTCGAGGTCGGACACGCCCACGATGTTCACGTTCTCGACCTTCGAGAACTCGTCTACGATCTTCCTGCCCCAGTAGCCTGCCCCTATTATGCCGACGTTGAACTTGGCCATGTGAACCGCCTAACCGAAGAACTCCTTGACGCATGCACCGACGTAGTCGACCTGCTCCTCGGTGATGTCCGCGAACATCGGGAGCGTGAGGACCTCCTTGGACGCCCTCTCTGTGACGGGCAGCATGCCCTCCTTGAAACCGTACATCTCCCGGTACACGGGCTGGAGGTGGATCGGTATCTCGTAGTGGACGCCCACTCCCACGCCCTTGGACTCCATGAACTTCCTGAGCTCGTCCCGGCGCTTGGTCCTTATGCAGTACAGGTGGTAGACCGGTTCGACGTCCTTGCTCGGGCCTGGGGGCACGATGACATCCCCGACGCCATTGAGGAGTGCGTCGTACCTCTTCGCCGCGGCCCTGCGCTTGTCGTTCCAGCCCTCGAGGAGCTTCAGCTGCTCGATGCCTATGGCGGCGTTGGCCGTGTTGAGCCTCGCGGTGTGCCCGATGATGTCGTGCTCGTACTGCCCCTTGCGGCCGCAGTGCCTGAGCCTCTTGGTCAGATCGGCGATCTTCGCATCGTTCGTCGTGATCATGCCGCCGTCGCCGCCGACATGCATGTTCTTGGTCGGGTAGAACGAGAAGCAGCCGACATGTCCGAGCCCGCCTGCGCGCTTGCCCTTGTATCTGGCGCCGTGGGCCTGGCACGCATCCTCGACGACGATCGCCCCCACCTTCTTGGCGGCCTCGTTGATCTCGTCCATGTGCGCGGGCTGCCCGTACAGGTGGACCGGGATGACCGCCTTGGTCTTGGCATCGAACTTGAGCTTTGCCGGGTCGAGCGTGTACTCTCTCTCGAGGACATCCCCGAACGTGGGCTCGGCCCCGAAGATGACATAGGAGTTGGTCGTCGCGACGAAGGACATCGCGGAGGTCAGGACCCTGTCGCCCTGCTTGACGCCGTATGCCTGGAGCGAGAGCGTGAGCGCGGCCGTGCCCGAGTTGACCGCGATGGCGTGGTCCACCCCGCACATCTTCGCGAACATCTCCTCGAACTTGAACACGCTGTCCCCCAGCGTGAGCCTTTCGTTCCTGTAGGCGGCCGCAGCGGCCTCGATCATCTTCTCGGTCATGACTGGCTGTGCCAACGGTACCTTCATCTCTTGCCCCTCCTGGATTTCTTTTCTCCGGACGCTATCGATCGTGATTACCTCTTGATCGGCTTCGCGGGGTTCCCGGCGACGACGGTGTTCGCGGGCACGTCCTTCGTGACGACCGAGCCCGCGCCAACAAGTGCGTTCTCGCCGATGGTCACACCGCACACTATCGTGGAGTTCGCGCCTATCGACGCGCCTCTCCTGACGATGGTCGGGGTGACCTCCCAGTCGCCGACGGCCTTGGGCACCCTATCGTTCGTGAAGCACACGTGCGGCCCGACGAAGACCTCGTCCTCTATCGTCACGCCGGACGGTATGAACGCGAACGCCTCGATCTTGCACCTGTCGCCTATGACGACCCCGCGCTGTATCTCGACGTATGCCGCGATCCTGCAGGCCTTGCCTATCCGGCAGCCGTACAGGTTGACGAAGTCGCGGACGATGGTGTCCTCTCCGATATCGGCGTTGTCGATCTTGTAGTACTGCGCCATGAGCTTCATCGGAACACCCTCGCGCCAGAATCCCCAGGCGGCTATAATATGCTTGGCAACATAGTGCAAAAGAGGGGTTCCGTAGACGCGCTTGTCTGGCCGTTCGAATCACGCCCTGCGGGGACCGCCTCTCGGCTAGTCGCCCAGGTCCGTGCGGTCCCGGCTCAGCTCGACCGTGGCCCTTATCCAATCGGCCTTCGAGCCGATGTCGAACCTCCGGCCCGTGAACTTGAGGCCGTACAGCCCCTTCCTGCGGCACAGCAGGCGCATCGCGTCCGTGAGCTGGTACTCCCCGTTCTTACCCGGGCCTATCTTCTCGAGGAACGCGAATATCTCAGGCTGGAACACGTACCTCCCGATTATCGCGAGGTCCGACGGGGCGTCCTCCGGCGCGGGCTTCTCGACGAGGTCATCGACCTTGTAGATGCCGTCCCGGACCCTCTTGCCCTTGATGACGCCGTACCTCGATATCCTGGCCTTCGGCACGCGCTCGACCCCGACCACGGAGGCATCCATGTCCTCGTGGACCTCGACGAGCTGGCCTATGCACGGGTGGTCGTTCACGACGATGTCGTCCCCGAGCATCACGGCGAACGGCTCGTCGCCCACGTGCTTCTTGGCGCAGAGTATGGCGTGCCCGAGCCCGAGCTGCTCCTTCTGCCTGATGTAGAATATGTCCGCCATCGATGCGATCCTCTGGACCTCCTCGAGCGCCTCCCGGTTGCCGGATTCGCGGAGCTTGTGCTCCAGCTCGTAGGACTTGTCGAAATGGTCCTCGATGGCCCTCTTGCCCCTGCCAGTGATGATGATGATGTCGGTCATGCCGGCCTCGACGGCCTCCTCGACGACGTACTGTATCGCTGGCTTGTCGACGACCGGGAGCATCTCCTTCGGCTGGGCCTTCGTCGCGGGCAGGAACCTCGTCCCGAGCCCAGCGGCGGGGATGACGACCTTCATCGGGCAAATGAACGGCTGGTCTGGATATAATGTTTTCCCGGCTCCGTCGGGGTCAGATGAAAAGGGTTATTACGGCTCCGGCCGGTTCACGGCCTCATGAAGATATGCGTGATCGGCGCGGGGTATGTCGGCCTCGCGACGAGCGTCATGTTCGGCAAGCTCGGGCACGAGGTCGTGGTCGTCGATGTCGACGCTTCCCGCGTGAGGACCGTCAACTCGGGCAAATCCACTTTCTACGAGCCACCTCTCGAGAAGGAGCTCGCGAAGCTCGTCAAGCGCGGCAGTGTCTCCGCGACTACCGAGACGGCCCCCGCGGTGAAGTCATCGGCTGCGGTCTTCATCTGCGTCCAGACACCGTCCATGCCGTCTGGAAGGATCGATGTCCGGCCGGTCAAGGCTGCCTGCAGGAGCACGGGCAAGGCCCTCCGAGCGTGCGACGATTACAAGGTCGTCGTGATGAAGAGCACGGTCGTACCCGGCACCACGGATTCCATCGTCAGGCCCATCCTCGAGAGGTCCTCCGGGAAGCGCGTGGGTGTGGACTTCGGTCTGTGCATGAACCCGGAGTTCCTCCAGGAGGGCAGTGCGCTCAAGGACAGCCTCGAGCCGTCCAGGGTCGTCGTGGGCTCGCTCGACGAGCGGGCGGGGCGGCTGCTCATGAAGCTCTACGGGCCGATCAAGTCGGACAAGATACGGACCGACCTCCGGACCGCTGAGATGATCAAGTACGCATCGAACGTGTTCCTCGCGACCAAGATATCCTATGCGAACGAGATCGCGGACATGTGTTACAGGTTCGGGATAGACTCGGAGGTCGTACTGACAGCCGCCGGGAAGGACCCGCGGATAGGTTCCCTGTTCCTGAGACCCGGTCTCGGTTTCGGAGGCAGCTGCCTGCCGAAGGACGTGAGGGCGCTCAGGGACAGGGCGCGCCAGGACGGATACTCCTCCAGGCTCCTCTCCACCCTGTTGGCGATCAACGATTCTCAGCCGGCGGAGGCGATCGTCATGCTCGAGGAGGCCGTCGGGGCGCTCCAGGGCAAGAGGGTCGCGGTCCTCGGCCTGGCTTTCAAGGGCGGGGTCGACGACACGAGGGAGACGCGCGCCGTCCCGCTCATCACCGGCCTGCTCTCGAAGGGCGCGAAGGTCGTGGCGTTCGACCCGCTGGCGATGCCCAACTTCATCAGGCTGATGCCGACCATCGAGTACGCCTCCTCGGCGGCCGAGTGCCTCAGGGGGGCGGACGGATGCATCGTCCAGGCCGATTGGAAGGACTTCAAGGCCCTTGGCAGGAAGGAGTTTTCCACGATGAGGGACCCGGTCGTGGTCGACGGCAGGAGATGCCTGGACCCGGAGAAGGTCACGCGTGCGGGTGCAAGGTACCTCGGGGTGGGCTACGGGAAGGCCAGAGGCGTGTGAGTCCGTTTGCCGATGCTGGAAATCATAATATGCACCGAATGGGTTCAGAAGGTGTCGTGCTAGCATGATGATCAGTGTAGTCCTCAACATCCTGAACGAGAAGAGGCACATACGGGACCTGCTGGACAGCCTCATCATACAGGAGGGCCCGATGGAGATCATCGTGGTCGACGCGGGGAGCAACGACGGCACGGTCCAGATCGTGAACGATTACATGGAGAGGCACCAGTGCGTCATCAGGTTCTTCCACCACCCGGGCACCCGCGGGGAGAGCACCAACTTCGGCATATCGCAGGCGAAGGGCGACGCGGTCGCGACGACGGGCGGGGACTGCATCGCGAACCCGTTCTGGCTCGCCGAGCTGAGGCGGTCCCTCCGGAAGTACGACGTCGTCGCAGGGAAGACGATCAACATCGGATATCACGCGTTCGAGGACCTTGAGCGAGTGGAGTTCTACCACAAAGGCTTCGATATCTCCCACCCGAGCGCCAGCATGGCCTGGCGGAAGGAGGTCCTGGACGATGTCGGCGGATTCGACCCCTGGTTCGTCACCGCCGAGGACATCGATGTCAACCTGAGGGCCGTGTCCCGCGGCTACACGATGGGGTACGACCCGAACGCGATCATCTATCACAGGACCAAGGGGAGCTTCAAAGGATTCTTCAAGCAGGCCTTCTGGAACGGCTGGGGCAGGAAGCAGCTGACGATGAAGCACGGGAGGCTCTGGTCGAGCTACAAGCCCCAGAGGCTGTTCGAGACCTCGAAATCGCTCTGGGCCATGGCCCGGCTGTTCGTGGCGGTGCTCGGGTACGCGATGTGCAAGGCATACGAGAGGGTCCCTGAGGAGCTCATGGGGAACCGGGATGCCACCACGAAGCCCAGGAAGAAGTTCAAGTTCCTCTTCCCTGGACGGTGATCGTGCATGGACAGGGCGAAGGTCTCCGTTATAATTCCGACGATGAACGAGGAGCGGAGCATCGGCCTGGTCATCGGCGAGGTCAGGAAGGCGCTCGACGGCAGGCGACCGTACGAGATACTCGTCGTCGACACGGATTCCAAGGACCGCACGCGGGAGATCGCCCGTGCCAGCGGTGCGGTCGTGATCGACGAGCCCCGCAGGGGATACGGCCGGGCCTACAAGACGGGCTTCGAGAAGGCCACTGGCGACATCATCGCGACACTCGACGCCGACATGACCTATCCGGCCTCTGAGGTCCCGGTGCTCGCGGACCGTCTCGAGGCGGACGGGCTGGACTTCATCACGACGAACAGGCTCGCGCGGATGGAGGAGGGCGCTATGAGCGCGAAGCACAGGGTCGGCAACTGGATACTGTCCACGGCCGCCCGCGTGTTGTTCAGGATACGCGTCAAGGATTCTCAGAGCGGGATGTGGGTGTTCAAGCGGGACCTCGTGGGCCGCCTCCGGCTGGACAGCGACGGCATGGCCATGTCCGAGGAGATCAAGATCGAGGCGTTCAGGAAGGGCAAGGCTGTCGAGCTGCCCATAACCTACAGGCCGCGGATGGGCGAGGTCAAGCTCAACTCCTGGCGGGACGGCTGGGGGAACCTCAGGTACCTGTTCAAGAAGCGGTTTGAACACACTCGCACATAAATATAGCAAACAGAATAATAAAGTGCGAGGGCCCGGATATTGACCCGGAATTTACCCCTAATTAAGACTGGAAACTATAATCTTGGAAGCTGGGAGGAATGCACTGAGCAGCAGATTCTTTACCAGCAAAGAAACGGGTTGAATCCTTGCCTGACAGGATACCTGGACGGTGACGACCGAAAACTGTCAACACTACAGGGGAACGCAGCCCGGAGTGAAACGTGACGACGCGAAGGTTGCTTTGCTCCAATGATAGCATTCACGAGAGATGGAGACTCAAGCAGATGCTCACTCACCAGTAGCAGGGTACTCGGTGAGGCGCACGTAGTTGCACATGGTGTCGACGATTCTACCGCACTTCTCGGTGTATGTTGATCGGTCCTTCCGACTCTGAATGAACCGTCCTTGGCGTCTGTTGGACGCAATCTCGGCATCTCAATCCTGAAAGATATTGAGTGATGCACCATGAGCGTTGCTTCGGACTTCAATATCATCGGATGTTCGTGAATCTCGCAGTGTCTCCGGCTTGAACATCGTCGGTCAAAGCAGTCATTGTCTTCAGTTCCATCTTGGTTGCACTCACAGGGCTTTTGTCCTGTCGTTTCCGACGCTAAGGTTCCTCTTTCAGATCCCCGCCCAGTCCGTCGACCTTCTTCTGACCAAGATGCCTCCGCCTGCTGTGAGAGTGTGACTCCTCAAAGCAGGCCATCAGCCAGTCAGTTCATATTCTGCCATAGCAGAATCCGTAGCTAGATAGTTCATCGAGACGACGTACCCTGAGCCGGGTTCCAGGGTAAAGCCATCCAGAATCAGAGTGAAGCTGTCGCCTTCGTTGACCAAGCCATTGCCGGTCTGGTCTGAAACGCTGCAGTTGACCCAGTAGGGGTAGGACGCAACGCCCTCAGGAAAGAGTTCAACCGTCGTGCTCTGTCCATCATCTGCAAAGAGGCTCTCAGTGGTGGGGAGGAACCTCCAAATCATACCCGGTTCGCTGAGGTTAGTGAACATAATGCCAACATCTCCCCACACGGTATCCACCGTGCGAGATTCATTCTGATAACCCAGGTGAGGTTCTTCAGATACGATGAACGTAAGCGAAACGGGCGATTGGCGTGTCAGGGTGGTCCTCGGTGCGCTCGATGTATCTTGTGAATCGCCGCTAGCGAACCACCATACGCTTACTCCTAATCCAATGACTATGGTCACAACAAGTAGTGCCAGGATAGTCATTCTGCGAGAATGCGGACGGTCTAGTTTCGAGTTCCCCTCTGAGGTCATAGGTGGAACCTCCAAGTTAGCATTTGTCTACAGTCACATGAATCTATCGCTGCTCCCAGCTCAGGGTCGCGCAAGGATAGGACTATGCAGGATGCTGCAAGCGCTTCGTTACTCTCGAGTGGGAGGGATACACGAGTGGCCTTGCTGCAAAACTACGATGACCAGAACTCAGGCGTCATGGCCAGCTGAATCATGTCGAACAGACAGTACTTCTCCCTCACCTCGTTTCTCCGCCCTCTCCTTGTCCGTCATCTCAGCCGATAGCCCAGCAGACTGTCGACCATGCTGAACACGGTCTCGACATGGCTCCGCTTCGCCGTCAGCGTGGCGAAACGGTTCGGCCAGTGGTGCGCGAATTTCACCAGCTTCTCGTAGAACGTCTCCGGCTCCTCGCGGTTCTTCGAGTTCTTCTTGATCTTGTGGAGCGGGGTCGCCCCGTGCCGCCTGGCAACGGCCAGGCAGTCGTCCCCCATGTATGCGGAGTCGGCGAGGCTTCGTATCGGGACGACGTTGTCCGGGAGGTCGTCCCAGACGGCCTCGAACACCTGGCTCTCGTGGACGTTCGAGCGGGTGAGCCTGAACGACAGTATGACGAACCGGTCCATTTCGATGGCCACATGCGCCTTGGTCCAATTCTCCGTGGCGCGCTGAGCGTGCTTCGTCGCACGCCAGGCACGCTTGCTGCCACTGTAGCCCGTGGCATCGGTGATCACGACCGCCTCGCGTTCCGGCGGGGGCATGATGAGATGCTCGAAGAACCTGTCCAGAAGCGTGGACCACCTCATGGACGAGAGCTTCCTGGACATCGTCGAATGGTCAGGCACGTGCTCGATCGTGTAGTACCCTTTGACCAGGGCAAGGACGCCCTCGGTCTCCCGGAAGGTGAGGCCGAGGAGCTGCTGGAGCATGAAGACTATCAGCAGGGTGCGCTCGTCCGTCCCTGGCCTGCCCACCCTCTTCCGCCTCTGCCAGTAGGGGAACTCGTCAGCATGTCGCCTGATGGCCTCCATGGCCAGGCGGAGGCCATGGATCGCGACATCGTCGTAGCGTTCGAAGTCGATGGACAGCTCGTCGAGATCGAGGGAGAACGTGTCCATGCGAGTCTGTCCGGAAAAGTTGAATATCCCGCGCGGCAATGCGATCTCCGTGGCAACCAACCTACTCACCTTTCACAACAACTGGCGGATGGGTTGGGCCACACATTAATATTCTTATACCAGAATAGATAACAAACGGTTCAGCTACCCGTCATAGTGTCGGATGGAGTTTTGCACCAGGGCCTTAACATACGTAACAAATATTCAAATACTCAAATGATAGTCACCAGCGAGAGGGGAATGGTACCATAAGGAGCCGCATCTTGTCTTGTCTGGTGCTAGCATTGGTGAGTGTGATTTCGTTCTCTCAAGTTGCCGCGGCAGGAGATGCTGCCAATCCGGAATATCTGGACGGGGAGTCTTCAGTCTATGAGAGCGACTCGAAAGAACTATTGAACGATACTCAGGAAGGAGACATATCGTGGGCCATCGATGATGGTTCAGACGTGCTAGATTTAATGAATGACAGCATCGATGACGAACCTTCACTGAGCGTGATACCGGTACTGGGTGAACCTTCAACCGGCACGGACCTTGCCGGCTCAGAGGCTACTCTCAACCTGACAATTGAGCCAGCTGTTGCTGCGCCTGATGTAGTCAACAGCGAGATTCAGGACGAATTGCTGGATGTCGCCGAGCTGATTACAGTCCAAGGCAGAATCGTGTACGAGAATGTCATCACTAGGGATCAACTCGGTTCGTCTCTGCCTGCGACGGCTCATAGCTACTATCCTAACCAGGACTTGAACTGGATCTTCTACGGGAGCCCCAGCGCAACACAGGTCGAGGTGTTCTTTTCCAAGATTGAGGTGCAGCCAACATACGACCACCTCTATGTTAGGGATGTGAATAACAATCTGGTGTTTCAGACTCAAAACTTGCTTTATGTGGACAAATGGGTCACGGTTCCTGGAAACCTCGTCAAGATTCAGTTCACCTCGGATTCATCAACACAGTACTGGGGCTTTGAGTTGACGAAGTTCGTTCCCAGTCAGTATAGGTACATAGGGGTTGCTGGGGCGACCGTGGAAATATGGGATGATGATGTCTTACTCGACCAGAAACTGTGTGAAGTCACGACCGACATCTCTGGATACTTCATCAAGGAAGACCTATCGAACCAAGACGATTGGGGTGCCAATGGGCAGGACATCTTCGTAATTGCACGTACCACTTCAGCCAATGCAAGAGTCATTGAGGAGTTGGGTGGTGACTATACATTCTACACAAGTGTGTGGGTGGATATCCCCGATGAATACACCCTCGATATCGGAGCCTGGTGTTCATCAGATGCATCCAACAGTGCATGGATTGTGTATTCAGCATTGATGGACGGCTGGTACACGTTCAAGAATGGCGGTCCTTCTGATACAATACCCTTTGTGAAAGCTGTATGGACCCTTGGACATTCCTCGGACTACGGTTACGGAGGTTGTACTGATGTATCTCACTACCACTACGACGACGCGGCTGCAGGACAAATACACCTGACGTCAAATGATGGACAGTTGCCAGATACAGTTCAGCATGAGTACGGCCACCATCTCATGTGGTACGCATATGACGACTGGATTCCGGCGAGTTACTGGTATGATCACTCGATGAAAGATAACCTGAAGGAATCTGAAGCATGGCAGGAAGGATGGTCCGAGCTGATCCCTGGAGTAGTCGGCCAGTGGACCGGAAAGGGGGACCGATATAGAGACTGCGGTGGCGGATACGCCACTGGCTATTTCTTTGATATGGAAGGCTCGCAGCAGATTCAGTTCGGCGGCATCGTGCAGTCATACCCGGGTGACGGATACTGGCACGGTGGCGATACAAACGAGGGGACCATAAGCTATGCTCTCTATGATGTCTATGATTCCTCCAATGATGGTACAGACACGTATTATGGAGGTCTCACGATGATATGGACAACGATGAAATCAGGAAGACACTACGGACTTTCTGACTGGTATGATGGATGGAGAGATTGCTACAAATCATACACGAGCGTTATCACAGGCTGCGGGAACGCAATCAAACAAGGGTCGAGAGGTACAATCAACTACGACCCTGTCATGTTCTATGAAGATTTCTCCGACGGATATGTGACTGATTGGACCACGGTCACATCTGGTGGATCCGTGTCTTCATACTCGTCACCACTTGGAATCGTCCCTGCCCCCTGCATGAAGATATACAAATCATTGGGCAGTGGGGAAGCCTCTGCGAGCCACCGTTTCCCCACACAAGGCGGTGATTTCGTGGTGGAGGTGAAGGTACGAACAGCCGACTACAACGGATTCTATTATGTCATGGTCATGGAGGGGCCCGAATATGGGATTCACTTCTCGCTCCAGCCTGACAGCACCCATGGACATATGTGGTACTGGGACACCGCCTACTGGAAGGATTTGGATACACCAGTCATCTACTCCAAGGACACGTGGTACATGATTACGTTTAACATCCACGCGGCAACTGGCTATTATGACATATACGTCGACGGGCAACTGAAGAAATCCAATGCAAAGTTCTACGGCGGCGTTGCGGAGCAGAAATTCCTGGATACCGTGAAGTTGCAGGCTGGATTCTCCTCTCAAGATGAAGTTGTGTGCTACGCGGATGAGGTCGTGACCAGAGGCGGAAGCCGTCTCTTCATTGACCAATTCAAGGATGACATCACGGACTGGACAACGGTGACCACTGGAGGGCCCGTGACATGGGATTCCACTAAAGGGTTCTTCGAATCACCGTCCATCAAGCTCTACAAACAGTACACGACTGGAGGGACTTCGGCCAAGCACACTTTCAGCGCCAAGACAGACGGGCGCGTCTTCATAGAAGCGAGGACCATGGTCAGTACGATTGATTCATACAAATGGTGCTACGTGAACCTGTACTATGGGACGTCGATAGAATCGTACCTCGTGCTAAGAAATGGATGCCTTTGGTACTACTCGGAAGGCAGCTGGACTCAGACGACATTCACGTATTCAGCGAATGCGTGGTTCAAGATCGGGCTGGACATCGATCTGGAATCGAATAGATACGATATCTATGCGAACGGTGCCAAGATTGCGTCGTACATCCCGCTGTATAGTAATAGCGGGGGTATAGACAATGTCAATCTTCAGGCCGGGTGCTATAACGACCTGCTGGGAGTCACTCTTTGGGTGGATGACATCATCGTGAACTACAGGTGATGGGACGCGGTTGCTGTGTGCCAGAAGAACGCAGCCTCAGACATCCAGTGAGAGCCCATCGCGGCTCTCTCTAAACTCCTTTCCCTCTTGTTTTCCATTCTCAGTAGTTCGTAAAGTCGGCTTTTGACGTGGCCAGCTTCTCCAGTCAACCTGAGCTTGACAGGTGCTCCGCTCAGATTTCGTGATTTTTAGGATTTGACAGGTCGTCGAACGGCCTGCTATCGGGCCGTTCTGCCCTCGTTTCCGAGGGCGGAAACTCAACTCTCCCCTATGAGAGTCGCCAAGATCGCCCGATTCATATGGTCGAAGTTCGAGTAGAACCTCCTTTTCCGCCCGTCCTCCGTCGCAACCACCGTTACTGTCAACTTTTCCAGCGAGGAAGCGATGAACTTCGTTGCCACGGTCCTCGCTGGCTCGACGGTCAGACGTGTCAAACAAACCATCAGCTGAGCGATGAAACCCAGCAGCAGGACGCCGAAAACGGCGTCCTCGGACCACACTCTGATCGGCCGCACCTCGATCTCGCCCTTGAGTGTCAGCGCCGGTTGAAAAGTTACCAGTTCCGCCGGTCTAATCTTGACCAGTTCTATTTAGCCTTGCCGACCTCCTTCGCCGGTGGCGGATAGGGGATTCCTGCCCTCTTCCTCGCCTGCAGTCTGTAGCTCTCGCCTTTGACATTCACGGTGATGCTGTGGTGTAGGATACGGTCCAACACAGCAGAGGCGATGACATTGTCCCCCAGCACCTCCCCCCACTCCCCGTAGCTCTTGTTCGAGGTGAATATGGTCGAGCCCTTCTCGTATCTCCTCGACACGAGCTGGAAGAAGAGGTGGGAGCCCTCCCGGTCCATCGGGAGATAGCCTATCTCGTCCACGATGAGGACCCTGTAGCCCGAGAGCTTCCTAAGGGTCCTGTCGAGGGTGCCCCTCGCGCTTGCCCTCTTCAGCTTCTCGATCATCGTGGTCGAGTTGGCGTAGTAAGCGGAATACCCCGCCCTGATCGCCTCCAGGCCCAGCCCTATCGCGATGTGCGTCTTGCCGACGCCTGGAGGGCCCAAGACGATGACATTCTCGTGGTTCGCGACGAACCTCAGGGTCCTGAGGTCCGCGAACAGCCTCTTGTCTATGGACGGCTGGAAGGAGAGGTCGAACTCGTCCATGGTCTTCTTCGCGGGGAACCCCGCGAGCCTCGTCCTCGTCTCGATTGTGGACGCCCTCCTGGACCGCACCTCCTCTCCCAGGAGGTAATCGAGCACCTCGACGACTGACATGTCCTTGGAGACTGCCTGCACGAGTACGGAGTCGACGATGCCCTCTGCTGTGAACATCCTCAGCTGGAGGAGGCTCTCGCGGAGGCGCTCCATGGCGATGTCGTCCGTCATCAGGGACCGCCTCCGGTCGAGAACCGTTCGTAGAACCCGAGGTCCCGCCGCTCGACATCCACATCAGGGGTCTGGCGGCTCAGCAGTGAGACGGGGGCGCTCCTCTCGAGCCTGTCCAGATGCCGCTCCCTGTTCTCTACGAGGATGGCCTTGTACAACCCCTCGAAGTGCTCCTTGAGTTTGATGCACCTGTGGGCCCCTGGGACCACCTCGTGTGTGGCGACGACTTCATCGTCGACGAGGACGTCCAGCCTCCCGTTCTTGATGATGAACCTGCAGTTCCTGCCGGCATGTCGCCAGGGCACCGAGTACTTGTTCGACTGATATGAGACGAAGCAGTCCCTGGTTATCTTCCTGAACTCCGTCTGTGCTATCTGGTACGGGGTGACGGAGTTCAGGGGCCTGAGGTTCTCGAGCTTGAGCCTGTCGAACGGCACCTCACGTGTCGTTCCATGCACCTTCGCGTTGACATCGTCGCACCATGTGAGCGCGAGGGAGTTGAGCGTGGGGAGGGAGTCGAAGTCGAGCCCGAGGAAGAAGTCCTTCCTGACATGCTGGACCATGCGTTCGACCTTGCCCTTGGTCTTCGCGCCCTCTATCCCGGGCTTGCACAGCCTGGGCGTGAAGTCGTAGTGCGTGAAGAAGTCGCGGAAGAGCGGGTTCCACTGGGAGTCCGAGGACTTGAGAGCCCTCTTGAGCACGACGTTCTTGGTGTTGTCGTAGAGGATGGTCTTCGTGTATCCACCGAAGTAGTCGAAGGAGTCCAGGTGGCAGGAGATGAATGTCGGGGTGGTGGCGTCGGTCGTGAACCTGACGAAGCGCATCCTTGAGTGTCCGAGGACCGCGGCGAAGGCCCAGAGGTGCCTCATCTCGCCGTCGATCACGACGCGCTTGAAGTCAATCCAGTCGACCTGGGCCTGTTCTCCTGGAGGGGTCTCGAAGCGTATCTCGGCCGGGATCGAACGGTCGTGTCTGAGCGAGCTCGTGAACTCCTTGAGGATGGTGTATCCGCCCGTGTAGCCCTGCTCACGGATCTCCGAGAGCAGCCTGGCAGCGCTGAGAGGGTATTCCTTCAGGCGCTCCTTGATGAACGGCTTGAACGGGTCGAGCTTGCTCTCCCTGTTCTTCGATCTCACATAGGCTGGAGGGACATCTGTCTGGACGTACTTCCTCACGGTGATTCGAGACAGCCCCTCCTCCCTGGCTATCTGGCTTATCGACATGCCCTGTCTGTATCGTTCTCGCATCTCTGACCACTCCGCTTCGGTCCTCATGCCCAGCCCCCGGTCGATAAAGGACCGGAAGGGGCTGGTCAAGATTAGACCGGCGGAACTGGTAACTTTTCAACCGCCATTGACATTGAGAGAGTGGAAGAGCTTCTCGACGGCGTCCTTGGCCCTGTACCGGGCCAACGCCTCCGCCGGAGGCATGTCCCTGCTGCTGGTCAGGCAGAAGTAGCCTTCCCGACCAGTTCGGAGTTCCTCCACCAGGAACCGCAGCGCCGCCTCCTCGTTCATCCGCGTCAGCTTCGTCTGGTACTCGTAGCTCACATCCACCAAGGGATTCCGGAGACGGAAGCGCTTCGGGAGGCCTTTGCCGCCGTCGAGGGAACGCTGGATCGCCTTCGCCTCCTCCAGCTTGCGCTCCGCCAGGCGGCGGAGCGAGGCCTCGTGGTCCTCCTTCAGCTTCGACGAGAAGAAGTAGTAGTTGACCCGGCTCGGGAACCTGTGCACCGAGGCGTATGTTCCCTCGTCCGCATCGATCAGCTGCCACCTCCTCGGACTGAACGACTGGAACACCTTGTCGTCGCACTTGTTCAGCTTCTTCGATGTGAGGTAGTCGTGGCCGTCCTTCTCGATGGTCACGAGGTTGACCTTGGAGTTCGCGCCCTTGTCGAAGACGAGCAGCGACCCCTCCATCAAGACCCTGCGGACCTGCCGGTACGTCCGCCGGAAGTGGTCGCTGTCGTTTACGTTCCCCGCCTCGACCGTCATGCCGATCGGGATGTTGTAGGGCGGCGCCAGCTGTGCCACGCCGAGGGTCAGCTGGCGCTCCCCAGGCGGATGGTCGCGCGAGTACCCGTACTTCGCGAGCCTCGGCTCGTCCCCGTAATACACGAGGCTGGTCCAATCCAGGACGATGTCCGTCGACGGGAGGTCGCAGAGCCCGAGGATGGCGTCCTGGAGTTCCAGGACGATCCTCTCCCGCTGCTGTCCCAGCAGTTCCACGGCCCGATACAGTGCCCGGGAGTTGAACGGCTCGAGCTCATAGTGTTCCAGCACGGCAGGGGAGCCCATCCACTCGCCTGCACGGAACACGCTGAAGTTCTCGCCCAGCTTGTAGGCGAGCATCCCGCGGACGAGGGCATCGAGGTCGATGCCCTTCCGCTTGTGCCTTCCGATGATCTCGGGAAGGCCCAACCTCTCGTACCAATCGTCGACCATCAGCACGGTGCCGATGGCAAACGATTTATTCTCGTTCGGCGTAAGCTGAGTCGTCCTCAGCCTGGACTGCGTCTGCATAAATGCAGCAGGGTTGAGGACACTTTTAATCTCTCGCCGGCCTTCGATTCGCCTCGAAGGCCAGCGTCTTGAGTTCGAACAATCGGATGACTAAAACCCACTGTCTGGTGTCAAGGTCAGGGTCCCAACTCTATCTTCCCATTTGAGCTGAAGAGACTCCCCGGATATTGACCCGGAATTTGTCAGTGCTTAAACGTCGGAGCTTGAAGATTCGAGGTGGCATTCTTTGCCGGTACGAAATGACCTGGGCGGCATCACTTCTTGACCTTGGCATATGCCGAGTGTTCCTTGAGATATCGTCTGAAGAACCACTGGATGAATGTGCTGTCATTCTCCTTCACTTGTGACCGCTCAAGTGCATTATAGTAGCCCCGGCGACCTTCGTACGGGATGTTCAGAAGAGGGAAACCGTGTCGATGCAGCACGAAGTTCATCAGGAGGCGACTCATCCTGCCATTCCCATCGGCAAACGGGTGTATCGTAACGAATCTCAGATGAACTCCAGCAGCCAACTCGACCGGGTGCATGGAAGCCTTGTTCCGATCATACCACCTGAAGAACTCCCTCTGCAATGGCGGGACTTCCACGGGACTGGGGGGCATGAATCGGCTCCCAGAGATTGCCACTTGGTGAGTCCGGACTCTACCTGCGATGTCGAGCTTGGTCTCCTCGAACAACTTCTTGTGCCACATCAAGATTGTCTGCATGGACAGGTCTTTCTTGTGTCGCATCGCCTCGCGGAATACCCTGTCGTGGGCCTCAGCTTCCTTGATGTCCTCGATCGGCTTCTGGCTCGGGCTGAGCCCTTTCTCCAACAGATCAGCAGTCTCACGATATGTGAGTTTCGACCCTTCGATGCGGCTCGTATCATAGGTGAACTTTACTGAGAATTGGCGGTCCCGCTTCTGCAAGGCGCTGGGAGGGAGTGTGCGTTTCTCGTTCTGGTAGTTCAAGCGAACCTGGTCCAGAAGTGGATACCATCGCCCCCTGTAGATCTCTGTGAAAAAATCCCTCTTTGCTGTTTCAACATCGCGAGGCAACTTGGCTCCAAGGTATTTCTCACGGGCCTGAACGCCCGTGGGAGTCCTGATAGTGTGTTGGAGATAGAAGTAATCTCGACCATCGACCGTCTTCTTCTTGACGACAACCACGAGATTTCATACCCTTACATATGCATATAGTTTTCGATTTCACTCAATATGTAAGGGTAGGAAGAATCTCCTCGAATGCATAATCGAAGCAACGAAACTGACACCGTAAATATATATGATTCTACACGATTAAAATGTGCGAGGGCCCTGATTTCAGTCTGGGATCTACCCCTAATCAAGACTGGGAGCTGTGGCCTTCAGAGCCTGAATGATTGGCTGGATAGGGTGATTTCTTACCGGTAGAAATTGAGTTTGACATGGGGAATTCCATCCGCCGTTGACAGAGCGAGACCAGCAAGCTAGGCTTGCGATTCTAGCGTCGGCCCTTCGCCCTCCGGACTGTCAGAAACAGCGTGACGACGGTGACGGTCGCACCGACGAGCGCCGCCAGCACGATGGTACCCCCAAGATCCGCAGCGTCATCGGCACCGTTCTCGAAGACCTGCACATCCGCTGATGCCCCGTATCTCGTGAAGACGGTCCAGTTCCAGCCGAGGACATCGCCCGAGTAGCGGTCGAGGACCTCCACGCTGACCATCTGCCCCGGGAGCGCGTCCTCGGGTATCGTGACGGAGAGCTCGTATGTCCCGGGCGCTGTCAGGCCCATCTTGCGTGGGCCGCCGTCGAGCATCAGGTAGACATCGAAGAGGATATCGGACGGGATGCGCGTCGAGTCCACTCTGACCTCGACGCTCACGTTCTGGTATAGTGAGATGTCGAGCCTCAGGCAGGACATCGCCGAGCCGTTCATGTCGCACCCTACCGCCGAGAGCACCAGGCGCCCGGCGATGCCTGCGACGGTGACCTCGGGCAGGTCGCTCTCGATCGTCGTGACATGTTCGAGGCCGTTGGGCCCGGACGAGAACACCCAGACCTCGTATGTGCCAGCCGTCGGAATATCCCATGTGAATGTGACGGCGTCGTCGAGTTCGTCGCCGTCCGCATCGGAGTCGTGCGCGGAATGATCCGGCTCCTGGTTGAGGACCACGGTCCCGCTGTCCTCCATGGCGAGCTCGGCGAACCGCGGCCAGGGCGTCGCCGCGATGGCGAGGTCCGCATAGTTGGTCGCGCTCATGTCCGTGTCCACGAAGATGGCCGCGCCCGAAGCGCCTGCAGCGGATATCGAGTCCACAGGCTCAGGGCTCACGTACAGTCCCGAGTGGAACACCATGGATGAGAACTCGAGGAGGACCCGCCCCGCGGTGTACTTGAGTTCCACGGGCGTGTCGCTCCGGGCCAGCTCTGCGATGAAATCTCCCGCGTCCACGTTCAGCGGGTCTTCGAACCTATCGGCATCGGAGTATGCCCCGAAGAGCTGGTCGTCGAACAGCCCGTCGTACCTCGCCCCCAGCAACGACAGTTCGGAGAGACCGTCCACGAACCCATCAACCGCGGAGAGATCGAAGGCGGCCATGGTCGTAGAGATGGCGGAGCCGTACTCGGCCCATTGGGTGTATCTGTCGACGACGGTCCTCGAGAACTGCTCGGGGGACATGTCAGGCGCCGCCGCGAGGTCGCCCAGTATCTGCGTGTACGGCAGCCCGTCGACCGACATGTACCTCTCGCTGGCCACGAGGTAGTCGGCTGTCTCCCTGATCTCGTACGCGACCTCGACGGTCGCCTCGGCGCATGCGTCCGCTACGATGACATCGATTGTCCGGCCGAGGGCCTGGTCCGCGTCCTCGAGCCCGGACCTCAGCTCCGGGAGCGTCATCAGGTCCAACCCGTCAGGGCATATCCCGAGCCATCCGCCCCCATGTCCCCATAGCACCAGGACGTACCTGTCCGCCGGGAACAGCTCCGCGGAGTGCGATACGAACGCCGTGAGCGCTGCGGGGTCCGCCATGTCCGCCTCCCCGTCGGCGGGCAGCACGGCCGTGCCGTCGAGCACGGTCGACACGATCGTCGGGTCCAGGAAGAACGGGTCCTCATCGATCTTGTAGATCATGGAGTTGCCCGGCCCGAGCGGGTCCACGAGGGCGACCGTCGTGACGCCCTCGGTCTGGGATGCCGCCTCCATCTCGTTTATGTCGGGCTCCCAGGGTATCTCCGGGTAGGCGTCCGCCGCCATGTAGACCATCACGGTCCAGGTCTGTGAGTCCGTGGCGTATGTGGTCACAGGTTCGCTGGACTGGCCTGGTGACGCGCAGAGCGTGATGACCGCCACCAGCAGGCAAGCCGCGGCAGCCGACCAGGGTCGCACCGAGAGAGTCCTCATCCCAACCGCGCCTCTGCCAGGCATGCCTCTATGGTCCTCTTGAAGCTCTCGACGTTCTTCCTGTTGTACAGGCACGCCGCGGGATGGTACGCTATGTATGCGACCACCCGGTGTCCCAGGACCTCGGTCTCCCAGCGACTGCCGGCCAGGTCGGCCATCTTGCCCTCGGACCCGAACATGCTCCTCGCGACGGTGTACCCGAGCGCGCACACCACCTTCGGCCGGAGCCGGTTGATCTCCTGCTCGATGTGCGTTCTGCACGCCTGGACCTCGTCCGGTTTCGGCCTCCTGTTGCCGGGAGGCCGACACTTCACGACATTCGTGATGTACACCTGGCTCCTCGTTGCCCCGGCCTCTTCGAAGGCCTCGTCCAGCATGCGCCCGGAGCGGCCGACGAACGGCTCGCCCTTCGCGTCCTCGTCCCTTCCAGGCGCCTCGCCTATGAAAACAATGCGCGCATCGCACGGGCCGACGCCGGGAACGACCTGCGTCCGCATCTCGCTCAGCCGGCAGCGCCTGCACCCAGGGTCGAAACCACCGCAGCTCATGCGAGGTCCTTGGCCTTGAAGATCGAGACGAGCTCGATGCCGTTCTCTGAGAGCATCTGCGTCGCGCCCTCCTCGCGGTCCACCACGACGATGGCCTTGACCACATGCGCGCCCTTCCCCCTGAGCGCGTTCACGACCCTCATCGTGGACCCTCCTGTCGTGGCGACGTCCTCCACGATGATGAACTTCTCGCCGGGGAGCACCTCGCCTTCTATGAGTTCCTTGGTCCCGTGGTCCTTCGGCTCCTTCCTGACCATCACGAACAATCGGTCGGTCTCCAGCGCCAAGGCGACGACCAGCGGCACCGCGCCCAGGGCCATGCCCGCGATCTTGGCGTCGCCGACGTAGGGCGCCATCTCCTTGGCGATCTCCTTGAGCACCTTCGGGTCGGTGCTGGCCCGCTTGATGTTGACGAAGTAGTTGCTCCTCTTCCCTGACGCGAGGACGAAGTCACCCGTCTGCACGACCTTGAGGTCCTTCAGCATCTGCTTCAGCATGCCTCTCCCCCTACCAGGGCACATCCTTCTTTCCCAACTTATAACCTATGATGTTTATGCCGCGGTGAAGGGCCGGGACGACGATCAGCAGCAGGACCAGCCCCCAGATCGCGTTCCCGTCGACATAGTGCGTGGTGAACCAGCTGGCCTGGAAGATCATTACGAGGATGATCGCGCCAGCGACGAAGTTGAACTGGTCAAGGACCGGCGCCTTGCGGCCGCGCTCGAGGCCGATCCTCCGCTTGACGAACGAGCCGACGCTGTCCCCGAGCATCGCACCGAACGAGAGGCAGAGCACTATCCCCAGCGCCTCGGGCCACCGCCCGTACCCCCAGGACTCCTCCGTGCCGAGCCTGTTCGAGACGAGTATCGCGACGATGCCGAACGCCGCTCCCGAGAGGGACCCTCCGAAGAACCCGCGCCAGGTCTTCCCGTCCCCGAGGAGCCTCCTGCCTCTCCAGCTCCTCCCGAAGTCCATCGGGGTGCCTCCGCCGAACAGCACGGCGGCGGAGTTGGGTATGAGCGCCGGCAGCATGAGCCAGAGCCCTGCCAGGGCGCTTTCGAGCGGGGTCATTTCGGGGGCATATCGCGTAGGGGTTTATTAATTTGGTTCGTAGGTTTCACGGCGCGACAACGCGGTCACAGCTGGAGCCCGCGCTTCCGCTGCCCCGGGACAGGCGCGACGGCATCCGGGGCCCCCTCGGGTCTGGAGAAGAACCTCAGGATGTCCCCTGCGGGGTCCTCGGACCGGTGCGCGCCCAGGGGCTCCTTGAAGTGCACCGCGCGCTTGTCGAGTATGACCGCCACGCCCCTGTCCGTCTCGCTCCTGATCAGCCGGCCGATGGCCTGCTGGACCTTCCTCGCGGTCGGCGCCTGGACCGCATGCTCCCACCCGCGCCCGAAGCGCACCTCGCAGAAGTGCTGGAGCGCCCGCTGCTTCGCGGTCGGCTTCGGATAGGGGATGCCGGCCACGATGGCCACCTCGAGCTCCTCGCCGGGGAAGTCTATCCCCTCGCTCACCCTCCCGCCGGAGACGGCGTGCATGACGGAGCTCCCTGGGGCGGCCTTGAATCCGCGGACCGATTCCATCAGGTCCGCCTGGTCCATGCCCCGGCTCTCCGAGTACACCGCCCTGCCGGTCGTCGCGTCGGCGGTCTTCGATGACAGGCGCTGCATGAGCGCGTACGACGGGTAGAACACGATCGTGCTCCTGGGCACCGTCGACAGGATGCCAGATATGTGACCCGCGATCGAGTCGATCATACCCTTGTCCCGCTCGATGTCCTCGTACTTGGTCGTCACATCGTCCACGTAGAGCACCAGCTTGTTCTCAGGAGGGAACGGGGACGGGACCTCGGCCCTCCGCGCGTCCCGGGGGAGTCCCGTGCTGTCCACGTACTCGTCCAGCGGTTTGAGCGTGCCAGACATGTGGATGCTTGCGTGGCACTCCATCACCGGCTTGCATGCGATCGATGCGTCGAGGCAGTACGCCTCGAGCGCCCTCGACTTGTCGTTCTCGACGACGAGCTTTATGTACTCCCCCTCCTCGAGGGCCTGCCAGAACGTGAGGAAGTTGGCCGTGTGGAAGATGTATGACCTGGGCAGCCGGCCGGCCAGCTTCTTGTGGTCCCGGACCATCTCCCCGAAGTTGGAGGCCTGCGAGACCAGGCCAGCGACGCCCCTGCTCGTCAGGCGCGTGCGGAACATGAGTTCCTCGGACACGAGCTGGTCGGGCATGATGCCGTCCTCGTCTATGAGGTACTCCGAGACGCACTTGTCGAGGATGTCCTGCATCATCATGACGAGGTCGCTCAGGCTCACCCCCTCGGAGACTGCAGGGTCCCCGAACTCGTCGACCTCCCGCTCGGCCAGCTTGAGCGCGACAGACGTCAGGTCCGCCGACTCCAGCTCCCTCGCGTAGGATGGCAGGTTGTGCGCCTCGTCTATCACGAGTATGATGTCCGCGAGGGTGCACGACATCCAATCCAGGAGGGCGTGCCGGATGAATTTGTCGAAGAACATGATGTAGGGCGCCGAGACGACGTCCGCCACGGGGACATGCAGCTTCGCGATCTCGTACGGGCATAGCTTCCTGTCGATGCAGTGGTCGACGAACTCTTCCGCGGTCGGGAGCTCGTCCCGGGCGTACCTGAGCACGGGTTGGAGGTCCTCGGAGACGGTGCTGGCATAATACATGCATGCGTCCTCGTCCCCGCGCAGCACCCTGGCCTTGCGCTCGCTGCAGAGCTTGGCCAGTTCCTCGGAGCTTCCCTGGACGAGCTCGTCGTCCGTGCGTGCGAGGGGGCACATGTTCCGCCTGCCCTGGAGCGCGACCCCGAACACCTTCCCCTTCGCGCTTATCTGCCGCAACTCGAGCATGACCTGCCGCTGCTGCGAGTTGGTCCTCGTGAGATACAGGATCTTCTTCCCGCGCGCCCGCGCGCTCCCTACGCACCCAGCGAGCGCGCACACGGTCTTGCCAGTGCCGGTCCCGCTCTCGAGCACGAGGTGCGCCCGGTCCTCGCAGGCCGAGCGGACCAGCTCCATGAGCCTGTCCTGGCCCGGCCTGGGAGCGTACGGGAAGAGCGCGGAGTGCATCCACCCCGGTGACGCCGGGCATGGTCTAAGCGCTTTCGCTCAGTGAGGTGAAAGTAGAGAACACGAAATGGTTTCCTAGGGGTTTAAGCAGGTCTATTCCCTGTTCCAGATGTCGTCAGAGACCTCGTCGTAGACGCTCGCGTCCTCGTTGGAGGCCAGGCTGTCCCTCAGCCTGCCGGACAGGAGCTCCTGTATGCGCGTCTTCCTGAACATCCAGTAATGGATGCGCCACTCCCGCCCGTCGTAGAGGGTCGTCTCCTCCCGCTCGGTCATGAGTATGCCGGCGTCCTCGAGCATGTAGAAGGCGTCCCTGTCCTCGGGCTCCAGGACGTTGTCTATGATCCGCTCGCTGTACCCGAAGAAGTTCATCACGTGCTGAGCCATCGCCCGGGCCTCCTCCTCAGGCATGCCGGACTTGTCGATGCTGTTCTTGATGGCCTTTGTGAGGTGCTCCACGGTCAGCGTGTTCCCGACAGCATCCCCCTCGGTCTTCTTGAGCTTCGTGAGGATGTTCAAAGTTTCTCCCCCTCTTCCCTTCACCCAATCAAACCCCTATCTTTATCGCGTCCATGCAAAGATCAGAACATGCGCGACGAAAGTTATTTAGCAGGTCGCGGTATAAATACGTTCGCGTTCGACGAATGGGCAGTTCGACATGGTCCGGAGCGATATGATTCCGAGCCAGTGAACCCTATGCCCAAAAGCGTACCTAGGAGGGACCGTATCATGTTGGCCGAATTCAGCGTCGTCCCCATCGGGAAGGGCGAGAGCGTCAGCGAGCAGGTGGCCGAGTGCATCAGGATCGTCGAGGCCTCTGGAGTGCGGTACAGGATCAATCCCATGGGGACTGTGCTGGAGGGTGGGTACGACGCGGTCATGGCCGTGATAAGGGATTGTCACATGGCGGTCATGGTGACGTGCCCGCGTGTGATCACTTCGATAAAGATAGACGACAGGAAGGGCGCGGTCGACGCGCTCGAGTCGAAGGTCGCGTCGGTCGAGCGGAGACTAGGCAAGGAATTGAAAAGATAAGGGGTTTCGCCGTCGGTGAATCCCTGGCACTCAGTAGAGCCAGAACCCGACCCAGCTGATCAGGAGGACCGCGCCGAAGATCAGCGCAACCCTGACCCACTTCTCCATGTCCACCCTGATGAGCCCGCCGAGGAACATGGTCGCGGTCAGGAGGAACACGCCGAAGGCCCTCAGGGCCATCGATATGTCCCATCCGGAACCCGTGTCAGAGACCCCTGCAAGTATAGACGCCAGCATCACAAGGAACAGGCCTATGATGACGCCGATCGCCAGTATCACGTCTGATACGAGCGGCCTGATGTACTCTATCGGCTGCCTGTGCGGTTGCTGATAGACTGGCTGGTATGTCGGGTACGGACCTTGCGGTCCTTGTACTGGTGGTTGTCCAGAAGCCATTTTATCCCTTCCGTCGGGATATCGTATCCGAGGCTGTATATATTTTTCGGGCGAAGTATAAAACTGGTGCTTCGATGACATGGCCCACGCTCGCCTGTCAAACCCCCCATCCCGGATGCTCACACGGCAGCTGCTCAGATCATCTGCGCTCTTCAACCGCGCAGTCTTCGTCCTGCTGCCGCTTGTTCTTGACGACCACGAGTCTGCACTTGCGGACTCTTGCAATCACTGGCTTTCCGAAATGTACTTCCAAGTCTACGCACCTGCTGCGTACGCCCGCTTTCCTCCGCGCGAACCCCGCAATCTGTAGCAACAATCGATGCACATCGTCGTATTTAAAACGAGCGACAAGTTTCTAGCAAGTGATGATGAACACGGCCGTTGCCAGCACATCTGGCCGGTCACCTCGCTCCCCTATATATCCGTACCTTGTCGTGGATGGCCGCCAGCTCTGCCTTGATCCACATCTGGTCCTCCTGCGCGACCTGTTTCGTCACCTTCCCGGGAGAGCCGACGACCATCGAGTTCGCAGGTATCGTCGTACCCTGCGTCACGAGGGTGCAGGCGCCCACGATCGACCCGTTGCCTATCGTAGCCCCGTCCAGGATGGTCGCTCCTATGCCAATCAGCACACCGTCCCCGATAGTGCACCCGTGTAGCCGCACGCCGTGGGATATGATGCACCCCTCGCCCACGGTGACCTTCCTGCCTCTCGGGGCCTCTGCGAATGCGGTGTCCATTATCGCGGTGCCCTCACCGATCTCGATCTGGTCGTCATCAGCTCGGACCACCGCTCCGGGCCATATGCTGACCCTGTCGTGCAGCCTGACGTCACCGATGACCACGGCCGACTCGTCCACGTACACATCATCGCCCATCACGGGCCTCTTCTTCCCGAACGGTCGGAGCACCATCGGCGTGGTGATTGCACTTGCTGCGCATTATGGTTTTGCACTTTCCCGTCGATGATAACCACGCAGGACTCGTACGAACACCTTATTTACCGCGAACCCGTTTCCAAACCAGTATCACCTGCGTAGCCGTGCCGCACACCCTCCATGGAGACACTGCCGTTGCCAGAGAACGAAGCCAGCCTCGCCAGCAGCCGGGATCTAATGTCCACGCTCGTCGAGAGACTCCGGGTCTCGACCGACACGAAAGAGTCGTTCGACGCGATAGCCGACACGCTGGCGTATGTCATGCACTCGGACCTGTCGTTCGTAGGGGTCATCGAGCCTGGGGGCGGCCTCGTGCTCATCGTAGGTTCGCACGGGGTCCCTGAGGACGTCCAAAATCCTGACAGACTGCTGATCACTGATGACCTGAAGCGGTTGTTCTCGCAGGTGGATCGTTCGCATGGGAAGGTCTACCCGTCATTCGAGACAGCGTCGAAGGAGGCCCAGGAACTCGCAAGCAGGCTTTCGATAGATGCATCGATTGTCTGCACGGTGGCCATGCGGGGTGAGGTTGTCGGCATCCTGGCAATCGCAAAAAAGACGGCGAGTCCGCGATTCGCACCCGACGCCGAGGCCCTCATGACACGGTTCGCAGACCACGTCGCCGTGGGCTTCGACGACGTCCGGAACCGGACGAAGCTCGTGCTGGCGGCTGAGGAGGTCGACAGGCTGTTATCCCTCGCGCCGATAGGCCTGCTCCACATCGACTCGAAGGGGATCGTCAGGTCGCTGAACGCGACGATGGTCCGCCTGTTCGACAGGAAGGCCGCCGAGGATATCCAGGGGACGAGCGTTTTCGAGGTCCCGTGCGTGAACAGGTCCGGGCTGGACGGGCTGCTGATCCAGGCCATGGATGGACATCCCAGCGAGAGGACCGACATCCACCTTGTGCTGCAGCCCGACAAGGCATACTACCTGCACGTCAAGGTCGTGCCCCTCGTATCCGAAGGAGGCGAGCCCGAGGGGGCCATAATGGTCGCCATGGACACCTCGTCGAAGGTACGGCTGGAGAACCAGCTCGAGCGGTCCTACGAGAAGCTCACGCAGACATACCAGGAACTCGAACGGGTCACCAAGATGAAGAGCCAGTTCATCGATGTGGTGTCCCACGAGCTCAGGACGCCCCTCACCGTCATGAGGGGATATGTCGACCTCGTCGAGTCGGAGTACTCCCCGAAACTGGATCTGAAGTTCTCTCAGAAGCTCAAGATCATCAAGACGAACACGGACAAGCTCTACGGGCTCGTCGAGAGCATGCTCGACGTGAGCAGGCTCGAGAAGGGCTCGCTGCAGATACACCCCGAGCCCGTCAAGCTCGATACGGTCCTCGAGGACCTCGTGAAGGCCAGGCTCAAGGACGCAGAGGAGAAGGGCCAGACGCTCACGCTGACCATCGAGGGCCGGATGCCGCTCATCATGGCCGACAGGCGCAGGATCAGGGACGTCTTCAACAACCTCGTGGACAACTCCGTCAAGTACACCCAGGACGGCGGGCGGATACACGTCGGGGCCAGGGACGAGGGCAAGACCATCCATGTCTGGGTGAAGGACAACGGCGTGGGCATCCCGCTGGAGAACCTCGGCAGGATCTTCGACAGGTTCTACATAGTCGCGAGCAACGACCTCGCGCACCAGGTCGACAGGATCGGCCTCAGCCTGCCCATCAGCAAGGGGATAGTGGAAGCGCACGGCGGGCGGCTGTGGGTCGAGAGCCAGGTCGGGAAGGGGAGCGTGTTCCACATCGACCTGCCGAAGGAGCCTCTGAAGTAGATTTCAAATACTACCCTGGAGTCTCCCGGCTCGATGGCCCCCAGGGAGAGGCGCAACGCGGTCTATCTGACTGTGCTAGCGAGCCTGATATGGGGCACATCGTTCCCCGGGGTCAAGTGGGGGCTGGACTACGTCGGGAACGACATCCTGTTCCTGTGGCTGAGGTTCGTCATCGCGTCGGCCATCACCCTGTCCGTCGTGCTGTACCTCCGGAGGTTCTCGTTCTCGGTGCTGAGGAACCCGGTCATCTGGCTGATCGGGGCGTTCAACGCTGGTTCGTTCGTGGCGCAGTATGTCGGCCTGAACTACACGACGGCCTCGAAGACGGCCCTGCTCGTGGACATCAACGTGATCGCGGTCGCCATCGTCTCGTACTTCGCGTTCAGGGAGCGCCTCGGACGCATGCAGACGCTCGGGATCGTGGGCGGCATGGCGGGCATAGTGCTCCTGACGGTTGACGGCGGCTTCTCCTTCACGAGTAGCCAGTTCATGGGTGATGCCTTCGTGTACCTGGCCGGATGGGGCTGGGCGTTCTTCATCGTCCTGAACAAGAAGATGCTGGACAAGCACAGCGCGGTGGAGATATCCTCGGCCGCGATCGTGACATCCACGATCTGGCTCACGATACCGGTCTGCTACCTGTCTTTGACCGGGGCAGACCTGTCGGTGCAGCCGATGGCGTGGGTGTCGGTGGTGTACCTGGGCCTGTTCTGCACATCGATGGCGACGCTCTTCTGGGCGATGGGCCTCGAGGGCGTATCGGCGACCGCATCTGCAACCATAATGCTCATAGAGGTCGTGACGGCGCTCTTGATATCGATGATTCTGCTGGGCGAGACGCTCACGAACACGGCCATCGTGGGTGCGGTGTTCGTGCTCGCGGCCATCTATCTCGTGTCCGCGGGCGAATCTCCGGAGGAGCGCCCTTCCGTGAGCCACACCTGAGTGCTCCCGGAATCCTCTGTGTAGAAACGGTGTCCGGGCGATCCCGTGTCAGGATGTGGGGGTCCCTTCAGATGATGGACATGACATAGCTGGAGATCCCATCGAGTATCATCTGGACCGCGTACGCCGAAGTGATGAGTCCCATGACCCTCGTCAACGCCCTCGTCCCCGCCTTCCCGATGATCTTGTACAGAAGCCCCGCCTTCCACAGGAGCAGCGCGACGAAGGTCATTGTCAGGAGCAGGGCCGCGACCACCAAGGGTATGTCCGCCGCCGTGCCCGTCAGGATGATCACGACCGAGATCGCGCCCGGTCCAGCCAGCATGGGGGTCCCCAGAGGCACGAACGCGACGTCCTCGGGCGAGTGCGTTAGTCCGTCTGGCTCCTCCTCCTTGCCCTTCCTGGCTCTGGGCGCGTCCCCCTCGTACAGCATCATGACACCGATGACCAGCAGGAGCAGCCCGCCCGTTATCTTGAGCGCATCGATCGACACGGACAGGTAGTCGAGGATGGCCTTCCCGACGAGCGCGAACGCGACCAAGAGGGCGGTCGAGAACACGAGCGCCAGTTTGAGGGTCCTCCCCCTGTCTCTTTGAGTCATCCCTCCGGTGAGCGCCAGGTATATCGGGAGCACGCCGAACGGGTCGATGACGATGAACATCGGGATGAACACGACTAGGAACTCGACCGCCATTGCGAGACCCGGACTGGAATCCGGGTATTTGTGTGCTTCTCACGGTCTGTCCGAAACCAATTTGCCGGTGGATGACATTCGTGTGCTGATACCATGCCCAAGGAGACCGCCCTCGAATCAGTCTATGCGCGCATCGACAAGGACAACAAGAAGCATGTATCGCGGATCAGGAGGCTCCTGAGACAGCCGAGCTCGAGCCAGCAGGATATCGGGATCGATGAGTGCGCGGACCTGGTGGCGGAGATGTACCGCGAGGTGGGCTGCGACACGGTCGAGGTCGTCGAGACGAAGGGCAACCCCGTCGTCTACGGCGAGTGCAAGGGCCTCTCGGACAGGACCATGCTCGCCTATTTCATGTACGACACGATGCCGTTCAACGAGCCCGGTTGGGACCATCCACCGATGGATGCGAAGATCGTCGACATGAAGCTCCCTGCGGGTAAGGTCAAGGCGATCGTTAACCGAGGCGCGGACAACACGAAGGGGCCGCTGGCGGCGTTCCTCAACTCCGTGGATGCGTGCGTCAGGACCGACGGCAGGCCGCCCGTGAACCTCATATTCGTGGCGGAGGGCGAGGAGGAGCTCGGCAGCCCCAGCCTACCTGCGTATGTGAAGAAGGACAAGAAGCGCCTCTCGAAGGCTGATGCATGCTACTTCCCGTTCTTCGGCCAGGACTCCGACGGGGGCTCGAACCTGTTCCTCGGCGTGAAGGGCGTGGTCTATTTCGAGATGGAATGCTCAGGCGAGTCATGGGGCAGGGGTCCTCAGGAGTTCGCGATACACAGCAGCCACAAGGCCTGGGTGGACAGCCCAGTCTGGCGCCTGGTCGACGCCCTCAAGACCATGGCCGACGAGGAGGGGAACAAGATCCTCATCGATGGGTTCTACGACGGCATCGCCCCGCCGACGGACGAGGACGGGATGCTGATCAGGGAGCTCGCCAAGAGGTTCGACCCGGCGGCGTTCAAGGATGTGATGAAGGTCGACAGGTTCTCCATACCCGAGGACGACAAGGAGGCGCTCCTCAAGCGGTTCACATTCGGCACCACGCTGAACATCGACGGCATCTGGGGCGGGTACACCGAGAAGGGTTCGAAGACCGTCCTGCCGCACAAGGCCACATGCAAGATCGACATCAGGCTGGTGCCCAACCAGCAGAAGGACAAGATGATCCCGCTCGTCCGGAGGCATCTGGACGAGCACGGGTACCGGGACATCAAGGTCACGGAGGTCGACACTGGCTACGACTCCTGCAGGGCTAGCGTCAAGGAGCCCGTCGTCCAGTCGATACTCCGCTCCTTCGGCGAGTTCGGCCTCGACCCGATGATATGGCCGTCGAGCGGTGGCGCGGTGCCGTTCTATGTGTTCAACAAGACCCTCGGGCTGCCGTTCACGATGAGCGCGATCGGGCACAGCGACCTCGCGCACAGCCCGAACGAGTACATGGTCATCGAGGGGAACAAGAGGATCGCGGGCCTGCCAGAGATAGAGAAGTTCATGGTGCATTTCATGCACGGGTTCGGCAGGGACCTCTAGAGCGCGCTTCTGTAGGCGTCGAGCACGGTCAGTGCCGTTCGGTCCCAGGAGAACTGTGCGACCCTCTGCTGGCCCGCCGCGCCCATGCGCGCCCGCTCGCCCGGGTTCCGCAGGAGCCTCACGATGGCGTCGGAGAGCCCCTTCACGTCACCGGACTCCACGAGGACGCCCTCGACGCCGTCCCTGACGAGCTCTGGTATGCCGCCAACCTTCGTCGCGACCACCGGCTTCGCGCACGCCATCGCCTCCATGAGCGAGAGTCCCCACCCTTCGTTCCTGGACGGCAGCACCACGAGGTCGCAGTCGGCGTACATCTGCATCAGCGCCCCCTGGCTCACAGACTCGTTGAGATCCACCGACCCGTCCACCCCGGCCCTGTTCGCCAGCACCCTGAACCAGCCCTGTTCGTCGTTCCCCCGGAAGCCCGTCTTCCCTATCGCGGTCAGCCTCGCGTTCGGGAGCTCGCGGACGACACCGGTCATCGCGAGCACGAGATGCTCCAGCCCCTTCCTCGCCTCGAGCCCTCCGACGAACAGGATGTTCGGGGTCTTGGACCTCCTGGTCGGGAGGTCCGCGAAGTCCTCTCTGTCGAGTCCGTTGTATGTCACGATCGAATCGAAACCGTAGTCCCTCTTGAGCGCGGTCTTCCAGTACTGCGAGACGACGAACCTGTGCTCCGCGTTCTCTACCGCTCGCTTCTCGAACTCGAACAGACGGGGTTCGGCGAAGTCGTCGACATGGTGTATGGTTCTGAACACCGGGGCGGTGATGTGCCCGTCCTCCTTCATCCTCATGAGTGCGGTCGCGCCCACGCAGTCCTGCGCGTGGTATACGTCCGTGTCCCTTGGGAGGCTGTCAGAGTACGCCTTGATCATCCTCTCCAGGCGCGTGACCATGTCAGGGTCCCACTCGTAGTCGAGTATCCTGAACGGCGCGGCGACCTCCCTGTAGAACCCTGCCCGGGCCACGGGGTCATCGTCGCGGGCGAGCGCGTACAGTGTCAGGTCCGCGCCGAGCCCGCGCAAGCGCTCCGCGAGCTTCAGCGCGTGCGCGACCCCCCCCCTCGCCCTTGTGCTGTATGTCAGCATCGCGACCTTCAGGTCGGACATCCGAATCCCCAACGCGGTCGATAGATAATTCATTTCCCGGGATTTCGATTTCCGTATCGCGTCTACGATGCTGACGCGGTGCACACACTTGTGCGATGAGTCATCGCGCGGCGCGCTGGTCATCCCGACACATCCTCGTGCGCGCAAAGTATCTGGGAAATGTTATTAAGGCACGGGTATTTACCCAGAGTTGAAGTTCGCAGTCAGACGGTCCTGGTGCACGCGCGGGGCCCGACACGGACTCCACGCGCGACGGCGTGACCGGTTGCTCTGATGTGTTGGAGACGGACGAACGGAGCACGGCCGCGGATCGTCTCGGGCAAACCTCTTTCAGGTAGGGCTTCGAGATGCCGAAGGGGGCGAGCACTCCACAGATGAAGGCCAACGAGCAGCTGCTATGGCTGAACGAGGTGTGCCTTTCTGACATCGCCAAGGTGGGCGGGAAGAACGCATCGCTGGGCGAGATGCTCAGGCACCTCACGGCGAAGGGCATCCGAGTGCCCGAAGGGTTCGCCATAACCACCAACGCTTTCCGCGAGTTCGTCGAGCACAACCATCTCAAGAAGAAGATCGAGGCGATACTCCACGGGTTCGACCCCGACAACCCGGCCCAGGTCGCCGAGCGGGGCGCGAAGGTGAGGGCGGTCTTCCTCGAGGCCGAGTTCCCCGATGACCTGAAGCGCGAGGTAGCGTTCGGTTATTGGGAGCTCGGGCGCAGGCTCAACATGGAAGCCCCCAGCGTGGCCATCAGGTCGAGCGCCACATCCGAGGACCTGGACGGCGCCTCGTTCGCGGGTCAGCACGAGAGCATCCTGAACGTCCGGGGCGAGTTCGCGGTGTTCAAGGCGATCAGGCAGTGTTACGCGAGCCTGTTCACGGACCGGGCGATCGCATACAGGGCGCACAAGGGGTTCGACCACATCGAGAACTCCCTCTCCGTTGGCGTCCAGAGGATGGTCAGGAGCGACCTCGCGTGCTCAGGGGTCATATTCACGCTGGACACCGAGAGCGGGTTCGACCAGGTCGTGTACATCACGGGTTCATGGGGGCTCGGGGAGATGATCGTCCAGGGCGCCGTGAATCCTGACCAGTTCTACGTCTTCAAGCCATCGCTCGGCAAGTTCCCTGACCCTATCATCGAAAAGAAGCTCGGCAGCAAGGAGCACAAGCTCGTGTACGCCTCCAAGGGCAGCGGGATGGAGGACGCCGAGGTGTCAGAGGCGGACAGGCAGAGGTTCGTGCTCTCGGACGATGAGATTAAGAAGCTCGCCGAGTGGGCGGTCATCATCGAGAAGCACTACAAGAAGCAGATGGACATCGAGTGGGCCAAGGACGGCATCACGGGCGAGCTGTACATCGTCCAGGCGCGCCCGGAGACCGTGCACGCGGTCAAGAAGGGCAACGTGCTGGAGACCTACGTGCTCGAGGAGCGGTCCGAGGTCCTCGTGAGCGGCGAGGCCGTCGGCTCGAAGATCGGCAGGGGGCCGGTCAGGCTGCTCGAGAGCGCGTTCGAGATAGCGGAGTTCCAGAAGGGTGAGGTCCTCGTCACGGACAGGACAGATCCCGACTGGGAGCCCATCATGAGGATCGCATCCGCGATCGTCACCGACCGGGGCGGCAGGACCTGCCACGCAGCCATCGTCTCCCGTGAACTCGGCATCCCGTGCATAATCGGGACGGGCAGCAGCACACGCCTGTTGAAGACTGGGCAGAAGGTGACGATCGACACCTCCGAGGGCGAGGGGCGCGTCTATGATGGGGAGCTGAAGTTCAGGATAGACCGGACGGACCTCGCGGAGATACCCAGCACGCGCACGAAGATCATGATGAACGTGGGCACGCCTGAGCATGTGTTCACTCAGGGGCAGATACCGTGCGACGGCGTCGGCCTTGCGCGGCTTGAGTTCATGATCGCGTCGCACATAGGGATTCACCCGCTCGCGCTCGTCGATTTCAAGAAGCTCAAGCTACGCGCCGAGACGGAGGCGTCGATCGCTTCCATCGTCGAGAAGATCGAGGAGCGGACCCTGGGGTACGAGGACAAGGAGGCGTACTTCGTCGACAAACTCGCCTGGGGCGTGGGCAAGATTGCCGCGACGTTCTACCCGCGCGATGTGATCGTCAGACTGTCCGATTTCAAGACGAACGAGTACGCTAGCCTGCTGGGCGGGGTGCTCTATGAACCAAGCGAGTTCAACCCGATGATCGGCTGGCGCGGCGCGTCGAGGTACTACGACAAGAAGTTCAAGGAGGCCTTCGCGCTCGAGTGCAAGGCCCTGAGACAAGTCAGGGAGCGGAAGGGCCTGACCAACATCAAGATCATGGTGCCGTTCTGCAGGACCCCGGACGAGGGCAGGAAGGTCATCAAGATCATGGCCGAGCACGGCCTCAAGCAGGGCGAGTCCGGGCTCGAGGTGTATGTCATGGCCGAGATACCCAGCAACGTCATGCTGGCGGAGGAGTTCGCAGAGGTGTTCGACGGGTTCTCCATAGGCTCGAACGACCTCACGCAGCTCACATTGGGGCTGGACCGGGACTCGGAGCTGGTGGCGCACCTGTACGACGAACGCAACCCCGCGGTCAAGAAGATGGTCGCCAATGTCATCAAGACCGTGAAGTCGAAGGGGAGGAAGATCGGGATCTGCGGTCAGGCGCCTTCGGACTTCCCGGAGTTCGCGGAGTTCCTCGTGGAGTGCGGCATCGACAGCATCTCTCTCAACCCGGACAGCGTCATCAAGACGCGTCTGATCGTCGCCAAGAAGGAGAAGGCGCTCGGCATAGTCCCGTGACTCGGCGTATACGCTCGCCAGCGGTCGCTCCTTCGTGCAGGTCGTCTATCGTATCAAAAATGATAACGTTTAATACTCTGCGGGCGCTCGGAGGTATGTTATCCTCCCCCATTTCTGTGATAACACGGCCCCGCTGGGGCGGGGCCGGCCTGTTTCTACTTCGATGCGGCGAGCGTCTCCGCGGCCGTGCGCGCCGCCTTCTCGGCGTCGACTATCTTCGACCACAGCATGAGGAGGTACATGCCGACAGGCGCGGTGCAGAGAGCGAGGATGAGCAGGCTGGACCTGACGCCCCACTCGGTGGCCGCCCACCCGGCGCTGACCTCGATCGCGACCAGGACCGCTGTGAACATGAAGTTGGATATCGACACGACGGTCGACCTGTGGTCGGAGTCCACACGTCTGTTTATGTACCCTCCGATTATGGGCGACTGGAGGTCCGACACGGCGTATATCAGGTACTGCATCACGATGACGACCGGCGATTGGATCAGGAATATGACGATGAACGACGTGAACATGGATGCGTACATGAACATGAGCGCCCCCTTCTCCCCTGCGAGCTCCTCGAAACTGCTGGCCTTGCGGACGACGATCACTCCCACTACCGCGAACGACGCGTACGAGATGCCTATCCAGAAGAGGCTCAGCTCCAGGTCCTCGAAGAGGTACACGGACCTGAAGACGGCCATCACGTAGACGGCGACCTGCAGGAGTATCTGGAACAGCACGAGCACGAGTATCGCGCGCGTCGTGAAGACATGCCTGAAGCCGTGCTTGAACTGCGTCCCGTACGAGGCGAACTCCGCCCTCTTGACCTTCGGCTCTTTGAGCAGGAGTATCGTCGAAGTGCCCATCAGGCTCACGAGCGCGGCCACGATGAGGGTGAGGTTGATGTGCTCGGTCGAGTACGCGATGTATCCGCCGACGACGCACGCGACCGCGTTGACCATGAACATGACCGCGTTCGCGGTGCCCATGATCTTCATGAACTCCCGTTCTCTCTTGAGCTCGATCAGGGTGTCGTACAGGAAGGGGGTGTCCCCGCTGACGATGAAGCATGCACCGAGCGCCCAGACTATGTTGGCTATCACGAACTGGTAGAACTCCGTGCTCAGGCCGAAGGACAACACCCCGACGGCGAACAGCGCCTCGCCCAGGAAGAGCACCTTCTTGCGCCCGTACCTGTCACCGAGCAACCCCGCAGGTATCTGGAACCCGATCATCGTGACCCAGAACGCCACATCGACGACCGTGATCAGGAAGACGCTTTCGAGGTTGCCGTAGACCCAGAGGGTCCAGAACGGCATCCAGACGGAGAACGCCGTGACCGCTCTGAACAGATAGAACCTCTTGATGCGGGCGTCTCCCTCTAGCATGCGTGCCCGTAACGCCATCGGCCTAATTAACAAACTCGTGCGCGCGGGCGGATTGTGTAGAATGAGAGAAAGGTGGTTCGGGAGAGGCCGCCACGGCCTCTCCGGTACGGGGTTTGTGCGCGGAGGGTGCGTCCCTCCGGTCGCGACCGCCTAGAGCTTCTTCTCGAGGCAGTTCATGCCGAACTTGGGCAGCATCTTCGCGAACGGCTCGGGGTCGAGCATCTCCGGCGGGAACACGCCCTTCTGCTTGATCTTCCCCTGGGCGAACAGTATGGCTGCGATCGCGAACGGCGCTCCGACGGAGTACGCGGTCGCGCTGTGCCCGTACTTCTTGTAGGTCTTCTCGTGGCTCAGCTGCGTCCAGATGAAGTACCCCAGCTTCTTGCCGTTCTTCGTGCCCTTCACGACGGCGCCTATGGCGCAGTCGCCCTTCGCCTTGTGTCCGAGCGTGGACGGGTCCGGCAGCACCGCCGCCACGACGTCCCTCGGGGCGACATCGACGCCCTTCACGCGGACCTTCTCCGGGCTGTCCAGGCCGAGCTTGCCGAGCATCTTGATCGCGTCCACGTACTCGTCTCCGAGCGCGATCTTGAAGTCGCAGTAGTCGCAACCCTTCCCGAGGACCTCTCCTATGAACGTCGGGAGCGTCTCCGCCTCCTCGTGGTCCACGTTGTAGATGGGTAGCTTGCCGACCGGGTCGGGGAACGTGAACTCCTCCCTGCCATGGAACGGAGGAACCTTCCTGTAGGCGCCGTCCTTGTAGATCGTCGCGGGCATGAGGACCTCCTCTATGAGCGTCTCGGGGGACCACAGGGGCGCGAAGTCGTAGCCGTCGACGTAGCCGTTGTCGCCGTCCCTGATGAGTATCTCGCTGACCCTGTCCATCCTGTCCGCGGCCTTCCTGGCGAATATGTTGGAGAGACCGGGGTCGCAGCCGAGACCCATCATGCCTGCGATCCCTGCCTTCTTGAATGCGGCATCCTTCTTGAGCGGTATCCAGGCTGGGGTCTTCTTTATCACGCCGTTCGCGGGCGTCTTGTCAGGTGCAATGTCCCAGGCCATGTCCGCGTAGTTCGCCTTGGCCTTCACGCAGGCGTCCATGATGTTCAGGTTGAAACGCGGTATGACGCCGTTCAGGACCAGGTCTATCCCCTTGAACGCCTTCGCCATGGCGTCGACGTCGGACGCGTCGACCCTCTTCACCGTCACCTTGTCGCTCGAGATCTTCTTCTCCGCCCTCTTCGCCCTCTCCATGTTCACATCCGCGAGGATGACCTTGTCGAACTCCTCGCAATGTGCCAGTATCTCGGCGGTGACGGATCCCACAGCCCCTACTCCCAAGACCATCGTCTTCATTATTTCACATACAACCCCGGACGCTGGTCCCCTAGCCTCGCCAGCATCCGATGGGGCACGATTGCTCTGAAGTTATTTAAGCATCGCGGGGTTTTTTCGAAGACGGGACCGAAAACGCGTCATTAGGCGCACGATTTTCGAACAGGTCGCCGCTGTGCAGAACCAGGTTCAGGGGGGGCGTTCCGTCCCGCCCGTGGTGAGGCGTTCCCGGCCCTTCCATGGTTCGGGAACCTCCCTGGCTCTCTGTGCGGGAGGTACATCGCCTTGGCGAACTCGAGCTGGAAATCCTTCTCCGCCGCGAGCTCTATGTACTCGACCTCCTTCGACAGCCGCTCCGCCAGGTCCCTCGCATCGACCGACCTCAGCGTCATGCGCGCGCCCGCGCCAGCAGCGTTCCCGATGAACCTGATGCTTTCCACCGGCACATCGGGGTACATGCCGATGTTGATGGCACTCCCGGCGTCCACATAGGTCCCGAACGCGCCCGCGGCGTAGACCCGCCTGAGGCCGGTGCATCGGACCCGCAGCCTCCTCATGAGCATCGAGACCCCGGTGAATATGGCTGCCTTCGCCAGCTGTATCTCCTGTATGTCGTGCTGCGTGACCGTGATGTCCTCGCCCATGGCGGTGTCCTTGGCATGCACGAGCACGAACTCCGGTACCCCCTCGCTGTTCCTGCGGATGCCGCGCGCCCCGCTCTTCAGGTCCAGCCGGCCGGACGGGTCGATCATGTCCGTCTTGAGCAGCTCGGAGACGGCGTCGACTATCCCGGAACCGCATATCCCCTTGGGCGGCTTGTCCTCCACGGTCCGCACGAGGACATCTTTCGTCGCCGGGTCTATCCAGATCCGCTCGATCGCCCCTGTCGATGCGCGCATCCCGAACCTGATGTGGGCCCCTTCGAACGCGGGGCCGGAGGCGCAGGAGCAGCTGATCAGCCTGTCCCTGTTCCCAGCCACGATCTCGGTGTTCGTCCCTATGTCGATCATCATCCCGATGTCCCTGTCCTTGTGCAGCCCGCTCGCGAGCAGGTCCGCGACCGCGTCGGCCCCGACGAAACCGGCTATGTTGGGCAGGGACGAGACCTTCCCGAAAGGATAGATGTCGATGCCTGCATGCGTCGCGTTGACCGTCAGCGAGGTCCGCACCACGGGCGCGTAGGGCGACTTGGCGAGATGTTGGGACGGGATGCCGAAGAACATGTGGTGCATGGCCGTGTTCCCGACCACCATCACCTCGAGCACGTCGTCCCTGTCCGTCCCCGCGTTTTCACAGAGGCGCCCGATGAGCGTGTTCAGTCCGTTCACGACCGCCTTCTGCAGCCTCCTACCGCCCTCGGGGTCCCTGGTGGCGAAGGAGATCCTCGACATCAGGTCCTCTCCGTAGGGTATCTGCGGGTTGGGCATGCTCTCGGTCGAGACCACCGCCCCCGTGCGCAGGTCGATCAGGTACGCCACGACCTTCGTCGTGCCTATGTCGGCCGAGACGCCGTAGAGCCTGTCGGTAGTGTCCCCCGGCTCCACCCTGATGAGCTCATCCTCTCTGAACATCGTGACTGTGGTCTGCCACGCCCCGTCCCTCAGCGCGGCCGGAAGATGCGCATGGACCCCCGGGCCCATGCGCCCGGCCTTCCTCGCCTTCTTCCTGAGGACGGACATCAGGCGGTCGTCGTCCGCGCGCGTGTCCCGGAGCGTCGCGGGTGGCACCGTCAGCAGGACCTTGGCGACCGCGGGCCTCAGCCTGACCTTGGGATCGACCCCCGCTGCCAGGAGCCGGTGGTGCTCCCGTCTGCTCTCCTCGGGGACATCGACCGTCACCCTGCCTGCGCCTGTGACGACGGCCTGACAGGAGAGTCTTGTGCCCGACCCGAGGTCCTTGTCGTCGAGGAGCTTCCTCTCGACCTCGTTCACCTCGGACAGGCTTTCGGCGCCGGAGGTGACCGTCACCCTGCACTTGCCGCACTTGCCGGCGGATCCGCAGATCGACTCGATCGAGACCCCTGCTTCCCCAGCGAGTCCGAGGACCGTCGCCCCGCGCCTGAGAGCCACCTTCCGGCCGAACGGTTGGAAATGGATGGTCTGATCCGCCATGTCGAGACCCAATGGGACATCGCTAGCGGGGATATATCATGTCGCGCGGACGGGCCCCGTCCGGTGGCCCAGACCGATCCGCCTGGTCATCCACGGTGAGCAACTCTTTTATACCACGACCCTCTACTCAACTTGCTCTTTTCGCAAGAAAGGGCCTGTGAATGATGACGGTGCCTGAGCGCACCTGAAGGAGGTATCAACTTGGCAAAGCCAGTTTACGTAAAGTTCGAGACACCGAAGGAACTAGCGGACAAGACCTACGAGATCGTCGAGCTCTCGAGGGACGGCGGCAAGATCAGGAAGGGCACGAACGAGGTCACGAAGCTCGTCGAGAGGGGCGAGGCCCAGATGGTCGTCATGGCCGAGGACGTCTCCCCGCCTGAGATACTGATGCACATCCCTGCGCTCTGCGATGAGAAGAATGTCCCGTACGCCTTTGTCCCGAGCAAGGCTGAACTCGGCAACGCCTGTGGGCTGGAGAAGCCGACGGCGGCCGTGGCGATCCTCGATGCAGCGAAGGGCAAGCCCGCGCTCGACGAGCTCGCCGAGAAGCTGAAGGCGCTGAAGAAGTAGGTGGGCTAGATGCCTGAAGATGAAAGCATTCCGGCTACCGTCGTCGAGATCATCGGCAGGACGGGCATGACGGGTGAGGCTACCCAGGTCAAGGTCAGGGTAATGGACGGCCGTGACAAGGGCAGGATCATCACCAGGAACGCCATGGGTCCGATCAGGATCGGCGATGTGCTGATGCTGAAGGAGACTTCGAGAGAGGCCAAGAAGCTCAGCGTCCGCTGAGCTCTAGGCCCTCCGAGAGGTGATTCCAATGGTCGAGCGAAAGGTCTGCACGTTCTGCGGGAACGAGATCGAGCCCGGGACGGGCAGGATGTACATCAAGAAGGACGGCGCGATATACAACTTCTGCACCTCGAAATGCTTCAAGAACCTGGTCCAACTCCGCAGGGTGCCGAGGAGGACCACCTGGACCGTCTATTACGCCAGGGAGAAGCAGGTCCGCATGAAGGGCGCACCCGAGCAGCCGCAACCGGCGAAGGCCAGGAAGCTCAAGAAGGGCGAGGTCGAGACGGCCAAGGCGCCCGATGCGGAGCCCAAGGCCGAGGCGCCCGAGGCGAAGGTCGAGGCGAAGCCGAAGGATGCCAAGAAGGCCCCGGCCGAGAAGGTCGAGAAGAAGCCCGCCGCGAAGAGGTCCGAGCAGCCCAAGAAGGAGCCTGCGAAGGCCAAGCCCGCGGAGGATGCGAAGGCATGATCGAGAAGACCTATGTGATGATCAAGCCGGACGGTGTCCAGAGGGGGCTCGTCGGAAGGATCGTCCAGAGGTTCGAGGACAGGGGCCTGAACGTCTGCGCGATTAAGATGATGAGGATCCCCCGGGAGCTGGCCGAGCGCCACTACGAAGAGCACAAGGGCAAGGCGTTCTTCGAGCCGCTCCTGGCCTACATCACTTCGGGCCCGGTCGTCTGCATGGTGGTCGAGGGCGAGAACGCCGTCGCCATGTGCAGGGCGATGATGGGGAAGACCAACCCCCAGGACGCCGCGCCGGGCACGATCCGGGGCGATTTCGGGCAGGTCACCGGCAGGAACCTCATCCATGGGTCGGACTCACCCGAGAGCGCCAAGCGCGAGATCAAGCTGTTCTTCAACGACTACGAGATACAGAAGTACGACAAGGCCGACGATGCCTGGTTGTTCGAGAAGTAGGCGTCCCGAGAAACCCATTCACAAACCGTTTCACTCATTTCTATCGCGCGCGTACTGACAGACTGAGTTAGATTGATATACCGTCCTACCTTTGGTGAGCCAATGGCCATAAGGCAACCCATCGTGTCGGTCATGGGCCATGTCGATCATGGCAAGTCCACCATCCTGGATAGGATACGGGGGACCAAGGTCGTCTCGCGGGAGGCGGGCGGCATCACGCAGCACATAGGCGCGACGGACGTGCCAATAGAGACGATCTACGCGATGTGCGGCCCGCTCATCGGCGAGCGGAGGTTCAACGTGCCCGGGCTGCTGTTCATCGACACGCCCGGCCACTACTCGTTCGCGTCGCTCAGGACCAGGGGGGGCGCCCTCGCCGACATGGCCGTCCTCGTGATAGACATCAACGAGGGGCTCAAGCCACAGACCGTCGAATCACTCAACATCCTGAAGAACCTCAGGACACCGTTCGTCGTCGCGGCCAACAAGATCGACCTCATTCCGGGCTGGAGAGTCCACGACGGGAAGACCTTCGGGGAGACCTTTGCTGCGCAGGACCCGAGGGTCGCGGCGGAGCTCGAGGAGCGGCTCTATGCGCTGGCCGGGCGCCTGTACGAGAAGGGCGGGTTCAGCGCGGACAGGTTCGACAAGATCACGGATTTCACGAAGACCGTCGCCATCATCCCGATAAGCGGGAAGAGGGGCGAGGGCCTGGCGGACCTGCTGCTAATCCTGGTCGGGCTCGCACAGAAGTTCCTCGAGGGAAAGCTCGCCACCGAGGAGGGCCCTGGCGAAGGGACCGTCCTCGAGGTGAAGGAGGAGAAGGGCATAGGCACGGCCGTGGACACGATCATCTACAAGGGCACCCTGAAGGTCGGGGACCAGATCGTCGTGTCGAGCGTCAAGGGCGAGCCGATCGTGACCAAGGTCAAGGGGCTCCAGAGGCCCAGGCCGCTCGACGAGATCAGGGACCCGAGCCAGAGGTTCGACAGGGTCAAGGAGGTCTCCGCCGCTGCCGGGATCAGGATCGTCGCCCAGGGCCTCGAGAACGCCATGGCGGGCGGCACGGTCAAATCGGTGAGCGGGAACCTGGAGGAGCTCATAGAAGATACCCGTCAGGAGAACGAGATCAAGGTCGAGCTCAAGGAGCAGGGTATCATCGTCCGGGGGGACGCCATCGGGTCTCTCGAGGCGCTCGCCTTCGAGGCGAAGAGCGCGGAGCTGCCCATCAGGAAGATCGCCATCGGCAACGTCACCAGGAAGGACGTCGTCGAGGCGTCGCACTTCGACGACCCGCTGCACAAGGTGGTGTTCGCATTCAATGTCAAGGTCAACCCGGACGTGGATGCCGCGCTCAGGGAGACCGGGGTGAAGCTGTTCGCGAACGACGTGATATACCGTCTGCTTGAGGAGTACCAGCTCTGGACGGTGGAACGGACGAAGGAGATCGAGGTGGAGAAGCGCCTCGAGATCGTCTTCCCGGGGAAGATCATAATCCTCAGGGACCATGTGTTCCGCGCGAGCAAGCCCGCGATCGTGGGGGTGCGCGTGCTGTCAGGGCGTATACGCCCCGGACAGGGCCTGATGAAGCTGGACGGGCACGGGGTCGGGAGGATCAAGAGCATCAGGAGCGGCGAGGAGACCCTCAAGGAGGCGATCATGGGCGCGGAGGTCGCGGTCTCGATCGACGACGCGACCGTCGGCCGGCAGATAGACGTCGAGGAGGTCCTCATGGTCGACATCCCGGAGAGCCATGCCAGGGAGTTGGGCAAGTACGCGCTCAAGCCGGACGAGGCCGAGGCGCTCGAGGAGACCGCTGTCATAAAGCGCAAGGAGTCCCCCTTCTGGGGCCGCTGATGCGTCCGGGTCCGTCCCGAAAGGCCTCGGAACGGCCTACCAGCATATGCGGACCGTTTCCGAAACCTATATAACTCCTTTCGCATTAGGGCGTCCTGCTAAGCGGAGTGGATTGTTTGGCGGAGTTCAAAGCCGTTGTCAATGACCCTAAGGATGGCATGTCGTACCAGGCCTCGGTATCGGGGCACCACGCCAACTCGCTCATCGGCAAGAAGATCGGAGATGTCGTGGACGGCATCTTCGTCGGCCTGCCTGGTTTCAAGCTGGAGATCACGGGCGGGAGCGACAAGGACGGCTTCCCCATGAGGAAGGACCTGCCAGGACCGAGAAGGAAGAAGCTCCTCGTCTCGAAGAGCATCGGATTCAACGCCCTCGAGGGCGGCCTCAGACGGAGGAAGACCATGAGGGGGAACACGGTCTCGCCGGAGACCCTCCAGATCAACATGAAGGTCACCCAGCATGGCATGAAACCCGTTTCCGAGCTCATCAAGAAAGAGGAGAAGAAGCAGTAATGAAGGTCCCTTCCCAGCCAGAGACTAACATCGGCATGATCGGCCACGTCGACCATGGCAAGACCATGCTGACGAAGGCTCTGACCGGCGAGTGGACCGACAGGCATTCCGAGGAGGTCAAGAGGGGCATCTCGATCCGCCTCGGATACGCCGATGTCGCATTCTACAAGTGCAAGAGCTGCACCGGCTCGAAGCGCTTCACGAACAAGCCCACCTGCCCCGAGTGCGGAGGCGAGTGCGAGCTGCTCAGGTCCGTCTCGTTCGTGGACGCCCCGGGTCACGAGACGCTGATGGCGACGATGTTGTCGGGCGCGGCGATCATGAACGGCGCGCTCCTGCTGGTCGCGGCGAACGAGAAGTGTCCACAGCCACAGACCAGGGAGCATCTGATGGCACTGTCCATCATAGGCGTCGACAGGATCATCATAGTGCAGAACAAGATCGACCTCGTCACCAAGGAGGATGCGAGGCAGAACCTGAAGGAGATCAGGGAGTTCGTCAAGGGGACCCTCGCCGAGAAGGCCCCTATCATCCCGATATCCGCGCACCACGATGTCAACATCGATGCGCTCATCGAGGCGATCGAGGTGCACATACCCACGCCCAAGTGGGACCGCTCGAAGCCTGCGCGCATGCATGTCGCGAGGTCGTTCGATGTGAACGTGCCTGGCACGAAGCTCGACACGCTCAAGGGCGGCGTGGTCGGCGGCTCGCTGACCCAGGGCCAGCTGGAGGTCGACGACGAGATAGAGATCCGGCCGGGACGCAAGGTGGAGTCGAGCAGAGGTTCGACCTGGGAGCCCATCGTCACGACGGTCAGGTCGCTCTTCGCAGGCGGCTCGCCCCTGGAGACGGCGCGCCCGGGAGGACTCATAGCGATCGGCACCGGCCTCGACCCTGCCTTCACGAAGTCCGATTCTCTCGTGGGCAGGATTGCCGGCAAGCCGGGCACCCTCCCCGAGGTCCGGATGGCGTTCACCATGCAGACCGAGCTCATGAAGCGCGTCGTGGGCGTCGCGTCCGAGCTCGCAGTCGACAACCTGAAGACCAACGAGCCACTGATGCTGAGCGTGGGGACGGCCACGACGGTGGGAATCGTCACCAGCGGCAGGGCGGACAGCGCCGAGATAGGCCTCAAGATCCCGGTGTGCGCCGAGAAGGGCCAGCGCGTGGCCATATCGAGGCGCATCGCGGGCAAGTGGCGCCTGATCGGGTTCGGCATCGTCCAGTGAGGGCTGCCCCTTGGCCACCGCAGTCGTCCTCGACTCGAACGCTCTTCTGATGCCTTTTCAGTTCGGGTTCAACATCGACCAGGAGCTCAGGCGGCTTTTCGGAGACATCCCGGTCGTCGTGCCGAGTGCGGTCCTGGCCGAGCTCGCGAACATCGAGGACAAGCATGCCAAGGCCGCGCTAGCGCTGGCGAGACGGTACCCCATCGTCGAGACGGAGCTCCGCGGGGACGACGGCGTCATAGATGTCGCGGAGCGGACATCCGCAGCCGTCGTCACGAACGACCGTGAACTCATCCAGCGCCTGAACGGGCGGAATATCGAGGTCGTCAGGCTGAGGAGCAAGGGCCATCTCGAGTCTAACGTATATTGACCGTCCATGCCCGAGACAAGCTTCATATGGGCCGCTCGCCGACGGCCGGGCCCGTGTGTGGTGAGATGAGGTGCGATGCGTGCGGGGCGGACGACGCGCTCTGGCTCACGGACATAGTGCTCTCGTTCGCGGTCTGCCTGACGCTATTCTTCGTCGGACTCATCACCCGGAAGGGTCGCCATCCGTGAGCGCGCCTCCGTCCCGGCCATCGGATGTCGGAGAAAAGCTATTAATAGACCTCGTCAATCGGAGCCTGACATGCACGAAAAGCAGATTGCGACGCTCAAGCACATCGCCCTTATGGGCGGGGTGCATGATTACATCGCAATCTCCTCTCGCGAGCTCGGCAACGTGCTCGAGATAAGCCAGCAGTCGGCCTCCAAGAAGATCCTCGAGCTGCTGGGTGACGGGCTGATCGAGCGGGACCTCGGCGCGAGGCGCCAGAGGATAAAGCTCACGGACAAGGGCTTCGACCTCCTTAGGAAGGAGTACTCCGACTACCAGCGGATCTTCGAGATGAAGGACCACCTGGTCATCATCGGGACCGTGACATCCGGCCTGGGCGAGGGACAGTATTACATCAACCAGGAGTTCTACGCGGAGCAGTTCCAGAAGAAGCTCTGGTTCAAACCGTTCGAGGGCACCCTGAACCTCAGGCTCGCGGACCCGGAGCTGGCCAAGCTCGACGTGCTGAAGAAGTCCGAGGGCATCACGATCAAGGGTTTCGAGAAGGAAGGTCGGACCTTCGGGGACGTCAAGTGCTTCCTCGCGACGATACACAACATGGAGTGCGCCGTCGTGCTCCCCGTGAGGTCGCACCACACGGACATCATCGAGGTCATCTGCAAGTACCACCTGAGGCGGTCCCTCGGGCTCAAGGACGGCGACCAGGTCGAGCTCATAGTGTCGCTGTGAGACCGACGCTCCCGGTGAGCCACGCACGGTGCCGTTCCAGAGTGTTCAATGTGCAGGCGCATCATGAACGAAGGGGACGGCCCGTTGTACGGACCATCTTGCGTTCTAGAGCTTCTTCGTCACGTAGTCGATGACCGACTCGAACACGGCTTTTCCGTCGCCTGGGCCGTCCGGGTTCCTTGTCCAGTCCGGGTGCGTGTACTTGAAGAAGACGCGCTCCGGGTGCGGCATCAGGCCGAAGACATTCCCGTCGCGGTTGCATATGCCCGCGATATTCGCCGTGGCCCCGTTCGGGCACCACGGGTAGCCCGCCAGGTTGCCCTCCGGGTCGACATACTTGAACACGATCTGGTCGTTCTCCTCGAGCTCGCGCACGATCTTGTCTGCCAGGTCGAGTGGGAACATCAGCTTCCCCTCCGCGTGTGCGGACGGTATGAGCGATATCTTGTCCGCCGGGATCCTGGTCGTGAAGACGCATCTGCCCCTGTTGACCTTCTTCAGGAGCGTGGGCCTGCACTCGAACCTGCCAGAGTCGTTGGTCCCGAGGACCGCCTCCGGCACGTCCGCCATCACGCCGGACATCGCGGGCAGCAGCCCTGCCTCGACCAGTATCTGGAAGCCGTTGCATATTCCCAGCACGGGCTTCCCGGAGCTAACGAAGTCCGTCAGGTCCTTGGAGAGGCTGCTCCTCAGCCTCGCAGCGAATATCGCGCCGGCGCGGACGTAGTCGCCGGCAGAGAACCCGCCGGGGAACACCAGTATGTGGTAGTCTGACAGCGACCGCTTCTCCTCGGCGGTGACGTCGCTCCCAGTGAGCTGCTTGAGGTGCACCTTCTCCGGCTTCGTCCCGAGCCTGCGGAACGCCTGGTACGACTCCTCCTCGCAGTTCGTGCCCTCGATCCTGAGTACGCAGACCTTCACGGCGCTGGCCTTCATCCCATCACCTTCCACAGCGGCATGTTGAAGCTCCGGGCCATTTCCTCGGGGCACAGGTCGATGAGCGTCTTGCTCGAAACGATCCTGAGCGCCCCTCCGCCCACAGTGCCGATCCTGGTCGCCTTCGCCTTGCGGTCCTTGGGCAGGAGCTTCTCCTTGCCTTTCCTGAGCTCGACTACCCATCTGCTCGGGCTCTCGGAGAACAGCTTGACGTCGGACCTCAGGCCGACGATCTTGGACAGGTCTATGTCGGCGCCCGTGTCACCGCCCATGCACATCTCGGCCAGCGTGACCGCGAGCCCGCCGTCGGATATGTCATGGCACGCGACGATCGCGCCCCTCTCTATCCCGCCTAAGACGACATCTATGCCCGCCTTGAGCGCCGCCGTGTCGACATCGGGCACCTTGCATGAGTAGCCCTTCGCCATGCGGTAGTACTCGGACGCCCCCATCTCCGGCCCGGTCGACCCGATGACCGCGATGGTGTTGCCCTCGTGCTTGAAATCGGATGTGACGCATCTCCTGATGTCGGTGACTATCCCGCAGCCCATTATCGTGGGGGTTGGCAGGACCGCCCCCGTCTGCGATTCGTTGTAGAGGCTGACATTGCCCGAAGGAATCGGTATGTTGAGCGCGGACGCGACCTCCCCTATGCCCCTCACGGCCTCCCTGAAGAGCCAGAGCCTGTCAGGCTTCTCGGGGTTCCCGAAGTTGAGGCAGTCGGTGAACGAGTGCGGTACCGCCCCGACGGCGGCCAGGTTCCTGCATGCCTCGTCCACGCATATCTTGCCGCCCCTGTACGGGTCGATGGCCACCGCGAACGGGTTGGACGCGGTCGCGATCGCCAGTCCGCGGAACGAGTCCTCGACCGGCTTGAGCACCGCGGCGTCCCCGTGGCTCCAGTGGCCGAGCTTCCCCTGGAGCGGCTTGATGACCGTGCTGCCCCTGACCTCATGGTCGTACTGCCTGATGACCCAGTCCCGGTTGCATATGTTCGGCGACGAGAGCAGCCTCAGCAGCTCCTTGTCGTACCGGACCTTCGCCTTCGGTGCCTTCTCGGCGCGCTTATTCTTCGTCTTGGCGACGCTGCAGGGTCGGCAGTACATCGGGCCAGCCGTCAGGAACTCGAGCTCGAGGTCGAACACCCTGACCTCCTGGAAATTGAGTCTGACCACCTTCTCGGGGATGACCTTCCCGACCGGAGTCGCGGGCACGTCCCACTTCTTGAAGACATGCAGGACGTCGTCCACGTTCTTGGGCGAGACGGCGAGCATCATCCTCTCCTGCGATTCCGAGACCCATATCTCCCACGGGGCGAGGCCCTCCTCCTTGAGCGGCACCTTGGACAGGTCCACCTCGGCCCCGCAGCCTCCGGCGAGGGCTATCTCGCCGACCACGCAGGACAGGCCCCCGCCCCCGAGGTCCTTCATGCCGTTGACGAGGCCCTTCTCGTTCGCCTCGAGCACGGCGTGCATGACCGGCTCCTTCATGATCGGGTCGCCCAGCTGGACGGCGCCCCTCGATTCGGTCTCGCTCTCCTCGGTGAGGACGGCCGATGCGAAAGTGACCCCGTGTATGCCGTCCCTCCCGGTCCTGCCACCGACGAGGACGAGGACATCCCCGGGACCGCGCACGGCGTTCCTGCGGATGTGCCTCTTCTCGGCTATGCCGACACAGCCCACGTTGACGAGGCAGTTGCCCACATATCCCTCGTCGAACCAGAGCCCTCCGGACACGGTCGGCAGGCCCACCCTGTTCCCGTAGTCCCTGATGCCAGCGACTATGCCTCCGAACAGGTACTTCGGATGCTTGACACCTGGTGGCAGTTTCTCGAACGGGTAGTCGAGCGGTCCGAAGAACAGCGGGTCGACGAGTGCTATGGGTTGAGCGCCCATGCACAGGACGTCCCGGATGATCCCGCCGATGCCCGTGGCCGCACCGCCGTAGGGCTCGACCGCGCTCGGGTGGTTATGGCTCTCGATCCTGAGCGCGTATGCGTGGTCCCTGTCGAATTCCATCACGCCCGCGTCGCCCCTGTCTATGACCTGGCGCGTGTTTATTCCGAGGACGTACTCCTTGAGGAAGACCTTGGAGCTCTTGTAACAGCAGTGCTCGCTCCATGCCTGGCCGATGGACTGCAGCTCGACATCCGTCGGGTTCCTGCCCTTGCCCCGGAAGTGGTCCCGGACCACCTTTATCTCGTCCAGGGAGAGGCCCGTGCCGCTGTCCCTGCTGATCTCGAGCAGCTCATCGTCCGTGGCGTTCGCCAGATCGATCTCGACGAACTCGAACGGGACGTCCCGGCGCGTGTACAACCTATCCGTAGGCATCCGGTTCCCTCACTTGATCTTGACCGAGTAATTGTGTATGACCGGGTTCGCGAGCAGCTTCCGGCACATCTCGTCGACGGTCTTGTCGGCATTCGCGGCGTTGCCTGTGAGTTCGATCTCGAAGACCTTGACGGTCTTGACATCCTTCACGCCCTCGAAGCCCAGCAGCTCGAGCGCCTTGAGAGTGTTCTTCCCTTCAGGGTCAGCGACCCCCTTCTTCAACTCGACCCTGACCTCTGCGATGGCCATCCCGTGCTCACCTAGCTCGGGATTAGGCGTGGTTGTACTTAGCTTTTAAGGGCTGGCACCGTGTGATTGTCACCCGGGACGCCGTCCTCGTCCGCAGCCCCCGACCACGCATGATTCTTATAGCGCTCATTCGCTCCAAACTCTCGGGTGGAGTGCCCTTGCGGGGCGGTGGAGGAGATGCGGAGAGCCTTCTGTGTGGGAGCGGATTCTGTTCGGAGGATCGAGAGCTTGCCTCCACCATGTCCACCTCTTGTGACATTGGGGGTGTTAAAGCGAAAGAGAGGAGTGTTATCAGGGCAAGTGAGTGCAGAAGGCTGAGCGCGATCCCGGTGGGCGTATCGTCTGTGATTGTGGTTCTATTCGCAATCGCACTGATGGTGCCTGGGCAGGCGGCGACCAACCTGACGTTGGTCAGCCTCGACATAGGGAATGTGGTGTCAGAAAACGCGGTGCTCGTCGTACCGGCGGAGGATTCCGGATGGAGCCCCGTGCAGCCTGATACGAGCGGCGGCGACTGGGGCGGCTACGCCGCGAGCAGCAAGGACACGCGTACGGTGTGGTTCTTAGACGACGGCCCGTGGGCGGAACTGTACTTCCACTTCGTAGGGTCGGCCAGGACAATCCAGTTCGACGCCCTCGACGGATACGCGAACGACTCGTTCACGCTGTCCGTCAAGGGAGATGCCGGCTGGGTCGTGGTCTTCGAATACGTTGACATGGCCCCTGCGTGGGATGTCAACGAGGCCTGGACCACGCACTGCGTGGACCTGACGCCGTTCATGTGCACTGGTGTGATCAACTTCGGTGGCGGGGAGTTCGCCCTGAGGTTCGAGTCCACGGGCGCCGCGTGGGACTACTTCGACGACTATGGGCAGTGCGCCTTCGACTATCTGTACATCTACGGGAACGGCAAGGCCTGACCTGCGTTCCAGGGACAAGGCCTGCAAACCCCTTCCATCGTTTTCTAATCGCCTTAGGTAAGTGAGTCCTTCAATCCAGCCTCTTCAGTTTCCTTCCGAAAGCGAGATAGCCGGTGTGCCCAAGCATGTCGAAGCTCGGCCTCACCCCTCCCTCGTGGACGACCATCTCCCTCTGGATGGTCTCGAATGCGACCACCTCGGCCAGGCCCGCCTCGCGCATCTTCCTGACCGTCTTGTCGAGCTGGTTGGCGTTGGGTATGTAGCAGCCCAGGTGCCCCCCTACCTTCAGCGCCTTCGTCACGTTGTCGATGGCGTCCCACGGATTGGGCATGTCCAGGAAGGCCGCGTCGAAGTCCCTCTCGAGCTCCGCGCTGCAGATGTCTCCTATTCTCAGTTCCCAGCAGTCCGCTTGCTCGGACATCGAGATGTTCCTCTTCGCTACCGCCCCGTGGTCGTCCCTGAGGTCGTAGGAGCATACCCTCCCCGTCGGTGCGACCGCTCTCAGGAGCACGAGCGTCAGGCCCCCTGAGCCCACGCCCGCCTCGACGATCTTGCTACCGCTCCCGATGTCGAGATGGAACGGTATCACGAAGCTGTCCTTGGGGATCATGATCTGGGCCTTGCGTCCCATCGTCTCGAGCAGGTCCTTCAGGCTGGGCTTCAGGATCAGGAACTCGCGTCCTCCGATGCTCAGTGTGTCCCCGACGGACGAGTCGCAGATCTTCGCCCCGTCAACGACGCCGAGCCTTCCGACTTCCAGCATCCTCCGCTCGGCAGCGAACACATACCTCCTGCCATCATGGTCCAGCAGCAGGACCTTCGAGCCTTCGGATATCATCGCGGGACGACGTTAGGGCAGGGGCGTATAACTAACTTGCCGACGGCGGATCCGTGTCCTCCCAACACGCCGGCATGGGATCGTCGCGCATATTAATTGGTGCAATAATATATATTAATCGATTTGGAGTCCCGACCGCGCGATGCACCCATGAGGGTATATCGGGCCGGTTCGACTGGCGTTCGAAATCCTCATGGGAATGTATATCTGGCCTTTCATCGGAGAGCCGACAAGTGCTAAATACGGCTAACACGTTCCATTTCATGTCTATCTCGGGGGCTGGGCAAGTAGCTGGTGAGTCGCGTCTGGGTCGGATGTCGAACGTCGAATGGCTCTTGTTGCCAGCTTCTGCCCTTGATATGGAGTGCTTAGGAGGAACATACGCATGAGCAAAGGCCTGAAAGCCGACCTCTCGAAGTGTACTGGCTGCCAGATGTGCACCCTCGTCTGCTCTGGCTCCCACACGGGCAAGTTCAATCCGAGCGAGTCGAGGATCGGCGTGGAGGACGTGTTTCCCGAGCCTGGGGAGTTCAAACTCGCCTTCTGCATCCACTGTGACGAGCACCCCTGCGTCGAGGCGTGCCCGGTCGAAGCGATCAAGCTCAACGAGTCTTTGGACGTCTACATGGTCGACAAGGAGACATGCACCGGCTGCGGGGCATGCGTGGACGCGTGCCCCCACAACGGCTGCTGGCTCGACCCGTCCGGGTCCTACTCCATCAAGTGCGACCTGTGCAACGGGACCCCCCAGTGCGTAGAGGTGTGTCCCAAAGGAGTGCTCAAGAGGTGATCATGATGGGCGACGGATATACTGGCAAGGTGCTGAGGGTCGACCTGACGAAGGAGCACATCACGACCGAGCCGCTCAACAGGGAATGGGCTAGACAGTTCGTCGGCGGCAAGGGCCTGGGTGCCAGATACCTCTTCGAGGAGCTCAAGCCAGGGACGGACCCGCTGTCCCCTGATAACATCCTGTCCATTTGGACCGGTCCGGCAGTCGGCACTTTCGTTCCTCTGACCAGCAGGTACGCGGTCGTGACGAAGTCGCCGCTGACCGGGACATTCCTCGACAGCTACGCAGGCGGTTTCTTCGGCCCCGAGGTCAAGTACGCCGGGTTCGACGGGGTAATCATCAAGGGCAGGGCGAAGAAGCCATCATACCTCTGGCTCAACGACGGGAAGGCCGAGATAAGGGACGCGAAGAACGTCTGGGGCAAGGACACGTACGCGACCGAGGAGATCATCCGCAAGGAGGTCGGGCATAGGTACGCGCGGGTCGCGTGCATCGGCCCTGCCGGCGAGAAGCTCGGGCTCATTTCAAGCGTCACCAGCGACCTGACCAGGAACGCCGGGAGGGGCGGGACGGGGGCCGTCTTCGGGTCCAAGAACCTCAAGGCCGTCGCGGCCAAGGGCACCCTGGGGGTCGAGGTTCCGGACATGGACTCGTTCCTGAGGTGGACGAAGGAGATGGTCCAGAAGGATGTCGTGGAGAACCCTGACCACGCGGGCATGATCACCGACGGGACGCCCATCCTGGTGGACCTCAGCAACGACGCCGGGATCCTTCCGACCGAGAACTGGCGCACGGGCGTGTTCGAAGGATCGAAGGGTATCAACTCAGACGCGATCAAGTCGAGGGTACTGGCCAGGAAGAAGGCATGCTTCGACTGCGCCATAGCCTGCGGGAGCTGGTCCAAGGTCTCGAAGGGCGCGTTCAAGGGCGCTGCGACAGAGGGTCCGGAGTACGAGACCCTCGGGCTCTGCGGGTCTAACTGCGGCATAAAGAATGTCGAAGCCATAATCAGGTTCGTCGAGGACTGCGACAGGTTCGGCCTCGATTCAATATCCACAGGCAACGCGGTCGCGCTCGCGATGGAACTCTACGAGAAGAAGGTCCTGACCAAGAAGGAAGTGAACGGTCTGGACCTGAGGTTCGGCAACGAGACCGCCTACGCCAAGATGCCGGGTATCATCGCGAGGAGGGAAGGCATCGGGGACGCGCTGGCGGACGGTACGAAGAGGGCCGCGAAGCGGATCGGCAAGGGGGCCGAGAAGAGCATCGTCGAGGTCAAGGGCATGGAGTACCCCGCGTACGACCCGAGGGGCTCCATAGGGATGGCCCTGGCCTATGCCACGTCCGACAGGGGGGCGTGCCACATGCGGGCCTGGCCGGTCGCCGCGGAGGCGTACGGTAGCATGGACCCGTGGAGCCCGGAGGGGAAGGCGGCCATCTGCGTCGAGGACCAGACGAGGACGAGCATCAAGTGGAGCTTCATATTCTGCGACTTCTACAGCGTGAACTTCGCGAACATGGCCAAGTACTACACCGCGGTCACGGGCGTTCCGTCGAGTGAGGAGCACATGCGGTCCATCGGGCGCAGGATCTGGAACCTCACGCGCGCGTTCAACGTGAGGGAGGGCTTCGCCCGGAAGGACGACACGCTGCCCTACAGGATGGAGAAGAACCCGCTCCCGGACGGCAAGCCCAAGGGCCACGCAGTCCCCAGGCCCGATTTCGAGAAGATGCTCTCGGAGTACTACAAGCTGTGGGGCTGGGACGACCAGGGCAGGCCGACCAGGAAGGCGCTCGAGGATGCGGACCTGCGGGACCTCATCGGCAGGTTGGACTATCTGGCGTGAGCCATGGATGGTCATCACTGTCCTTTGATGTACATCGCACTCTGGAAGGGGCCGTTTAGGTGCATCGCCGTGGCGAGAGTCGTCCATCCGACCGCCGTATCACGATATTATGTGCTCGATTGGATAGAAGCCCTCGTTTCGACCCCTTTTCACCGGCCCTTTAGTCGTCTTTGAAAGACGGCCGAACCGGGTGCGGTAATTGTGAATTTTTCAATGATACTCCCTGTATTATTGAAAAGCATTCATTGTTTTTGACTGGAAACTGCAAATAGCATAGCTACAAATAACATTGTCTGCAAGAATATATATGATGCTAGCGCTTACCTTGAAGTGCAGGCAAGTCACCCTGGATCCGTCGCGCCCAATGGCGGGGTTGGGCCCGGTGGTACGGGAGGGATGCTAAGATGGCCTCTGCTAAGAAGAAGTTCGGGTTGATATTCAACCCAGAAAAATGCAACGGATGCCTCGAATGCGAGAAGGTCTGCGCGACCGTCCACGCATCTAGCGTCGCCTCCAACCGGACCAGGATCAAGGTTACGAAGAAGGGTGACAAGTTCAAGGCGACCATGTGCGTCCACTGCGAGCAATGCCCGCCCAGTGAGGTCTGCCCGTCCGCCCTGCTCGAGTTCCACAACGAGGGCGATTTCTGGACCCTCGACGAGCACCGATGCTTCGCCTGCATGGCCTGCATGCCGAGGTGCCCCCACGACGGCGTGTTCTTCGAGGGAGAGTTCGGCATCGAGACGGCCTACATGTGCGACCTATGCTCGGGCGACCCGAAGTGCATCAAGGCGTGCCCCAAAGGCGCGCTCACTATCGAGAGGGCCCGGGAGGTCAAGGGATGAGTGAGATGGTGGAGAACGAGGCTGTCGCTGAGCCGCTCAAGCAGACTAAGCCCGTCGAGGGCGAGGATAAGCCGAAGGCCTCCACGGACGAGTTCCCACTGCCTGACTGGATCCCCGCGTGGGCTAGGGATGCGCCGAAGATCATCGTGCGCGCACCGGGTCCCAAGAGCAAGGAGATCATCAAGATCGACAGGGACTATGTCTCGTACGCATACGACCGGTGCTTCACATTCACGATAGACAAGGCCGCCGGCGCCGCGGTGATGGACGCGGACGGCAACGTCCTGCTGGACTTCTCCTCGGGCATCGCGGTCATGAACGCCGGGTGGACCCACTACAAGGTCACCAAGGCGATCCAGGACCAGGCCTCCAAGCTCATACACTCGATGGCGAACGACGCCTACTTCGACAAGGAGGCGTACTTCGCGAAGCTCCTCTCCGAGATATCCCCGGGGAAGGCACTCAGGGGCACGTTCTTCGGCAACAGCGGGGCGGAGGCGGTCGAGGCGGCGCTGAAGCTCTCGAGGTATTACACGAAGAGGAGCGAGCACATCGCGTTCTTCGGGTCCTACCACGGCAGGATCGGCGCGGGGCTTGCACTCACCAGCAAACTCAAACTGAGGTACGGCTACGGGCCTCTCTCGCCAGGTATCATATTCACACCCTACGCGTACTGCTACAGGTGCAGTTTCAAGCAGACCTACCCGGAGTGCGGCATGTACTGTATGGACTACCTCGAGAAGCAGGTCCTGACGCTGGGCGGCACCACCGGCCAGATCGCATCCATCTTCGTCGAGCCGATCCAGGGCGAGGGCGGCTATGTGGTCCCGCCGAAGGAGTTCCTCCCGAGGCTGAAGCAGATCTGCGACTCGCAGCAGGCGCTGCTCGTGTTCGACGAGGTCCAGACGGGCTTCGCGCGCACGGGCAAGATGTTCGCGTGCGAGCACTTCAACACCGTGCCTGACATACTGATCCTGGGCAAGGCGCTCGGCGGCGGCGTGCCGCTCGGGGCGATCATAGCGAAGCACGACATCATGAGGAAGTGGAGACCCGGCTCCCATTCATCCACGTTCGGCGGGAACGCCATCACGATGGCCGCGGGCCTCGCGCACGTGCAGGCGATCATAGAGGAGAACCTGGTGGACCGGGCGGCGAAGCTCGGCGAGTACGCGATGAAGCTCCTGAAGGAGATGCAGCAGAGGCGTGAGATCATAGGCGACGTCAGGGGCAAGGGTCTCATGATCGGCGTCGAACTCGTCAAGAACCAGTACACGAAGGAGCCCCACGAGGCGACGAACATCCAGGGCAAGTGCTGGCGGGCGGGGCTGATGACCATCACATCCGGGTTCTACGGGAACGTGTTCAGGATCGCGCCGCCGCTCTGCATATCGAAGGAGCTGCTCGAGAGGGGTTTCGAGATCTTCGAGCAGGCCCTCAAGGACGAGGAGGAGTTCCTCAAGCTGGGGACCTCTGCGCCGCCGGGCTGAGATGAACTCCACTCTGGGCATCATTCTTCGAGGACCGTAGTCGCTTCGTCGTAGGGCGGGCGCACCCTCTCGAGGCGGAGGGCGCGTGGACATGTTAAAGTCCAGAGGATATGCGCCCTGCCGCCCGTCATGGAGGAGTATGCCAGTTCATTCTCATTCGACTACTGTCTGCGCCTGCTCCCTGGCGAAGCCCTGGAGATAGTGCGGCCCCAGGACACCTTTGCCAGTGGTCCCGCTCGCCTTCCACCCGACGAACGCCTGGGCCCCTGGCCACGCGCCTGTGGTCGCGCCACCGGCTCTGTTCGCGTAGCACACGCCGAACTGGATCTTGCGGAAGAAATGCTCGATCTCGGCCTTGTCCTCGGAGAATACACCCGCGGTCAGACCGTACTCCGTGTCGTTCGCCATGCGGAGCGCGTCGTCGAACCTCTCGTACTCGGCGAGCGCGAGCACGGGGAGGAAGAGTTCCTCCCTGAATATCGGATGGTCCGGTGTCAGTCCTGCGATGACCGTGGGCTCCACATAGAACCCGTGCGCCAGGTCTCCGTTGGACAGGACCTTGCCCCCGCACAGGATCCGTGCACCGTCTGCCTTCGCCTTCTCCACCCACTCGATGAACGTGTTCACAGCCTTCGCGTCAACGACCGGTCCCATGAATACATCCTTGGAGACAGGGTTTCCGACCCTCAGATCCTTTGTCTTGGCCACGAGCATGTCGGTGAACGCCTTCGCGACGCCCTTCTGGACATACACCCTGGAGGTCGCGCTGCATTTCTGGCCCTGGTACCCGAAGGCGCCCTTCATGACACCCATGGCCGCCTTCTCGACGTCGGCCTCATCGGTCACTATGACCGGGTTCTTGCTGCCCATCTCTGATATGAACGGTTTGGTGTAGGGCTGCCTCTCCGTGAACTGCTTCTGGAGCGAGCAGCCTACTTCCATCGAGCCCACGAACGCCACGCCGGCGATGCCCGGGCTGGCCGTGACGACGTCCCCGAAGACCTGACCAGGCCCGGTCATATAGTTCACGACCCCCGCGGGTATGCCCGCCTCGCGGTAAATCTCGTAGAGTTTGAGGCCGGAGTACGCAGCCGCGCTCGCAGGCTTGAACACCACGGTGTTCGCCATCATGAGGGCGCCCGCGCACATGTTGTTGGCCAGCGCCACAGGGAAATTGAACGGAGATATCACGGCCCACGTGCCGTAGGGTTTCAGCACGCTCACGCACTTCTCGCTCTTGACTGGTGATCTCATCCTGGTGAGGAACCCCTCGGTCGCCTCCAGCTGGTCGCAGTAGTATCTGAACCAGTCCACGACCTCGTAGACCTCCGCCAGCGCTTCGAGCCTGCTCTTGCCCACTTCGTACGAAGTGAGGGCGGCGATGTGGAACACCCGCTGCTCGAGGATGTCCGCCGCCCTGCGGAATATGCGAACCCTCTCCTCGTAGCTCGTGCAGGACCACGATGGGAACGCCTCATTGGCCACCGCAATCGCCTGCTGGACTTGTTCCTTCGTAGCCTTCGGGAACATGCCCATGACGATCCGCCTGTCCACGGGGCTTCGGAGCTCTATCTCGTCGCCCTCCGTGAAGACCTCCTTGTCCCCGATGTGCATCGGATGGTGTCTTCCGAACTCCTTGCGCAGCGCCTCGACTGCCACCGCGAACTTGTGGTGGATGCTCTCGTCAGAGGCTATGCTGACATAGGTCGGTCTCGGTCCGGTTGCTGGGCCTGCGTTCCGCGACATCTGCTCTGTGGACACACTCGACATGCGATTGCCTCGCTAGGATATGCTCAGTTGAGCATAACGGTCTATGTCCGTCGACGATATATAGATGCCGACGGGCCAGTTCTCCGGGGTCGGCTGCCGTGCCGCCTGTCCCGCCATCAGAAATCAATTTATACGGCCAATCCATTGGGCGCGTTGATGGCAGAGGGCGAAGGCGCGGGGTTCGCGCGTAAGGTGACGCTCGGTTTCTTCACGTTGTTGCTCGTCGCTGGCATAGCGGTATATTGGATCTGGGGCGTGCTCTACGGGACTTGGAACCCGCTGGAGCAGGGCAACATGGGAATTTACACCATATACGTGCCCCTGATCGGCTTCGGCATACTCGGCATCCTTCTGTACAGAAGGACGCCACAGACCGCCTGATGACCGCACTTCACATCGCGTTGGCGATGTAGACTGGATGCTTCGTGGGCTTGCCGCAGACGACGCACTTGCCGTCCCAGGTCTCGCCGTCGATCGGCGTCCCGAGGATGTTCTTGTCGGCCTTGGTTTCAATCTCGCGGCCGCAGGCCTCCTCGCCGCACCAACCGATCTTGATCATCTTGGATACGGATGCGAGTCCGTCGAGCGAGTGGGCCGTGACGATGTTCTCCTCCATCAGCTTCGTGGCCCGCGCGAGCATGTCGTCGGCGATCCTGGAGAGCATGGCCCTCGCCCCTTGGACGATGTCATTCCTGGCAGTCTCGGACTTCTCGCCCGTGTCCCTGCGGACGAATGTCACGACGCCCTTATCCATGTCCCTCATGCCGAGCTCCAGCCTGAGCGGGACGCCCTTGAGCTCCCATTCGTAGTACTTGACCCCTGGCCGCACATCCCTCTCGTCTATGTGCACCCTGAGGCCGGCGTCCTTCAGCTCCTTGTGCAGCTGCCGCGCGGCCTCGGTGACCTTCTCGGCCTGGCCTTTGGCCAGGACGGGCACGATCACGGCCTGCATGGTCGCGATGTCGGGCGGGAGCACCAGCCCCTTGTCGTCCCCGTGGAGGGCCACGACCGCACCGACTAGCCGCTCGCTCATGCCGTAGGTGGTCTGGTGTACGTACTTGTGCTCGCCCTTGTCGTCCTCGTACTTGATGCCGTACGGTTTCGAGAAGTTCTCCTTGTACTGGTGTATCGAGCCGAGCTGGAGGCTCTTCCCGTGCGGCAGGAGGGTGTCTATCCCGATCGTGTAGAACGCCCCTGGGAACTTGTCCCATTCGGTGCGCTTGAGCAACCTGTACGGGATGCACAATCTCTTCGACAGGCGGGCCATGATCTCGTAGTCCTCGCGGACCTGCCTCTCGGCGTCCTCGAGGTCCGCATGGCACGTGTGCGATTCGAAGAAGTGTATCTCCCTGACCCGCATGAACGCCCGGGTCTGCTTGGTCTCGTACCTGAAGGTGTTGACTATCTGGTAGGTCTTTAGAGGCAGGTCGGCGTGGGATCTGACCCAGAGCGCGAACATCGGGTACATGGCCGTCTCGCTGGTCGGTCTGAGAAGGAGCTTGACATCGAGCTGGTTGAGCCCCGCGTGGGTTACCCAGAAGACCTCCGCGTCGAAGCCCTTGATGTGCTCCTTCTCCTTGGCGAACTGGTCCTCGGGGATCAGGAGCGGGAAGCAGACCTCGTTGTGGTTCGTGGCGTCGAACTCCTGCCTTATGTGGGAGTCGATCGCCTGCATGATCTTCCAGCCGTACGGCGTCCAGACGTTCATGCCCTTGATGGGGTACCGCTTGTCCGTCAGGTTGGCCTTCTCGACGATCTCGTTGTACCACTCGCTGAAGTCCTCTGCCTTCTTCATGTCGTGTTCGAGAAAACTGGGGAGGGATATCTAGATTGTGGTTCAGTGGACTCTCAGTCAACGGCCCTTCTGGCTATCTCCGGGGCGACACTTATGGTCGTCGTGGGGTTCTCTATCGTGTCCGTGGAGTATATCTCGTCGCACACGGGCCTCAGGCGGTCGAGGGCGTTGTTGGCGTAGACCCCGTGCGTGCACGCCGCGACTATGCTCCTGGCGCCGTGCTTCCTCAGCTGCTCGGCGGCCTTGACGATGGTCCCGCCGGTCGAGATGATGTCGTCGACGATGGCCACCTTCTTACCTTTGACGTCCAGGGTCTTCGGCGTCATCTGGACCGTGTCGCCGTCTAGGCGCTCCTTCACGAGGTAGTCGGCCTCGCACCCGACCACGTCCGCAACGCGTTTCGCGTTCTCCCACCTGCCTTCGTCGGGCGAGAGGATCATCTGGACCCCCCTGCTCTTCAGGAACTTGCCGGTCTCAGGGTACGAGTTGACGTTCTTGGCGGACACGTCATCGAACCAGTCGATCACGGTCGGCGCGTGGACATCGACGGTGATGAACTCGTCCGTCTGTGCCTCGATCAGCCGTGCGAGGGCTCGGGCGCTGATGGGCTCGCCGGGCTTGAACTGCTTGTCCTGCCTCGCATATCCGAAGTACGGGACGACCGTGGTCAGGGACGCGACGTCGAACTCCCGTATCGCATCCTGGAGCAGGAACAGTTCGATTATGTTCTTGTCCGGCCACGTGGTCTGGACCAGGAAGACATCCTGTCCGTCCAGCTCCTCGTCTATCCGGACATAGCACTCATCGTCCGGGAACCGCTTGATCACGGTCTTGGCGAGTGTGGCTTTCAGGCATTTGGCCAGCTCCTTCGAGAGCCTCTGAGACGCGGACCCACCGACGACGAACATCCTATCGAATGCGGGGAATGACATGCCCTCTCTTATAACTTGACTGTTGGGCCCGCTGGAGCTGCCGCTTCGTCCGGTCGAAAAAGAATTAATAGACGGTACCGGCATATTAGGGGCAGCGAGATGGGATGCAAGTGAACGAAGGTACTGACCAGTTGTATCTATCCTCCCACGGGGCGGAAACGATGCAAGAAGACGGCACCCCGGAGGCTCACACCGAGCCGCAGCCGAAGAAGGAATCCAAGCCTGTCAAGAAGAAAGCCTATCAGGGGCTGGAACAGGTAGGGCTCATCTACGGCAACGTCGGCACTCTCAGGTTCAACGGGTTCGTCACAGGTAAACTCGATAAGATGGACTATGTCCAGGTCGACCACGAGGAGGTCGGCTGGGTCCTGTGCCAGGCCACGGAGATCGAGCGGAGGACGAACCTCACCGTCGAGGGCGTCGCCAGTCTCAAGAACGGCACACCGGTGCCGATAGATGAGAAGGAGATCGCCACCGTCACCATCATCGGTTACCGGGACGACCGCGGTCTGCTCCAGGTCCCGAGGACCCCGCTGAAGGCGGGTGTCCCGGTCTTCAGGGCCAAGGACGAGATGATCACCGACATCATAGGCATCGAGGAGGACAGCAAGACCGGGGCGTACCTGGGTCTGCTGTCGGGCCATGACATAAGGGTCGAGCTGGACATCAACAAGCTCGTCCAGCGGCATGTCTGCATCCTGTCCATGACGGGTGGCGGGAAGTCGTATTGCTCGGGCGCGTTGATCGAGGAGATGATGAAGCACGATGTCACCGTCTGCATCCTCGACCCGCACGGCGAGTACTCCGCGATGAAGGAGAAGGGTGTTATCAAGAAGACCTCGCGCGACTTCCACGTGTCCCCCAGGGGCTACCGCGAGAAGATCATCGAGTTCGCGACGGACACCAACATCAACAAGGACGCGAAGCCGCTGAAGTTCACGCTCCACAACCTGGACGCGAGGGACATACTCGGCCTCATGCCGAGCAAGAACGTCAGGGCGTACCTGACGATGCTCCGGAAGACGATCGACATCCTGAAGGAGACCAAGGAGAACTACTCCGTCAAGGACATCATCGCGGTGCTCGAGGCCAGTGACGATTCGGCTGCCACGGGCCTGATCACCGAGCTCGACTACCTCAGCGAGATAGAAGTCTTCGCCGAGGAGGGCACGAAGATAGACGAGCTCATCCAGAAAGGCAAGACGACCATCATCAACCTGCGCGGGACGCCTTCTGACATACAGGAACTCATAGTGAACCGGATCGGGAACGCCCTGTTCGAGCTCAGGAAGGTCAACAAGATCCCGCCCATGATGCTCGTGGTCGAGGAAGCCCACAACTTCTGCCCGCAGCAGGGCCAGAAGATCTGCTCGAAGGTGTTCAGGACGATAGCGTCCGAGGGCAGGAAGTTCGGCCTGGGCCTCATGGTCATCAGCCAGAGGCCGGCGAAGATCGACAAGAATGTCCTTAGCCAGTGCAACACGCAGATCATCCTGAAGGTCACCAACGCGAACGATGTCGCGGCGATCTCCCAGTCGATCGAGGGGTTCGTCGAGGGGATGGACGAGGAGATGCAGCGTCTGCCCGTGGGGACCGCGATCGTGACCGGGGCCGGCATCCAGTTCCCGCTGTTCATAGAGATCCGGCCGCGGGAGTCGAAGCACGGCGGCGAGAGCATCAAGGTCATCGAGTAGTGAGACGTACGGGGGCGCGGATGGCTTCGAAGGGCACCGTGATCACGGAGGAGCGCGTCGAGAGGTACCTCGACATAACAGCCAAAGCCCTGGCCAAGCTGAAGGTCGCGGCGCCCGAGCGTTCCTTCAACCGCAGGCTCGCGGATGATTTCCTCAAGATGGCCAGGTCCTACTTCGACGACGCCAAGGACTTCGCGCGCAAGGGCGACCTCGTCAACGCCTTCGCGTGCGTGAACTACGCCCACGGGTGGCTGGACTGCGGCGCGAGGATCGGTCTTTTCGACGTGGGCGGGGACGATAAGCTGTTCACGCTCTACGAGTGAGCGGCGGTCAGAACACCGTCGGGCCCTCGACGTCCACCTTGCAGACTCGTACGTCGCCGAACCGCTTCAGCGCCTTGCGGAGCATCGGTGTGTCGCCGGTCGCGAAGACCGAGTTGCCGAGCATCGCCATGCTCGACGACCCATACTTGTCTGCCTCGCACATCGCTAGCCTGATCTTCCTCGATGCGAGTCCGGACTCCACGGCGAACGACGCCGAGAGCTCCATCAACCTCTCGATGGACGGTCTCCTTGCGAGCGCGTCCACGCGCACGGACCCGCTCCTGATTATCGCGACCCTCTTCACTGGGTCGGAGAGCACGCTCTTCGTGAGGAGCCGCTTCCCGACGACCGCGAGCACCAGCTCGGGTTCCCCGCGGATCCTCAGCACCTTCCCTGTCGGGGGGAGACCCGGTCTCACCCTTATCGTGATGCCGCCCCTGTGTATGGCGGAGACGTCCCCGAGCCCGCAGCCACACTCGATCTCCGCGATGTGGGCCGCTTCGAACGCCTCCTGCCTGGTCCGTCCGAGGGTATCTGCGAGCGCGAGCGCCGAGGACAGCGCGCCAGCCGCGCTCATGCCGAACCCTTGGCTCTGCGGCAGGTCCAGGTCCGTGGAGATGGAGACCTTCAGTCTGTCACCCCCAATCATGCGCCGGACCGCGTGCTTCGTGACCTCCGCCCTGCTCCCGGCCCCGTCTATCTTGACCGCGACCGCCTGTCTGCTGGAGTCGCACACCGTCACCGCCGAGGTGGCCCCCAGGGTGGTGCACATGCCAGCGCCTCTGGAGCCATTCGCCAGGATGTCGTCCGAGCCACATATCTCGAAGAATCCGGTGATGTGGCCTGGGCTGAACGCCTTCGCCTTCATCTGAGCATCCCTGCGGCCACACCGACGATCCTCTCGGCGACCTCTGTCTTGGTCCCCTCGAGCTGGTCGGTGGCGCCCTCGCCTGAGACGATGACGACCCTCGTTTTGCCGCGTTTGACGTCCTCGATCTTGTTCGCGACCACGAACGAGCACCTGGAGCGCTTAAGTAGCGCCGCGGCCTCCTTGACGAGGCACTCGTCGTCCATCCTGGCCTGGGCCTTGAACCCTACGATCACTTTGGCCTTCATCCTGTCGATCAGCTTCGGGTTGCGCTTGAGGACGATGGTGAGCTTGTCCTTGTTCGAGGATATCTTGCCGTCCGTCTTCTCCGGGGAGTAGTCCGAAACGGCTGCGGGGAAGAACACGATGTCATGCTTGACCTTCTTCGCGAGCGCCGCGAGGTCCTTGAAGCTCGAGAACCTGGTGGTCGGCAGGAACCTGGGTAACTCAACGCTGCACCTGCCCATCCACAGCTCCACATTGGCCCCGCGCTCGTAGGCCGCCTTGGCAAGCTCGATCCCCGTCTCGCCGGAGCTCCGGTTGGTGACCACCCGGATGTCGTCTATCGGTTCCTCGGTCGCGCCAGCGATCACGAGGACCTTCCTCCCCTTGAGGTCCGCCTTGCCTATCTGGGACATGACGGATGAGACGATGTAGTCCATCTCAGGCATCTTGGCCTTCGACTCCTCGGCCCTGGGCATGAGCACCGTGACGCCGGCCTTCCTGAGCTTCGTGATGTTCTCCTGCACGATCCTGTGGTTCATCATCGTTCCGTGCATCGCCGGCACCACCATCACCGGTATGCCGCCGCCCAGCGCGGTCGTTGCGAACGTTGTGACAGGCGTATCGTCGACGCCCATCGCGATCTTGGATATGGTGTTGGCGGTAGCGGGCGCTATGAGCATCAGGTCGCACCTGTCGGGCACATCGCCGCAGAACGAGACATGCTGGACCCTCCCGTCGATCTGGGTGGTCACGGGCCTGCCGGTGGCGAACTCGAGCGCCCACGGGTGGATGATGGTCTGCGCGTCCTTGGACATGACTACATGGACCTCGGCGCCGTGCCTGATGAGTTCCCTACACAGCTTGACGTCCTCGACGGCGGCGATGCTGCCTGTCACTCCGAGCACGATTTTGCGCCCCTTGAGCTTGTCGCTCTTGGAACCTCTCAGATGGTCCGCAGGATGCATGTTTAACACCTCTTCTCAGGGCATTGCCTTGACTTTAAACCTTCCTCTCTTTGACCCTTGCCGTGACGTCGCCGGTGACTTCTGCTAGGCTCCTGTCGGCGTCTATGAGCACCATGTCCTTCTGGGTCCTCGCGAGCCTCTTGTAATTCCTCTGGACCTCCTTCAGGAAGTCGAGCTTCTCGAACCTGGACAGCTCGGACCTCCTGCCGACCCTCTCTATGGCCGTCTCCGGGTCCACGATGAGCACGAACGTGACGTCGGGGCGGATGGATATGCGCATGTTCGCCTCGAGGAGCCACCTGAAGTTGTCCCCGAGCGACCTGCGTCTCAGGGACGCGGTCTGGTACGCCACCGTGGAATGGTAGTACCTGTCTGTGACCACGGTCTTCCCCTTCGCTATGAGGCCTGACATCTCGAGGGTGTGCTGTGCCCGGTCCGCCATGAACAACAGCGCGTCCGTGTAGGGGCTGATCTCCTTCTCCTCGCCCTTCCTGACGGCCTTGCCGATCCAGGAGTCTGTCGGCTCGCGCGTGAGCACCGCCTTGGGCCCCAGCATGTCCGCGACGGCCTTTGCGACCGTGGACTTGCCGCAGCCGTCGATCCCTTCGAGCACTATGAGTCCTGCCATGTCGAGCGCCACGATTATGCGCGTCCGTGGATAATCTCTTTTGCACGGGTGGTGCCAGGTGTCATCCGATGCACACAAGCATCCACCGCAACCCATGCCTGAGAGGTGCTAGCATTGGGCTGTGCCAGTATGTTCATCCATGCTCAGATTTGGATAGATTATTATGGATGGACACGACTTACAGTGCTCTCAGGTGATGGTCCTGGTAATCGCATACATACTGATAACGACCGCAACGGGCAAGGAGAGCCACGTGCTCGAATCCCTCAGAAAGCTCCCGCAGCTCGGTGAGGTGCACCAGCTCTTCGGTCAGTATGACATGATCGCCAGGGTCGAGGCCGAGGACTACGACATCGTGATGGACACGGTCACGAACAGGATTCGGACCATATCCGGGATTACGAGCACCAAGACGATGATCGCGGCCCGGTTCAAGCCTGCCTGACCTTGGCTGCATCGCTCGCCAGCTTCTTCTCGTAGCCGCGCCAGCTGAATATCATGTCGCGCGCGGCCTTCGCCTCCTCGATCCTTCTGCAGGCGGTGTGGGTCGGAGCCGCCTTGAGCAGCTCGGGGTCCTCACTGGCTATCAGCTTGCACACCTCGACGAACCTGTCGAGGGTCTCCTTCGACTCCGTCTCGGTGGGCTCGATCATGATGGCCTCCTCGACGATGAGCGGGAAGTATATCGTGGGCGCGTGGTACCCGTAGTCCAGGAGACGCTTCGCAAAGTCCAATGTCCTGAGCCCCTTCTTCTTGAGCGGGCTCCCGCTGAGCACGAACTCATGCTTCCTCAGGTCGCCGTAGGGCAGCTCGAAGGTGTCCTTGAGCTTCCCCTTCACGTAGTTCGAGTTGAGGACCGCGTTCTCCGTCGCTGACTCGAGGCCCTTGCCCCCCATCATCTTGATGTACGTGTAGGCGCGCACGAGGACCGCGTAGTTCCCGTAGAACGCCCGGACCTTCCCTATGCTCCTGGGCCGGTCGTAGTCCAGTGCATACCGCCCGTCCCTCTGGACGATCCTGGGGACCGGCAGGAACTCCTCCAGCCGCTTCTTGACGCCCACCGGGCCAGCACCGGGCCCTCCGCCCCCGTGGGGGGTCGCGAAGGTCTTGTGGAGGTTGAAGTGCACTATGTCGAAGTCCATCTTGCCGGGCGATGTCTTCCCCATGATGGCGTTAAGGTTCGCGCCGTCGTAGTAGAGCAGGGCACCGGCGTCGTGGACGGTCTTGGCGATCTCGACGACGTCCTTCTCGAATATGCCCAGTGTGTTCGGGTTCGTCAGCATGAACGCGGCGGTGTCCTTCGAGACCGCTGACTTCAGCGTCTCGACATCGACGCAGCCGTTCTTGGACGGTATCTCGAGGACGTCGTAGCCGACCATCGCGGCGCTCGCGGGGTTCGTTCCGTGGGCCGTGTCCGGGAGCACGACCTCCTTCCTGTCCTCCCCACGGCTCTCGTGGTACGCCTTCACCAGGTGTATGCCGGTGTACTCCCCGTGCGCCCCCGCCGCTGGCTGGAGCGTGACGGCGTCGACGCCGCCGACCTCGCAGAGCATCTTCTCGAGTTCGTACATCAGCCTGAGCGCCCCCTGGACGGTGGACGGGTCCTGGAGCGGGTGGATGTCGGTCACGGACGCCCACGACACGACCTCGTCGCAGACCTTCGGGTTGTACTTCATGGTGCACGAGCCGAGCGGGTAGAGGCCGTTGTCGACCCCGAAGTTCATCTGGGACAGGTTCACGTAGTGCTTGACCACGTCCCTCTCCGGCAGGTCAGGCAGGTTCAGTTCCTCCCTCAGGAGCTCCTTCGGGATGGTCCCCCCGACCGTTGCGTCGAACGGGTCGTGCGCGTGTGCGCGTTCGCACGCCTCGAAGAGGACGATCTCCTCGTGCACGGCCTGATGGTACTTCATCGGACCCCCTCCAGCGCGGACACGAGGGCGTCGTGGTCCTTCTTCGAATGCATCTCGGTGGTGCAGTACAGTGTCGAATGCGCGAGCTCCGGGAACATCCCGCCCAGCGGCAGGCCTCCCTGTATGCCCGCCTCGAGCAGGTGCCTGTGGACCTTGGCAGGGTCTGCATCGGACGTGACGACGAACTCGTTGAAGTGGGCGCCCTTGAAGTGCGGGGCCCTGAAGCCCTTGACCGATGCCATCCTGGAGGACAGCGAGCGCATGTTCTCGACGTTCTTGGCGGCGATGGTCCTCAGGCCGGACCTGCCCAGGAGAGCGAGGTGCGCGGCGGCGGAGACGGCTACGAGTGCCTCGTTGGAGCAGATGTTCGAGGTAGCCTTGCTCCTGCGTATGTGCTGCTCCCTCGTCGCGAGGGTCATGCAGAACGCCCTCCTCCCGTCGATGTCAGTGGTCATGCCTATCAGCCTCCCGGGCATCTTGCGGACGTGCTCGACCTTGCATCCGAACACGCCCAGCAGTGGCCCGCCGAAGTTCATCGACGTGCCGAAGACCTGACCCTCTCCGATGGCGATGTCCGCGCCCATCTCCCCTGGAGGCTTGATCAGAGCTAGGGCCATCGGGTTCACGCCGACCACCATGGACCGCTTCCCGAGGAGCTCTCTGACCTCCTTGTAGTGCGGTTCGATGACCCCGAAGAAGTTCGGGGTCTCGAAGTAGAACCCTGACACGCCGTCGGTGAGCTTGGCCCTGAGGTCTCCCAGGTCGACCGTGCTAGTGACCGGGTCGTACGCCACATCGACGATCCTGATGCCCGCGCCCTTCGCATACAGCTCCGCGACCGCCCTGCGCTCCGGGCTCACGGCCCTGCTCATCAGGAAGACATCGCCTCCGACGATCCTCGTGCTCATGAGCACGGCCTCGCCGAGCGCCGTGGATGCGTCGTACATGCTGCCGTTGACGACATCCATGGCCGTCAGCTCGGACATGAACGACTGGTACTCGAAGAGTGACTGTAGCATCCCCTGGCTGATCTCGGGTTGGTAAGGCGTGTAGGCTGTGATGAACTCCGACCTCATGACGATCGTCTTGACCGCGGCTGGGATGAAGTGGTGGTACACCCCTGCGCCGAGGAAGCTCGGACGGGACGACGCGGTCCTGTTCACGGACATCATCTGCTCGAGTTCGCGCCTAAGGTCCAGTTCGGACAGACCGTCCGGGAGCGTGAGTCCGCCCGTTCTGACCTCCTTCGGTATGTCCGCGAAGAGGTCCTCGACCGACCGCAGCCCCATCTGCTGCATCATCTCAAGAGAGCACTTTGAGAGGGCCATGCCCGCGCGATTGGGGTGCGCTCCTAAATCCTTTTTGGGTCAACAACCCAGGGACGAGTATCAGTCGTGCCTGGTGGTCGCCTTGAGATTCTCGATGAACGTCGGCAGGCTCTCTATGTCCTTGACCTCCTTCTTCGACAGGATGACGAGCTTGGTCCGGATGTCCTCCACGACCTTGACGCCGTTCGCGCCGAAGGCATCCTTCAGGGCCCTGGCGAGCTTCCCGCCCTTCCTGTCCCAGTCCGTGAGGACCACGACCTTCTTGTAGCGCTTCGCGAGGTCCTCGCAGAACGTGAATATGGAGCGGCCCTTGCCCATGGATGTGACGTTCTTCGATACTCCTAGTCGCTTCAGCGCCTCCACATCCTTGATCCCCTCCACGATCACGGGTGTGTCATCGCTGAGGTCCTCGAGCCTATCGAGGACCTTCAGTATCTCCGTCAGGCGCTCCTCGGGCGTGAGCCTCAGCCCACCCCCAGGAGATCCCTGACCCTCTTGGATGGCAAGGGGATGTAGACGACCTTGTGCGACGAGGTCGCTCCGTGCGATATGCGTATCTCTTTCCTGGGCACTGAGCATCTCTCCGCGAGGAAGCGGATGAGCTCCTCGTTCGCCGCGCCTTCCCTGGGTTCAGCGGCGATCCTCACCTGCAGAGCGCCCCTCCACGGGTTCACACCGGCGACCTCGGTCCTGGCGGCGCCCGGAGATGCGTCTATGGTCACGGCGCATCCCGCGCCCTCAGGCCTAACGAACTCCTTGGTTACCATCCCTTCTCGAAGCTGTCATGGGGCTCTCGAATGAAAGCCTTTGCTGACCCGCGCCACGGGTGCGCATAAAGCCTCAAATACACCGAGCATGTATGCTCAAGACGATGGTCGAACAGCGGGGGGATGTCAACTATGAGGACATCATGACCCTTTTCAGACAGGAGAACAAGTCCCCTCAGCTGACCAAGGTCGCCTCGACGCTCTATGAGGACGTGAGCGAGTACATCAAGAAGGTCCGGAAGGAGAGCGAGCGCGAGATCGCGATGAACCCGAGCTCGCATGCGAGCATGATGCTCAACGATCAGCTCAAGAAGGCCATCGAGAGGTCGAAGCGCGTCTATGAGCTGAGGCAGAGGAAGATCGCGCTGCTCGCGCTGCGCAGGTGCGCCGGGGACAACCCGAGCACGGACAACCTGACCCCGGACGAGCTCGTACTGTTCTCGAGCCTGACTTCGGTCCTGGGAGCTCACAAGGACTCCAACGCGGACTTCGAGGACTTCGGGCCCAAGCCGACGAAGCAGGAGCCAATGGTCGCGGTGCCTGAGGCGCATCCGAAGGCCGTGTGCGAGGCGAAGAGAGAGGCTGCGGCCCAGGACCCGGATTTCGGGAAGCTCGTGCTCGCGCGCGTGCTCGAGGACGTGCCGACCTTCGCGGGCGTGGACCGCGAGTACCGTCTGAAGAAGGAGGACGTGGTCTCCCTGCCGGAGAGCATTGCGAAGACCCTTCAGTCCCACGGCAAGATCCAGCTCATCGGTTCAGCCTAGACGGAACGGTCCGTTGGACCCGCCGTGCTCCGTGACCTCGAGCCTCACATGCCTGTGGCTGCGCATCAGCCGCCCGCCGACCGTCTCGCGGGCCTTGTCGGGGGTGTTGTTCTCCTTGCTGAGATGCAGGAGCACCACGCTCCTGGTGCGCTCGGAAGCCGCCTCGGATGCCAGGAGGCCGGCGTCCTCGTTGGACAGGTGCCCGTGGTCGCTCCTGATCGTGCGCTTCAGGAAGTCCGGGTAGGCGCCGTGCATCAGCATGTCGTCATCGTAGTTCGATTCGATAAGTACGAGGTCCGAGTCCTTCATCTCGTCCACGATCCTCGTGGTGACAGAGCCAAGGTCGGAGGCGATGGCCACCTTCTTGCTGCCGATGGACACGGTGAAGGCGACGGGCTCGGCCGCGAAGTGCTTGATCGGGAACGGCCTGAACATGAACCTGTCCACATGGACCGAGTCCTTCGATGATATGGACACCATTCTGATGCCATCGAGCGGCGTGAGCGACAGGGTGCCGTCGGTGCCGTACACGGGTACCTCGTACTTGGTGCAGAACCTCTGGACCCCTCTGGTATGGTCTGTGTGCTCGTGCGTCAGGATGATGGCCTTCACCATGGCCGGGTCAAACCCGAAGCTGGACATGCGCCTCTCGGTTTCCTTGCATGAGAGGCCGGCATCTATCAGGACGCCCGCGTCCTCGGAAGAGACGAATATGGAGTTGCCGCAGCTCCCGCTACTCAGCACCGTCGCAGTGATCGTCTCGTGCATCCAGCCCGCCAATGGACATTCGAATCATAAATCCTTGCCCGCCCGATCGGCTGGCCATGGCCGGATCCGAGGTCGGTCCTGAGGGGCGTGTGCCTGCCGTTCTCGAGGATGGTATGGGGGAGCGCTCCGGTGCGATGGTGTGGCCGACGTTACTCGTCGGTCGTCACAATTATTCCAGTATTTATATTATTCAGATGATATTCCAAACCCGGCGCAACGGGCGTGCCCTGAACCCCTCCGGTGGACGCTGAGCCAGACTATCAAACAGGTTAGTGGCTAGCTCGATAGTTTTATAAATCATGAGAGTATAGTGCGCTTCCGCGGGCCTGTAGCTCAGCTAGGTAGAGCAATCGGCTCTTACCGCGTTCCCTGTTGGTATCGTGGGAGATACCGATGGGTCAAGGGTTCGAATCCCTTCAGGCCCGCCATTACTTCCCTCCTCCGGGGATCGTGACATGGCTGCAAAGAAAGTCTATTTTGCCGGGACCGCTGGTTGCGGGAAGAGCACCATGACCGGCGCCTTCCAGCTCTGGCTGCAGAACCAGGGTTACGATTCGATCACGGTCAACCTGGACCCGGGTGTGGATGCCCTCGGCTACGCACCGGATGTGGACATAAGGGACTGGGTCAAACTCTCCGAGATCATGACCGAACACGGGCTGGGCCCGAACGGCGCGCAGATCCTCGCCGCGGACATGCTCGCACTCAATGTGAAGGAGGTCTCCGATGTCATCGACGGGTTCGATCCGGACTATGTCCTGATCGACACCCCTGGTCAGCTCGAACTGTTCGCCTTCAGGCAGAGCAGCAAACTGATTATCGAGGAGTTCGGGACCGAGTCGTCCATCCTTGCGTTCCTCCACGATCCTGCGATCGTCAAGACTCCGAACGGATACATCTCCTCGCTCCTGCTCTCCGCGACCATCCAGTTCAGGTTCCCGATACCGATGCTCACGCTTGTCTCGAAGTCGGACATGCTCTCCGAGCCGGACCGCGAGCGCATGTCGCTCTGGGGGCAGGACTACTACTCGCTCTTCAACGCGCTCCTGGACGATGCGAAGGATGCGCAGACGCAGATCAACATAGAGTTCTTACAGGCACTGGAAACCGTGGGCGCGGGCAGGTCATCGTTCCTCGTAAGCTCTGACACTGGCGAGGGGCTCGATGAATTGTATTCCAACGTCCAGTTTGCACTCGAGGGCGGAGAGGACGTCGAGAAGTGATGCCTATCCAGGACTGCCGAGCAGGGCCAGCGCCCTGAGGACTTCACATCCTTCGTCCGTCGGGAGGAGGAACACCCGGCCCTCCTTCACGTCCGCCCTGATGAGGCTCGCCTTCTTCAACTCCCTGACGACGCGCTCCGACGCCTGCCTGCTGCCTGGCTTCATGCGCTCGATGGCCTCGTCCAGCGCGCACCCGACGCCGATGACGCCCAGGAGCTTCGTCTGCACCGATGTGAACCTGTCTCTCGGGGTCGCCCCGGAGACCACGGGTAGCTTGACGACCTTCCCGTCGCAGAGGTACGCGCTCACGCCCATTCGGAACGCTGCGAAGAGGGCAGCGTCCCCCAGGAGCTTTGACCCGCCGCTTATGTTTATTGAAACATCCTGTCTCGCGCCGGTCTCGGGATCCCTCAGGCGCGACGAGATGACCTGGGACACGTCGTCCACGAGCCCGAGGAAGTCCGTGCCGCCGACGCCCTGGAACTCCAGGCGATGACCCGAGAACTCCTCGACCGACTTCAGCTGCGAGAACGCCTCGGACATGTCCGCCCCTGGCTCGCCAACGAGGACCATTCTGTCATAGGGCAACGCTCTCATCGCGGTTATGACCCTCTCGAGGTCCTCGGGCCCGAAAGTGCTCACGAGGGTCCTCAACCCGTCTCCCCCAGCAACAGCTCGGTGGAGTCCTCCACACGGACGATCTTCTTCCTAGCATCCTTGGGGTGCTTGTCGAGTCTGACCGCTCCCTTGGCAATCAGGTTCTTGATGTGATGGTTCACGGTCGCCTTGTGCTTGGAGATCCTCGCTGCGAGCTCCACCTCGGTGATCTCCTTGTCCCGGTTGTTCAACAGGAACCTGAGGATCTCCCTCTCCTCGTTCGAGAGGACCTGGCTGTATTCCATCCTCAGCATGGGCAGGCGGATCTCCTCGTACGTGAGATCGTGTATGTAGACGGTCGGGATGCCCTCGAGTATGCAGACCAGCAGCGCAGCGGCCGAGGTGGGCCTCGTCCCGCCCGCGATGTTGAATATTCCGATCTCCCTGCCCTCCGACCTGTGCCTCCTCAGGTCCCTTCTTATGCGCAGGGCGATGTTCTTGAAGTCGAAAGGGTCCTCGAGGTCGACCGCTTCGGCCGCGATCCTCATGGTCTTGCAGTAGTCCAGGACCGCCTGCCGTGCGTCCGCGACCTTCTTGACCGTATCGGGGTCCGACTTGTCGGATCCGCAGTAGAACACGAGTTTATCCACGCCCGGCGTGGATTTCAGAGTCGGTATGAGTGACTTGGGCCTGAAGCCGAGGGTGCCAAAAACGACTACCATTTCTCTTCCCGGGAGCCTATATGTGCTCCGTGTATTTTGAACTTTATCATACGGTAATTTCTATCATAATACGAATATTAATTGCACATTCGCTACTGCCAGCACCTCGTATCATGAACTGTCATACTGTCTTAGGTATCTGTGAAGTCCATTGAGCGGCGATTAACCGAACAGATGACAGAAAGCAACGGTCACAGATACATGCGTTTCAAGCACGTCTTCGTGGACGCGGAGGGCACACTCTACGTCCCGAAGAACGGCAGGTCGAGATGGGAGTTCTGGACGGATCCTTCCCCGGAGTCCGCGGTCGAGTTCTTCGAACTCGACGAGGGCGTGTACGACGCCCTCGTCAAGCTCAGGTCCAAGGCCGAGACACTCTGCATAGTCTCGATGAACAAGGAGGCGATACTGAATGCGCTCCTCGAAAAGTTCGGCATACGCCATCTCTTCGACGAGGTCCTCCTCAACGGAGACAAGGGCCACCGGGTCGAGCAGTACTTGGAGAACCACGGGTACCCGAAGGACTGCGCAATCATGGTCGGGGACATGCCTGGCCTGGACCTCTATCCTCTCAGGGCCGTGGGCGTGGAGGCAATCCTCGTCGACAGGAGCTACAACCGCACAGCGAGGGCGGAGCGGATCAAAGGCATCTCGGACCTGCCTACCTGGCTCCGGATGGCGGATATCGTGGAGGGCAACGCGCTACCGAGGGTCCGTCGCATGACCCTCGACGACTTCTTGAGGCTCGCCACGGGCGACACCAAAACATTGATTGCGACGCCCAGCGCATGAGGGACCGGACATGACTAGCATCACGATGCACGGTGGCGTGGGGGAGATCGGCGGGAACAAGATGCTCCTGAAGGACCGGGATTCCAGGGTGTTCCTGGATTTCGGATTGAGTTACTCCAGGAAGGGGCAGTTCTTCGAGGAGTTCCTGACGCCGCGCACCGCGAACGGCATGGGCGACCTGGTGAAGACCGGCCTTCTGCCGGACCCGAGGCACCCGGACTTCGCAGGCGTCTACCGGTCGGATTATCTCAGGATGGCCGGGTACAGCGCTCAGAGCCGCCCGTCCATCGAGGGCGTGCTGCTCAGCCACATCCACATGGACCATTCATCGTACATATCGTTCCTGCACGAGGATGTGCCGGTGTACGCCTCCCAGGCCTCGGTCGCGATGGCGGAAGCGCTGGACCTGTGCACCCAGACGAACTTCGAGAACGAGATATGGGATTTCAAGCTCAGGCCGTCCAAGAGGAACGACCCGTACATCCGCCGCAAGTGGGTCGAGCTCAAACCCCTCCAGAGGACGAAGGTCGGGGATGTCGAGGTCACAGGCCTTCCGGTGGACCACTCGGTCCCCGGGGCGATGTCGTACCTGATCCACACGTCCGAGGGCACGGTGCTCTACACGGGCGACCTGCGTGTCGAGGGTTACGGCTCCAACACCGCGTCGTCGCTGCCAGCGCTCAGAGCGGAGCATGTCGACCTGATGCTCTGCGAGGGCACCCGGATAAACGAATCGGACATGAAGACCGAGGAGCACATCAGGTCCTTCGCCACCACCTTATCGAGGAAGTTCAAGGGGATGGTCGTCGCGGGGTTCGCCTTCAAGGACGTCCAGAGGCTCCAGACATTCCTCGAGGTCGCCAGGACGACCGAAAGGACGATGGTGATCACGCCCAAGGACGCGGTCGTCCTCGAGCATCTCCGGCGGAAGGGCATGCCCGACCTCCCAGACCCGGAGAAGGACCCCTCCATCGAGGTCCTGGTCGAGCCGAAGCGGACCGGGACCTTCGACGATGCCGACTACGCGGAGTGGGAGCGCAAGTACCTCGGCTGGGGGAACAGGGTGCTGAGCAGGGACCTCTCGAAGGGCGGGTCGAGGCGCATAGTCCACGCAGGGTTCTTCGACATGACCACTTTCATAGACTTCGAGATGCCGCCCCAGAGCGTGTACATACACTCCCTGTCTGAGGCACACAACGAGGAGCAGGCGATCGACGACCAGAGGCTGAACAAGTGGCTCGAGGTGTTCGGGCTCAGACGGTTCAACCTGCACGCATCGGGGCATGCCTGCTGCGGGGAGCTGATGAAGCTCGTCGAGGCGGCCGACCCGGAGCGCATCGTGCCGATGCACACGGAGCACCCCGAGATGTTCGCGGTCCTGCACCACACGATAGAGAACGTCGGATTGCAGGGCACGGTCCAGGTCAAGGTCTGAGCGGGGCGCAGCGTCCAGTGAACTTGTTTGTACATTCCAATCGCTTAATTAGCACCATGTTCGTCCCCTCTTCTCGAAGGGAGTCGTGACCATCGGATGTATGCAGTGGTCAAGCGGCGCAGGGAGCAGGGAGCGGACATCACCACGGTCGACAAGCCCATGGTCGGCGAGGGCGATGTGATCGTCCAGCCGGTGAGCACATCCATCTGTGGCACCGACGTCCACATCTGGTACTGGAACCACTGGGCGGAGAACCGCCTTAAGAGGCTCCCGATCATCTTCGGCCACGAGCTCTGCGGCAAGGTGGTCGAGGTGGGCCCCGGGGTCAAGTCCCTGTCCGTGGGGGACATGGTCTCGGCCGAGACGCACATAGTCGACGGGACATGTTACCAGTGCAGGACTGGCAGGATGCACATCTGCAGGAACATGAAGATACTGGGCGTCGACACGGACGGTGTCTTCGCCGAATACGTGCGCATCCCTGAGATGAACGCGCGCAAGCTCCCGAAAGGACTCGACCCGAAGCTCGGTTCGCTGCTCGAGCCGCTCGGGAATGCAACCTTCACGGTCCTGCCCCACGACTGTGCCGACGACATCAAGGGCAAGAACGTCGTGGTCGCTGGCTGCGGGCCCATCGGCCTGATGGCCATCTCGGTCCTCAAGACGCTGGGTGCCAAGAAGGTCATCGCGACCGAGTTGGCCAGCGAGGATGTCAGGTTCGCGCTCGCGAAGAAGCTCGGGGCCGACCTGGTCCTGGACGCCGCGATGGGCTCCGAGAAGCTCGTGTCAGAGGTCAAGGCCGCCACCGAGGGTAACGGGGCCGATGTCGCGCTGGAGATGTCCGGTGCGGCACCCGCGCTGCGTCAGGTGTTCGACATGCTCACACCTGGCGGCAGGGTGTCCATACTCGGATTGTACAACGACCCTGTCACGGTCGACGTGAACAACGCCATCACTTTCAAGTCCGCCACCGTGTACGGCATCACGGGCAGGCGCATGTTCCAGACATGGGACCAGATGGACCGGCTCCTGAAGAACGAGGATTTCCGGGCGAAGCTTTCATCTATCGTCACGCACACGTTACCCATACGGGACATTGCCGAGGGCATGGAACTGATCACCAACAAGCACGCGGCGAAGGTGTCCCTGAAGCCAGAATGGTGAGTTGATGGCCAAACGCGACCCGGTCTCATTCCTGAGGGGCGAGTACGAACAGCTGGTGAAGGGCGAGATCGACTGGAGGCTGCGCGTGCTCCAGGGCGCGAGCACGCCCAGGTGCGTTGTCGATGGCAGGAAGGTCATCATGCTCTGCTCGAACAACTACCTGAGCCTGAGCAACCACCCGAAGGTGAAGGAGGCCGCGGCGGAGGCCGTCAGGACGCACGGCGCCGGCTCCGGGTCCGTCAGACCGATCGCGGGGAACATGGACCTGCACATGGAGCTCGAGAGGCGCCTGGCGAGGTTCAAGGATGCGGAGGCGTCCCTGGTCTACCAGACGGGCTTCGCCGCGAACGCGGGCCTGATCCCGCAGCTCGCAGATTACGGGGACATCATCGTGAGCGACGAGCTGAACCACGGGAGCATCATCGACGGCGTGAGGCTGTCGAAGGCGGACCGGGCGGTGTACAGGCACTGTGACACTGACGACCTCGGGGCCGTGCTGAAGACTGTCGAGACGCATTCGCCCGCCTATCGGAGGATCCTGATCATCACGGACGGCGTGTTCAGCATGGATGGCGACATGGCCCCGATGGACCGGATCGCACGACTGGCGAGCGAGCACGGAGCCATGGTCTATGTGGACGACGCCCACGGCGAGGGTGTGCTGGGCGAGGGTGGCCGGGGCATCGTGTCGCACTTCAAGCTCACGAGGGGCGAAGTCCATGTCGAGATGGGCACCTTCTCGAAGGCGTTCGGCGTCGTCGGAGGGCATGTGTCCGGGAGTCGGGACCTGGTCAACTTCGCGTTCAACAAGTCGCGCACGTGGCTCCTGAGCGGGTCGCACCCGCCGGCGGTGGTCGCGGCGTGCACGGCAGCTATCGATGTGCTCGAGAACGAGCCGCAGCACGTCAGGAACCTGTGGGCGAACACCGACTACTTCAGGAAAGGCATCCAGTCGCTCGGGTTCGATACGGGGAAAAGCACGACCCCGATCATACCGGTCATGATAGGCGAAAGCGGCGCGGCCAAGAAGTTCAGCCAGAGCCTGTTCGACAGCGGCGTGTTCGCCCTGCCGATCATCTTCCCGATGGTCGCGAAGGACAAGGCACGGATCCGGACGATCATGAACGCGGCGCTGGAACGCAAGGATCTCGACGAGGCACTCGGCGCGTTCGAGAGGATCGGCCGCGAACTGAAGCTCATCTGAGCTATTCCATGTCCTCGTCCTGCTTTCCCGGTCTCTCGGCGACGGAGATCTTGAACTCCTCCTTGGGAGTCACGACCTCGAAGACGACCGTGTCGACGATCCCCTTCTCCTTGAGCGACTGCTGGGGCGGCAGGAGGTGGTGCTTCTCGAAGAAGTTTACGAGCTGGTCCCTCCCATCGTCGGTGAGAGCCCTCTTGATGATCGACGGCTTCTTCCAGAACGTCTGGCCCAGCTTGGCGACCGTCCGCCTGCCCTCGATCTGCAGGACCACCACGTCTCCGTTCTTCTGGAAGTACTTGTCCCTGGCCATCGTTGGGATCTCGATCCCCCGGGACCGGTTCGGGCCCTGCCATATGGTTGCCTCGAATGAGTCGCCAGTGACTGATACGGGGCCGGTGTCCACCGCCCTGGGTGGATAGGTGAGGACGTGGCAGCTCGGGCAGAATAGCCCCTCGGTCTCCTTCTTGCATCTGTTGCAGACTCTCAGTTCGCCAACCCCCTGGGTGCCTCAGTAACCCTATCCATCCTCTTCAAGCTTTGTGCCTAGAAACAGAGCCAGTCCTCATGGGATCAGTCTCGAGAACATCACAAAATCCAGCTTCAGCCAGTGGCGCTTCATGTCCGCCTCCTTGGCGAAGCCGTACCTGCCGTACATCCTGGTGGCCCCGTCCAGCCCGGGGAATGTGTACGCTATGATCTTGTGGCAGCCCGCCTCGGCGCTCTTCGCGCATGCCGCCTCTATCAGCTTCCCGGAGACGCCCTTCCTCTGCCGCGCGGGCGAAACGCCTATCCAGCCAAGGTCCGCGACGCCAGTGTCGGATTCGCACTTGCCGATCGCGAGGCCGATGACGCGGCCCCTGTCCTCGACCACGAGGGCGAACCGGTCCCGCCGGCCGATGTAGTTCCCGAGGACCGCTGAGCTGTACAGTGCGACCTCCTGGTCGAACAGCTCCCTCGGGTAGAACCCGTGCTCCACCTTGTCCCAGGAGTCTTCGCGGACCTTGACGGACAGGTCGGAGCACTCATCGAGGTCCGCGTCTGTCATGTCCCTGATCTTCATGCCCGTGCGAGTGCGTTAGGGGTATGTGAACCTTTTCGGTGGAGCCCCCAGGGCCGCAAGGGTGCCGTCCGTCGGGCGGCGGCCGGGTCATGCCTAGAGCCTTGAGATGTCGGACCCTCTGGACCCCTCGTCCTTCTTCTTCTGGGATTTCTCTCTGGCCGGAGGCTCGTCAGCTTCCTCGGTCTCCTCATCGTGGGGCGGCTCGTCCTCAGGCTCGTGCCTCGCCTGGTGCCTGTGTTCCCGGGGCGGTTCCTGCTCCTCGCCGCCGTGAAGAGGCGAGTTGCATCTGGGGCATCTGTCCGATCCCCGTAGGCACTCCTTGCACAGGACCGCCTTGCACTTCTTGCACCTGACCACCGCCACGCCCCCGTGGAACAGGCATCTCCTGCCCACCAGGTCGGACGGCACATCCTCCGGAGCGTCCTTCGGCTGGCGGTCCCTTGCCTTCGATGGCCTCCCCTGCTCGCGCTCCTCCGCTTGAGGTTCGCGCCGCCTCTTCGGAGGCGGGCCGAACCTGGGCTGCCCCTCCTCTGGTTCATCGTCATCCCTCGACGCGCGTCTCGCATGCGGGCGCGTGCTCTCCTGGGACTCCCGGTCGCGTCGGGCACGCTCGTCCGATGGTGAGTACTGCCCGTAGGACTCGCTCACGATGGACCCCACGCTGATCTTGGGGGTCTCGAACCCACCTCCCTTGAAGCTCTGCAGGATTGTGACGAGGTGCCTTGCCTGGTAGACGCCCACGCCGAGGTTGCGTATGATCCCGAGGACATTCTTCTGATCCTCGGGAAGGTCCAGCGCCTGCCTGAGGAGCGTGTCGGTCTGCGGATCGGTCGCCTTCGTGCTGAACTGGTGCTCCTCCACGGCTTGGATGTACCCGAGTATCTTCCTAGCCGTCGCGACGCGCAGGTCGGGGAAGTTGATCGATATGTCGCACAGCCTGAGCCCGTGCTGGGCCAGGTCGCGCTTCTCCATCGTGTTGACGAGGATCTCCCTGGATATCTTCTCGAACCGTTCGAAGTCCGCCTTGGGCATGCCTGACAGGGAGACCTCCTCCTTGCCACTGAGGTAATCGAGGGCATCTCCCAGGAAAGCGTACGGTATGCCGCATACCTTGAACGCCTCCTCTTTGGTCACATGTCGGCCGTTCCTGTACTCGAAGTCCAGGACCGCCCTGGAGTAGTCCTCGATCTTCGTGCTCCGGATCTCCTCCTCGGAGCGCTTCCTGCCTTCGGCGGCCGCCTCGAAGTACGGGTCTATGCTCAGTGCATGGTCGAAGCACCTCAGGGCCTGTTCAGGCCTGACGAGCGTGAGCATCACGGTCCCCTTGCTCTTCCAGGCTTCCTTGTCGTTCGAATCGAGTCCAATGGCGCGGTCGTAGACGCTCGAGGCGTCCTCGAACATCTCCATCTTCTCGAGCACGAACCCCTTGCTCATCCAGATCTTGGGGTTCGAGCTCTCGATGTCGAGCGAGTGGTCGTAGCAGGTAATCGCTTCCTCGTTCCGCCCCAGTTCCATCTGCAGCATGCCAAGCCTGTACCATGCCGACGCGTCCTCCGCGTCGACCTCGAGGGCCTTCATGTACGACTTGACCGCCTCTTCCCGGTTCCCAGTGGCCTCGCATGCCTTCGCTCGGCTCGTCCACAGGTCCCTGTCCTCCGCGCCGAGTCTTATGGCCTCGTCGAACGCGCCTAGCGCCTCGGGGACGCGGTTGAGCTTCAGCAGGGCCATGCCCATGTACTTCAGGGCTCCAGTGTCCTTCGGTGAGAGTCTCCTCGCCTCGTTGAACGATTCGATGCTCTCATCGAACCGTCCGAGGGCCGCGAGCGCGCGTCCCTCGTTCGTGTGGAACTCGGCTACGTTGGGCAGGATCTTCGTCGCCTTCCTGAAGTCAACGAGCCCCTCCTCGGCACGCCTGAGCTCCAGGTATGCCCTCCCCCTGTTGTTCAGGACGAATGGCTGGTTCGGATCGAGCCGGATCGCGGAATCGAAGGATTCGGCCGCCTGGGCCGGTTTGCCGGTGTTCAGCTGGAGCAGGCCCTTTCTGTTCAACAGGAAGACATCCTTGGGGTCCAGCTGCAGGGCGGCCTCGTAGCTCCTCAGAGCCTCCTCTGAGCGCCCCAGCTTCTCGAGGGCCGCTGCCCTGTCCGCAAGCGCGTGCCTGTTCTTAGGGCTGAGGTCCAGGATCTTGTCGCATACATGGACGACTGCATCCTGGTCGTCCAGCTCCTTGAGCGCGTTCTTCTTGAGTTCGAGGGTGTCCAGGTCGTCGCCCTCTGTCTCGAGGGCCTTGTTGAAGCATGCGAGTGCCTCGCTCGGTTTCTTCAGGAACAGGAGTGCGCTCCCCTTGTCGACGAGAGTCTCCCTGTCCTTCGATGAAAGTGCTAGTATCAGGTTCGCCGCGAATACGACATCCTCGTTCCTCTTCTGTGATTTCAGTATGCCCAGCTTGCCCTTCAGGACTGAGATGTTCTTCGGGGCTATCTTGAGCGCTTGATCGTACGCGGTGACGGCCTCGTCCAGCCGTCCGAGCCTCGTGAGGGTCATGGCTTCCCTGACCCTCAGGTCGGGCGAACCCTGGTTCCAGTGGATCGCTTCCTTCGTTGCAACCAAGGCCTCCTCGTGCCGCTCGAGCCATTCGAGCGCGATGGCCTTGAGGGCCCATATGTCCGAGTCCCTCGAGTCGAGCTTCAGCGCATGGTCGTATGACGCGAGGGCCTCCTCGTAGCGTTTGAGTTCAATGAACGACTTGCCCATCGCCCTGAACGCTCCCTTGTCGGCGGGGTCGAACTCGGTCGTCCTCCTGTACGCTTCGACAGATTCCTCATACTCCTTGGCCTGGAAGGCGGAGTCTCCTCTGATCTTCCATAGCCTCGCGCTGGTGGGGTTCGCCGACAATCCCTGCTTGGAGTAGTCCATCGCCTCCCTGGTCTTCCCGAGCCTGAGGTAGAGCGCGGAGATGTTGTAGAACGTGTCCTGGCTTGTCGGGTCGTGCTTCAGCGCAAGCCTGTAGGCCGCCAGCGAATCATCGTATCTCTCCAGCCTGTCCAGTGCGACCGCCCGGTCGAAGTGCACATCCTTGTTGGCGGGGTCCACCTCGAGGATCCTGTCGCAGGTGCTCACGACATCCTGGTCCTTCTTGAGATCCCTGTATGCGTCCTTGAGGCTCACGAGGATCTCCAGCCGCTGCGGCGCCGACTTGAGGGCCTTCTCGAAGGTCTTCACCGCATCGTGCGGCTTTCCGATCATCATCTGGGCGACGCCCTTGTCATGCATCGTGGCGTGGTCCGTCGGGTCGCTGCTTAGCATCAGGCTGGTCCATTCTATGACCTCCGCGTGCCTTCCGAGCTTGATGAGACAGTCCTTCTTGAGTTTCATCGCATCTTTCACGTCTGGCTTGACATGCAGCGACGCCTCTGCGAAGGTTATGCATTCCTGATGCCTGTCCAGTGCATGGAGCGCCTTGGCCTTGTCCAGGAGGGATTCCGCATCCCTCGGGTTGAGCAGTATGATCCGGTCGCAGGTGGACAGCACATCCGTGAACCGCCCGCACTTAAGCAGAGTCTTCTTCCTGTTCGTCAGGACGTTCAGGTCGTTCGGGTCGGTCGCCAGTGCCATGTCGAACGAGGCGATCGCATCGTCGACCATGTTAAGTTCCTCCTGTACGACGCCGAGCTCGTTCCACACGATCTTGCTCTTCGGGTCTATCACCGTGGCTCTTGAGAAACTCTTCAGCGCTTGCTCCGTCCTTCCGAGCTTGTGCTCTATCCGGCCGATGTTGTCGAGAATGTAGACCTCGTCTGGTGCGAGCTTGAGCGCTTCCTTCAGCGATTCCAGCGCCTGTTCGCTCACCCCCGCGAGGTTAAGAGCCGCAGCGTGCCCTATCCAGAGATCCTTGTCCTTCGGCTCGATCTCGATGCCCTTCATGTAGGCCGCCGCGGATTCGTCGTACCTGCCGAGCTTGGCGAGGGCCTGCGCCTTGCCCTTGATGGTGTTCACGTCTTTCGGGGCGTGTGCGAGTATCCTATCATAGTGGACTATGCTTTCAGGGTGTATTGTGAGCACTCGCCGATAGCTTTCGATCGCGGCCTGGGCATCCCCTGATGCGTCGTGCGCCTCGCCCAGGACAGACCATAGTTCAGCGGACTGAGGGGCTACGGCGACGGCCTTCAGTAGCCAGTTCATCCCTTCCGCCTTGTTGCCCAGCCTGAGCGACGCCCTTCCCGCAACGCCCATGGCCTCTGGGTTGGATGGATCCAGTTGGAGCGACACCCTCGCAGCGTCGTTCGCCTGCTGGGCCTTGTCGTAGGATATGTACCTGACCCCTACCGCAGCGAAGACCTGGGAGAAGTCGTGCTTCAGCTTGCCGATGTACATCATGTTCTCGCGGAGCATCGCACTCGTCTTCTCGAGGTCCGAGAGCGCCTCTCCTCTTCTGCCGCTCTTCTCGAGCATGTCCACTCTGGCGATGTCCTTCCTCGCCTTTGATAGGAGCTTGTTCTCCTTGTTGAACAGCGAATCCAGCAATCCCAATTCCAGTACCACCTGGCTTTAGCGTCTAATGCGGTTGTCTTGATAAAATAGTTTCCAGCGCTGTCCGCGTTGTCCTCGGGCGCCGATGAGTCCGCTTCTTTCCGCCGTCCGACGAGGTCCATGGATGATGCCACCCGTTTCAGGCGGTAGTTCGCAGTGTCCAGGTGTGGAAATCTAACGGAGATTTCATAGTTGGTTCGGTAAACTTAGTCAGACGGTACTGGCCCAAATTGGTCGTCATTCCAGCAAGCTATAAATACATCGAAGCGACATATGGCGTTTCAGCTGACAAATCGTCAGACAAACTACTTGGATGGGATGCAATGAAGCGCAGGAATGAGGTGCGGCAGGCAGCAGTCCTCAACGCTCAGGCAATCGAATGGGTGAAGACCCACACGCTGCAGGACCTGGAGGATCTCGTTGGCGAGATGTCAGGTCTTGGAGAAGATGTCACAGACATCGCCGATCTCTTGGATGATCTGAAGGGGATCGACCGAAGCCTGAATCCGGAAACGGAACAAGCAGTTCCTGAAGCATGTGAGTACGACGCTATCGCGGGATAGGTGAGCACGATGTTCAAAACGAGGAAGCTGAAGCAGACGAACATACCATCGGAAGACGACTACGAGAGCATGGAGCACAAGAGGGTCGCCAACTTTCACCCACACTGTTTCATCCAGCAGCTAGCGCTTGCTGAGGCGAAGCAGTTCGATGAGGTCTATGCCATGGCACATCAGCCTGCGCATGGAGACGAGGAACAGGTCTAAGACGTATTGCAGAGATTGCGAGACGGGCTGAACTGAAACTCAACGGAACGAAAGTGCAGGTGCCGGGATTTGAACCCGGGCCGTTGGCTTTCGTCCCTCTCCAATTTTTAATATCGATTGGATAGTTGGAAGGCCAAAATCCTAACCAGCTAGATTACACCTGCTTGTTTGGTGGAAACGCGTCCCCTGATAAATAGGTTGTTTTCCCGCGGCTCATCTCTGGAGCCCTGTTGAGCGGGGACTCATCGCGGTCACTCGCCCGATGACGCGGACGTGCCTGGATCCCTGAATCGCTGGAATCGGTGGCTTGAGGCTGTAGATGGTGAGCAGGGTCGAGAGGAGCGCAAGGTAGTACCCAGCTCCGAACACTGCATGGGACGTCAAGTGTGTCGTGAAGGAGCTCTCCGCAGAGTTGTATGTCAGGATTACCCCGATGAGACCCGCCGCCTGAGCGATGCCTCCGAGGGGTGTCACGACCGCAAGTACGGTCCCTATCATGAACAGGGTGCCATACATGGCCATATCCGGCGTCGAACGTTCGATCAGGTCGAGGATGAACCAGTACGGCCCCACCAATGCACGAGGACCTTCGACTCCGTTCGAAGACATCGGATTGTGCATAATCATCCTCGCATCGCCGATGATCCAGACGAAGAAGACGGAAAGCAACCCTAGGACAGCCCCAATAACGGATAGCCAGTTGGGACTCATACACGGGGCGAATATCCTCCATGCCTTCGACTCTGAAACATCCACAACTGGCGGAAGCCCCTCGCGCCCTTATCAACGTTATGTCGACCTTGTCTGGATTCGGTTCATATCCATGGACGGATATCTTAGTCGGGAATTATGGAGGACGGTCATGAGCCTGGTGCGCAGTCGAGCGCGAAGGGTGCGGTTCCCGCTGAGAGACAGCCCTCTGCCGAGGTGTCTGATCTGCCGACGAAGATTCTTGGGATCACGCTGGCCGTTCTCTTGCACAAGGACGATGAGAGGATTCTGGAACTGATAGGCCAGGCGATGGTCGATCTCTTCCCCATCAAGAAGCTAGCCATATATCGGACCGACCCGGCCACGAGTGCGTGGAAGGTGTGCGCCCTCGTAGGGTTCCCCGAGGCTCAGGCGCGTGAGGCCCGCAAAGTCGTCTACGATAAGGACAGCTGGAAGGAGACTCTGCGCATTTCAGAGAAGATAGGCTTCCTATCATATTTCGTTCCAGGGGAGTACGTCGTCATCGACGATTATGATACAGCGTTCTACGAAGGGTTTCCAAAGAAGATACCACCGCGGGAGAGCCCGGATCACTGGCATCCGATGGACTTCATCGACACGCTCCTTTTCGACAAGGACGGCAAGGAGCTGGGCTGCATCGAGATACTGGAGACCTCGGACCACCGCAAGCCTACGTCCGAGACCATCTCGAAGATCGAGATAGTCGCATCGATTGCGTCCATCGCCATCGAGCTCTCGAACGTGTGGCGGAGCCAGGAGAAGCTCATATCGGCGAACAGCTCCCGAGCGAAGGTGTTCGCGAGGATGCTCGACCTCGCTACGAACCTTGTCTCGCTCCGGGAAGATGGATTGATCCTATCTGGGTCCGCGGAGTTCCTGGCTGAGGAGCTCGGTTTCAGAAACTGCGCCGCGGCCCTCTGGGATCCGTTGGAGAACGCGTATCGGGTGATACTCTCGACTCGGGACCGTGCACCCACGGGCGCAATCCCCAAACGCGTCGTGAGCAACGATTGCGACCCCCTCTTCAGGTTCACCGACAACCTGTTCTGGATGCCGTCGGAGCAGCTCACCGATGCGAGGCTGGGCCATGCCCCGTTCACGGACGAGGACCGCACGGTCTTGTCAGAGATGACATCGGCCGAGGTGCCTCCAGATGAGGCGACGCGGAGGAGGCACGACATGTTCGTCGTACCCCTCAAGGACCGCCGGAACGGTCTTGTCGCGGTCATATACGCCACCGACAGGGAGAGTGACGTATTCTTCGAGAAGGACCTGCTCGAGCTCATGAGCGTCTTCGGCTCGATCGTGTCACTAGCGTTCCGCAACTCTGGGGCGATAGGAGAGGTCGTTCAGACCAACGAGAACCTCGAAATGCTGAACCGACTGCTGTTCCACGACATAAGCAACCACAACACTGCGATTGATTTCTTCGTCACCATGGCGAGGCGTCCGGAGGCCACTCCTGAGCAGCGGACCGTGGCACTCGAAAAGGGGAGGAAACAGATCGAACTGAGCAACGAGCTCATAGCCCGCGTCAAGAAACTCGTCTACATCCGCGAGAAGGGGGCCGAGCGCCTGCTGACCGTAGACCTGGTCCCAACCCTGAACGGGCTCGCCGACGAGATGAGGGAATCACGGCCAGACAAGAGGCTTCGTGTCACCATGGCATCCGACGAACCGACCTGCATGGTCCGAGCGAACGAGCTTATGCACGACCTCTTCCAGAACCTGCTCAACAACGCCATCAAATACACCTCAGGCGAGACGGTGGATGTGGAGATACGGATCTCCAGGGTGACCGAGGGGAACCGCGAGTACTGGGACACGAGGATCTCGGACCGCGGGACAGGCATCCCCGACGACAAGAAGGAGCAGATCTTCGCGCGGTTCGCCCCCAGGGTGTCCGGCGGGACGGGCATCGGGCTCGGGCTGTCCATCGTCCGGTCCATAGTGGACCAGTATGGTGGTCGGGTCTGGGTGGAGGACCGTGTCCGGGGCGACCACTCGGCCGGCGCGACGTTCCATGTGCTCCTCCCCACCGCATAGGCCTCCGCGGGGCTCAGGGGGCGGGTATCAGCGGAATGAGATGTACTTCATCCGTTCGAGGTCGCGCATGAGTTTCATCATCATCGAGTAGTCTGTCTGCCCGAACTCTGCGGAGACGGCTCTTATGATGCTGTGGAGCGACCTCTTCCCGTCCATGAAGTTGAGCCCGTCGTACACCTTCCTGAAGAAGTCAGGGTCCTTGTCCTCGACCGTCTCGTACCATCCCCAGGCGTCGTCCCCCAGGAAATCGTTGATGCGCTCGTAGTCGAGCCGTCCCTTGAACATCCTCCTCGGGATGAGCCGCTTGGACTCCTTCTCCGGTTCGGACTCCTTGCGTTTCGGGAGCGCCTTGAGTCCCTTCTCAGCGGCCACGAGCCGCGTGACCTCGGTGAACCATTCCAGTTCCCTGCGGCCCTCATCTCCGAGGTCGGCGCAGCACCGGTCCAAGAATGCGTCGAGCCTGTCGGACTGGGCCAGTCTTGTGACGGACCTCACGGCGTTCTGCTCGAGGGTCGTGATGTGGTTGATCCGGTCCTTGTGGTGGTCGGCCACGGCTGCTAGCTCGTCAGCGGACGCGCCTTTGCCCAGCTTCCCGAAGATCTCGATCGAGGCCGTCTTTCCCGCAGCCGCTATCCGCTCCGTGCCGCCAGCACATGTCATGCTCGCGAGCTCCAGTGCCTTCTTCTCGTCGGCGTCCGCGACTGTCAGGAGCGTGACCGCGCAAATCCAGCCGATCCTCATGAGGCTGTCCTCGCTGATCGTGTCGATGGTGTCCATGCTCGTGTGGTAGTACATGTCGGGCCACTGGCCGAAGCTGATGGTTGGGACACTGATCGTGCTTTCGTTGAACTCGGAGTTGTCCGTCCCCTCGGAGAACGCTCTGGCTGCATATCTGAAGGTGGCGCCCCACCCTCGTGTGATCGGTTTGTCTAGGTTATTCACGGCCTTCTCCATGACCAAGGCACCGAGGTCGTTGACGTAGGACGGGACGGAGTCCGGGGTCCGGTCCATGATGAGCGTGGACCTGAGCTTGTCCTGGTCCCCGCCGACCATGTCCACATTGATGCCCGCGATGAACTTGTCGCGCTTCTTCTCGTGGCGCTCGAGATACGCGGAAGACCCTGTCGTCTCAGGGAGCCAGATGAACCTGATCGACCTCCTCGGCCTGTCAATCTTCCCCGTCTTTATGAGCTTCATGACGGTCCTTGCGACCTCCATCATGGTCCCGGACCCGGATGCGTTGTCGTTTGCGCCTGGTTTCGGATGGCACAGGTGCCCGACCAGTATGACCTCCTCGTCCCGCTTGTCGGTGCCAGGGATCGTGGCGGTCACAATCTCGAGCTTGCCCGTTGTGAGTTCCGCATCGACCTTTGCGTTGAGCCGCACCTTCTTCCCGTCCCGCAGCATCTGCTTCAGGTGCATGCCCTGACGCATGCTGAGCGAGAACCCGAAAGTGGTCCTGTCCATGTTCTCCGCAGTCGGCCATATGCCATGGTATCCGTGGGCGTCCAATACGTCCGCGGCCTCGCGATGGTTCGGTATCTCGCGGCTGAGCCCGTAGGTGACGACCCCCGCCGCGCCGCGCTTGACCACGGCCTGCAGATGGACGGTCCTGCCCATGCCAGACGCGAGGACGATCTTGCCCTTGACCTTCTTTCCCAGGTAATCGTTCTTCGAGGTCCCTGCGCCCACGTCGACGAGTTCCGCGGTGACTCCTTCCTTCGGCGTCCCCTTGCTGAAAGTGTGGAGCGACATCGGTATGTCATGGAACCTTGCTAGGAGGAGTCCGTCCGGATCCGCCATCCTGAGCTCCGCGCCTCGGATGTTCCAGCCCAGCGGCGCGACACAGGTCCAGAACATCTGCTTGCCGTCCGCCTTGAACTGCTCGATCGCAGCGTCCTCGATGCCCATGCCTATGAGTTCATCCCTGACGTACTCCGCCGCCTCATGGTACATCGCCGTCCCCTGGATCCTGTTGAACCCGGATATGGCGGTCACGTACGACTTGCTGCTGTAGCCTGAGAGCTCCTCTGCGACGGCCCTTTCGATGTCCATGTTTTCCCGTTGCTTGGGAACCCTCGATTGAGATATGAATGTTTGCTGTGACATGCGCGCCCGCATGCGGCATGAGCATGACGCGGGTCCTTGTGCTGAACGCCCCCCGCGTCTTCTCTGAGACGAGGAGGTGTGGAAAATGAGTGGGGTAGGTCGGATTTGAACCGACGGTCACGTGGTCCCGAACCACGGATCATACCAAGCTAGACCACTACCCCGATGTGTCCGCGCGGAAGAGGGATAGAAGAGGGGCCTTATTTATTCCTAATGCAGAGCTCTCCGCGCGTGGAGCCTCATGCGGAGGCTGCGTTCTGCATCGCTCGGAATTGTCGCAATCCTTCACGACCTCGCGCGGTCCTGAGGCGAGCTAGTTACAACCGTTGACCGACGGTATCCAGGCGCACGTCCAGGTGAGAAATCATCGGCTTTTGCCGTTTGTCTCGTTCGTCAACTATTTATAGAGCGGATTATGCTCCCTCACGCATGCGAGACCAGGTCCGGGAGAAGATTGCAGGGGAGATTTGCCTCTCCGAAGATCCTGGGAAGACCATCAGGAAGTGGAGGGAGCAGTTCAACATCTCCCAGCAGGTGCTGTCCAAGCATCTCGGAGTGTCGCCCTCGGTGATAAGCGACTACGAGGCGGGACGGCGGAAGTCTCCAGGCATCATGACGATCCGGAAGATCGTCGATGCGTTCCTCGAGATCGATGAGAAGACCGGCGGGAACGTACTGAAGCAGTACTCCCTGGCGGCCAAGACGGATTCCATCATCTCCATCAAGGAGTACTCCGCGGAGGTACTCGCGACGGACCTAGTGAGCATGATCGGCGGGGAGAACCTCACGCCCGCGATACCGTTGGACAAGCACATCCATGGATACACCGTCATAGATAGCGTGAGGGCGATCACATCCCTGAACTCGTTCGACTACCTCAAGATATACGGGTGGAGCAGCCAGAGGGCCCTGGTGTTCACAGGTGTCAGGTTCGGCCGCTCCCCCATGATCGCGATACGGGCCCACCCGCTGAAGCCGGCCATGGTCGTGTACCAGAAGCCGGAGCAGGTGGACGAGCTCGCCATAAGACTGGCGGAGCTCGAGGGCCTGCCGTTGATAAGGACAGAGCTCGGAACGAGCGAGCTGGTCGAGAAGCTCAGCTCGCTCGGATGAGACGAGGATGTTGATAAGATGGATGTTGGAATCGTCAGCTACGGAGCGTATGTGCCACGTTACCGGATAACCCCCGAGGAGATCGGGAAGGTCTGGGGCGTCGATGGGAAGGCCATGGGCAAGGGCTTGATGATAAGCAGCAAGTCGGTCCCGTCCCCGGACGAGGACACGATCACCATCGCGGTCGAGGCCGCGAGGAACATGATGAGGCGCGTCAGCGTCGACCCGAAGGACATAGGCGCCATCTATGTCGGCTCGGAATCGCACCCCTACGCGGTCAAGCCGTCGGGGACGATCGTCGCCGAGGCCATCGAAGCCTCCCCCGACCTCACGGTTGCGGACTTAGAGTTCGCATGCAAGGCCGGCACGGCTGGCATCCAGGCGTGCATGGGACTTGTGGGCGCGGGGATGGTCAAGTACGGCGTCGCAATCGGGGCCGACACGTCCCAGGGCGCGCCAGGCGACGCGCTCGAATACTCGGCGTCGGCCGGCGGCGCGGCCTTCCTGATTGGCTCGAAGGACGTGATCGCCAGGATCGACCACACATACTCCTACACGACCGACACGCCCGATTTCTGGAGGCGGGAGGGGCAGATGTATCCAAGACACGGCGGCAGGTTCACAGGCGAGCCAGCGTACTTCAAGCATGTCATCAGCGGATCGAAGGGCCTGCTGGAGAAAATTGGTACCAAGCCCAGCGATTACACGCATGCAGTCTTCCACCAGCCCAACGGGAAGTTCCCGACGAGGGTCGCGAAGCAGCTTGGGTTCAACGAGGAGCAGATCAAGATCGGGCTTGTGGTCTCACAGATAGGGAACACGTACTCCGGCGCAGTGCCGCTGGGTCTCTCGGCAATTCTGGATGAGGCGAAACCCGGCGACCGGATATTCGCCGTCGCGTACGGTTCCGGGGCCGGTTCCGACGCTTTCGACATAACGGTCACGGACGCGATTGCCGGGTTCCAGAGGCAGAAGGCGCCGTCGGTCAAGGAGCTGATGGCGAAGCACAAGTACCTGGACTACGCGACCTATGCTAAGTTCAGGGGCAAGATACTCCTGGGAGGCGAATGAAGATGAGACGTGTAGCAGTCATAGGCGTAGGCGCCACCGAGTTCGGTGAGCTTTGGGACGAGTCCTTCAGGGACATCGGCATCAAGGCCGGGCTCGCGGCGGTCGCGGACGCCAACATAGGGGCGGACAAGATCGACGCCCTCTACGTGGGCAACATGTCCGCTGGCAGGTTCATAGATCAGGAGCACATAGGCGCACTCATCGCCGACTACTCCGGCCTCGCGAGGGACAACATACCGGCCACAAGGATCGAGGCGGCGGGCGCGTCAGGCGGTCTGGCCCTGAGGCAGGGGTTCATGGCCGTCGCGTCCGGGCTCCACGACATAGTGGTCGTCGGCGGCGCGGAGAAGATGACCGACGTCAGCGACACTGAGTCGGCCATGATCCAGTCGTCGGCTGCGGACCAGGAGTGGGAGACCGTCCTCGGAGCGACCTTCCCGAGCCTGCACGCGATGATCGCCCTGAGGCACATGCATCAGTACGGCACGACGAGGGAACAGCTGGCGGACGTCGCGGTCAAGAACCATAAGCACGGCTCGCTGAACCCGAAGGCGCAGTTCCAGAGGGCCATCACGCGGGAGACCGTGCTCGGATCACCGATGGTGTCGTCCCCGTTGAGGGTGTTCGACTGTGCCCCAAGCTCGGACGGGGCAGCGGCGGTCGTGCTCTGCCCGGTCGATGCCGCGAAGAAGTACACCGACACGCCCATCGAGATCATCGGTTCAGGCCAGGCGAGCGATACGCTCGCGCTGCACCACCGGAAGGACATATGCACGATGGAGGCCACGAAGGTCGCGGCCGCGCGCGCGTTCAAGATGGCGGGGCTGACCCAGAAGGACGTCCAAGTCGCCGAGGTGCATGACAACTTCACGATAAGCGAGATACTGGCCATCGAGGACCTCGGTTTCTTCCCCAAGGGCCAGGGCGGAAGGGCGACCGAGGCCGGCAAGACCTCCCTCTCAGGCGAGGTCGCTGTGAACACGTCCGGAGGGCTCAAGGCGAGGGGCGACCCGATCGGGGCGACGGGCCTCGCGCAGGCCGTCGAGATCGTCACCCAGCTCAAGGGAAAGGCGGACAAGAGACAGGTGAAGGACGCGAAGGTCGGACTCACCCACAATGTTGGTGGGACCGGCGCGACCGTCGTTGTCCATCTTTTCAGGAGGGTCTGACATGGCGACGGCACCGAGATACTGGCGCGAGAACCCGAGCCGCTACAACCTGTTCGGTTTCAAGTGCAACGTGTGCGGTAAGTGCTACTTCCCGCCTAGGGCGCTCTGCCCGGTCTGTCACAGGAAGAGCGTCGGCAAGACCGAACCGGTCAAGCTCAAGGGTGAGGGGGCCATATTCTCCTTCTCCGAGGTGTACGACGGGCTGGAGGAACTGACCTTGATGAAACCCTATGTGGTCGCGATGGTGGAGCTCGACGAGGGCGTGAAGGTGACCGGCCAGGTCATCGACTGCGAGCCGTGCGACGTGAAGATAGGCACGAGGGTCAGGTTCGCGCTCAGGAAGCTGAGCGAGGAGGGGCCGTCGGGAGTCATACACTACGGGTACAAGTTCGTGCCCGTCCCGGAGAAGGCACCCTGAACGCGACCGTTAGATTCAGGTACAGCTAGGCGGATGCGCGTAGCAGCTCAATCGGTGGACTCTGCATGACCGACGGATCAGGGGAACCCAGGGACCATGTGCCGGTCGACGGGGAGACGCTAACGCTGGAGGATGTCGTCCGAGTCGCGAGAGCGGGGGCGAGGACGGAACTGGACCCGCGCGCGAAGGTCCGGATGGATGATGCGAGGCGGTCCCTCCAGGCGCTCATAGACGACGACGCGAAGATATACGCGGTCAACACGGGCGTGGGCGACCTGGTCGATGTGAAGATCCAGCACGACGAGCTGAGGGCGCTCCAGGTGAACCTCCTCAGGAGCCACGCCTGCGGCGTCGGCGAGGCGTATCCTGTCGAGGTCGTCAGGGCCATGATGCTGCTGAGGGCCAACGCGCTCGCGAAGGGGTACTCCGGCGTGAGGTCGGAGGTCGCTGCGGTGTTCCTGGACCTGCTCAATTCCGGCGTCCACCCTCGGGTCCCCAGGCAGGGGTCCGTCGGTTCGAGCGGGGACCTCGCCATGCTGGCCCATCTCGGGCTGGTGCTCATAGGCGAGGGCGAGGCGGATGCGGGGAGCGGGGTCGAACCCGGCGCGAAGGCGCTGGCCAGGAAGGGCATCAAGCCGCTCGTTCTCGGCCCCAAAGAGGCGATATCGATCATCAACGGCACTCAGGCGATGACCGCGATCGGGACCCTGGCGGTCAGGGACGCGGCCAACCTTGCGGACAACGCCCAGGTCGCGGCCGCGCTCTCGCTGGAGGCCCTCAGGGGCACCTCGGCCGCGTTCGACGAACGCATCTCCAAGGTCCGGCCCCACGCGGGCCAGGTCCGCGTATCGCAAAACATGCGGTCCCTGCTCGACGGGAGCGACATCATGCTTTCCCACAGGCACTGCTCCAAGGTCCAGGACGCCTACACCCTGAGGTGCATACCTCAGGTGCTGGGCGCGTCCTTGGCCTCGATCTGGCACACGCGGGACGTGCTGCGGGTCGAGGTCAACTCCGCGACGGACAACCCGCTCTTCTTCCCCGACGACGGGGCGGTGATATCGGGAGGCAATTTCCATGGGCAGCCGATCGCCCTCGCGATGGACTATCTGGGCCTCGGAGTGCACGAGATCGGCAACTTCGCAGAGAGGCGCGTCGCGAGGCTCGTGGACCACAAGCTGAGCGGGCTCCCGGCCTTCCTGACAGGGCACGGGGGCGTGAGCTCGGGCATGATGGTCCCGCAGTACGTCGCCGCGTCGATAGTCTCCGAGAACAAGGTCCTGACGCACCCGGCATCGGCGGACTCCATACCCACGAGCGCCAACCAGGAGGACCACAACAGCATGGGCACGACGAGCGCGTGGAAGGCGAGGCTGATCATCGACAACGTGAGCAAGGTCATCGCCATCGAGTTCATGGCAGCCGCCCAGGGTCTGGACTTCATATCCCAGGCCTCCAGCCCGGCGGTCGAGAAGGTGCGGCACGTCCTGAGGCAGAAGGTCCCGAGGCTGACCGAGGACCGGTCGATGTCCGGGGACATCGAGAACCTCGCGAGGATGGTCTCGGAGGGCGTTTTCGTCGATGCGGCTTCGCGCGAGTGCAGGTTCGAGAGGACCTGAGGCTGTTCCGATACCTTCAATTCCCGGCACTCCTTTCAAGGTGCCTCCTTGGGAGGGCCTGGTGTGGAAGACCTAGCGACGAAGACGATAGACTTGGCTCGCAGGAAGGGCGCTGAGTTCGCGGACCTGCGGATGGAGTCAGTCACAGGAACGAACATCATCGTCATGGACGGCAGGAGCCGGGCGGTGACCGCGCAGATCGAGTCGGGGTGCGGGGTCAGGGCGTTCATGGGGGGTGCGTGGGGGTTCGCGGTCACGAACGACCTCAAGCAGTCCTCGCTGAACGCGGCCGCCGAATCGGCCGTCAGGATGGCCAAGGTCGCCCAGAGGCGGGCGAAGGTCAGGTTCACGATCGAGAAGGGGAAGACCGTCAGGCGGTCGGATGTCTACAAGTGCAGGATCCGTCCGTCGGATGTCCCCATCGAGGACAAGCTCAGATACGCACTCGAACGGGACCGGTCCATGCGCGGAAGGGACAAACGCATCGTCAGCACGAACTCGAGGTACGACGACTTCGAGGGCGACAGGGTCGTGGCGAACTCCTTCGGCACGCTCATCCGGACCAGGGAGATCTGGAGCCTGGGCGCGTGCTCGGCATGGGCCAAGGACGGAGGGGTGATGCAGCGGGGGCACGGGTCGATCGGCAACGTCGTCGGCTACGAGCTGATGAAGTCCAAGGAGGGTGAGCAGATCGGTGTCGAGGCGGCGGACCAGGCGATAAGGCTCCTGGACTCGAAGCCGGTGCCCGCGGGGAAGTTCACCTGTGTGCTCGACAACAAAATGACCGGGCTCCTGGCTCACGAGGCCTTCGGCCACGCGTGCGAGGCGGATGCGGTCATCGCGGGTGCCTCCGTGCTCGAGGGGATGATTGGCGAGCAGGTGGCGGACGAACAGGTCTCGCTCATAGACGACGCGACCATTCCCAGGACGTTCGGGTACTTCGCATATGACTGGGAAGGCGTGAAGTCGAAGAAGCACGTGCTCATCGAGGACGGGGTCCTGAAGGGATATATGCACAACATCGAGACGGGCAACCGCATGGGGGTGGAGCCGAACGGGGCTGCCAGGTCCCAGGCGTTCTACAGCACGCCCATCATCCGGATGAGCAACACCTACATCGGGCCTGGTGAGTGGAAGAAGGACGAGATGATGGAGGAGATGAAGGACGGGCTCCTGATCCAGGGCGCGCAGTACGGGTATGTGGAGCCTGCCAAAGGCCAGTTCATGTTCAAGTGCGACGAGGCATACGCGATACGGAAGGGTGAGGTCGGGCAGAGGTACCGGGACGCGTCCCTGTCAGGGCTGATACTCGATGTCCTCAAGAAAGTGAGGTGCGTCGCCGACGACTTCGTCCTGACTGACCCCGGATACTGCGGGAAGGGTGGCCAGGAGGCGAGGACGACCGATGGTGGGCCTCACATATGCGTATCGGATGTAGTGGTCGGGGGTCTCGCCTGAGAGGTGGTCTTATGGTTGACATGGAATCACTCGCGCGTAAGACGGTTGAGAAGCTCAGGACCGGGGGCTCATCGGACTGCGATGTCATCGTGACAAACTCGAGGTACATCTCGGTCGACATCGAGAGGGGCTCGGTCAAGCAGGCGAGCGTGCTCAAGGACCCTGGCGTTGGAATCCGCACATACGACCGCGGGTCCATGGGGTTCGCGTACTGCACCGGACACGACCGCGCATCCGTGATGCGCGCCGCGGAGCTCGCATCATCGCTCGCGAAGGCGGGGACCCCTGACCCTGATTTCAAGGGCCTTCCTGGGAAATCCACCCCGAAACCCATGGGCGGCCTGTTCGAGAAGCGCCTGGCGGAGATCGAGCCTGACGATGTCGTGGACATGGTCATGGACATGGCCCGGGTGGCGGAGGACGACAAGAGGGTGACGTCCGTCAACGCGAATGCGAACGTGTCTGTGTGCGAGGTGACCCTCGCGAACAGCAACGGGTTCTGCTCTCACCAGGCGATGACATCCGTCGACATGTTCGCCGAGGCGGTCGCGAAGGACGGGACCGCCATGTTCTCGGGCTACGACGCGTCTTCGAGCCGGAGGCTGGAGCGCGGAGCGGCGGACAAGGTCGGCGCCAGCGCACGGGAGCATGCGATAAAGGGTCTGAAGCAGGTGAACATCCCGACGGGCGACTACCCGGTCATCATGGACCCGCTGGGGTTCGGATACATACTGGCGCACGCGGTCGGTGGAGGCGCGAACGCCGAGAGCATCCAGAGGAAGCGCAGCTACCTGGTCGACAAGCTTGGCAAGCGCATCGGCAGCGAGGACCTGTCGGTCAGCGACGAGCCCCGCATCGAATGGGCCGTGGGCAGCACGGCCTTCGACGGTGAGGGCACGGCGGCGGCCAAGAAGAAGATAATCGACAGGGGCCGGCTCGTGTCCTATCTCCATGACAGCTACACGGCCGGCAAGGACGGCATCAGGAGCACCGGCAACTCGTCGAGAGGGGGCTCCGTCTGGACATACAGGGCTCCGCCAGCGATATCGACCACGAACCTGGTCGTCGCGAAGGGCGGCTCAAGCCTGGACGAGATGATACGCGAGACGAGGAAAGGGGTCTATCTCAGGATAACCTTCGACCGCCCCAACCTGGCCACCGGGGAGTTCTCGGGGCTGATGATGGAGGGGTACAGCGTCGAGAAGGGCGAGCTCGGGCCGCTCGTCAGACAGTCCACGCTCGGGATAGGCCTCGAGGACCTGTTCTCGAGGATCGACATGGTCGGCCGGGAACGGAGGAACGCGTTCGGGGTCGTCACGCCGCCAGTGAGGATATCCAAGGCCAGGGTCGCAGGCTCCGGTTAGAACGAGTACTTCTGGCCGCAGACCGGGCACTGGGCGGTCCTCTTCGCGCAGGCCAGGTGCAGCTGGCTCCCGCACCTGCAGCTTACTATGTCGAAGCCAGGCTTGATCCTGCCCTGGCATGAGACGCATCTCGCGACATCCGCAGCCCGGTCGATCCTGAACGGCGGGCCTGCTGGGTAGACGTTGAGCGCATCCTCGATATCAGTCGTCTGGACGCGTCCGTCGAAGTGCCTCTTCGTCGAGACCTTCACCCTCACCGGGACGTTGCCACTCCTCTTCGGGACGATCTTGACCTTGACCGTCCCCTCGGAGGCCGGCCTGAGCTCCTCGACCGTCTCCGTCCCGAGGATCTCGAAGTCCCCGACGACATCCAGCTCTATGTCCTTCGCGAGCGCGCGTCCGGTGTTCGAGAGCTTGATCGATATCTCGCCCTCGCTCCCCTCCTGCAGGCCGGAGCTGGTGATGGTCCCTGATATGTCCGGTGAGTATGATTCCATGAGCGCCTTGGCGCTGTCCAGCGCCTCGGCGACAAACTCGATCGCTGAGTCGTAGTCCTTGTCCTTCTCGATGTCCGCGAGCGCCAGCAGCCTCTCGGACTCCTTAGCGGGTATCCCGAAGGCTGCGAGCGTCTCGATGGCGCTCTCGGCCGCGATGGATATGTCCATGTACTTGCGGTGAGTGTCCTCGATCTGGAGCAGCCTCTGCTCGGCGTTCATGACCGCTTCGAAAGCCTTCTCGGCGATGCCAGAATCCGATGCCTTCTGGGCCTCCTCGAGCAGGTCCTCGACGGGCGTCACCGCGGCACCCATGCGGCTGAGGACGTCCGTCCTCTCTCGGACATCGCCTATGAGGCTGGACATCTTCTTCCCAATGAGCTCGATGCATGCGTTCGTGCACGCCTGCGCCTGCTGGTAGGCGAAGTCCCAGAGCTTCTCCGAGAACGACGTCTTGGCGACCTCGAGGAGGTCCTCGCACGGCTTGGTGTTGATGCCCATCGCCCGCGCCCTGGATATGAGCTCCTCGTTCCTCTTGACGACGTCGCTCATGGAGCTCTCGAACAGGGACGCCGCCTTCTCCGTGCATCTCCTGAGGGCATCCCTGCACTTCGCGAACTCGTGTCCGTTCAGGAATCCCTGGGCGATGTCGAGTATCTCGTCGCACTCGGCGGTGTCTATCTTGACCTTCCTGAGCCTCTCCACCTGCTCCTTGACCCCGCTGAACTCGATCCTGACGCTATCGATGTTCTCCCTGAGTTGATGCAGCTCGTCGCCGCTCTCCATCGCGGTGGTCAACGCATCGACGAACCTGCCCTTGGATAGCAACGCCTCGGCGGTATCGACGAGCTCGGCGAGCTTGGGGCTCATGATGCCCTCGGCGCCCGCCTCCTCCATCTTGCTCCTGACGTTCTGGACCGCCCTCGTGCTTATGTCCCGCTGGAGCTCCGCCCTGTCCATCTCGGCCTCGCACTGCATGGCGAGTTTGAGCGCATCCTGGTACCTTCCGTCCCTGAAGGCCTGGACACCGTCGGCGACGAACCTCTCGGCCATGCCGATGGGCGCCCCCTCGGTCGAGGCCTTCTCTATACGCTCTCTGAACTTCTCGAGGGTCTCCCAGATCCTGTTCCGCGAGACCTCGGAGGACGCCTCCGATGATTTCCTGGACAGTTCGAGCGCTATAGCGTATTGGTGCCTGGTGAGCGCGTCGACGGCCTGGTCCAAGAGCTCCCTCGCCCTGCCGACCTCCATATCCAGCGTCTCGGCGTCCCTAAGGTTGCTGCGCGCGATCCTGATCTCGGTGGCCGCCTGTGAGCTCAGGTTCTTGACATGGTCGATGTCGTCCTTCGCCGCGCCGATGCATTTCAGCGCCTCTGCGAAGTCCTCCTGTCCGTTGAGGTCCGCCGCCTTCTCCGCCAGCTTCTCCGGGCCGACGGTATCGACGCCGACATTCTTCGCATCGACCAGGAGCCGCTGCAGGTCCTTGATCATGAGTCCGACGGCCGCGGAGACGATCCGCCTGACCTCCTCGTCTGCATTCTTGGCCCTGGCTAGCGCCTCCTCGTAGCTCTTCTTCTTCATCAGGTCCTTGGACTGTGCGAGGAGTGCCTCCGCAGGGCTGGCATCGATGTCGTTCTGCGTGGCCAGGTCGACGGTCTCCTTGGTGCTGAGGATGAACTTGGCTGCGAGATACATCGCGAGGTTACGCTCCGTCTCATCTATGAGCCCGTCGAGCGTCTTCTCCGAACCGTCGAGGTCGCCGTTCGCGAACACGCTCTTCGCGCCATCCAGTTTCTTCAGCGACGCGCTCACGTCGGCACGCGACTTCGCCGCTTCGGTGATGAGTTCCTCGACCTTGTTGATCTTCTCCTTGATGCGGTCGTGCTTGGCGATTTGTTCCTTGATCTTCTCCTTGGTACCCACGATTGCGCGGTGGGCTTCCATGAGGTCCTTGGCGTCCGCCTTCATCCTGGCCTCCTTGAGGCCAGTCTTGGCGTCCTCGATGTCGATACCGATCGTCTTTGCCTCCTCGATCGAGTCTTTGATGGACGAGAATTCCATCTGGATGAGCTTCATCATCTGTTCGTCGGCGTTCGCGACTATCTCCTTCGCCCGCCCCGAGGCGTCCTCGTAGACGCGCTGGTCCAGCGCGTCCTTCGCCATCTTCATGAGTATCTCGAGGTCGGATACGTCCCCGCCCATGCTGGAAAGGTCAGCGAGTCTCGTGGTGGCGGTCCCCATGAGCCTCTCGGACTCCTCCTGACCGACCTTCTCTATCTTCTGTGTGATCTCCTTGAGCTTGTCATTGGCCCTGTCGAACTCGGATGCCGCCACGTGCGCCCTCGAACCCGCTATGATATCGTTTATCTCGGATAGGTCCGCAGTGCCGGAGTATCCCTTGATGAACAGGTCCAGGCGGTTGAGCCTGTCCGTCAGTAGCCTGCTCGTGGACGCGGTCGCCGCCTCCAGGCTGCTCCTGGCGAATCCGACGCCGTCCTGGATGTTCTCGCTGGAGAGCGCCTCGAGCGCCTTGTGCAGGACGCCCTCGGCCTCTGTAATGTCTGCTCCGAGGGCCTTGCCCAGTTTGACCGCGTTGTCCGCGCTGTTGACGGCCTCCATGGCACTCTCGTAGGTGGTCTTCTTCGAGCCCGCGAGCGCGTCCTTGATTATCTGCGCGGCGTCTGCGTACTCGTTCGCCTCGAACGAGCGCTTGGCGTTTGTCATGGCCGTCTTGAGAACGGACGGGTCCATGTGCAGGTCCGTTGTGAACTTGACCGCCTTCGCGAGTTCCACGAGATCGTCCCTGGCCTTGTAGAACACGGTGAGGGATTTCTCGATCTCGTCCTGGCTCTGCACGGCGTACTTGAGGGCGTCCTCGAACTTCCCCAGCTTGAGGTTGTCCCGCGAGGTGTTGAGGAGCGCGATGGCCTTCGTCATGTCGATGCCGACCTTCTTGGCCAGCACGAACTTGTCCCTCGCCTTGGATATGACATCGAGGACGGAATCGAATTGAATCTTGTCGATCTTCGCCTTTGCGAGCGTGAGTGCGCGCAATGTCTCGATGAATTTCTTCTCCTTCATCGCGACCTGGGCCTGGTCGAGGAGGTCCTGGGGTCCGGTTGTGTCCTCGTTCGCACCCTTCAGCTTCCTGATGCCGTCCCTAATCTCCCTTGACAGATCCTGGAACTTGCTGGATATGACGTTCTCCCCGTCACTGGTCGCGCGCTTCGCATATGAGAGGGCTTCCTTGATCCTCATCTGGTTCAGCGAGTTCTTTGCCCGGTCCACATGAGCCTTGACCCGGGTCATGTCCGTGCCGAGCTCTTCGCCCGCGATAATGATCTCCTCCGCCCTCGAGACGGACGCGCCGACCTGCGATCTCACGTTGTCGCCCGCGCCGTCGAGCGCGTCCTTGATCAGGGCGGCGCTGGTCTCATATTCCTGCTCCTCGATGGCCGCCTTCGCCCTCAGGAGCTGGTCCTCGTAGACCGAGACGTCCTCGCCTATCTCCTTGGCCTGGATGATGATCTCCTGCGCCTGTGATAGTAAACCTGAGAAATGTTCGTGCAGCGCGCGCTCGGCTGCGTCATAGGCGGTCTTCGCGCATTTCATCGCGCCCTCGACATCGTCCCTGACGACCAGGTCCTTGCTCTTCTCCAGCAGGTCCAGGGCGCCCTTGGACGCCGTCGCCGGGACGCCTCCGAGGGCCAGTAGGGAGTCGACGGAATCGCCGACCTCTCCGATCTTCTTGATATAGGCCGTCTTGGCCGCGTCCGACGCCTTCTTGACATTGGCGCGGGCGGTGTTGTAGTCCTTCGAGGCCATCGACGCCTCGAACTCGGTGAGGATGCTCTGGACCTCCGAGAGGTCCACGTCCTCCTCCTTGCACGCCTTGATGAACTGTTGGAGGGCTTCGTGCTCCTTCTCGGCGAACTCCCTGTTCTTCGTGGCCTCCTTGGCACGCTCTTCGAGCTGCTTAGCGAGCTGGAGGCTCCTGAGATAACTGCCGGCCAACCTCACCAAATCCTTGTCGCCACGGGTACTAGCAGGCCTGCCCGCTGGCAAGATCCTACGGATGTTCCCATTTTTCTGTGCGCTATTAAAGGTATCGTCATGTCTATCAATGCTGATACGACCTGACGGGATATATAGCCAGCATCTTTAGGCTTTTCCCCTCTTCCCGACCTTGGACAGGGCCCGCTGGCTCATGATCTCGCCGTCGCACCTGCGCGCCTGGGCGTCATGCCTTTGCTTGGCCACGTACTGCTCGTCCTTGTTGCCGTCGAGGTTTATCTCGACGTTCATAAGGGCGCCGAAGAGTCCCGCCTTCGCCAGGTATATCGCGACCGCGACATCGGAGTACGCGTTCTTCGAGCCTGTCTCGGCCACCCTGTCAGCGGCTTTCAGCACCATCAGGCAGGCGTCCGCGGTCCTGCTGGGGACCTCGGTCGCGTACTTGAGGGCTGTCTCGACTCCCTTCGCGCTCTCCTCGTCGTTCTTGACCTTCCTGTTCCTGAACGCCTCGACCACGAGGTCGTAGGCCTGCGCATCCTCCTGCGCGAGTGACAGCAGCTCCTTCTGAAGCTCGGACAGGGCCGCTCTGAGCTGGTCGAGCTCGCCCCAGTGCGCCTCCGCCTTCTTGCTCTTCCTGGTGATCGCGCAGACCATCCCGAGGAGGGATGCTGCCACCGCGCCCGCTGCTGCCGACGCTGTCCCGCCGCCGGGCGAGGGCTGTTCGCTCGCCAGCTCGTCGCAGAACGTCCGGAGCGCGCCGAGGTCCTTCAGCACCATATCCTCTTCTCCAGGATCTGCCTGCTGGTGAACCCTTCCAGCTTGAGGAACCGCGCTGCGAGGTCGCACACGGCATCGAGCGGTATGAGCCCTATGATCTCACCGTTCGCGATCTCCACGCCACGCGCGTCGGCCTCCGCGCGGATGGCGTCGAAGACCTTCGAGATGGGCGTGACGGTGTAGTCTGTCAGGTTCATCGAGACCTGGACCATGCCCTTGTCCTGGAGCGTGAACCCGAGGGCCTTCACATGCGGCATCCCACCGCTGCTCGCACGGATCTTCTTCGCGATGTCCTTGGCTACGTTGACATCCGTCGACCTGAGGTTGACATTGAACGCGACCAGCGGCATCCTGGCACCAACTGCGGTCGCCCCCGCGGTCGGGTGTAGCATCCTCGGCCCGTAGTCCGGGTATCTGTTGTCGTCCGTCAGGATGGCCTCCCTGAGCCCTTCGAACTGGCCCCTGCGGACGTTCTCCAGGTTCCTCCTGTCAGGCCTCTTGGCCGCAGCCTCGTACATGTAGCACGGAACCTTGAGCTCCTTGGCAATCCTGGCCGCGGTCCTGTTGGCGATCTCGATGCAGTCATCAATAGTCGCCCCCTGGACCGGTATGAACGGCAGGACGTCAAGCGCACCCATCCTCGGGTGCTCGCCCTTGTGCTTGGTCAGATCGATGAGCTCGAGCGCGGCCCTGGCGCCCCTGAAGGCGCTCTCGCCCACGCTCTCCCTGGTCCCGGTGTACGTTATGACGGACCTGTTGTGGTCCGGGTCGCTCTCGACGTCCAGGACCTTGGTCCCGGGGACCGACCTTATGGAATGGACGATCTTGTCAACGACATCCTTCCTGCGTCCCTCGCTGAAGTTGGGCACGCATTCGATGACTGCTGCCATTGTGACCCTCCCTGTCGGTGAATCGTGTTCATGTTCATATTATTGTAGCCCGTGGTCGCGCTCATCTCTTGAGTATGTCCACGGCCGCGACCCTCTCGAGGACGAGGTCCGCGGGTCTCCCCTTCCTGACGGTCCCGAGTTCCTCGGGTGACAGGCCGAACCTCGTCAGACGCTCGACGGAGACATCCTCGTCGACCGTTTGCAGCTCGGTCCACCCGGGCTCGGGTTCGAACCCGCTCCCGGCCAGCTTTGCGACGACCAGCTCCTCGACGCTCCCGTCGGCGGCCATCTTCTTGATGGCGCTCCCGAGCTGCCGCTCCCCTGAGGCGTAAAGCAGCGTCTCCATGGCGATGGAGTCGGAGACATTCTTGCCCTCGGCGGTGGCCCGCCCCGCGTGATAGAGCGCGCTCCTGAGATGATCCGCCCCGAAAACCATGTCCCCGCGGAGGACCAGGACGACCGCTCCCGTCGATTCGGCCCTCTGGACGGTGGCGTCCAGGAACTCCCGCGCCTCCCCGTCTCGCACGCGGACCTTCCAGGCCACAAAGCCTGCTGTCGCGGCTCCCACATCTGGCTCTGTCATGCCGGTCACACGGTCAATCGCGACGGACCATCTTAATATTACCTGAAATCCTTCAGAGACCTCTGCCCGTCCTCTGGCGCAGGGGGCATAGCCGGGTCGGACTGTCCGAGCTCCGCCTTGATCTGCCTCGCGACGGCCTCGCCTATGTTCGGGATCTGCTTCAGCTTGTCATAGGACGTGTTCCTGAGATCCTCTAGGTCTCTGACCCCTCTGGAATAGAGCGCCCTCGCCCGGATCCTCCCGACGCCTCTCAGCTTGACGAGCTCGAGCAGTTCTGGCTTGATCCCGTACGAGAGCCTGGTGACGAGCTCACGGGACGGTTCGACAGCGGCGTCGTTGAACAGCTCCGCAAGTCTTGCGGCTGAGTGCATGAGCCACTCCGCCCGCTCGGCCTTGTTCCTGATGTCACCGGGCCCGATCCCGAAGGCTTCGGCGATATCGTTCTCGTGGGTCTCGGTGAGCCAGTCGTTGAGCAGCTTGGCGGTCTTGACCTCGGAGAGGTATATCTCGTACTTGGCGAGGTCGTCCGGAGGCTGGATGATGAGCTCTCCTCTGACACCGTCGAGGAACTCTTCGATCGGCCCGTAGTCTGATTGTCTCAGATACAGCAGGCCCATGTCGGGCGTCGCGCACACGGCATGGAGCAGGCCGAACATCTGGCCCTGCTTGTACTCCTGCAAGGCGTCCCTGATCGTGACCGCGGACATCGGGTCGATGTACAGGTCGCTGACGTGCCTCCCGAACGGGGTCGCCTGGAGGGCGTCCCCCTCCATGACCATCCCTTCGTCCCTCAGGAACCCGACGACGCCTGCGATGGTGTCCTCGAGGTACGATGCCTCCGTCTGGTGCGCAAGGAATGTCTTCCCGAAGAACGCGTTCAGAGAATCCATGTCCTTGACCTCCCCCGTGGCGATGAGCGCCAGCACATGGGACCTGATGGCGGGCTCCGTGCCAAGCTTCGAGTACAGGTTCTCGTTCTCGCCGAGGAGATAGGCCTCGAGGAGCAGGTCCTTCTCGTTCTCGTCCCTGGCGATGAGGACCGCCTCGCCATATTTGTCATACCTCGGCCGCCCTGCTCGGCCGCACATCTGTTTGACCTCCAGCACGGGTATGTATGTCAAGCCGGTGTTGGCGTCGTACCGTTTGACATCCCTGACGACGACGGTCCTCGCCGGGAGGTTGATGCCAGCCGCCAGCGTGGGCGTGGCTACGATGCATCCGAGGAGGCCCTTCTTGAAGCATGTCTCGACGAGCTTCCTCTGGGGGCTCGTGAGACCCGCGTGGTGGAACGCACATCCGTTCTTGATGGCCCTCCCGAGCCTGGTGCCCATGTTCGTCGGCTCGTCCTGCTCCCCGGTGAGCCTCTTCGAGGCCCTCGCGAGATCGTCAGCCTTGTCCTTGACCAGCCCTTTGACCGTAGACCCCAGCGACAGGGCCAGCGATTCGCAGGACTTCCTCGAGTTGACGAACACCAGGGTCTGCCCGCCGCCTTCGATGGTCATCCGTACAAGGTCGCTGACCGGATCGTCCTCTCCGAGCAGCTTCCTCCTCGTGTTGTCCGTGAAGAAGACCTCCCCGCCCTGGCATACCCCTTCCCTGAGCGGGACGGGCCTCCAATCGCTCTGGATGAGCCTCGCACCCAGCCACGCGGCGAGCTCGGCCGAGTTCTTCATCGTCGCGGAAAGCGCGACGATCTGGGCGTCGGGATTGAAAGTCCTGAACTTGACGAGTATGACCTCCAGCGTGGGTCCGCGATCGGGGTCGTTGATGAGATGCACCTCGTCCGCTACCACGACTGATAGCTTCTCGAGCCACTTCGCCCTGTGCCGGAGGAGTGAGTCGACCTTCTCCGATGTGGCGATGACGATGTCGTACATGTGCAGCTTCGCGTCGACCTCGTCAAGTTCCCCCGTCGATTCGCCGACCTTGATCCCCATGTCCTCGAACCTCGCGAGGTCCTCGTACTTCTCGGAAGCGAGGGCTTTGAGGGGGACTATGTACAGCGCCTTTCCTCCCCGGAGCACCGCTTTCAGGATTGCCAGGTACGCTATCAGGCTCTTCCCGGAGGCCGTTGGGATGGCAAGGACGATGTTCTCCCCTTGCAGCGCATGCCCGACGGCCTTCTCCTGGGGCGGGTAGAGTTCCTCGATACCGTCCTGTTTAAGCCTGGCGACCACCCTCGGGTCGATGTCCAGCTCATCAATCCTCATCCTGTACCATGCGGTTCATGAGGCGTTCCTGTCCTTATACTTGCCTTCGGGTGAGCGGAAGTGCTCGCGCAGCCGAGGCGGCGTCCGAATCCATGCTGGCTACGGCGACAATCCTCGGGCTCGCGGCGCAAGCCTTATTTAGCACCCACGCTTAATAGCTTCGAACACACTGGTGTGCCTGATATGGGTGAGAATGTTTCTACGGGAGCGAAGCTCGGGCTCCCGGATATCGAGGATTGGCTGAGGACTCAGCAGTTCGAGTCGACTGCCGATGTCAAGATCCCTACGCAGCTCGTCGACCAGGTCATAGGTCAAGACGAGGCGGTCACGGTCATACGCAAGGCAGCAGAGCAGAAGCGGCATGTCATACTGATAGGCGACCCGGGCACCGGCAAGTCGATGCTCGCCCGGTCGATGGTGGATTTCCTGCCCAAGGGCGAGCTGCAGGATGTCATCGCCTACCACAACCCCGAGGACAACAACGAGCCGAAGATCAGGGTCGTCCCACCAGGGAAGGGCAAGGAGATCGTCATGGCCCAGAAGCTCGAGGCGGAGCAGAAGCGCGCTCAGAAGAACTCGTGGGTCGTAATGCTCCTGGTCATGTTCGTCGGCCTGTCCGTGGTCATGGCGATCATGTACAGCAACCCGATTTACTTCCTGATAGGCATGATTGGTGGCCTGATGATGTTCTGGCTCCTGCGGATGAGCGGCCAGAGGAAGGAGTCCATCCTCGTCCCGAAGCTGCTCATCACCCACAAGCTGGATGAGCCGCCGCCGTTCATAGATGCGACCGGCGCACACGCAGGGGCGCTCCTCGGCGATGTCAAACACGACCCGTTCCAGAGCGGAGGCCTCGAGACGCCGGCCCACGAGCGGCTGGAACCGGGCGCCATCCACAAGGCGAACAAGGGCGTCCTGTTCATCGACGAGATCAACATGCTGAGGATCGAGAGCCAGCAGAGCCTGCTCACGGCCCTCCAGGAGGGCGAGTTCAGCATCCTGGGGCAGAGCGAACGGAGCTCGGGCGCGATGGTCAAGAGCGAGCCCGTGCCATGCGGTTTCATCCTCGTGGCTGCGGGGAACCTCGATGCGGTCTCCGGGATGCACCCCGCGCTCAGGTCCAGGGTCAGAGGTTACGGTTACGAGATATACATGCGCAGCACGATGCAGGACACGGACGCGAACCGGGAGAAGCTGGTCCGTTTCGTCGCTCAGGAGGTCTCGAAGGACAAGAAGATCCCGCACTTCAACAAGGGTGCGGTCGGAGAGATCATCCGGGAAGCCCAGCGGAGGGCGGGCAGGCGTGGCATGCTGACCCTGAGGCTGAGGGAGCTAGGCGGCCTCGTGAGGGTCGCGGGCGACATCGCGAGGGAACGGAACGCGTCCATAGTCGAGGCCACCCATGTGTTCGATGCGAAGCGGATCGCCCGCTCCCTGGAGCAACAGGTCACGGACCGCGCTGTCGAGCGGAGGAAGGACTACAATACATGCCTCACGGAGGGGTCCGTCGTCGGCATAGTCAACGGCCTTGCCGTGCTCAACGCCGACTCCGCCATGTCCGAGTACTCTGGCATAGTGACGCCCATAGTCGCGGAGGTCACGCCCGCCCACAACAGGGAGGGCGGCAAGATAATCGCGACCGGGAAGCTCGGTGAGATCGCGAAGGAGAGCGTCCAGAACGTCTCCGCGCTGATCAAGAAGTACACCGGCGAGGACATCAGCAACCACGACATACATGTGCAGTTCATAGGCACCTATGATGGCATCGAAGGGGACAGCGCGTCGATCGCAGTCGCGACGGCCGTCATATCGGCCTTCGAGGAGATCGATGTGGACCAGACCACCGCCATGACGGGGAGCCTGAGCGTCAGGGGGCAGGTCCTGCCAGTCGGCGGCGTCACTGCCAAGATCGAGGCGGCCGCCGAGATGGGCCTTAAGAGGGTCCTCATACCGGCGGAGAACATGAAGGACGTGCTCCTCGAGGACAAGTACATCGGCAAGATCGAAGTCATTCCGGTGCTCACTTTCAACGATGTGCTCTCCTACGCACTCGTGGGAGCCCGCAAGGAAGGGCTGCTGAAGAAGCTCGCCCTGCTGGTGGCGGGCAAGCACGGATCGGGCGGGCCTGTGGCGCCGGCGCCGGGCGCGGACAGGGCAGTCGTGAACTGAGCAGGGAGGATGCTCGCATACGGGGATTGGTGCTCGGCAGGTTCCAGCCGTTCCATAAGGGACACTTGTCCGTCATCAGGGAGGTACTCAGCGAATGCGACGACCTCGTGGTCGTCATAGGGAGCGCCGAGGAGTCCCATACGGTCAGCAACCCGTTCACCGCAGGCGAGAGGTATCAGATGATACTGTCCTGCCTGGAGCCGGGCGAGCGCCCGCGGGTGCACATCATACCCGTCAGGGACATCAACCGGTACTCAGCATGGGTGAACCACCTAGAATCCTATGCGCCTCCCTTTGACGTCGTCTACTCGAACAGCGACCTCACGTGCTCGCTCTTCGCGGATGCCGGATACAAGGTCCGGAAGACCAAGGAATACAACATGAGGTGCTATTCTGGGACCGAGGTCCGGCGGAGGATTGCCGCGGACGGCAGATGGAAGGACCTCGTGCCACCCCCCGTCGCCGTCCTCGTCGAGGCCCTGGACGGCAAGCAAAGGCTCATCGACGCGGGCATGGTCCCGGGCAAGAGGCAGGGGAGGAGCTGCCTTGCTCGCTGACGAGGTCGGCCGGCTCCTGCGAAGCAGATCCCTCACGATCGCGGTCGCGGAGTCATGCACCGGTGGGAAGCTGGGCGACCTGATCACGGACGTGCCCGGGAGCAGCGATTACTTCCTGGGTGGGATCGTGTCCTACAGCAACGCGGCCAAGGAGGGGCTCCTGGGCGTAAGCCCGGACGTCATCCGGTCGAAGGGCGCGGTCAGCGAGGAGGTCGCGATACAGATGGCTTCTGGAGCGCGGTCCCGGTTGAACTCGGAGATAGGCGTGGGCACCACGGGCATCGCAGGACCTTCCGGAGGGACGGACGCGAAGCCGGTCGGCCTCGTCTACATCGCGGTGAGCTCGTCCCGGGCGACCGTGTGCCGGAGGAATGTCTTCGCAGGCTCTCGGGCTGAGGTCAAGCGGCAGGCTGCCGAGAAGACGCTCGAGCTAGTGAAGGATTTCTTGGAGCGGCACGCTTGATGCCATTGCGCGTGTAGGCGCGCCTCCGGGTGGCTCGGGAAAGCCGTCATTCCCCAAAGTTTCATTATCACATAACATGATGGGTTCCTTCGTTCTCATGTCCGAAGGTGATGTGCAGAGAATCCCTACTGGGGTCTCCGACTTCGACTCGATCCTAGGTGGAGGTGTGCCCGTCGGCTCGGTCATCCTGCTTCTCGGCGACATAGGCGGCGGCGGGCTCGAGTTCGCCCTCACATCCGCTGCCAAGATCGGCATCGTCAAGGAGTTCCCCGAGACCCGCGGGTTCATGTTCGGCCACGGCGCGAAGCTCGGTATCCTCCCGGACAAGATGTCCTACCTCACTTTCTCCAGGTCGAAGGACGACCTCCTGCGCGAGGTCAAGCTGTCCTTCAACAGGGACTTCTACGACTCCCTGTCGACGAACCTGAACTTCAAGGATTTCTCGAGCTACTACTTCAAGCGGACCGTCGTCCCGTCCAGTTGGGTCGGCGGTGAGGGTGGGGAGCTGTTCTCCGACAAGAAGGAGGACGGGGCGCTCGAGTCCCTCGTCACGTTCCTGGACGGCAACGCCCCGGGCAGCCTCATCATCATGGACTCCCTGACGGACCTGGTGGTCTCGGAGACCATCAAGTTCGAGGACGTCGTCGCGTTCCTCAAAGGTCTCCAGAGGATGTCGAAGAAGTGGGGGTGCGTGATATACCTCATACTCGCGGACGAGGTCCTCGAGAAGCGCAAGCAGCAGATAATCATAGACAGCGTGGACGGTGTCCTCAGGTTCGAATGGGCGAAGTTCCACCACACGTCCAAGAGGCAGAGGTACCTCTATGTGGAGAAGTTCATGAGCGTCCTGCCGCACCTGGACCAGGAACGCATCGCGCGCTTCGCTACACTGATAACCTCGCAGAGCGGGTTCGTGGTCATCAATACCGAACGGGTGGGATGAGTCATGGTGGCGGTCAGCAGGGTCAGGACAGGGATTGTCGGTCTGGATGAGATGCTGCAGGGCGGGTTCCCGGACGGCCACATAGCGGTCGTGATGGGTTCGTTCGGCACTGGCAAGACCACATTCGGGCTCCAGTTCCTCGTTGAGGGTCTGAGGAACGGCGAGCCGTGCATTTTCATATCGCTCGAGGAGGACAAGGACTCCATACTCCGGAATGCCATGTCCTTCGGCTGGGACGTCTCGCCTGCGCTCGAGGAGAAGAAACTGGGGATCTTCAAGCTCGAGCCCTCGGACGCCAAGACCACGGTCACGAGGATCAAGAGCGACCTGCCCAAGTTCATCAAGACATTCGGGGCCAAGCGCGTCGTCATCGACTCCGTGTCGCTGCTCAACATGATGTTCTCGGACGAGAGCGAGCGGAGGTCCAACCTGTTCAACCTGTGCCAGCTCCTGAGGAGCACTGGCGCGACCTCTCTCCTGACGGCCGAGGTGAAGGACGAGAACCCCCGGTCCTCGAGGGACGGTCTCGCGGAGTACACCGCCGACGGCGTCATACTCCTCCAGGCCGAGGAGAACAAGGAGGGCGGCGAGGTCCAGCTCACCCTGCGCATACTCAAGATGAGGCGCATCGCCCATTCGAGGCGCGTCAAGCCCTACTCGATCACCGACAAGGGGATCGTCGTGCACGCTGGCGCGGACGTGTTCTAGGACTTCCCGACCAGGTTGCCCTTCACGGCGTCCATGACCTGGGCATCGACGGCGTCCCGGGACCGGTCCCACTTCGAGACCATCTCCTGGTTGACGACCGCCCCGAGCCGCTTGAGCCCTTCTGTTATGAGCTCGTCCGATGCGTGTGTGAAGTTCAGCCGCATGGACCCGAACCCGTCCCTGGGGTCCGGGAAGAACGCTCTACCGGATACGAACGCCACGCGCTTCTTGAGCGCGCTCTCGAGCAGGTCGGGCGAGTTCAGGCCATCGGGGAGGGTGACCCAGAGGAACATCCCACCGTCCGGCTCGACCCAGTGGAGCCCGCTCGGCATGAACTCCTTCATGCCCTTCAGCATGATGTCCAGCTTCCGGCCGTAGATTGCCCGGATCTTCAGGATCTGCTTGTCGATGTGTCCCCGCACCACGTACTCATGGGCGATCCTCTGGCCCAGCACGTTCGTGCACACATCCGTCGACTGCTTGGCGATTATGAGCTTCTTGAGTATCTCCTCGTCCGCGAGCACATACCCTACCCTCAGGCCGGGCGAGAGGACCTTGGAGAAAGTCCCCATGTACACGACCCTGCCCTCGTCGTCGAAGCTCTTCACAGGCGCGATGTCGTCGCCGCGGTAGCGCAGTTCTCCGTAGGGGTCGTCCTCGAGTATGATGAAATCGTATTCAGAGGCCATGTCCACAAGCCTCCTCCTGCTCTTCTCGGGCATGGTCACCCCGGCAGGGTTGTGGAAGTTGGGCAGGACATAGACTATCTCAGGGGTCTTCGCCCGTCTGGTCAGTGCCTTCATGCGCTCCTCGAAGAGGTCCATGCGCATGTTGTTCTCATCGATGGGCACGCTCTCGAAGGCCGCCTGGTAGGTCCCGAAGCCCGTGAGCGCGGTGAGATATGTCGGGGCTGAGATCAGCACGATGTCCTTCGGATCGATGAAGATCTTCCCCATGAGGTCGATGACCTGCTGGGAACCGCTGACGACAAGCACGTTCTCCCTGGCGACCCGCATGCCCTTCCCCTTCATCCGCTCCGCGATGGCGTCCCTGAGCGGGGCATACCCCTCTGTTATCCCGTACTGGAGCGTCTGGGCGCCGTCCTGCCTCAGGACATCGTCCGCGATCTCCCTTATGATGTCCACAGGGAACGACTCCGGGTTCGGAAGACCGCCCGCGAAGGAGATCATGTCGGGTACCTGCAGGAGCTTCAGTAGCTCCCTCACATCGGACGCCTTCATGTCCTTCGCTCGGTCGGAAAAGTGCTTCGCAAGACCGTCGGCCAACTGCATCCCTCTCAGGGGAGTCGAGGGGTCCCAGGCGCTTTAATTGTTTGGAACATACGGACGTGGCCGGGGCGCATACCTGCTCCCCTGCCGGTCGCAATCAGCAGTGAGCAAGGGTACCCAAACCATTAAAAACAACTATTGCGTACAACGCACCTGGTCTGTATGAAGCTGATACGTCAGGGAAAGGTGAAGGACGTCTTCGAGGTCGACGCCCGCACGCTCGAGTTCCTATTCTCAGACAAGATCTCAGTCTTCGACAAGATCATACCCTCGCTCATACCGCACAAGGGCGAGGCGCTCTGCAGGTCGAGCGCGTTCTGGTTCCAGGTGGCGAGGTCCTGCGGCGTGAAGACGCACTTCAGGGAGTTCATCCCGCCGAACCGGATGCGCGTCCAGAAGGTCCAGGTCCTCGAGTACTCCAAGATCAACAAGAAGACGACCAACTACCTGATCCCCCTGGAGTTCATATGCAGACACTATATCGCCGGCTCCCTCTGGGACCGGATACAGAGCGGCGAGGTCAAACCCTCGAAGCTGGGGTTCCCGGTCAGCAAGACCGTGAAGTACGGGGATAAGCTCCCGGAACCGTTCGTCGAGGTCACTACCAAGCTCGAACCGGTCGACAGGCTCCTGACGAAGAAGGAGGCCATCAAGATCTCAGCCCTGACCAACGAGGAGTACAACTCGGTCGTCGAGACCGTGCTCAAGCTCGACGCCAAGATTGCCGAGGAGGTCGAGAAGCGCGACCTCATCCATGTCGACGGTAAGAAGGAATTGGCCTTCGACGAGGACCGGCAGCTGATGGTCGTGGACACGTTCGGAACCGCGGACGAGGACCGCTGGTGGGATTGGTCCAAGTATTCGAAGGGCGAGTTCGTGGAGTTGAGCAAAGAGAACGTCCGGCAGCACTACAGGCAGCTCGGCTTCTACGAGAAGCTGACGGAAGCCAGGAAACTCGGCAAGGCGGAACCGAAGATACCTGCCCTCCCAGCGGCGAAGATCAAGGAGATATCCGACCTGTACCTCGAGATGTACGAACTCATAACGGGCGAGAGCTTCAGGTGAACGCGGGCGGAGGAGCGCCCAGAGTTTTTCATCACATTGCATGCCAGCTCGGGCGCGGCCTAGGACCGGCGGTCAGGCACATCGCAGCATGACGCTCCGGCGGGACATCTTCGCTGGAATCCGAGACCTGATTGGTCACCCCACGGTCCTGGCCATCCCCGTCGTGCGTGCTGGACTGCGAAAGATTAATTGCATCCCTGACGTACTGGTGTGCCGACATGGAGTTCCACGGGATAGACGAGTTCATGCGCTACCTCAAGACCAGGTATGACGAGAGCGAGCGCAAGCAGGACTGGAGAGCCCTCAGCGGGAGGGACCATGTCAGCTCGAACTACGACACGTTCATCTTCACGGACAGATCCGTGTTCCAGATCAAGGCCTGCGAGTTCGTCCCGAAGGAGATGGCCGCAGTCGCCCGGGAGGTCGGGTCGGCGTCTCCGGACATGGTGGATATGATCAAGGGTGGTGCACCGGTCCCGCTGAACGTGATCTCGCAGGCGAAGGACGCGGGCGCGGTCGTGATGTTCGGGATGCAGCAGTACTCCTCGGACATCACGGACGTCTTCAGACGGGAATACTTCCACTCGCGCCAGGATGAGCTGAAATCCGAGCTCGCGAACAGGGTGGATAACATGATCGACAGGCCCGAATACAAACGCGCATACAGGAGCCTGAGGCGGAGCCAGGACTCTTCCTACTCATGAGCGGCAGTGCTCCCTGTGCAACCAGGCTTGAAAAGAGTAAAACTGGTTTGAAGGGCGCGGGCTCTCCGCGGCCCTCTGGGTTCCAGACGCTTTCTCAGGCCATCTTGCCGTCCAGGAACTGCTGGTAGCCCCCCAGGTCGAGCAGGCCGTGGCCGGAGAGGTTGAACGCTATGATCTTCTTCTCGTTCTTCCTCTTGGCCTCCACCGCCAGGTCCACCGCGGCCTTTATCGCGTGGCTCGATTCGGGCGCCGGGATGATCCCCTCGGCCTTGGCGAACAGCATCGCTGCCTCGAAGACCTCCTTCTGCTCGTAGGAGACTGGCTTGACGATCTTCTGCTTCACCAGGGCGCTCACCGTTGGCGCCGCACCGTGGTACCTCAACCCGCCAGCGTGGATGGGTGAGGGTATGAAGTCGTGCCCGAGCGTGTACATCATGAGGAGCGGGGTCATGCCTGCGGTGTCCCCGAAGTCATACTCGAACCTGCCCTCGGTCAGGCTCGGCACCGACTTCGGCTCGACCGCGATGAACTCCGTGTCGTTCTTCTTCTTGAGCTTCTGCCCTATGAACGGGAACGTGAAGCCCGCGAAGTTCGAGCCCCCGCCAACGCATCCGATGAGGTAGTCCGGCGTCTCACCGAGCTTCTGGAACTGGAGCATCGTCTCCTGGCCTATGACCGTCTGGTGGAGCATGACGTGGTTCAGTACGCTCCCGAGGCTGTACTTGGCGTTGCCGTCCTTGACGCAGGTCTCGAGCGCTTCGGATATCGCGATGCCCAGGGACCCAGGGTGGTTCGGGTCCTTCTGCAGCATCTTCTTCCCGAAGTCCGTCAACATGCTTGGTGAAGGGTTGACGCTGGCCCCGTAGATGCGCATGATCTCGCGCCTGTAGGGCTTCTGGTCGTAGCTCGCGCGCACCATGAACACCTTGCAGCCGAGCCCGAAGTAGTTGCACGCCATGCTCAGCGCGGTCCCCCACTGTCCCGCGCCGGTCTCCGTGGTTATGTGCTCCACGCCCTCCTTCATGTTGTAGTACGCCTGGGCGAAGGCGGTGTTCGTCTTGTGGCTCCCTGCGGGGCTCAGGTCCTCCCGCTTGAAGTATATCTTCGCGGGGGTCTTGAGCGCCTCCTCGAGCCTGACCGCGCGCTGCAGCGGGCTGGGCCTCATGGCCATCATGTACGATTGGAGCACCTCGTCGGGGATGTCGATGTAGTTCTCGGACGACATCTCCTGGGCGATCAGCGCCTTGGGGAAGATCGGCTCGAGGTCCGTTGGCGATATCGGCTTGTTGGTCGCCGGGTTGAGCGGCGGGGCCAAGGGCTCGGGCAGGTCCGGGAGTATGTTATACCATTTCTTCGGCATCTCGTCCGGGGTAAGCGTTGTCCTGACGGGTCTCATGGAAAATCTCCTGTTGAGGACAACAATTACTCGTACAGTATTTATCGGTATCGAACATCAGTGTGCGGAATAGTACTTGAATCCGCTAAGGATTGCACTGAAATGGACAACGCGTCCCCTACTTCAGGTATATCAGCCTTCCGAGCCGCCCGTCCCAGATCCAGTCGTCCTCGGTCACGGCGTCGCGGCGCTTGGCGATCATGTAGTCCAGCTTGGCGTCGACATCGTCTGCCATGTGCACGGCGAGCGCCTCCGGCATCATGGGGTCGACAGGCGAACCCCACTCCTTCTTGCCGTGGTGCGCGAGGAGGATGTGCCTGAGCTTCTGCGCCAGGCCTTCAGGGAACCCGTCGAGGGCCGCTATGCGCGCCAGGAGCTCCTCGTCCCCGATGGCTATGTGCCCGATGAGGGCGCCGTCGGGGGTCTGGTTGATGTTGGTCGTGACCTTGAAGCTCCGGACCTTGCCGATGTCGTGGAGCAGCGCGCCGGTGATGACGAGGTCCCGGTCCAGTTCGGGGTGCAGCTGGACGATCCAGGTGCACAGGTCTGCGACGTTGACCGTGTGATGCAGCAAGCCGCCGAACGCGGCCGAGTGCAGCTGGATGGACGCGGGGCTCTCGCAGAAGGCATCCATGAACTCGGGGTCTCCGAAGAAGGCATCGAGCAGGTGCCGCATGTTCGGCTCCTCGACGGACTGGACGAGCTCTGAGACGCGTACCTTGAGCTGGTCCACGCCCTCTACACTCCCGATGAGCTGGGCGATGTCGTATTCGCCCTTGTCCAGCTTCGAGACCGTCCCGCCGTTCTTCTGGCTGACGGACACCTCGATCGCGCCCTTGTACTCCGAGGCCTCGCCTCTGACGTGCACGACATCGCCTGATGCGAACGAGTCGTGGATGCGCTGGACCGCGGCCTTGTCATCGCCGCCCCAGAACTTCACAGTCGCCTGGCCGCTCTTGTCGGCCGCCCTGAACTCGAACATCGAGCCGTACCTGTAGTCTGCGACCGGTTTCTTGTAGGTCACCGAGAAGTACGAATCGACCTTCTCACCGGGCTTGAGTTCGTGCACGAGCTGCTTGGGTCCCAACCTGCTCATCTCCCTCTTCTCTGCGCTGTCCGCACCGGAGATGGGTATAGGCATGTATATCCTCTTTATCAGAGGTGGGCCGAAAGTCCTGCCCCTCATCTGGAGCACCGCAGTATGCTCAATCGCCGTCCCTGCGCTGACATCCGCCGTCGAGTGGTAGGACTTCGGGCCGCACATTATCCGTGGACGCGGTTGCCGATAGAACTCCTCTCGCAGTACGTGTAGCCTACGGTGCATCGCGCGTCTTCTGTTTCGCTGCGGCATCCAGCATGTGGGCCATGCGCCTGCCCAGCGATTCCGCGCTGGCCGTCCCGTCCTTGTCCTTGGCTGCCGCTCCCTTCTCATCGGCCACGCCCATAGCGCCGTAGAGGCCACCGCCAGCGTTCGCGACGGTCATGTCGTGCGTCAGATAGAACGCTATGATCTGCATGACTGTGAGCTCCTGCCCGCCGTGGACGGAGCCGCCGACGCTGACGGCTCCCCCGATTTTGTCCTTCAACTCCCCGCCCCGGTAGGGCATCAGCGACCTGTCGAACAGCGCCTTGAGCTGCGCCGTCACGCCGCCGAAGTAGACGGGCGAGCCTATGAGTATCCCGTCGGCCCCGGCCATCTTCCTCAGTATCTCCACGGCATCGTCGTCCTGGGGGCAGTCCCAGGCCTTCTTCGAGCACCGCCTGCAGGCGGTGCACGGCCGGACCTCAAATCCGCCCAGCTCGACCGTCTCGACCTGTATCCCCGCTCGCTCGAGCTCCTTGGCGGCGATGTCTATGAGCAGTCTCGTGTTCCCGCCCTTCCTGGGGCTGCCGTTTATCGCAAGGACCTTCATCCGTCTCCCTCCGTTGTCATGCCTGTGACCGTGAATAAAAGATGGGCGCGTCGGCGTTGCATCCCAGCGCCGACGACACACCAGATTCCCTTTTTCTGTCCACCACCTACCAGCATCGCGAGTAGCCGCAGGTCCTGCACACGACGCAGCCCTCGACGTACTCGACCATGCTCCCGCACTCAGGGCACTCAGGACACACGTCCCCCTTGTCCACGTGGTTCTGCTTCTCCGCCCCCTTCTCCTCCGTCCCCGTCGCAGTTGGCTCCCGTCGAGATTGACTCTCCTTGGTGTACCTCTCAAGGGCCTTCGCGACGGCGTCGCTGCATGAGAGTATCATCCCACCCGGTTGCCAGAGTGGCGACGGGCACCTGATGCCCCTGAGCTGCTTCGTGATTGTCTCAGGGTCGATACCTGACCTCAGGGCCAGGGAGATCAGCCTCCCTATGGCCTCGGACTGCGACGCGGTGCACCCCCCTGACTTCCCCATCTGGGTGAACACCTCGCAGAGGCCCCTCTCATCCTCGTTTATCGTTATGTACAGATGCCCGCAGCCGGTCTCCATGCGCTGAGTCGTCCCGCGCGTGGCGTACGGTCTGGCCCGAGGAGCTAGTCCCTCATCGGCCTCGGACTCGTCCCTCTTCTTAGGCTCGACCGCCCCCACGCTGAGGACCTGGTCCTGACGGCTGCCATACCTGTAGACCGTCACGCCCTTCGCGCCGAGCTTGTAGGCGAGCAGGTAGACGTCCTCCACTTGTTTCGGCGTCGCGTCCGCAGGGAAGTTGACGGTCTTGGACACGGCGTTGTCCGTGTGATCCTGGAACGCCGCTTGCATCTTGATGTGCCATTCCGGCGATATGTCGAGAGCCGTGACGAACACGCGCCTCACGCCCTCGGGCACGGCCTTGATGTCCTTTACGGTGCCCTTGGTGGCGATCTCCTTCATCAGGTCGTCCGAGTAGAATCCCTGCTCCTTGGCCTGCTCGGCGAAGATCGGGTTGACCTCCGGAAGGATGTCCTTGTCCATGACGTTCCTCACGTAGGCAACGGCGAAGATCGGTTCGATGCCGCTCGACGCGGCCGCGATGATGCTTATCGTTCCCGTCGGAGCGATGGTCGTGACCGTTGCGTTCCTGATCTTCGAGAACCTCTGTGCGAGCGTGCTCGAAGGGAAGTTGGGGAAGCTCCCGCGCTCCTCTGCCAGCGCGACGGATGCCTTGTGCCCCTCGTCGTTTATGAACCTCATGATGTCCCTGCCGAACCCGAGCGCCTCGTCGGTGTCGTAGGGCACGCCCATCTTGAGGAGCATGTCCGCAAAGCCCATCACCCCGAGGCCGACCTTCCGGTTGGATTTGGTCATCGCCTCAATCTGCGGGAGCGGGTACTTGTTCATGTCTATTACGTTGTCCAGGAACCTCACGGCCCAGTGGACGGTCTCCCTCAGCCGGTCGTAGTCGACGACGTATCTGTCGTCCTTGAACACCAGCATGTTCGCGAGATTCATCGAGCCTAGGTTGCAGGATTCATATGGCAGGAGCGGCTGCTCCCCGCACGGGTTGGTGCTCTCGATCTCTCCGATCGACGGGGTCGGGTTACCCCTGTTTATGCGGTCGATGAAGATGATGCCTGGCTCGCCGTTCCTCCAGGCCATGTTCACGATCATGTCGAAGACCTTTCTGGCCTTCATCTTCCCCTGAGGCTGCTTCGCCCTCGGGTTGATGAGGTCGTACTCGGAGTCGTCCTCGACCGCCTTCATGAACTTCTCCGTCAACGCGACGGATATGTTGAAGTTGGTGAGCTTCGTGCTGTCCTTCTTGCACGTTATGAACTCGAGGATGTCTGGGTGGTCCACGCGCAGGATGCCCATGTTTGCCCCGCGCCTCGTGCCGCCCTGCTTGATGGTCTCCGTGGCCGCGTTGAAGACCTCCATGAACGAGATCGGGCCGCTCGAGACTCCCGCAGTGCTCTTGACGCTGTCGTTCGCAGGCCGCAGCCTCGAGAAGCTGAAGCCGGTCCCTCCGCCACTGTTGTGGGACACGAACCCGTTGGCGAGATAGGCGTGTCTCTGGCCGACCGTGAGGTCTAGGACCTCACGCTTGCCTGCGGGGACCACATCGCCGACCTCAACGATGAAGTATCCGTCGTCATCCGGCTCCTCATGCGCCAGGCCGAGTCCGACAAGCTCGGAGTGCATCGCCTCCGGGTCGACATCGGCGAGCCTCTTCGTGAGGAGCATCGAATCGAACCCTATCTTGTCCTTGAAGACCATGAATCCAGACCGTGTGGAGACAGTGATCCGCTTGCCGGTCCTCGACGTTGTGACGCCGATGTAGAACATCATGGACTGGAGCTCGGATGCGAGCCTCTCGGACTCGATTCCGATGCTCACGACGCCGCTCGGCGTTATCCAGCCATGGTCGGTGAACGACCTGCGCAGGAATGCGCAGATAGCCGTTTCATCGGCCTTGATGATCCGGTCGTCCGCACCGGACTCAAGGAACTCCGAGACGGTGTATGGTACATCGCTCAGCGTGCCTCCCAACCATCCGCCGAGCTTCATCGCTACCTTGCTGCCAGGTCCGAGCTGCCCGATTTTCTTCCAGGCGAACTCTCCATCCTCGGAGACTGCAAGGAGTTTGTGGAGCGCGGTCCCAGTTATCTCGTTGCCCTCGACGGTCTTTACCGTGAAGACCTCCTGGACTCCGTTCGAGTGCTTCTCTTCGACCACGTCCATGCCTTCGTGCGTCTCAATCCAGTTGCCCTCCTCCATGGATCCGAGCGTGCGGCAGCCCGTGTCGGTCATCACGAGGGTCTCGGGCACGAGGCATTTATGGATAAGCGCCGTGTACTTGATAGCGTCGAAGATGTCCTCCATCGAGTCCCCGATTGGGAGCACGAAGCACGCGGACAGCTGACCGAGCTCGCGGCCAGCGTTCATGAGCGTGGGGCTGTTCGGCATGAACTCCTGCTTTGCCATCATCTCGTAGAATCGTTCGGCGACCCTCTCGATCTCAGCGTCCGATTTCTTGTAGTTCCTCTCGGCCGATGCGATAGCTCTCGCCACTCGCTCGAACAGTTCTCGTGGCGTTTCCACTACTTTGCCGTCATCGTCCTTCTTGAGGTAACGTCGCTCAAGGACTGTCCGGGCGTTCGGCGTTATCTGAGGTTCGAGTTCCCATCCTCGACCAATTGCGGATTGGCGGTTCCCGAGGGCGACGGTACCCCCTCTTGATTGACCCGATCCGGTCGGCATTTCTCCCCCTCTGGTTTCATGTCTTCGTTATGGCTCGAGCAGCCCTATGCACATCTGTTGGTTGATGGCCCTGCCCTTCCGTGACTGAAGAGAAGTTTGTCAACCCATCCCCCCTCCACCTCTGCTCGGGCGTTGTGAGGTGAAAAGCTTTGCTGTCTGATGCGGGTTGACGAAATCGTCCTTTCGGGCTTAAAGAGGTTTTCAGACAAGACCTGATAACATTCACCCCTCCATTTCCAGTTCGCTTCCGGACGTCATGTCGTGGTTTGTTATCAGGTTATTTATCAATTGTCATTGCCAGTAGGCTAAATGTACTCGCAATCATGCGGGGCAGCGGACAGTGCGAACAAAACACTGACAAAGCGAGGGTGATTTCATCTGCTGCATGTGGAGCCGTTCCCCGCCTTGGGGGAATGCGATGGTTTGAATAACGGGTCTGTATGTACTTCGTCTGCATTCCTGAGGTGGACTATTTGAAGGTCAAGGTCAAGATGTTCGCAGTTTTCAGGGACATCGTAGGCGTGAAGGAAGAAGACCTCGAGATCTCCGAAGGGACGACGGTCCAGATGCTGCTCGAGGACTACATCGCGAGGTTCCCTCAGATGGCGCGGTTCAGGGAGCACATCATCCTCTCGGTTAACAAGGACTACGGAGCCCCTGCGAGGGTTCTCAAGAGCGGGGACGAGGTCTCGTTCCTTCCGCCAGTGAGCGGGGGCTGAGCACCGACCAGCGGGCCCTGTCCTTCACAATGTGTATATAGTGGGCCGTTAATTTTGATACCTGGCGGGGCGCGGGGATTGCTCCTCCTAGTTGGTGCACACTTGGGTCACGCGATTCGATACGCTCCTATGGTTCCGTTGTTCCTGCTCGGGGTCCTCATCCTTTCGATGTCCGGATCCGCAGCAGTCGCATACACTGTTTCGGATGCTTCAATCGAACCGGAATCCGGACCACCGGTCTATTACGCCTACCACAACTACACGAACGTCAAGGATATCCTGTACACGGTCGAGGCTCAGCATCCTTCGATAGCCAAGGTCTACGACCTAGGCGACAGCTGGGAGAAGACGAACGGCACCGCGGACAGGGACATCCTCGCCATCAAGATTTCAGACGACGTCGCCTCTGAGGAGGACGAGCCCGAGACGCTCATCATGGCGTTGCACCATGCGAGGGAGTGGCCGACAACCGAGATCGCTCTGGCCCTGATCGAGAACCTGACCGACGGATACGGGTCTAACGAGACCGTAAGCTGGCTCGTAGACAACAGGGAGACGTGGATCATCCCGGTCGTGAACCCGGATGGTCTTGACTTCGCGCTTTCGAGTGATGACAACTGGCGGAAGAACAGGCACTATTTCCCCGCAGACTATTTCCCCGAAAGCGACACCACCTATGGTGTCGACCTCAACAGGAACTACAACGGGTCGGAGAACGGCGACCCGCTCGGCGCATGGAGCGTCGGCGCGTCGCTCGTCCCGTCCGATCCTAACTACTGCGGTGAGTACGCCTTCTCGGAACCGGAGACCCAGGCGGTAAGGGACCTCATCAGAGCGCATGATTTCCAGATGGGGGTAGATTTCCACACATACGGGGAGTGGGTGATGTGGGCCTGGGGCTATACAACGGACCTCACTGCGGACGACGATGACCTCGTGAGGATTGGGAACGAGTTCGCGGCTCTGAACGGTTACCGCGCTGCGCAGTCCGTCGTCATGTACGCCACGACCGGAGACTCGGTGGACTGGATGTACGGCGGGGCTGACATCTATTCGTACTGCATCGAAGCAGGGACCGATACGGACCAGTTCCACCCGTCACTCGAGTCTGATGTCGTCCGGATCATCGGGGAGAACGTCCCGGTCGCGCTCCTCGCCATCGACCTCTCTGGAGACAGGAACGAGAAGGCGTTCGACATCTCACACGCACCGGCGTCGTCGAGGGACTACTCGGCTTCGGGGTTCGAGATCACTGCTGACATCACCGCCGACAGAGGGGTGGACACATCCGCTCTGGCCGTGATGTACAGTGTCGACGGCGATGACTGGAATTCAGTTTCCATGGTCCAGACCGGCGTCAACGACACCTACGCGGGCACGATTCCGGCGCAGAGCGCCGGCAGCTCGGTCGACTACTACATCGTGGCGCACGACCTCGGCGCCGTCGAGCTGATGGCGCCCCAGCGTGCCCCGTACGATGTCTACACCTTCACGGTGAACGCCGTGGACGGCACCCCGGTCGCCGACGCAGGGCTGCCAGTATCAACGTCCATCGGGGGAACCGTGGTGTTCGACGGGTCGGGGTCCTTCGACGACGGCGCGATTGCCTCCTACGTCTGGAAGTTCACTTACAACGGCTCGGAGGTCACGTTGACAGGGGTTTCCCCGTCCTTCAGGTTCTGGACCGCTGGGGTGTATGTCGTCACACTCAACGTGACGGATTCGTCTGGCAACTGGGCCATCGATACGGTGTCTGCGACGGTCGAGCCGACCGCGATCCCCGAGTTCGGGCAGGTCCTGGTCCCCGTGGCATCTGTGCTCGCGGTGTTCCTGCTGGTAGGATTGCGTGGCCGGTCTAAGAAGCGCTGAGTGCACCGGTCACTCGAACCGTACCGCCTTGAGCTTCTCCCCTCTCTGGCAGTCGAGCTCCTTGACGTCGACGGCGGTGATCTTGAAGCGCATGCCGCTGAACGTGCTCAGCGGATGGCAGAGCTTGTAGTTGGGGCAGCCGAACCTGTTGCAGTCACTCTCCTCGTAGGTCACCGTCGCTCCGTCGATCGCCAGGCGGGACGGGAGTGCCGCCCTCGTGGGGATCCGCTCGACCTCGACCACCCGGACGCCACCCTCGTGTATCTTGCAATCGTGGTGCACGTCCCTGACCTCGGTGACCTTGTACCACTTGTTCTCGTCCAGGTGGAAGCATATGTTCCTGACCTTGCAGTCCCGGCACTCTGCCAGGGGACCCCCGTACACGAATTCGAAACCTCTCTTGCACTGAAGCTCGCCGACGACCGTCACCAGCACCATGTGTTGAACCTCCTTGTCAGATTACTTTCGTCACAGTCGCCAGGCGTTCTGCGGCATCGGGCGCGAGGCCCCGGTCCCCGAGGACGGTGTACCGGTCCCTCCTTATCTCGTGCGCGTGCACGAGCGCATCGATGATCAGCTCCCGCGTGACGCCAAGGTCCTTGGCGCATGTGGGGGCACCTATCTGCAGGAGGGCTTCGCGTATCCTCTGCCAATCCCCACCGTGCAGGTACATCATCATGATCGACCCGACGCCGCACTGCTCCCCGTGGAGGGCCTTGCCTGGCGCGCTCTTATCGAGAACGTGAGAGAACATGTGCTCCGAACCGCTCGTGGGACGGGAGGAGCCCGCGACGGCCATCGATATCCCGGAGATGATGATGGGCCTGATGGCGATCCAGACGCTCTCCTCCAGGTTCGGTTTGATGGCCGATGCGTTTTCTATTATGGACTCGGCGGCGTACTTGGCCAGGTTGGCCGCGCTCGAGCTGAAGACCTCCGTCCTCAGCCTCTCGGACAGCTGCCAGTCCAGGACGGCGGTGGTGTTGGAGATCACGTCCGCGCACCCGGCCGCCAGGAGCCTGTACGGCGCCTTGACTATCAGCGCCGTGTCGGCCACGACCCCCAGGGGCACGCTGGCATTGAGTGAGAGCGAGTTGCCGCCGTCCTTGATGGACGCTCTCGGGCTCGCGAGCCCGTCGTGGGAAGCGGATGTTGGCACACTGAGGAACGGCACCTTGAGGTTGCACGATGCGAGCTTGGCGAGGTCGATCTTGCTGCCCCCGCCGACCCCCAGGAGGAACTGGGCCCTGACCTCCTTGGCCATCTCCTCCACTTTTACGAGGTTCGCCTGGGTCGCCTCGCCGACCACGATCTGCTGGATGTCGTATCCCTCGTGCACGAGGACGTCCCTGACCTCGTTGGCGGCGACCGCGCCCGTGGTCTGGCCGGTGACTATCATGGCCGTGCCCTCGAGCTCGAAGTCCTTGCACATCTTGCCGGTTTCTTTTATGACATCGTGCCCCGCAAGGACCTGCCTCGGAAAACTCATCGTGCGGGCCTTCGTGAAGCCATTACTCGTCAAAGTGGACTACCTTCCGTCACAATATACTGTCCTGTTCATCTACTTATCGGTTTGTATCTGGCATTGCCTATATATTTGCCAGTGGCCGCGGCATGCGCGCGGTGTGCCGTCACGGCGGGGAGATCTTGTCCATCTTCTCCAGTAGGTCGTCCATCCGGAACGGCTTCGGAAGGAACTCGATGGCGCCCGCATCCCTGGCCTCCTTCTCCACCAGGATATCGGCGCTCACAAACACTATCTTCTGCCTGGGGTTGAGCCTGATTATCTCCTTGGTCGCCTCGACGCCGTTCATCACGGGCATCCTATGGTCCATCAGGATGACGTCGGGCTTCTCGTTGGACGCGGCGTACTTCCGCACCGCTTCCTCGCCGTCGAATGCCGTCCCCATGACCTTGTATCCCCTCAGCTGGAGGATGTCCCGGTACAGCTCGACGATGAACAGCTCGTCATCGACTATCATGACGGTGCTCATGGTTGCTCCCACCTCCTGAGCACGATCGTGAACGCTCCGCCTTCCTTCATGCCTTTCGCAGAAAGGTCCTCGACCTCGATCTGCGCCTTGATAGCCTGGGCCATCATGTGCGCGAACAGGAGGCCCGTCATCTTGACGGCCTTGGACCTGTCCTCTGGGTCGAGGCCGGTGCCAATGTCCTTCGCCAGAGACGGGGGTATCTGCGCGCCCGTGTCCTCGATCCTTATCCTGAAGCAAGGGACGCCTTCGTGTCGGCACTCGTCGGCGGATATCTTGATATCGATTCGGTTCCCGGGGTCCAGCTGGACCATGTTGACCATCATGTTGAGCAGGATGTCCTCGACGACCCCGTTCCCGGAGACGAGCATGGTCCCGGTCGCCTCGGGCATCCTGATCGTGAGCTGCCTGTCCGGGAACAGTCTGGCCAGGTCATCGCCCGTGCGTTTCAGCGCCATCCCGAGGTCGAGCGGTCCCTGGGTCGACAGGCCGCCCTTCATGACCCCGACGGCGCGCTTGATCGTCTCGATGAGCACGGCGGAGGCCCTGATCTGTGAAGCTGCCTTTTCAGCGTACTTCCTTACCTTGGGGTCGAGGTCTCGGTTCGAGAGGATGAGCTCGAGGTAGCTCAGGACCGCCTGATTGTTGTTGAGCATATCGTGGCCGAGGAGGTCCATGTAGAACTCGAGTTCCTCGGTCCCTCTCTTGTCAAGCTCCTTACCAGTCATCGTACGCGCTCCCAGATGATGCCCCAAATATGTGCATTAATGTTCTCGACCTTTATCTAACTTTGTGAATGACACTCGTCATTGCGGCGTTACGTGACCGCCTCGCCAGAGGCGCTGGCTTTGCGTCGTCACTGGAAATCGTCGAGGGTCGCGCTGGACACTCCCCCGGCCGTCGGAACGCCCTCGGAGACCCATTTCCAGTAGTTCCGCGGCAGCTGTTCGGTGAGGTACTTCGGGTCCTTCTTGGACTCGAGGTGCCTGAGGTCGGTGAGCATGGTCCAGTATCTCTCCGAGTCCTTCCGTCCGGGCCTGTCGGGGAACTTGTCCCTTGGCTCCACAAGTATCTCGTCGTTGAGACAGATGTGGGCGTTCTCTTCGTCCAGCAGCACGACCGTGTAGCCGGGCTTGCGCTTCGCATAGTGCCTCAGCACGAGGTCCAGTATGGTGTGCTCGAAGCTCGCCCGGGCGGTGATGGCCTTGGTCCTCTGGTCCTCTGAGAAGCTCAGTACTCCCTTCGCCCGCCTGAACTCCCCGCTCACCCTGCGTATCCTGTCTTTCATCTCCTTCGCTTCAGGGGACTGCTGGGCGAGGTACGCCTTCGTCCCGGTCCTCTCGATCTGTCCCAGCACGGTGAATATGAGCTGGAACCTGTCGGGGGAGTTGTACCTCGACGCCCAGAATATCTCGTCCTCGAGGATCTCGTACAGTTTGTCATCCTCCAGGAAGTCCAACCCCCCGAGCCGTTCCTTGAACCTGGCATACAGGGGGTCGTACTCGAGTCCGTCCGCCCGGACCGTCTCGTCGAAGAAGTACTTGCCCTTGGCGGTGTCCTCAACTGGCTTCGCGTTCTCGAGCCTGCCGACCATGTACGCTCTGATGATCGATTGCGGCGACTGCTTGAACAGTACCAGCATCGGACTACCTTTCCAGGTGAATTATACAATATTCCGGATATAAGCTTTGGCAAAGGGTCGCGCCCGCCCCATTCAAAAAGACTATCTATTGATTACGGCATCGGAAACCCGTTGACACCGGAGGATAGGCTCACTGCGGAGGACGACGGTCCAGCCCTGTTCGAGAGGGCCAACAACGTCTATGACTCAGGCGACTACGAGCAGGCCCTCCGACTCTTCGAACAGGCGATAGCTAAGGGCGTCACGGGCGAGGTGGTGTACAACAACAAGGGTGCCGCGCTCGACGCGCTCGGTCGTCGGGAGGAGGCGGCGCGGAGCTACAGGTCGGCCGTCGGCCTCAGGCCGAGCTACGAGCTCGCCTGGCATAACCTCGGCAACTGCCTCTACTCCCAGGATGACAATGGCGGTGCGGTCGAGGCATACAGGAACGCGGCTGCACTGAACCCGCGTCGGGTGGAGAACCACTCGGGCCTCGCGATGTCCTACCTGAAGCTCGGCCGGCTGAAGAAGGCCAATGAGGCCGTCTATGGCCTGACCCCGTTGGCCGATTCGGACCACAAGGTTCTGCTCACTCAGGCGAGGCTGTACATCGATGCTGGTTTCACGGACCTGGCCACAGGGTGTTGCCAGAGGTACATCGCGTTCCACAAGGACTCGCCTGAAGGTTACTCGCTCCTGGGGGCAGCGAACCACGACGCGGGGAAGTACTACGAGGCGATCAGAGCGTTCGAGAGCGTCGTCGAGCTCAACCCTGGAAGCGCAGAGGCATGGAACAACATGGGGTTCTCGTATTTCACGGCCTCGCACGTAGACCGGGCGATCGAGTGCTTCGAGATGGCACTGTCGATCGACCCAGGGTACAAGAACGCCTGGTACAACAAGGGCTATGCCCTCCACGGTGCGGATAGGCTCGAAGGCGCGGTCGAGTGCTACCTGAAGGCGCTCGAGATAGACAAGACCGACAAGGTCCTCTGGAACAACCTCGGCAACGCTCTCTACAACCTCGGAAGGTTCGGGGAGTCCATACCGAGGTTCGTCTCGGCGCTCGAGGTCGACCCAGACTACGAGATCGCCTGGAACAACATAGGCAACGCGCTCGAGAGGATGAGCATGTATTCCGAGGCGATCCCATACCACGAGCGTTCGCTCGAGATACGCCCGGACTTCGACTACGCGCTCTACGCGAAGGGTGTCTGCAAGGCGGCGACGGGCGCCCCTGAGGAGGGCTACGACCTCATACTGCAGTCGCTCGACCTGAACCCAGGTTACGAGGACGCCTGGAAGGCGAAGTCCAGGGTCGCCCGGCAGCTCGGGCGCCTTGACGAGGCGCTATCCGCGGCGGAGCAGGCGCTCCAGATCAACCCGATGTTCGACGAGGGGTGGATAGACCGCGGGGACATCCTCATGGAGATGGGCGAGCCAGAGGATGCGATGGCGTCGTACACGCGCGCGCTCGAGGCGCTGGAGGATGTCCAGCCGAGGACAGCCACCGGGATGTCCGCAGCGACGAGGAAGGCTGAGCTACTGTCCCGTCTGGGGAGGTTCCCCGAGGCTATCGAGATCCTGAAGGAGCTGGTGCTGGCGGTCAGGTACGAGAACGGCTCCGTGGAGCGGCTGTTCGACCTCCTGAGGTTGTCCGGGGAGACGCTCCCGCGCGAGGACCTCGATGCCATGGTGGCCCGTGTCAACGGGCCCCGGTCCAGGCTGACATATGCTAGATACCTCCTTGAGCTGGGGGACCCAAGGTCGGCATCGTCCGTGCTCGACGGGATCCCCGAGGGCGCTCTCCTGGAGGAGGTCGCCGTCGCCCGGGCGGTGGCGAGTGCAGCGCTCGGGGATGCGGGGGCGGCGGGACGCGCGCTCGCGACATCGCCCGCGCACGGGCGGGTGCACACGAGAGACATGGTCCTTGCGGAGCTGGCTGAGGCAAGGTGCGACCTGGAGGGGGCGCTTAGGGCGTTCAGGAGGGCTATGGACTCAGGCCCTTCGGACTTCTCGGCCGCCCTCTCAACCGCCCGCGTAGCGGCGAAGCTGGGGCACTACAAGGCTGCGATCGAAGCCGCGGACATAGCCTCTGGGATAGACCCGGGTGCTTGGGAGCCGTGCAAGGTCAAGGCCGAGGTCTACTCCAAGACGGGTGACCCGAAGCGGTCCGCCCGATGGTCCGCCATTGCGCGCGTGAAGGTCGCCCTGGCGGGCATCCCGGAGGACCTTTCGGGATCGGATGTGATGACATGAGCGATATCCGCCTAAGGAAGAGGCACAGGCTGAGACAGAAGGAGATCCGGACGATTGCTGGCCAGATTGACACGGCCATGGGCGTCAAGAGCTTCGACGACACGGCGACCGTGGACCTGGCCGAGGCGCCGGACTACGATGTCGTGTTCGTCGACGGGAAGATACTCGCGTTCGTGATCGGCGGGACAGCGTTCCTGACGGTGCGGGGCCTGCTCAGGTATCCGGCGACCAAGAGGTTCATCACCGTCGACATGGGCGCTGTGAGGTTCGTGGTCAACGGCGCAGACGTCATGTCCCCGGGGATCGTGGCGTCAGACCCGGGAATCGTCCCGGGTGACCTGGTCTGGGTCCGGGACATGAAGAACCTCAAGCCGCTGGCGATTGGCAGGGCGCTGATATCATCGGCCGACATGGCGAAGAAGGAGAAGGGCAAGGCCGTCTCGTCCATCATATATGTAGCCGACAAGCTGTGGCAGCTCGACGAACCCAAGCCCGAGGATGCCGAAGAGCCCGATGAGGGCGGGGATGGCGAGGAGCCCGTCCAGGACCAGTAGCTTTTATATGCGGACAAGATTATTACATCGGCCGAGGGATGCACAGTGACGATTCTTAAGAAGAAGCCGTTCCCCACTGGTCAGGAGACCGAGTCCAGGGAGTCGATGGGCGCAGAGCAGTATGTTGACCTCACCGATATGGTGTTCGAGGACGAGAACCTCGCGGGCGCCGATGGCGCGAAGACCCTGGTCAAGGTCGGCGAGCTGTTCAGGTATGAAGACCTGTCCGCCCTGACGAGCCAGGTGTATGCGGGCAACCTCGTGGTCGTGGACTACACGTCCGTGGCCAACGACGACCTGACGATGAAGCGCATAACCGCCGAGCTGAAGAACGTCGCTCGCGACGTGAACGGCGATGTCGCAGGCGTCGGTAAGAACCTGCTCATGATCACGCCCAAGGACGTCAAGATCGACAGGAACAAGATCAAGGGCGGCTTCTGAGGGTCCGGGCTTCCGCCCGGCTGAGACCTCTTCTACGAATCCAGCGTCAGCTTGACCAGGGCCACGCGCCTACTCGGCTATCGGGGTCGTGGCCATGAACTGTCCGTCCCTGAAGATCAGTGTGAGGTATCCGTGGTGGATCTTCGAGTGCCTCATCTTCACGGCCCTTATCCGCAGCTGCACGTCGGTCTCGCCCACGTCCACGAACCTGAGGAGGATCGTCCCGTCCGCGAGGTAGTCCTCGTGGTAGGGGCCGAACGCGCTCCCGTTGACCTGCGTCTCCGATATCAGGAACGTGGTCACACCGAGCCTCTTCAGGAACCCGAAGAAATGGAAGAGCTCCTGCCTGGGGTTGGTTATGTTGGCGAGGGAGTATATCGCCGTGAGCGAGTCTATCACGACTATCTCGACCCCTTCGTTCTCGACCTTCTTCCTGAGGTACTCCTTGAGGATCTTGAACCAGTCGCGCCCGACGTCCGCATCGGTGTGTTCAAGCCGGAGCCTGCCGATGTCCACGATGAAGAACTTGTTCTCGTCGATCGTCCCGATGCCGAGCTGTTGCATTGCAGTGAGGAGGCTCTCCTTGCTCTCCTCGATGCTCACATAGAGCACGTTCACGCCCTTCTTCTTCACATTGTTGGTGAGGAGGCTGAGGGCGATTGAGGACTTCATGGTGCCAGGCGTACCGGCCAGGAGCACGACGTGGCCCTTCTTGATGCCGCCGCCTATCTTGCTGTCGAAACCGTCGATGAAAGTCAGTATCCTGTCGTCGTTCCCGTTGCCGAGCACGGACTCCATAGGATGCCCTCCTAGGCTAGACAACGTTAGCATTCGAAAGACCTTTTAAAAGGCTTTGCCCAATATTATCAATTTTAAGAATGTCCCGTCAGGAAAAGTTTCTATAGTCCCTGTACGGCCTCGCAGCCGTCCGCAGCACCCAAGGATTATATCCCGCCAACCCGTCATCGGGGCCGTTGCCTGCGCACAAGATCATCCAGGACTCGGTCCATGGGGGGATAAGGGTCGAGGGGGTCGTCCTGTCCCTCCTGGAAGTCCCAGAACTCCAGAGGCTGCACGGCGTGCATCAGCTGGGCCTCGCTTACCTTGTCTATCCAGGGGCGAACCACACCCGTTTCGAGCACTCCCTGGGGACTTACAGCGTCGCGGCCAGGATATGCTCGTCGCTCCAGCTCGATGCGGACGAGGCGCGTCTGGTCACCTGCGCGGCGCTCCTCCATGACATCGGACATCTACCGTACTCGCACACGTTCGAGACGGTCCTCAACGACAGGTTCGGGGTGGACCACGCCGAGATATCGAGGCGGCTAATCACCGGGGACGATTCGGTCCTCACCGACCGGGAGCGGGGCATACTGGGCACGCAGGAATCCATACCGGAGGTGCTCGAGAAGGCGGGCATCGACCCGAAGGAGGTCTCCGCGCTGCTCGCGAAGCAGGGGCCCGATAGCGGTTCGCAGCGCACCCTCCAGGGACGGAAAGGTCAGGCGCACTTCAACGGCAGGAAGTACCTGTCGCAGATCGTGAGCGGGACCTTGGACGCGGACCAGCTCGACTACCTCGTCAGGGACGCACACTACACGGGCGTCGCGTACGGCGTCATAGACCTCGGCCGGATCATCGGGACGTTCCAGGTGTTCAACGGCGACCTCGCCATAGAGCGTGGCGGGCTCAATGCGGTGGAGGGCGCGCTCGTCGCACGTGCGCTCATGTTCTCATCGGTGTACTTCCACAAGACCGTCAGGATATCGGAGCTGATGCTCGCCAAGGCGGTCGAGCTCCTGGGCGCGGAGGGGACCGGGACGGTCCACCTCATGACCGACGCAGGGCTCCTGGCGCATCTCGTCTCCGAGGGTGGGTACTTCGAGGAGGTCGCGACGATGATCAAGTACCGCAGGCTCTTCAAGAAGGCATATGCCATAAGGGCCAGCGAAGTCGCGGAGGATCAATGGGACAGGGTCGACTCCCTCGGAGGGATGTCGGAGAGGCGGTCGATCGAGGAGGACATAGCCCGTAGGGCGGGCGTCGAACCTGGGAAGGTCATAATCGATGTCCCGTCGCACGAGATACCCGTCTCGGAACCCAGGATGTCGCTGACCAGCGTGAGGATCATGGATTCCGGCAAGGTCAAGCTGCTGCCCCGGATGAGCTCGCTGGCTTCGGCGCTCCAGACGAGGAGGCCCTACGAGTGGGCCGTCATGGTGGCGTGCCCTGCCGAGGACCGTGAACGCGTCGCAAAGGCCGCCAAGCGTGTCCTTGGGTTCTAGCCTTTCATGACGCCCATCGGCTTGAGCCTGGCAACCATCTTCGAGATCCCTGCCCCGTGAGCGACGCGCACGACGTCGTCGATGTCCTTGTACGCGCCCGGTGCCTCCTCGATGATGCCTTCCTTCGAGGCCGCCCTGAGGTAGATGCCCCTGCTCTGAAGCAACGAAACGACCTCGTTGGCCGTGAACTTGCGCGTCGCGGCCGACCTCGACATGAGCCTTCCGGCGCCGTGGCATGTGGACCCGAAGGTCTCCGCCATGGCCCCTGGGGTGCCGACGAGCACATAGCTCGCGGTGCCCATGTCTCCCGGTATGAGCACGGGCTGTCCGACATGCCTGTACTTCTGAGGGACCTCCGACCTGCTCGAGTCGAACGCCCTCGTCGCGCCCTTCCTGTGGACGTAGAGTTTGACGCGTCTGCCACCGACATCGTGCTCCTCGCGCTTGCAGATGTTGTGCGCGACGTCGTAGACGCACCTCATGCCCATCTCCTCGGCGCCCCTCCCGAGCGCCTGCTCGAACGATCCCCGGACCCAGTGGAGTATCAGTTGTCTGTTGGCCCAGGCGTAGTTCGCGGCCGCGCTCATGGCCGCGAAGCAGTCCTGACCCTCCTTGGAGTTCACGGGCGCGCAGGCCAGCTGCCGGTCGGGTACCTCGATGCTGTACTTCGTGAGGGCGTCTTCCATCACGCGGATGTAGTCGCTCGCGATCTGATGGCCGCAGCCCCTCGACCCGGAGTGGATGCTTACCACGACCTGGTCGACCTGGTCGATCCCGAAGGCCTTCGCGGCCTCCTGGTCGAATATCTTCTCGACCCGCTGGATCTCCAGGAAATGGTTCCCGCCGCCGAGGGTCCCGAGCTGAGGCGCGCCCCTCTGCTTCGCCTTCTGGTCGACCTTCGAGGAGTCGGCCGTCTTCATGCACCCCTCCTCCTCGCTCGATGTCAGGTCGTCCTCCCAACCGTAACCCTGGTCGACCGCCCATTTGGCTCCGCCGTTGAGCACATCGTCCATCTGGCTTCCCGTGAGCCTCAGCTTGCCCTTCTCGCCCACGCCCGAAGGCACGTTATCGTAGATCGTGTCTACGAGCTTCTTGACATCGCTCTGCACGTCCTTGGCGGTCAGATCAGTCCTCACGAGCCTGACGCCGCAGTTGATATCGTAGCCGATGCCACCTGGGGATATGATGCCCTTCTCGGCGTCGAAGGCCGCGACGCCTCCTATCGGGAACCCGTATCCCCAGTGTATGTCCGGCATCGCGAGTGAGTTCCCGACTATGCCTGGGAGGCAAGCCACGTTGGCCGCCTGATCGAGCGCGTTGTCGGCCTTGACCGATTGGATGAGCTTGTCGTCGGCGAAGATGACCGCGGATGTGGTCATGCATTGCTTGAAAGTCCTCGGGATCTCGAACCTGAACTCATCCCTCTTCAGAAGCGGGCCGGTCCAACCCATGTCCTTCACCTTGTTTTTGCGAGCCCGAGGTCCATATTTATATGTTTCGGTCTCTATGCGGTGCTGGCTGTATGCTGGCGATGCTATCACCGTCTCATGAATCCGCGTGCACCTCCCGCGCTTGGGATACTGGCTGTCATGTGGCTTACAAATTCTATATATATCCGCGGACGCCTAACAATGTTTAGCGGGTCCGACACCTGACTCATACGGTTGGGTATCACACACACGGATCACGAAGGCGCTTGGGGTTCGAGACATTGGCTGAAGAAGGTTCATTGCACTGCCCGCTTTGTGGTAACAGGGTATCCTCCGACCAACAGACATGCCCGTTCTGTGCCACGAAGCTAGACAAGGTGATCACGAAGCGCAACATGGACAAGGTCCTCGAGCAGCGGCTCATGCGGCGGCTGAAGTCTGAGGACAAGTCCGACCGCCTGGTCGACGCGGAACTGCCGAAGGTGGTCCTTCCTGAGGTCAAGGTCGCATGTCCTGGGTGCGGGGTGGACCTCCACGGTGGAGAGGGGAAGTGCCCGAGATGCGGCATCCCGCTCGCCGACGAGGGGAGCATGGTCGAGTGCCCCGATTGCGGAGCGATGGTGGTCGACGGCGCGGAGTCATGCCCGAAGTGCGGTGTGGGGTTCGAGACGGATGACGAGGCCGCAGCGGATGCATTGACTGATTCGAGGAGCGTACCCGTGTTCCCGAGCAAGGTCCCCTCTGAGATGGTCACAACGCTTGGCACGGACAGGGGCCTGTCTAGCCGCGGGTTGACCAACGGGCGGGGCGCGGTCAACGGGACCGGCCTTGTGAACGGCACGGGCATGGTCAACGGCACCGGGATGATAAACGGCACGCGTGGGGAGGGACGGCCGGCGAGACATAGCGCGACGAAGGCGTCCGTCTTGATGCGGTGGAAGTTCCTGGCAGTCCTGTTGGCGCTCGTGATCGTCATTCCTACATTCATCTATCTGTCTTACATGGACGACGGTTCGGCGTTCTCCGTCGATGGTGATTTCGACGAGTGGTCGAGCGATAAGACCGTCGGGGTCATGACGGCCACGACGTCTCCATCGGTCAATGTAGACAAGTGGGCAGTCGGGACCGATTCCACCAAGGTCTACTTCTATGTCCAGACCCAGGGCAACCTGATGAGCACCTCCGAGGTCGAGAGCTTGTTCCTGTTCATCGATTCGGACGGCTCCAGCGAGACGGGCTACCTCGTCGGGTCCATGGGCGCGGAATACCTGCTGGAGCTCGACGGATGGAACGGCTCGGTCCAGTCGTCCTCGGTCTACTCCTTCGATTCGGACGCCGACCAGTTCGACTGGAACTCATGGGACAACATCGGCTCGCTCGCCCACAGAATATCCGGTTCCAGGGTCGAGGCCATGACCGACTTGCATGTCGTGCTCGGGGCGGACGCGAAGTTCCTCGTGGTATCGCAGGATTCCCTGGAGAGGCGCGCGGTAGGTTACTCCGTCCCGGCGACGGGTAGCCTGCTGGTCGTCGAGCAGGAATACTACCCTGGCGTAGGGGACACGGGCATCATAGCATCCTCTCAGAACGCCGGGATCCTGAGGCTGAGGTTCACATGTCAGCGCGAGGGGGGCACGGTCACAGGCGTCGAACCAGCTCTCGAGGGCGTCTCTGACTTCTCCGGATTCACGCAGTTCTCCATAGACCCGGGCCAGGAGCGGACGGTCGACATATCCGTCGACACCAGGGCCTCGCTCCCGGGCGGCTTCGTGTCTGCCGCGGTCGATGCGGCCGGCATAGCGTCGACATTCTCGGAGGTCGTCGTGATAGGCGACCCTGTAAAGGTATACGTCGAATCCGCCCCTGAGACCGTGATCGTCGACGGGGCGTTCGCCGATTGGGACGGCCTCACGGTCGCCGACACCGACGACATGCCGATCCCCAATGCGAACATAGACATCGACAGGTTCGGATCCGCGAACGACACGGACTCCGCCTTCTTCTATGTCAGCGTCGAGGGGGACATGTGCAAGGGCGCGTACATCCCCGTCATAAGGAGCAAGCCGATCGGCGAGGGCGGCGGCGGGATAGTCGTCCCCGTGAGGAAGACCGCCGAGGACTATCTGCGCATATACATCGACAGCGACATGAGCGCGCTCACCGGGAAGTCGGTGTCGATCGACACGAAGACGATCGGAGCCGACCAGATGGTCGAGGTCCGCGGGCTCGGAGGGGTGATAGTCTCCTCGGTCGAGTACACGTGGTCCGGAGGCCAGTGGACGTCCATGCTGAGCCTGGTCGAGGCAGAGAACGACCGCCAGCGGATCGAGCTCGGGGTCAGCGCGGCGAGCCTGGGAGGGGCCACATCCGTGGATTTCATCATCGAGACGACCGACTGGGCCCCCAGGACCGACCTGGCGGCATACGACCCGCTCACCGTCAAAACGCTCGTGGGCGGAGTGCCCGTTGGCATCACCATAGATCGCACGATAATCGAGCCGTCCGCGAACCAGTACGCGACGGCGTTCTCGAACCAGAGGAAGCTGCTCTGGGACGGCACCAACTTCTGGAGCTTCTACTGGACCGGGTCGAACACGGTCTACAGGTACAGCACGGACGGCATTACCTGGTCGTCAACGACGCAGGCGTTCACCACTTCCGGTGTGGACAAGGTGTCGATATGGTACGACTCCGCCAACAACGCGGTCTACGCGGTGGGTGACACATCCACTTCGTCGGTCAACATCTACATACGCAAGGGTACGGTCACGCCCAGCACGCACACCATCACCTGGGACACGCAGAACACGTTCAGGGTGACGGCCAACACGCTCGGGGGCAAGAACGCCTTCGTCAGCCAGGACGCGAGCGGGTACATCTGGGTGCTGTCGGGCAACTGCACGCGCACCACGCCCACCGCGACCTACGACCTGACCGCGTTCAAGAGCCAGAGCACGAACAGCGTCACCGGCACATGGTCCAACATCGGCAACATGCTCACGACGGACGACGGCGGCTCGAACTTGAAAGGCGTCATCGTCCCCGCTGGTACAGGCAGCTACATGTGGTCGGTGTACGGGTATGGCGGGAACGTGTCCGCGAGGAAGTACACGACCAGCTGGTCCTCTCAGACCGACTTCAGCATCGCCGGCAAGACGGACGTCACTACGAACACCGACCTGGCGCCACCGTCCGCGGTCGTCGACGGCAACGGCGTCTGCCGCGTGGTCTATGGCGACTCGAACACCAACGCCGCCCAGCTGAGGTCACACATATACGCCAGGTACAACAGCAGCGCGACGGCCTGGTCCGCCGCGTACGCCCTGAGCACGGTCGCTACGACCGACAGTCACCGGGCTCCCACGATATCGCTGGATGCGTCGAACAACAACGTTTTTGCCTTCTGGGTGCAGGTGGACGACAACTCGATAGTCTACAAGAAGTACAGCGCGGGTGCCTGGTCTGGAACCCCCACGGCCTTCGTTTCGACCTCGCACGCGAAGTACTACCTCACGTCCGTCTACTCCGCGCCCTCCGAGGCTAGGATTTGTGTGGAGTGGACCCAGAACACGACTGGCCTCATCCAGGTCATATTCGAGAAGATACCGGAGTTCGGCGATGTCGTCGTGCCCGTGTTCTCGGTCCTGGTCGTGTTCATCGCGGTGTACCGGCGCAGGGCGAGGGCCGATGGCCCGGAATGCGAGTGAACTGCGACGGGCCTGGTCGGCGTGCTGGATAGCCAGACTTTCAGTATTTATATAGCCGAGAGCGTTACGAGGGGCGATGATGTCAGAAGGGGAACAGAGGGACATCTTCCTCAGCTGCTTCAAGTGCGGCAGGATCGTCCGCGCGAACGATTCAGAGTGTCCTAGGTGCGGTCTGCAGTTCGGCCCTGGTACGCTCTTCGAATGCCCCTTCTGCTCAGGGCTCGTGTGGCGGAACGCGGTCAAGTGCTCGACGTGCGGCATCGACCTTACGGAGTTCTCTGACAGCGTCGAGAAGTCGTCGAGCGGCTTCGACATGGACGAGTTCGTGGACAACATCATCGACACCGAGCTCGAGCAGATCAAGTCCCAGGTGAGGCGCGTGGCGTGCCCCGGGTGCGGGCTCATGATCCGCGGGGACGAGGACAGGTGCCCCAGGTGCGACCTCCCGCTCACGGAGGCGAAGGTCGACTGCCCGGTCTGCGGGGATAAGATCCCGATCGCCGCGAAGTCGTGCAGGAGCTGCCAGGCGGTCTTCGAGGAGATCGAGGAGATCACGCGCGAGGAAGATGCCGAGCTGGCCGAGGACGCCCTCGGCGCGACCCAAGGCGGGGAGGATGCCCCGCGTGCGCGCAAAGGCACTGGCAAGAAGGCCCCGGTGAAGAAGAAGGCGCAGGTGAAGAGACGGGCAGTGGCGAAGAAGGCGAGGCCGCGCAAGGGCAAGTAGATAAAACATTGCAGCGCCGCCCGATGGCGCTCCCATATTTTAATGAGATTTCTTAAATATATGCAGAATCATCTTCTGACCATGGATGACAAGGGCGTTCCAGTCTTCGTTTTCGCATGCGTCTCGTGCGGAAAGACCGTCTCTGGCAGCGAACGCGCCTGTCCGAGATGCGGGGCGTCGTTCGTGGATGTGCGGTTCGAATGCCCGTTCTGCGGGACGCTCGTATCACCGGACCAGCACACATGTCCATCGTGCAAGACCGAGTTCTCCGTGTTCGCCGGGGACGTGGCGGAGAAGGCGACGATAGGACTGGACGGGGACGGCGGCGAGGTCGAGGGGTTCGAGTGCCCTGCATGCGGGAAGCCCGTGGCGTCAGATGACCAGAAATGCCCACACTGCGGCGCGCTGTTCTCGGAGTGAGCCCCTCAGGGTCGTAGAGGGGCCGGGACCGGGAATTGAACCCGGGTCAAGGGATCCACAGTCCCCAAGGATACCACTACCCCACCCCGGCCACGAATCGCCTTCATGTTATAGCTGTAGATAAAGCTTATCACACCGTCCAGCCCCCGGAACGCGCTCTGGCCACACGCGAGGCATTTTCGCGGACCCCCGGGGCTCAAGATGAATATACCCCGCGCGGTAAGCCGCCTCAAGGGGAATCAGATGGAAGACAGTGATCAGATGCGGCGGGAGGCATCGGCGGCCTATGGCTCGACCTGTCCCGAGTGCGGTGGCGTCCTAATCCGCACCTCGGGGTGCCAGGCCTGCGTGTGCTGCGGATTGTCCGCGTGCAGGGGTTGACCGGTACCTTTGTCGGTCTCAAAAGGCTTAATACGGCGCTGGCGGTTGAGGCTCCAAGGTGTGCGCGTTGAAGCGAGACATCATATCAGTGCTCGACATGAGGGATGACTTCGAGGCCATCCTGGCCAACGCAGAGAAGATGAAGAAGGATCTTCGCAAGAAGGAGACGGCCAAGAAGGCCACTAAACAGGATCCCCTGAAAGGGAAGGTCATGGGGATGGTCTTCGAGAAGCCCAGCCTGAGGACGAGGGTATCCTTCGAGGTTGGCATGGCCCAGCTCGGCGGGAAGGCGCTGTACATCGGCCCTGACGAGGTCAAGATCGGCAAGAGGGAGTCAGTATCCGATGTCGCCAATGTGCTGAGCAGGTATGTCGACGTGATAATGTACCGCGCGTTCAGCAACCAGATCATGAGGGAGCTCGCCCATTATGCCAGCGTTCCTGTGGTCAGCGGGCTCGACGACATCGAACACCCCTGCCAGTGTGCCGCGGACCTCCTGACGGTCAAGGAAAAGAAGGGCAAGCTGAAGGGCCTCCAGATGCTGTACGTGGGCGACGGCAACAACGTCTGCAACTCGCTGCTACTTGGCTGCGCCTTGGTGGGCATGAACATGCGCGCCGCGACACCCAAGGATTTCAGGCCCAACGCGGACATCGTTGCGAAGGCCCAGGAGATTGCCAAGACCACCGGTGCCAGGATCGAGCTGATGTCGAACCCCTACCAGGCGGCAGAGGGCGCGGATGTCATCTACACCGACACATGGGTCTCGATGGGCCAGGAGTCTGAGAAGGCGGCCCGCGAGAAGCTCTTCCTGCCATACCAGGTCAACGACAAGCTGGCCGAGAAGGCGAACAAGGACTGGATCTTCCTGCACTGCCTCCCGGCGCACAGGGAGCTCGAGGTGTCCGCGGGCGTCATGGATGGACCTCACAGCGTGGTCTTCGACCAGGCAGAGAACCGGATGCATGCCCAGAAGGCTATACTCGTTGCCGTGCTCCCCTGAGCAGCTGGGAACCGACGGTCTCGTCCAAAACCCTTAGAAACTCCTCTTTCTTCTCCACGGGTATCGTGGCGCCAGCGGCTATGTTGTGCCCTCCTCCGACCCCGCCGAAGCGCTCGGCAGCGGTCCTCATCGCGACGGACAGGTCCATCCCCATGGACACCAGCTCCTGGGTGCCTCTCGCCGATACCTTCTTCGTCGGGACCTCGGAGTACTCGGTCGAATCCGCGAACGCGACCATCGGAGCGCTCCTGTCGCTCCCGTTGCTGTTGAGGAGCATGCCCGCGACGGTCCCGACGATGGTGTCCTCGATCTCGTCCCCTGCGTCGAAGTGCTGTATGTTCACCATCCGGGTGACGCCGACATCCTTGGCGAAGGTCAGCGCCTGACTGAGTGCGGATCTGTGGTCGCGGAGCAGGACGAGCCCCTCGTTCAGGGCGTCTCCCCTGTCCCCCGTACATAGCCTGAGCCCGACATCCGCGCGCCCGTGCCGCCCGCAGGCGTTGAGCAGCGTGGCGAACTCCTTGGCGTCCCTGACGGGCATGCCTGTAGGCTCCCGGGGGAACGTGTAGACCTCTCCGACGAGCCGCTCGATGGTCCCTGGCTTGCGCCTGCTCCTTTCGAGCAGTGTCCTCAGGCCGTCTATGATGTCGTCCTTCTCATCGCTGGTGAGGCTGGACCACACCCTCCAGGTCTCGCCATCCTTCAGCTCCAGCCCCCGCTCGAGGAGGAATGCAAGCGCCCCCTCCTCGTTGTTCGTTATGCCGGGAAGGAAGGGGTCGCTGGAGTATTCGAGCATCTTGTGGATGGCCCGGGTCTCCCGTCCGAAATACCGGAGGTCCTCGGACGATTCCACCAGGCCGAGCCTGCAGGCGGCCATGAGTATCATCCGGTTGACGCCCTCGAGCCTCCTGGTCTTTTGGTCCTGGAGGTCGCCCACGGCCCCCAGGATCGCGAGCGGCGCGAACTCGATGTTCGCTGGGTCCAGGGCTAATGCGACCAGGAATGTGCTACCGGCGCCGCTGAGCTCGTTCGCCCCGGAGACTCCGTGCAGCTGGGGGTTGACATGGAGCACGGTGGCGAAATCCGAGATGAGCATCTGGCCGTTCCTCGGGCCGGTGGGTGCGGTCGTGTCAGGCACGTGGTGGTCGCTTATGACCGCCCTCATGCCCTCGATCTTGGAGATGGACCCGCTCCCGAGGTCAGTGAACCAGACGAGGTCCGACCCGGATTTCCGGAGGTCCTTGATGGCCGCGTCGTCGAGCTTCTTGAAGAACCGCACACATGCCAGTCTTCCCGCGCGGGTCAGCGCTGCAGACGCGATGCCCGCCGCCGCGATGCCGTCTGCGTCGATGTGCGTGGCCACGGTCACGGTCTGCGCACGTCTGATGCCCTCAGCCGCCTCGACCGCGGACGCCCACAGGCCGGACGGGACCTGCGACGCGAGCGTTGGACCGGCCTCGGTCGTCATCCGAGCACCCCGAAGTACACGAGTGCGAGGAACGCGATCACGGCGGAACCAATCAACACGATTGTCTTCACGGAACGGCTGATGAGGAATATGATCAGCGCGAACACGACCGATGCGATCAATGCTTCGAGGAGCCCATCCATCCAGTCACCATAACCGGCGCGGTGTTCATCAAACTTTCCTGCATCCTGCGCTCGCCTCGAAGCCCCTCTGTCTGAGCCTCGTGTAGGCGTGTCTGGCGAGCGTCTGCAGGTTCCTGCAGTCTGCCGCGTTGTACTCGGTGAGCAGCTCGAGGGCGTTCCCGTTCCCCTTCTTCTCCCAGAGCCTCCATAGATAGACGGCGTCCTCGCCGGTCATGTACTCGACCCTCTTGTCCCGCAGGATGCCCATCTCGCGCTCGATCCTCTTCAGGCCGCCGGTCAGTCCCAGCTTCGCGAGCGGGTGCTTGAGGTCCACGTGTGGGATGTCCGGGATCGAGCCCGGGAACTGCGACTCCAGCATCGGCAGGTCGAAGCTTGCGCCGTTGAATGTGACAATCGCATGTGTGGATGACAGGATCGCCCTGACCGTCCTCGCATCGAGGTTCAGCCCCCGCACCAGCGTGTGCATCCTCGACCCGTCGTACACGCCCACGAGCGTGATTGGCGACCTGGGGGATATCCCCGTCGTCTCGATGTCTAGATATGCCACCGACCTTCCGAACTCCCCTAGGCATCTCCAGTGCTCCCTTCTGGGGAACCTGCTGGCGAAGTACGCCGAGTCCGACCTGGCTAGCCGGACCTTCGCCTCCGCGAGCTCGTTGTCGATCGACGATTTCCTAGCTTGGGACATCTTCGGCATGCGCTCTGCGCGGAGGAAGTCGTCCCATGTGAGCACACCGGCGCGCCAGAATGATGTCTCGCGCATGGTTCCGATGCCGTCTAAGAAGACGAAGCTGTTGAATAGCATCCAGGCGGAAGAGCAGCGGCGGTGGTATATAATGTAGCCACGGGCATGGCAAAAGTAGTCTTCACCCGGACCGCCCGGTCAGAAGCTTGTTAAGCGTGCTCGCCCTAATGCCACATGTGACCGCTGGTCGCAGGCTGGGCGACAGGTTCGAGGCGTACCCGTGCGGTGCGGTCCTCATCCGAGACGAGCGCACGCTCGTGGTCTCGGACCTCCACCTCGGCTGCGAGGCCGTCCTGGAGTACGAGGGACTGAGCCTCCCCAGGGTCCAGACCTCCCGGATCGAGCAAACGCTGGCCGAGCTTGTCAGGTCAGTGTCGCCCGACAGGCTGATCGTGGCAGGCGACCTCAAGCACAACTTCTCCAGGAACCTCATCCAAGAATGGACCGATGTGTCGTCGTTCGTTCGGAGGCTCAGCGGGCTCGCCCCGGTCGCGGTCGTAAAGGGAAACCATGACAATTACCTAGGGACGATCCTGAGGGAGCTTGGCCTCCACCTCACGCCCGAGGCGCGTGTGGGCGGTGTCCGGGTGGTCCACGGGCATTCGGGACGTCTCACCGCCCAACCGACCGTCATGGGCCATATCCACCCCTCGATATCGCTCAGGGACGAGCTCGGGGTATCTGTCAAGGCTCCATGCTTCCTCTACGATCCCCGCCGGGAAATCGTCGTGCTCCCTGCGATGAGTTTGGTAGCAGGCGGCGCCGACGTGGTCCATCAGCCCAGTACGGATGAGATGTCTCCCCTGCTCGCCCCAGCAGGGTTGTCGGACTTCGAGCCCCTGGTGTTCTCGGGGACGGACGCCCTGAGGTTCCCCAGGATCGGCAAGATGAGAAAGACAGAAGGGGTTTGAGGTCGGCCTTACTAGATGAGCTTCTTCTTCGGCTGTTCAGCGGGCCTCTTGATGACCTTCCATATCGCCCCTTCGACGGCCTTGTTCGGGATCACGTGGAGCACGCCGTCCTCGGCCTGGATCCTCGTCTTCCTCATGTCCACATCCACGACCGTTCCCTTCACGCCTGCCGCCTCGACAACGAACCCCGGCCCGAAGTCCTTCTCGCCCAGGAGGAACCCGCCGGAGATGAAGTCGCCCAGGACTGAGTTCATGGCCATGCCTATCGCCAATGCTATGAACGCGATCGACACGCCGAGAGCGAGTGCGATCTGCGACAGCCCAATCATCTCCAGGAACGCCACCATGATCGTGAACAGCATCAGCATGTAGATCGATTTGACGAGTATGTCCCCGACCTTCTGGTTGATTGGCGCGTGCTTGATCATCATCGCCAGGCTACTCCTGACGATCTTGATGATCAAGAGGGCCACGGCGAGGAAGATGATGCCTCCAATCACCAGCACTATCGTGTCAGGAATCCCGCTGATTAGGTTATCTCGCAGATTGAACCAGACGTCGTCCAGGAACTCTATTATCCCCAATCCTTCACCCTTCGTTGAATCAGCATCCCTCAACTTATAGATTCCGTCCTGTCTGGCCCTATCCAGGGGCACCGTGGCCAGGCCAGAACCATCCGAAAAGACTTATGTATCTGCACTCGCATGCTCAAGTGCCAGGGGGTCGGGTTTAGTGAAGGACATCTATGTCAGCGACGCCGATGTCGAGATGTCGAAGGATGTCGAAAGCCTTCGGATCGATAGACATCTTGCTTCCGACCTTTCATCGATCCTCCCTGGGCGCAGGCGCAAGATGCTCGATAGGATCGAGGAGCATGCCAGGAAGAATCCTCTGGCCATGATCCCCGTGCTTGCGAAGCACTACAACCACGACGAACCCAAGGTCAGGAACCAGGTCCGGGAGAGCCTCACAAGGCTGACGCAGTCCGAGGTCGGCGAGCTCGCACTCATCGAGTGCCTGTTCAGCAGGGACCATAGCATCTCAGATGCCGCGGCGGCCCTGCTCGAGGAGCGCAACTTCAGCAGCATGAACTTCCTCGCCACCTTCAGGATCGCCAAGGGTCTGGTTTTGCAGGCTAGGAAGGCCGGGGTCTTCTGCGGCGACGTCGAGGAGCTCATTGTGGATTCCATCTCGACATACAAGGATGGGCGGTTCGACCAGGGCATGACGAACATGCTGATGGCGAAGGACCTCCTCGAGGACAGGCTCGAATGGCACAGCCACCTACGAGGGTACATCAAGGACGTCCTGAGGCTGACCCCTCAGCTGAGCAGGAGCGGTGTCCAGGTGGACCCGATACAGGACTCCCTGAGGAACCTGTCGTCCGCTCTCCAGAAGCGCGAATACAGCGAGGCCAGGAACCTGCTCGACATCAGACGCCAGGAGACCAGGCTGTGGAAGCAGCTCTGGAGCCTGGACGAGTACATCTCGAAGCGCATCAAAGTCAAGCCCATCACCGAGCTGCTCGTGCTCAGGGAGCCGGACAAGCAGATGCTCCAGCTCTTCACGCGCATGTCGTCTACCGTCGCGGACCTGTTCCAGGGGAACAAGCCAGTCGAGGCCCTCAGGACGATAGAGGAGTTCATCAGGGACGACGTCTCGGCGACTTACCTTGCGTCAGAGGGGAAGCGCCTCGACACGAAGGACGAGGCGGCTTGGCACGTCATGTGGTCCGTCGGTCTCGGCCTGCTGAAGCTCACCGCCCCGATTGTCCCGAACCTCGCCGAGGAGTTCTACCAGCAGTACTTCCGCGACAGGGAGGAGTCCCCGAGCATACATACGGTCGAGTGGCCAGAACCATTCAAGTCGCTCAAATCATACCCGGCTGCCGCTCCACGCAAGGGCGCTCCATCTCCGAAGTCATCTAAGTGACGCCGGTCACGCCATCGACGGGGTCCAGTACCTCGCGCCCTTCTTCTGAGTGTCCCATGAGATGAGCGTCCGCATCCCGTCCACGCCGGTCCGTATGCAGTCGGCCATGTTCTGCTCGAAGTCTATGACCTTCTCGGTCGGGTGCCATGGGACGACGTCTGAGACGGTGCAGATTGCTCCGGCGCGCAGGCCGAACAGGTTGCTGAGCGTGAAGATGGTGCCGTTCTCCATCTCTATGTTCTTGACGTTCATCATCTTCGCATCTGCCAGCCGGTCGACCATGAACGATGGCATGTATCCGTTCTGGGACATGGGGGCGACCTTCCCGTCCTTCAGGACCTTGTTCTCGCTGTAGAACCCGTCCACGGACAGGCAGATGCCGACATCGAACCTCGCCTTGTGCCTCGTTGCGGAGTCGGTCAGCGCGAGCACGACCTCGTGACTGGCAACTGCCGGGTACTCCCTCCACGCATAGCTCCTGCTCGTCCCGTCGAGCCTGACAGCGCCTGTCGCGATCACGAAATCCCCTTTCTCGAGGCCGTCCGCGATGCCACCACAGGTCCCGATGCGGATGAATGTCCTCGCCCCCAGGTTGGAGAGCTCCTCGATCAGGACCGCTGTGGAGGGTCCGCCAATGCCTGTGGATGCCACAGTGACCTTGGTGCCATCCAGTGTGCCCGAGTGGATTGCGAACTCCCTGACCTGTCTGACCTTCTTCGGGTCGGCCAGCGCGGATGCGATCCTCGGGACCCTCTCTGGCTCCCCGCAAAGGAAGACGTACTCCGCAACCTCTCCTGGCTCAAGTCCGGTTATGAGCTGCTTGTTCGTCAGAATCGCCCCTGTGAACCTGGATGTGCAAGGCCCTAGCCTCTACATAAGTCCGTTGGGCGGTCATCGCAGCCATAGCAGGAACACGGACAGGATCATCCCGAAGTACGTGCTGATGAGCACGACGCCGGCGGTCCGCGATATGCGCATCCCCTTGAGCATGAATATCAGCACCAGGAATGTCGACAGGTTCAGGACCACGATCATCGGGATCACGTTCCCCAAGTCGAAGGAGAACGGCCGTACAATCCCCATCAGGCCCAGCGTGAGGAGCACGGTGACGATGTTGGCCCCGATGCCTTCGCCCAAGGCCAGGTCTCCGTATCCTCGCCTTGCAGCATGATACGATGCCGCTATATCCGGGAGGGTCGTCCCGATCGCAGCGACCGTCACGCCCACGAGCCACGGATCGAGGCCGAAGTTGTTTGTTGCGGCCATCATGCCGCGGACGACGAACTCCGCGCCCATCACCGTCCACAGCACGCCGAACAGGAGCCACTGGATCCCCGCTCTTATCACTATCTTCTTTCCGAAGAGGTGCCCCATCAGCTCGAGCTGGATCGTGGCCTCCTCCAGAGTCTCAGAGAGCTCCTTCGGGTCCCCCTCCCTCTCTGCAAGGAGCAGGTTCATCGTGTACGGGATGAACAGTATCATGAGCGCTATGCCTTCCAGGCTGGTCAGCTTCCCGTCGAGGAGCAGGACCGAGCCGACGATGGTGACGGTCATCAGGAAGACCGCGTCCCTCATCAGCATCTCTCTGGAGACCTTGAGGGGTACGATGACCGCAGTGAGCCCTATCACGAACGCGATCGTCACCACATTCGATGCGAGGGCGTTCCCGAGGGCGATCTGCTCGGCGCCCTGAGTCAGGGCGAACATCGAGACGAGCACCTCTGGCATGGCTGCCAGTGTGGACACTATCAGCATGCCTATAACGAACTTGCTGATGCCCAAGTTCCTTGAGACTGCCACGGCGTTGTCCGTGATGAACTTCGCACCCTGGTTGAGAACTATGAATCCCATTGCCACCAGGGGAACATAAAGTAGTGAGCTGATGTCGCCCATATCCCATCCCGGTCAAATACGTCCTCACAGATGCGTTACGGAGATATATGGGTTTTGAGACACGGCTGGCTCTTCACGAACCAGACAAGATTGATGCGGTCGCATCTCCATCATGTGCATCGATGCGGGGAACATACTGTCTTGTGCTCGGGGTCCAGAGGCCGACGACTCTCAAAGTTGGAGCGCTCGGCCGGGTGGTGTTTCCACAGGGAATGTACGCATATGTCGGTTCTGGCCTGGGCGGGATCGAGCATCGTGTCGGCCGGCACAGGTCGCGCACGAAGAGGCGACACTGGCACATCGACTATCTCCTCGGAAGCGCGGAGATCCTGATGACTGTGGCAATCCCTGGCAAGAAGAAGGAGACGGAGTGCGAGCTCGTGGGATCCCTCCTGCAGGCGGACGGCTCCAGCGTGGTCGCCAATGGGTTCGGTTCCTCTGATTGCAGGTGCCCGACGCACCTGGTGTACTTCGGAGATGTGGACCCTGGCTGGGCGATGGAGACCGTATCGATGCGGGTGACGATGTTGCCGTGCGTATACCCGAGGACCGGGTCGTTCCCGCGCTGGGACCCGTGATGCGCATGCGCACAGTTTATTTCCTACGCATCTGATACTCTGATTGCATGGCGGAGGAGACCGGCTTAGTCCTCATCTTGGTCGTCGCAGCGCTTCTTCTGCTGCTCGTCTATCTGTACATCGCGTCGATAGAGCGGGCGCTCAAGGCGATGGGTTTCACGAGCAGTGAGGCGAGCGCGATCGTCATGGGAACGCTGTTCCTCGGCTGGATAACGGTTCCTCTGTTCCCATACCATGGCTGGTGGGTCGGCATCAGCGTCGGCGGGGGAGTCATCCCCCTGATCATCTGCGTCATCCTCCTCAAGGATCGCAGGGTCGGGGTCGCGGAGGCGTTCATCGGCCTCACCATAGTCGCATACATCACGTACTTCGTCACGCGCGCGGAGGAGGGCGTCGGTATAGTGGCCGACGTACCGATCGCCTTCGCACCCGCGATCGCGGCAGGTCTGTATTCCCTGTCTGTGTTCTGGATCGACATCCGCCAGGCCGCGCCCCTGGCATATGTATCGGGGATACTGGGGACACTGATCGGCGCGGACGTCTTCCACCTCGGCGAGATACTTTCCTTCGCTGCGCCGCAGGATGGCACACCGACCTTGAGCATCGGCGGAGGCAACATCTTCGACATGGTGTACCTCACCGGCATAATAGCTGTCTTCATCGCCATGTGCGTCCTGTGGCTGAAGCGGCAGCAGCTCAAGAGGGGCTTCGGGGTTGTCGTTCACGAATTCCAGAGTGCGGGCTTCGAGACACCCCCTCCCAAGGATTTCACAATGGAGCCCCTACTGTTCACGAGCACGCGCCCCAAGCCGTGAGTCTCATCTAGCGGTATCGTCAGGTTCTGGTCTTTCCGAACTGGATGAGCAGTAGTGATGCCAGGCTCAGTGCGCTGACTATGAGGAAGCTGTAGGACGGGTCGGAGAGCTTGTCTGCGACAAGGCCGCACAGATAGACGACGACCGCGCCACCGCCGAGCTGAAAGCCGAACAGGATGCCGAACGCCGTGCCGCGTTCGCTCTCATCAGTACTCTTGGTGATGGCTGCGAAGATCGCTGGATATGTCAGGAAGAGCACCGAACCGTACAAGACGAGCACCGCCGCGACGATGTACCAGTCGGAGACGAAGAAGAGCGCGGCAGCGCTGACCGCCGATATCCCGTATCCGGCCTTCAGGAGCCTGTCCCGCCCCCATCTCCTGGACAGCTGCCCGAAGTAGTATGCGGTCACGGTCCCGACGCCGATCCAGACTGCGAAGATGAGGTCCGCGGCCCCAGCGGTCCAACCGTGCATCGTCGTGAGGTTAATGGGACCATAGTAGCTCGTCACCTGGTAGAGCGCTCCACCGGTCGCTATTGGGAATGTGAGGAGCCCGATCTTCGAGAGCGTCTCCCTCGCGCTCGTCTGCCTGGGCCTGGCGATGGTCCGGCGACCGATGTCGGCGTTTCGGGCAAGGACCAATCCGGAGACGACTGCGGCGAGGTTCAGGACCGCCCAGAGCCCGCAGGTCGCCTTCCAACCGAAGGTCTCTCCGAGGAACCCAGAGCTTGCCAGCGCGATGATCACTCCGAGGTTCCCCGTGCCGCTCTGAATGCCGAGTGCGGTGTCGAGATACGGTCCCTCGTACTCCCTCGTTATCCAGCTTATTCCGACTGGGTGGTAGAAGCTCGCCCCGACACGCATGGATATGACGGCGAGGAAGAGTCCTGTGAAGTCGGATACCCAGAGCAGAAGGACGAAGGACACGGCCATCAGCGCCGCCCCGGCTTCGAGGAGGTACTTCGAGAACATCCTGTCCGCCACACGCCCGACCATGAGCTGGACGATCACGGTGATGATGAGCCCTAGGCCGAGCAGCCCTATCTGGGTGTACGACAGTGCCATCTCATCCATGAGTATGGGCAGGAGGGCGACGAGCGCGAGCAAAGTCCCGTCGTTCGCAGCGTGGTGATAGCTTATCACCCAGAGAAGTCTCCTGTCCGCAGCCATCCTTGGTTCCACGCAGGGAATGAGGATGCCGCATATTTGGATTTGCAAAGGTTTATCAGATTCCGAGGATGTTTTCGCGGTGATGCGCAAGTATCCTCGTGGCATGCGTCCATCGACGCTCGGAGAGCGTCGGGAGTTCTACACGCGGGAGTTCGATGTCGGAGCGGTCACCCACTGGGCCGCGGGCAGACGCGGCATGAGGTTCGCGATGATACCGGGGAGGCACACCGGGATTGTGGCCCCCGAGCACGCAGCCAACAGGGACGATGTGATGATCATAGACGACTGGTCCAGCATCGGGCAGATCAGGGACCATGCGCTGGACTACCTCCCGGAGGGGCTGTACTACGACCGGAACAGGTACGGCGACACATCCGCGTGCTCGATATGCACGAAGAGCGTCCGTGCATGCGAGAGGTGCGGGAACAGGGTCGGGCAGCAGTTGGCGTTCGACCTAGACCCGGAGAACGTCGATTGCCCCTACCACGGGACGATTGGTGACAAGATGGCCCGCGGCCGGGGTTTGTCGTTCTGCATGTTGGAGTTCAAGAATGTGAGAGGCCAGGCGGTCCGTTTGGCCTCCGAGCTGAGACGCCGATTCAAGCTCGTTGAGATAGTCTACTCGGGGCGCGGTTTCCACGTCGTGGTCGACGATGAAGACGCGTACAGCATGACCCTGAAGGAGAGACGCCGGCTCGCGGTCGACGTCGCGAAGAGGTATGCCATCGACCCTTGGGTCACCTCCGGTGGTTCAAGGTTGATGCGCCTACCAGGCTCACTGAACGGGATTGTGTCCCGGAATTGTGTGATAATGAAACAAGAAGAGGATTTGGTGAGGTTTGATCCGAGGACATCGAGTTCAGTCATGCCAAGATTCTTGAGGTCATCGCGTCCGTGAGACGCGGACTTCCTTCCCTCTGTAGTAGGTTTTCTTCTTGGCATCCATGCCAGGTTTCTTGGAAGTCTTCTTCTTGACAGCCATTGTGTCGTCCTCCTGAGCGAGAATCTGCTCGGTCAGATGAAGACTTACTTCTTCTTCTTCACGATCTTCTTGACTGCCTTCTTCTTCGTCTTCTTCGCGCACTTTCCACAATCCATGAGTTTTTCCCTCCTTACCGGGCGTCTCACGTCCGGATATTGACGATGCATCTGTCCCCATCTCGCTTCGACATCGGATGTGTTGTGCGATTCAAGATGCACGTTATGATATGTATGCGCTTCATGTGTTATGTTGCTTTGCATTGGAGCGTCGTCGTCAGTGAGACGCAGATTCCGCGCTCTTATCATGACGAATGCTCGGCGTTCTAAGTGCGTCTAGCTATGCAAACTTTTTTAGATTCACGGCCAATATACACACAACCCCAGGAAGTTGAGTACTTGGCACCAATTGACGAATCGAAGAAGATCAAGATATGCCTCGTCGGTGATGTTGGCGTCGGGAAGACGAGCCTGATCAGGCGCTTCGTGATGGATGTTTTCGATGACAAGTACATCGCGACCATAGGGACCAAGGTCACGAAGAAGGAGGTCACGGTGAAGGACCCGAAGACGGGCGCGCCTCTGAAGGTCGTGCTCCTGGTCTGGGACATAATGGGGCAGCCGAGTTTCCGCGAGGTTCTGAGGGAGGCGTACTTCTACGGAGCAGAAGGTGCGATCGCGGTCTGCGATGTCACCAGCAAGGAGAGCCTGGGGGAGCTGAGGTACTGGGTCAAGGCGATGACTGCGACGACTGGCAAGATCCCGATAGTCTTCCTCGGCAACAAGTGCGACCTCAAGGAGGAGACGAGGATTCCGTTCGTGGACATCGAGATGTTCGCGAAGAAGAACGACTCACCTGCGCTCCTCACATCCGCGAAGACCGGGTACAACGTGGAGCAGGCGTTCAACCTTCTGATTGACAAGTTGATAAACAAGAAGTGAGAAGCCGGTCGTCCCGTGAACGATAATATCCCCGGTGCGTCATGTACCGTCGCAGGCGAGGTACATGGTTGCACGACGCGCCGACGCGGTGTTCTACAACGGAAGGATATACACATTCGACTCGGAGTCTAGGATCGTCAAGGCGTTGGCGGTCTCGGACGGTGTGGTCATCGCGCTCGGAGACGATTCCGATATCAAGAAGACCGCTCCTCGGGGCTGTGACAAGTTTGACCTGGGTGGGCGCTCAGTGGTGCCTGGCTTCATCGACGCTCACACGCATTTCGTTCAGATGGGGCTTGACATGTTGTCCGTCGACCTGAGCGGGACTAAGACCCTCGACGAGGCGATGGCCCTGATGCGAGCGGCTTCTCAGAAGATCTCTGAGGACGAATGGGTCATCGGGACATGTTGGCGTGAGAGCAGTTGGAAGGACGGGCGTTTCATCACGAGGGCGGACCTGGACAAGTGTTGCCCTGACCGCAAGGCGGTGGCGCATCGCATATGCGGCCATCTGTCGTCAGTGAACTCGAAGGCGATATCCGCGCTGGGCCTTGATGGTGGCACGCCCGATGTCGATAAGGATTCCTCGGGCCTCACGGGCATCCTCAAGGAGTCTGCCGTCGGTCTCGTCCGGGCAGCGACCGCCCCCTCAAGGCAGCGGATGGCAAAGGCGTTGACGATCGCCACGAAGAAAGCTCATTCGCTGGGCGTCACCTCCGTCCACGACAACGCGCGGATCGAGGATCTCCCGGTGTACCAGGAGGCAGAGCGGTCCGGCAAGCTGAAGGTCAGGGTGCGGTTCAACATGCCCTCGGACAATCTGGAATCACTCCTCGACCTCCGGATGAGCTCCGGGTTGGGGTCGCATTGGCTGAGGATTGGTGGCCTCAAGATATTCTGTGACGGCGCTCTTGGCGCCCGGACCGCCGCCCTCTCCGAGCCATTCACGGACGACCCTGGTAACAAGGGGATGTTCGTCCACGATGCGGGTCGCATGGACGAGATGGTCTCGAAGGCCCATGAGGCCGGCATCCAAGTGGTCATCCATGCGATCGGTGACGAGGGCATCGGGCGCGCTCTTGCATCAGTGGATGCGGCCCTCACTTCGCTTCCGCGGAAAGACCACAGGCACAGGATCGAACATCTCGAGCTCCCCTCCAGGGACCACTTGAAGCAGATGCGGAGGCTCGGTGTCATCGCATCCATGCAGCCAAACTTCGTCGGGGAATGGGGTGGCATCAACGGGATGTACACGGCGCGGCTCGGACCCGAGAGGTCCAAGCGGAACAACCCATTCAAGGAGATGCTCGACGCCCGCGTTCGGTTGGCTTTCGGATCCGATTGCATGCCGTTCTCGCCGCTCTACGGGATCCTGTCCGCAGTCAACGCGCCCTATGAAGCCCAGAGGCTAGGGGCCGCTGACGCCATCCGGGCGTACACGCTCGGCTCCGCGTATGCGGGATTTGACGAGGGTGTCAAGGGTTCGCTCGAGGTTGGTAAGCTGGCGGACTTCGCGGTGCTGTCTTCTGACCCGATCACGGTGCCATCGGCACTTCCATCGACGATGGTCGTGAAGACGGTGATCGATGGAGAGCTCGTCTTCGATAGGAGCGGCGGGAAGGGCGCATGAGCGTGGCAGAGAAGCCGGTCCCGGTCATGTCCCTGAGGGCCCCGAAGCCGGTCGGACCTTACGCCCAGGCGGTCGGTGCGGGTGGATTCCTATTCTGCTCGGGGCAGATCGGCACGGACCCGGAGACGGGTGAGCTCGCGGGCGTTGGCGTGGCTGTCCAGGCAGAGCAGGCGATGGCCAACTTGGCATCTGTCCTGGAGGCGGCAGGATGTGGTTGGGCGGATGTCGTCAAGGTGACCATCTACTTGCTGGAGATGTCTGAGTTCCAGACGGTCAACGAGGTGTATGCGCGCGCGTTAGGGGGTTGCAGGCCTGCGCGCTCCACCGTGGGTGTCTCTTCTCTCCCCAAGGGCGCCCGCATCGAGGTCGACGCCATCGCGAGATTGCCTTGAGGAAGTGCTCTCAGGCGAGGTTCGATGCACTGAGATGCGATTGCGTCGGCGAGGGTGTTCTGAACCTGTCCGAGGTTCAGCGTGTGAACGGGACGGAGTGCGAAGGTGTCCTCGTGGTCAAGGTCAGGAGGGTGCGGTTGCACAGGTTCAAGGTTACGTCACGCTCCTCGTCCCTGAGTCCTGACGCACCGGGCCCGCACGATTCGCATTAGTCGGTGGGGTTTCGCATCGAATTGAAACTCTCAAGGTGATTGTCATTGTTTGTTCGATGAAATGGCTTATGATTGCTGTTTCGTTTGAATGCTGGCTCCATCTTTCAAGCAAGGTTTAAGTAGCTTGGAACTCTACAGATGATGTCTGTCGTTCAGACAGTTCTGGGAAGATTGGGAGCGGTTGAACAGGGAGGTGCAAACGTGAAAGCATTGGTACTCGGTGCCTCGGGGCAGATAGGTGCGTATAGCGTGCAGGACCTAGTGGAGTTCTGCGGTGTCAAGGACATCATAGCCTCGAGCCGGAAGTTGGGCAATGTCAAGAAGGCCATGGACGACCTGGGCCTCGGCAAGAAGGTCAAGCTCATGGAGGTCGATGCCACCGACACGGCCAAGGTCCTGAAGGTGATCAAGGACGAGAAGGTCGACGCTGTCGTCAACTGTGCCTGGTATCAGACGAACCTGGGTGTGATGGACGCCTGCCTCAAGGGCGGGGCGGCGTACACAGACCTGGGAGGTTTCTTCGACACATGCCTGAAGCAGATCGGGCTTCACAAGAAATGGAAGGATGCTGGAATCAACGCCACGATCGGCCTCGGAAGCACGCCGGGCATGACCAACATCGCCGGGGCGGCGGGGGCCAAGAAGCTCGATTCGGTCGACTCGATTGACATCGTATGTGCATGGGGCAACACGCTCCCTGTGAAGGAGGCGGGCTGGCCAGGCTACTCGATCAGGACCGTCCTTGACGAGTTCACCCAGGAGTCCGTTCAATGGATCAACGGGAGGTACGAGAAGCAGAGGATCCTCGGCGGCGAGAAGGATGTCATCATGCCGGATCCGATCGGCAAGGTCCGGTCATATTATGTGAAGCACTCCGAGCCGGCGACGATGGGGAAGTACCTGAATGCGAAGAACGTGACCTTCAGGATCGGCTTCCCGCCGAACGACATGGCGACCTTCCAGACCCTCAGAGGGCTGGGGTTCGCGGACGACAAGCCGTTGGAAGCCGGATGCGCCAAGGTGTCCCCACTGGACTACCTGACCGCGATGTACCAGAAGGCCATCATGGAGGGCAGGGGCGCGCCCCCGAAGGAGGAGATCGAGTATGACATGTTCAGGATCGACTGTGCGGGCGAGAAGGACGGGTTGCCGGCCATGGCCACGTACTTCATCGTGACCTGGAACGACCCGAAGAGAGGGGTCTCGTCTGCCAGGGACACATCCGTCCCGCCTGCAATCGTCTCGCACTGGCAGCTCACGGGCAGGATCAAGGCGCCGGGCGTCTTCCCTGCGGAGGCGACTGTCGAGCCGGAGCCGTTCTTCAAGGAGCTGGGGAAGCGGAAGATCCGGGTCGATGAGCAGATGACCACGATGACGAGGTTCTACTGAACCGGTCACGCAGCAGTCGCGGGAGCGACGGCGTCAAACCCCTTCGCAGCATTGTCTTCCGGAGGTCCTCATGGCTCACTTCGCGGTCTTCTGCGCCTCCGGGAGGAGGCCCAGGAACCTCGCGATGGCGACCGTGAAGTCCTCGATCTCGACATCGACGGTCTCCCTTTCCACCGGGATCTTGTCCTGGGTCGCGCATCGGAAATGTATCTGGCACTTGGGGCAGAAAGTGAGGAGCCTGTCGGCCCCCACCCTCTTCGCCTCGGCTATCCGGTCCAACTGCATCTTCTTGATCTGCGCGTGACAGTTCGACCAGCCGCTCACGCCGCAGCAGAGTGCCTTGTCCCTCGTGTTCTCCATCTCGACGAAGGCGCCCCCGGAGATTGCGGCCGCCAGCGCCCGGGGGCTGTCGTAGACGCCCGAATGCCGCCCCAGCCTGCAGGAGTCGTGATATGTCAGCCGGCGGCCAGGCGTACCGTCGAGCTTCAGTTCGCCGCTGTCGATGAGTCCCTTCAGGAAATCAGATATGTGGACCATCTCGAACGGCAGGTCGCCCATCAGGTCTTTGTAGTCCTGGTTGAATGTCCTGTAGCACTCAGGGCATGTGAACACGACCTTCTTCGCCCCCGACCTCTTGACGAGGTCGATGTTGTGCTCCATGAGCTTCTCGAGGTCGTCCTCGTTCCCGGTCCAGTTGAGGTCGTGCCCGCAACACTTCTCATCGTTGCTCACGACCGGCACGATGCCCGCCCTGTTCATGATCCTGACCGCGCCTTCGGCGGTCTCCTGTAGGTTCTGTCCCTTCCGGTCGAAGAATATCTGGTCGTAGTGCGGGAGGCAGCCGACGAAGTAGAACACATCGCCCTTGTCCGTGATCTTCATGTCCTGCTTGACCCAGCTCAGCCGGTTCTGTTTGGCGTCGGAGTTGGCCATCATCCTCTGGACTGCGTGTATGAGCCCTCCCTGGGAGCACACGGGCGCGGCCCCTGAGCGCCCGGCCTCCTCTCGCATGCCCCTGATGAACCCGGAGTAATCCACCTTGTACGGGCACATGGCGTTGCACTGCTCGCATGTGGTGCAGGTCCAGATGTCGCGGTCGTTCGCGATGTTATCGACGATCCCCTCCATCGACCTCAGGACGATGGTCCTGGGGGCGAAGTCCGGGTCGAACTTGGCTATCGGGCAGACCGTCGTGCACTTGCCGCACTCGACGCAGTCGAAGGCGCCGGTGTCCTCGATGAGCTGCTTCACCTGTGCGATCGTCTGCTCCTTAGTCCGGGGCTTGAGGGCCTTCTTGGCGCGCCTCACGGGGTTCGGTCCGAGCGCGCGGACCTCGGCGACGAACTCCTGGACGGCCTTCGCGAACCTGGTCCTCTCGGATGCGTTTATCCATTCGGTCCTCAGCCTACGACCGTCGAGGCCGAGGATGTCGAGCAGCCGCTTCAGCGCGTCGGCCCTCTCCTGGGCCCTCTTGTTCCCCGAGACGTAGTGGCAGCTGTCGATCAGGCATCCGATCACCATCACCCCGTCCGCCCCGTTCTCGAAGGCGTCCATTATCACGCTGGGTTCGACGCTCCCTGTGCACATGACGCGGATGATCTTGACATTGGCCGGGTACTCGATCTTGTTGACCCCTGCGAGATTGGCCGACGGGTATCCGCACCATGTGCAGGTGAATGCGACGATCCTGGGCTCGAAACCCTCAGCCATCGGTCACCGCCTCCTCTATGATCGCGCGTACCTGCGCCTCGACCTGCTCGCGCGTGAAGCCGTTGATGGTGATCGCCTTGTTGCAGCAGATTGCCGCGCACGCGCCGCACCCCTCGCACCGGACCTCGTCCACCTTGGACACCAGGACGCCCTTCGCAGGGTCTGCGCTGACCACGATGGCCCCGTACTCGCAGGTCTCCTCGCATCTCCCGCAGCCCCTGCACCTCTGCTCGTCGACGAACGCGACGATTCTGGGGAACTTGATCCTCCCCTTCTTCATCAGCTCGATCACGCCCGCGGCCGCGCTCTTCGCGTCCTCGATCGAATACCTTATCCCCTTGGGACCCTGGGCGGTCCCGGCGACATATATGCCCCTCCTGAACTCCGACGGGAACATCGGGTTTATGTCCTTGATGAACCGGTCGATGTCGGTCTGGAGGTGCAGCATCTTGACGATGGCCTCGCTGCCGTCCGCCGGCTCCTGGCCGACCGCGAGGACGACCAGGTCCGAGTCGATGCTCAGCAGCGTGTCCGAATCGGTGTCGAGCGCGCGCACGTATGTCTTTGGCCCATCGAGAACGACCTCGGACACCCGGCCCCTGACGAAGTTGATGCCCTCCTCCCTGGCCGCGTTGTAGAACTCCTCGAAGCCTCTGTAAGGTCCCCTGAGGTCTATGAAATGGATGTATACATCGGCCTCCGGGTTGAGCTTCTTGATCTCCCGCGCCTGACCGATCGCGTAGGTGCAACAGACCAGGGAGCAGTGGAGGTTCCCCTTGACCTTGTCCCTGGAGCCCACGCATTGTATGAAGTTGATTGTCTTGGGCGCCTTGCCGTCAGAGGGCCGTCGGAGCCCTCCGCCCTTCTCGCGCTGCTCGACTATGAGTTGCTCGAGCTCCTGGGTCGTGATGACATTCGGGCTGCCGTAGCGGAGCTCGGGTATCCTCCTGGGGTCGAAGGTCTTCGAGCCGGTCGCGACGATGACAGTACCCACGTCGAACTCCTTGGGCCCCTTCGCGGTCCTCACCTTGACATGCCGTTTGCCGAACCCCCCGGTCATCTCCTCGATTTCGGATTCGAGCATCACCTCTATGCCCTTGTTCTGGAGCACGTCCTCGATCTTGGGGGTGAATACGCATTCCTTGCAGTACTGCATGCAGCATATCCCGCAGTTGTGCGTCGGGAACGTCATGCTGAGCTTGTAGGCCCGCCCGCCGAGGTCCTTGCTGCGCTCGACGAGGTACACCTTGAACCCCTGCGCTGCGATGTCCAGGGCAGCCTGCATCCCAGCGACGCCCCCTCCGATGACCAGTGTCGCAGGGAGGATGTCGACGTCGATGTCGTGCATCGGGATGAGTTTCTCGACCCTCGCAACCGCTCCCTTGATCAGGCTCGTGGCCTTGTCCGTCGCGGCCTTCCTGTCGGAGTGCACCCACGCGCATTGCTCCCTTATGTTGACCTGCTCGAAGAGGTACTTGTTCATCCCTTCCTCCTCGAGCGACCTGCTCACGATCAGCCCCTGGATGTTCGGCGAGCACGCTGCGACCGCGGCCCGTTCGAACCGCTTCTCGCCGTACTCCTTCTTGAGGAACTCCTGCCCCTCCTTCGAGCACAGTGCCTCGTGTACCGCGACGGTAGTCACGCGGGGGTCCTTCCGGAGCTCCCCAGCTATCGCTTCCAGGTCGATCCTCTTCGCAATCGAGTCCCTGCAACCGCAGAGGAACACGGCGATTCCCTTGTGCCCCTTGGCCCCTGAGTTCTCCCCCTCGGACATCATTGTTCCCTCTACGACGAAGTGACTCTGGCAGGCCTAGCAGGAGACGAACTCCACGCCCTGCTCGATCTTCGCGCGTCTCATGGCGTTGTACATGCCCTCTATGATGCAGGACTCCGTCACATAGCCGTAGAAGTCCCCTTTGTCGAACACAACGATCGTCGATACGCCCGAGTTCGCCATGGCCTTGGCCACCCAGCGGAGCTCGAGCGAGAGGTTCGTCAGTATGACGAGCGGCTTGGACATGATCTCCATAACCTTGACCTTGGCCGGGTCCCTGCCCTCGGCGACTACCTTCGATACCAGGTCCTTCTTGGTCAGTATGCCGTAGGCGTCGGTGCGGTCCTTCCTGGGCACGAGCAACGTGAAGCAGTTCTTCTCGATCATCAACTCCATGGCGTCCAGCGCGGTCGCTCCCTGAGCGATCGTCGGGAACTCGAATGTCTTGACGATGTCTCTCAGGATGAGGCCCCGCTGGTTCATCCGCTCACCTTCCTCTGCACCTTCGAGCCGGCTTCCTTGGCGGCGGCCATCAGGACGTCGATGTCGGAGACGAATCCCAGGAAGTCCTCCCTGTCGAAAACGGCGATCCTAGAAACGCCCTCGTTCGCCATCTTCTTCGCGACCCACTCGATGTCCAGGTCAAGGTTGTTGAGCACGAGTAGCGGCTTTCTCGCGCACGATATCACGGGCGTCTTCTCCAGGTCGCATCCATCCGCTATGGGTCCGCGGACTATGTCCCATTTCGTGACGACGCCGTAGGCATCGTTGGGATTGCCTCTGTCGATCAGGAGGTAGTCCGTCTTGTTCTCCTTCATCGTGGCAACGGCTTCGGCTACCATGGCCTCCGCGGAGATCCTCACAGGCTTCGAGCTGCTGATGATGTCCCTTAGTTCCATGTCCTCTCCCCACCCGCGAATCGAGTAAACCGTGTTATCGCTACAATCGTATATGAAAGTTCTCCGTGTCCGTCCAGTCACTCCCCGCGCATGAGTAGCTACAACCTGCCGCCACCGTCTGAATAGAATAATACACACCCAAGGCAATCGTCCCGTCGATGGACGGCGGTTTGGAAGCGCTCTTCAGGCCACGGACGGTCGCCCTCGTCGGCGCGTCTGCGAACCCTGCGAAGCTGAGCAACGTGGCCCTCAGGAACCTTCTCAGAGGGCAGTTCAAGACATACCCCGTCAACCCCAGGGAGGAGGAGATACTCGGGGTGAAGTGCTACCATGCGATCTCCGACATCCCCGAGAAGGTCGACCTGGCAATCATCTCCCTCCCTGCGAAGGCAGCGGTGGAGTCCGCGAGGGAATGTGCCACCGCCAGCGTCAGGGCGGTCATCGTCACATCCTCAGGCTTCAAGGAGACAGGGCCTGAGGGTGCGTCCCTTGAGAGGGACCTGACCGCGGCCCTGCAAGGGAGCGGAACCAGGCTCCTCGGGCCCAACACCCTGGGCATCCTCGTGCCTTCCTATGGCCTTGACACGTTGTTCATACCTGTCGAGAAGAGCCGCCGGCCCGGGGCGGGTCCGATTGCGATGTTCTCCCAGAGCGGCGCGGTGTCGGTGGCGTTCCTGGAGAGGGCCGAGGCAGCTGGCCTCGGCGTGTCAGCGTGCGTGGGGCTCGGGAACAAGGCGGACATCGACGAGAACGAGCTCCTGGAGTACTTCGGAAGCGATCCGTCCACCGAATGCATCGCAGTTTACCTCGAGTCGTTCTCGGACGGGCGAGAGTTCATGGAGGTCGCCGGGAAGGTCTCGTGCTCGAAACCCATCGTGCTGCTGAAGTCTGGCAGGACCGAGAGCGGGTCCCTCGCTGCGAGCTCGCACACGGGTGCCCTGGCGGCTTCGTCGGACCGGCTCGTGGACGGCGCGCTGCGCCAGGCGGGGGTCGTGCGCGTCTATGATGAGGAGGAACTCCTTGACATCGCCAAGGTCATGGCCTACATCGGCCACATCGAAGGGGACCGGATATGCGTGGTCGCGAGCGCCGGGGGCTTCGGGGTAATCGCCACCGACCTGGTCGAGTCCAAGGAGCACGGGGCGGGACTTCGGATGGCCAGGCTCGCTGAAGAGACGAAGAGGGAGCTGGCGGAGGTCATGCCGGCGTTCTCCTCCGTGCGGAACCCCGTGGACCTGACCGCGGCCGTCACGGACGGCATGTACGATGCGGTCCTCGGCATACTCCGGAAGGACGACGGGATCGATGGCATAATGATGTCGCTTGAGCTGCAGCCGCCGAGCATCACCGACGGGCTCGTGGATGTCGCTGCTAGGCATTCCGGAGGCAGGGGGCCACCCATCGTCATAAGCGCCTTCGGTGGCGACAGGACCTCTGGTCTCCTCCACGAGCTCGAGAAGCGCAGGGTGGTGGCCTACCCGACCATCTGGCGGGCTGTCAGAGCTTTGGGCGCTCTCGCAGAGCGGGGCACCTATCTCAGAAGGAAAAAATAGAACTTGACAAGGAGACCTCGACATCGTCCTTCACGTGCTCGGGACGGAAGAAGTGACCCCGCATTGGGGTTTGTGATTGGTGCCTTTTCAGGCACCGATCCTGAAGACCTTCGTGCCGCACTTGGGGCATATGCCCTTCGTGGCCGGCTTGCCGTTCTTCAGTTTGACCTTCTTTGGATCCTTCATCTCGACGGACTTCTTGCACTTCACACAGTAGGCCTTAACCAAATCTACCCACCGCCCCTGTATCTGTCTGGGTTAATATATATCCTTTTGGATGATTTCCAGTCGGTTCCGCGTTGCCGGGGGGTTCACCTTGCTGGCATAAGGGCCCCTTCGTGGTACCAGCGTCCAGAGACGCCCGAAAGTAAATTATACCGCGGCTGGATGATTCCGGATGTACGGATGGGGTGCGTATGCCTCGAGGTGCAGGACACGCCGATAAGCGCAAGGCGGACCCGCTCCACGAAACATACTCCTCGATGTACTCCAACCAGCTGGCCGTCAACTTCGGCAAAGGTATGGTCGATCCGTTCATCCCTGCATTCGCGAGGAGCGCGTTGGCGGCGACGCCCGCGCAGCTTGGCTGGCTCCAGGCATTCATAAACCTGTTCCCGACGGTCATGCAGGTCCCGTGGGGGAAGTTCAGTGATTTCCTGGGCAGGCGGATACCCTTCCTCGTCATCGGAGGGGTCCTGTCGTTCGCCATGTACTTCTTCATGATTGGCGTGATGAACGCCTGGCAGCTCATCATCCTCGTCGCGCTCCAGATGTTCATCGGGTCGATGATGATCCCGACGTGGTCGGCCCTGGTCGGGGACCTCACGACGGCGAGGAACCGTGGTTCCATCATGAGCAAGTTCTTCGCTGCCTCGTCGGTCGCGAGTCTGATAGCGACTCTTCTCGCCGGCTCTCTCATGCCGACCAATAGCACCGAGACATCGGCCTACGCGGTGTGGTTCCTCATGGCCGGTATCAGCGGGATCGTCGGCTCGCTGATCCTCCTGGAGGTCAAGGAGGCCAAGAGACGCCTCTATGCATCGCCCAGGAGGCTATTCACATTCGGGCTGAAGTCGTTCATCTTCACGTCCGACCTCAAGGAGAACATCTACTTCAGGAACCTCGTGGTCCTGAACACCACCTTCAACTTCATAATGTCCCTGATCTGGCCGATCCTTTATCTGACATACATAGACGTCCTCGATGCGAGCCTGTTCGAGATAGCGATCATGACCGTGATATCCACCGGGGCCATGCTTTTCTTCCAGACGAAGGTCGGTAGGCTCCTGGACGTCATAGGTCCGATGCCGCAGATACTGATTTCCAGGTTCGCGTTCATATCGGTGCCGATAGTATATGCGCTGGCTACCCAGATCTGGCACATCTATGTCCTCAACGCCGCCCTCGGGTTTGCAAACGCGATGGCGAACGTGGCTTTCTTCGCATACATACTGGACGTCGCCCCGAACGAGAAGCGTGGGGAGTATTTCGCAGTGTACAACACGATGATCGGGATCGCGACCTTCATCGGGTCCATCATCGGAGGGTACCTGGCAGGCTATTTCCTAATCTACTACGGTAACAACATGGTGTACGGGCTAGGCGCTGTGTACGCCATATCGGCGATCGGCAGGGCTGCCTGCGCCGTGTGGTTCTTCAAGCTCAAAGACCCGGTCGAATACCCGTCCACACTGACGAAGGTGACGAAGGACGCCATCGCGAGATGGCGTAGCAGGTTGCGGCTCCCGTTCTGACGGCTCAGGTCCCGTAGAAGTGGCTGATTAAAGGGTTTGGTCAGGTCTATCTCGTACGCTTGCCGGCGACGAATCCCCTGAGAGCGACCTTCTGCCTCCTCGACATGAGGATTAGGTTCCTCTCAAAGTTGACCTGCTTGACCGTGGTCCAGATTCTGCTCTGTCGCATGCTTAACACCTCCATGAAGTGAATTCGGGCTCGTTCCGCGTTATTTCGCCGATCTCGCCCTTCACTCGCGGGATGTGCGCGCTAGCCCTCTATCTAGGAGAGAACAATGGGATGGGCCCTCTTTTAGCGCGTACATACCTATCGTGACACCCTGACTCTTATGTTATATATGACCTTTTCCCCGGTACCGGTGATTCATAATGCGAATATTATATTTTTATGATTTTGTTCCGAAAACGAGAGCGTTCTGTCGGGATTCGGAGATGACTCAGAGTCGCCTGGCCGGTCATATGGATTTACTGTGAAATATAAATGTCAGACACTTTTAATGGACATAATGATGGCGATATATAAATCGCCGATCAGCTCGAAATCAGCAAGATGACTGCGACGGTCAAAATGACGCCGGCTAGCACCGCGAAAAGGAACATCAGCGCCCTCCTGTCGATCATGCTTGTCCCCTGAGTATCTGGTCTATTACTGCTTAACCCTTTCCCCACCTCCCTCTTCTGGTTCCATCCGTGAAAAAGATGCATATACAGCATATTGTCATTACTTGCCCCAATGGGCCTCGAACCATTGACCTCTCTCACGAGCAAGGAACGCATACTCATCTACCTGGGCGACTACCTCCACATGGATGACCGATACGAGCTTCCTCCCGACGTCATCCAGGAGACGATTGCCTATTGTTCTGGCGTCCAGAGGAAGCATCTCTCCCAGTATCTCGACGACCTCATCAAGGAAGGCTGTGTCGTCGAGCGCAAAGCTCACATCAAGGGAATGAAGCAGCGTATGAACGGCTACTATCTCACCTCTGCTGGGTTCGTGAAGGCCGGCGCCCTCAGGGATGTCATCGCCCAGATCCAGGTCCCGGTCAAGGTCAACGGCGAGACCAAGGTCATGAGGGTCTGCGATGTCGACGACTCGACCTCGGTGCACATAACACTCTGCGACATCATCCGCGAGGCAATAAAGTGCGATACGATCGACATGTCGTCTTTCGACCAGCTGGAGGAGAATAGACGCGAGGCGCTCGAGACCAAGGAGAAGGCGTCGGATACCTACAGGCGCGCGCTGGAGACCGCGTGGAAGGACGGCAGGGTGACTGCCACGGAGCGTTTCCTCGTAGAGGAGCTCAGGAAACACCTCAACATAACCGATGGCCAGCACCGCGTGCTGGAGCAGGAGATCCTCAAGCACATCGCATTGGACCACATGGAGTTCCTCAGGATCTACAGGAGCGTCGTGGAGGTGGCTCTTGCAGACGGCCTGCTCGACGGTCCTGAGGTCGAGATACTTGAGAACCTGAGGCGCATCTTCCGTATCTCCAGACTGGAGCACGACGACCTGCTGAAGGACATCAAGTTCGAGATATACGGTCCCTCGCGCAGCCAGCTGGACGGCGTGAACCGGGAGAGTTGAGCGTCAAGGCGAGCGTTTCACTGACGCCCCGGTCCTGTCCGTGGGTCCTTCGTAGAACGCGTACGCCATCCGGGGCGTGTTGTGATGGTATCCCACCATGCCCTTTCTGTCCACCATGATCAGGCCGCCGAGGCCATCTACTCGCCGCGCGAGCACGTCGATGGCGCCTTCGCACGCCCCGAACGGGCCGTCCCTCTCCGTGACCATGTCGAGAGCCGTCTTGGAGAGCACGACCGCCATGATCTTCTCGCCCCATCCCGTGGCCGAGGCCGCCCCGCGCGTGTCGTCGGCGTAGCCACCGCACCCGATTAGCGGTGAGTCGCCGACCCTGCCAGCGATCTTCCTGTTGGTCCCGCCGGTGGAAGTCGCGCACGCGACATGGCCGTCCCTGTCCATCGCGCACGCCCCCACGGTGTCATGCTTCTCGCCCTCGAAGACCGCTCTTGTCCTGAGGACGCCGGTCCTCAGGAACTCCCTGTAGTCCTCTAGCTCCCTCCCTACGAGGAGTTCCTCCTCCGAGCATTCGAGGAACCCGTTCTTGAGGGCGAATTCAAGGGCGCCCGTGCCAACGACCATTGAAAAGGTGGTCTTCTCCATCAGCCGTCGGGCGACCCGCACGGGGTTGCGTATCTTCCTCAGCGCCGCGACCGCACCAGACCTGAGCGATCCGCCGTCCATGACGATCGCATCCATTTCGACCTGGCCAGCTTGGTTCAGCACGGAGCCTCTGCCTGCGTCGAATATGGGGTCGTCCTCCATGATGACGACGGATTCCTCGACGGCGTCCAGGGCGGACCCGCCGTTCATGAGGACCTCGCGTCCTCGTTCGGCGGCCGCACGGCATCCCGCGACGTGCGATGCGACCTGATCGTCTGGGATGTCCCAGGCTCCGCCGTGGACGATGATCGTGGGCTTCATGGGTGCCAATAGGGTAGTTCCGGTGTCTTAAGGCTGAACGACCAACTTGAAAACCTTGTCGTGCTCTCTGACCCTGTCCCGCACCTTGATTCCCACGGACTGCCCTGCCACGACCGTGGTGACTGGTTTCCGGTCGATCTCCATCGACTCGATCCTCTGCTCGAGGTCGGTTGTCGTCCCCCTGAACCTCACGGTGTCCCCGACCGAGATGGATCCAGCCGTCACCTCGATGGCTGCGACGAATGGCTTGGCGAAGAACTGCATCACTGACCCGACCTGTGTCTCCTCTGCCATCGGCACCCTCCGGTTGTGAATCAACTTTCCTGTATTAGGCAGTTACGCGCGACTGGATGAGCAACATCCCATCCACATTCCGCGAAAGTTATAATAGGTGGGAGGATTTCCCTCACATGTCAATCCTCTGTAGGGATGGCTAAGGGATGCATGATGCAGAACTCGTCTGAGAGGTCGAAGTCTAGGACCTCCGTCAAACGATGCCCTGTCCCGGCGAAGTTCGCGGGGGATATCCTCGAGGTCCTATCGGATGTCATGTCCGTTGAGAATCTGGACAGGGTCCTGCAGAAGATCGCATCGACGGAGGCCGAGCTCTTCTCCATCAGGGGCCTCCTCATAAGCGTCCTCGACGAGAACGAGCAGGTGTTCAGGATCCGGGCGACGTACGGTTACGAGGGCGTCAAGGCGGACAAGATCAAGAAACTGACCTACAGCCAGGAGCGCATGAGGAAGGATCTGGACGAGAAGTACAGGATCGCGGACAACGTGTACTTCGTCCGCCCTCCGCCCGAGGAGTACGTCAAGTCGGACGAGCCTTTCTATTTCAACATCCACGACATCACGAAGCCGAGGACGGAGCCCAACGAGTGGCACGAGCTCGACTACCTGAAGTTCGTGTTCACTGACCGCGAGGGCCGGCCGAAGGGCTACATAGAGATCACCGAGCCAGTCTCGAAGAAGGTCATCGACAAGGAGACGGTCGACGCGCTTACGATATTCTCGCACCTCGCCGGGGTCGCGATAGAGAACGCGAAGATGTACCAGACCCAGGTCGAGGCCGCGCAGCGCACCAGGTTCCTGAGCGACATCATAGCCCACGACATCAACAATTACAATCAGGCGGTCACGAGCTACCTGCAGATGGCGTCCGCAGCCCAGCAGTTGCCGCCGAACACCGTGATGTACCTGGACCGCGCGTCCTCCGCTGCATGGAGCATAAGCGAGCTGATCCAGAGGGCCGACAAACTCGCCAAGATAGAGTCCGAGGGCGCGGAGAACCTAGGGCCAGTTGAGCTGGGCGAGGTGCTCAAGGAGAGCGCAGCCGAAGTCCAGCGGAACGGGGAGGGCAAGCCCGTCAAGATGGACCTGAGGCTCGGCGGTCACAGGTACTTCGTCACGGCGAACGAGCTCTCCAAGGACATCTTTGTGAACATCCTGCAGAACGCGGTCGACTACGATCCGCACGAGACCATCTCGGTGGAGGTCACGATCGGTGAGTTCTTCGTCGACTACAGGCGCTACTGGTGCGTGTCGGTCTCGGACAACGGGATTGGCATACCAGACTCCAAGAAGAACATCGTCTTCGGGCGCTTCATAGAAGGGTCGGACAACCCGCCGGGAGGGGGTCTCGGCCTATCCATCGTACGCGCCATAGTCGAGGCCTACCACGGCATGGTCTGGGTCGAGGACCGGGTCCCGGGACAGCATTCCAAGGGCAGCGTTTTCAGGGTCGCCCTCCCGATGACGTCCGAGAAGTGAGTCGCGCGTCCCAGAAGGTTTATCTCCGCCCGTCCTGATTTGGTGTCGGCTGGACCATGAAGCTGAAGGCCAGGGTAGCTCTCATAACCGGTGGAACGGAAGGCATAGGCTACGCCACCGCGGAACTCTTCCTCAGGGAGGGCGCACGGGTCGTCATTGCGGGTCGGTCCGCCGAGAAGGGGGCACGGGCTGTGAAGGCGCTGAAACCCCTCGGCGAGGTCCTGTTCGTCCGAGGCGACGTCTCGAGATCCGGGGACGCGGAACGCATGGTGCGAAGGGCGGTCGAGCGCTTCGGAAGGCTGGACATCCTGTTCAACAACGCCGGCATCTACCTCGAGAAGGTCGCCGAGGAGACTGACGAGAGCGAATGGGACCGTGTCCTGGACATCAACCTCAAAGGGACGTTCCTGGTCTCCAGGTACGCCATCGTGCAGATGAAACGCCAGGGTTCGGGTGTGATCATCAACAACTCATCGGACGCCGGACTGGTCGGCAACCGGGCATGTCCCGCATACTGCGCATCCAAGGGCGGCGTGACGGTGATGACGAAGGCGATGGCTCTCGACTACGCCGCGCACAACATACGCGTCAACTGTGTGAACCCTGGCACGATCGACACGCCGATGCTGGCGTACGAGGCCAAGGCCTCGGGCGACGTCAAAGGATACCTGAGACGGATGGATTCGGAACACCCGATGGGACGTGTGGGCCGTCCTGAGGAGGTCGCGCGCGCAGTGCTATTCCTCGCGTCGGACGAGTCTTCCTTCGTCACAGGAGCGACACTGCCGGTGGACGGCGGCATCACCGCCCAGTGAGGCTCAGAGGACATAGTTGGCCAGGTACACGGCCTCTCCGGAGAGGAACGCGCCGAACCACAGGATGTACATGTACGGCGCCAGCCTCCGGTGCCAGGTGTTCCGCCGCTTCCTCCGGATTGACGTCAGGCCCGTGGCCAGCATCACGGATTCGAGGCCTATCACAATCATTGCAACGATGCCATGGATGATGAAGTACGCGAGCAGGGCGCCCTCGATCTCCAGGGTGCTCCCCTCGACCGCCCCTCCGAAAGTCCTGTAGAGCATGTAGAATATCGAGAGGCTGAGGTCCCATAGGATCCCAATCGTGCCCGTGAGGCTGTGGAACTGGAGTGACCTCCTCCCGCTGAGGTAGGCGTGTGTGAACAGCACCGCGACGGGTATGAGCGCTACAGCCACGAACGTGCTCATCAAAGGTGCTTCTGGCATCGTAGGCGAATCCGCAGGGGGTTCATTTATCTTTCCGCTCTCCGAGTTTTCGCGGAAACCACTATATGCTGACTTGTCTCTGAGGATACTCAGGAGTGCTCTGCATGGCGGCAACCGAGGTCAGCCCTCTCGAGATCCTAAGGAACGCGGTGGACATGGAGCTGGAGGGCAAGGAGTTCTTCGAGAAAGCGGCCGCCAGGATGCAGAATGCGCGGGCGAGGGACATGTTCCTGAGTCTGGTCAAACAGGAGCAGAGGCATGTCGACATACTCAGCTCGGAGCTGAGCCGGCTCGAGCAAGGCGAGGGTTGGGCGTCGCTGGCGGACATGAAGGCTGGTGCGCCCCGTGTCACCAAGATATCCGTCTTCAGGGACGGACAGTTCCGGAGGTTCAGCCTGCGCGAGGATGCCGGGGAGATCGAGGTGATCCGGCTCGGGATGGACGTCGAGAAGAATTCCGTCGAGTACTACCGGTCCGCCGGGCAGGCCACGCCAGACACTCGAGCGAAGGAGGTCTTCAACTGGCTCGTCGGTGAGGAAGCCGGACATCTGACCATCCTCAGCGCCGAGTACGACAACAGGTCCGGTTCCGGGTTCTACTACGACAGCCCCGAGTTCAGCCTCGAGGTCTTCTGAGCGTTCACAGGGTGCCGGCGCGGATGGCTTCCACGACCAACAGTATGTCCGAGAACACGGCATATGCGGTCTGGGTCACCGTCGGGTCGGTCTCGATGATGCTCAGGTCGCCCATCATGTCCGTCTTGATCGTTATGGCGCTGGATGTGCCCTCGACGGACCAGAAGGGTCCGTTCGGGTCTATGAACTCCTTCGCCACCCTCAGCGACACGCTGTCGCCGTCCTTCTCCGCGCTTGCGACCAGCTTGAGCTTCTTACCCTGGGCGGCAGCGTCCTCCAGGTCCTTGCTGGTCACGGACCCTATCCCCTCCCTCCTGACCTGCATTGGGGTCGCCTTGGCCGCCATCAGGACGTTCGCGAGCGCGGTGATCTTGACCGCTGCGTCCCATCCGTCTATGTCCATTGACGGGTCCGCTTCCGCGAAACCCCTTGTCTGTGCCTCCTTGATCGCGAACTCCATGCTCATCCCCTTCGACATCTCGGTGAGCACGAAGTTCGATGTGCTGTTCAGGATGCCTCTGATCCCAGTCACCTGACAGCCTGGGAGCGTCCTCTCGACCATGCTGAATATCGGCGTGCCGTCCATGACGGTCCCCTCGAACCTCAGGTGGACGTTCCTCGACCTGGCGACCGATCTGAGTTTGTCATAGGAATAGGCGATGGGCCCCTTGTTCGCGGTCACGACGTCCATCCCCGCCTGGAGCGCGTTCAGGATATGGTCTGTCGCCGGCTGGCCGTTCTCTGCGTTCAGCGTGGTCAGCTCGATCATGAGGTCAGCATCGCAGTTGTCGATGATCTCGAGCGGACCCTTGTCAGTAACCTCTGGTCCATAGCCTCTCAGGTGGCCCTTGTCCGCGAGCTCGTCGAGCGCTCTCTGGAGGTCGATCGCCCTCTTCGACAGGAGCGAACCCCTGGACCGGGTGGAGATTGCGAGGACTTCGATGTCGAGTCCCTTCTGTTTCACGAGCCAGTCCCTCTTGGCTAGAATGAGCCGCGCGAACTCCTGACCTACGTTCCCGAAACCTATGATGGCCAAGCGGAGTATCATCTAGAACACCGTTCATTTGGGAGACTTGCTTTCCTGCGGTCCCGGTCCTCAGATCAGTGAGAACTCTTCTTTCCCCACTCCGCACTCGGGACAGATCCAGTCCTCTGGCAGGTCTTCGAAGGCCGTACCAGGTTCGACGGACTGGGTGGGGTCACCCTTCGCAGGGTCGTAGACATATCCACACACGTTGCACTGGTATTTCGGGGAGTCGGTCATCGTACGGGTATCTGAATGATGGTACTTGACATTGTTCGTGAGCGGAGGCGTTGCCGTGGGGGCATTGAACCGTTCACGACATTTGCAGACGAAATTCGAACCAATAATGGCGATATATGGTTTGAAATTGGAAGAAGGGGCGCGTTTTCCGCTCACATTTTGTTCGATTAGGAATGCTTAAGTACAATCTTGCGTGTCTAGGCGGCCTGGGTACGGGGGTTGGCTGGTCCAGGCAGTCGGGCCTGCCAATACCGCAGTCGGGATATCGGGAACCAACATCGGTTAGGTGTTTGAATGAAGGTTGGAAGTCTCATTAGGAACTTCAAATGGTTGTTCGGCGGGAACTCTGAGTTCTGGCCGACGAACATGAAGACAGGGATGTGGGCGTGGCTCGGGCACAGACTGACCGGCCTTTTGCTCGTGGTCTATATATTCATGCATCTGTCCTTCCTATCGCAGGCGTCGATAGGTGAGGACAAGTTCAACAGCCTCATGGGAACGACCGCGCAGCCACTGTTCGTCGCGCTCGACTTCCTGCTCGTCATGGCGGTCATATATCACGCGATGAACGGCTTCAGGGTCATCCTGTTCGACCTCGGCATCGGGATCAAGCGCCAGAAGCTCGTCTTCTGGATAACGATGGCCATCGCGGCCGTGCTCGTCGCAGGCGGCCTGATTGTCCTCTGGGACAAGATCTTCGTGCCTTCGGCGGAGGTGTTCGGATGAGCGAGACGAAGCCAGCGACATCCAGGACCGCCGGGTCATGGGCATGGATACTTCAGCGGGTGACCGCGGTCCTGCTCGTTGTGCTGCTCGGCATCCACCTGCTGCTGACGCACTTCCTCAACGTCAACGAGGAGATCGACGTGGAGTCTGTGAGCGCGAGGCTCGCGGACACGGTCATACTGGTGGTGGACTACACGATGCTCGTCACGGTCCTGTTCCACGGCCTCAACGGCCTCAGGACCGTCCTGTTCGACATCGACATGTTCGCCAGGAAGCACAAGATGATAGACGTCGCCCTCTTGGTCGTCGGGATTGCCACCACGATATGGGGCATAGTCATCCTGTTCCCCTTCCTCAACGGAGGCTGAGCAAATGCACTACCACAAGATACTGGTTATCGGCGGTGGCCTGGCGGGCCTGAGGGCGGCGATCGAATCGGCCCCCAAGGTCGACACGGCCATAATCTCGCAGGTGCACCCTGTGAGGTCCCACTCCGGTGCGGCGCAGGGCGGTGTGAACGCATCGTTCGCGAACAACCCCGCTGCCAAGGACGACAACTGGGAGAAGCACGCCTATGACACGGTAAAGGGTAGCGACTACCTCGCGGACCAGGACTCGGTCGAGTTCATGACGAATGAGGCCGTCCCGTGCATAGTGGAGATGGAGCACTGGGGCTGTCCGTTCTCGAGGACCGACGATGGCAAGATCGCTCAGAGGCCATTCGGAGGTGCAGGCTATCCGAGGACATGCTACGCGACCGACAAGACAGGTCAGTACATGCTCCACACTCTCTGGGAGCGCTCCGTCAAGCTCGACATCCCACTTTACGACGACCGCATAGTGGTCGATGTCGTGCTCGATGGCGACGCCTGCAGAGGCGTCATCTGCTGGAACCTGAAGACTGGAGAACTGGAACCGTTCATGGCCGAGGCGGTCATATTCGCCACGGGCGGGAGCGGCCAGATCTACGGCAGGTCGACGAATGCCCTGATATCTACCGGCTCCGCCCAGGCGGCGGCCTACAGGCGCGGCGTCCCGCTGAAGGACATGGAGTTCGTCCAGTTCCACCCAACGTCGCTCTTCGGGACCAACATCCTGATGACCGAGGGCGCGAGGGGCGAGGGGGGCTACATCGTGAACTCTCTCGGGGAGAGGTTCATGTCGAAGTACGCTCCGAAGGCCATGGAGCTGGCGCCGAGGGACATAGTCTCTAGATCCATCCAGACGGAGATCAACGAGGGACGCGGCATCGATGGGAAGGACTTCGTGTACCTCGACCTCAGGCACCTGGGCAGGCAGAAGATCATGGAGAGGCTCCCTGGCATCAGGGACCTGGCAATCAACTTCGTCGGGGTCGATCCGATCGAGAAGCCGGTGCCGATCCAGCCGGGACAGCACTATTCGATGGGCGGGCTCGACACCGATGTGAACGGTGCTACGAAGTTCAAGGGGCTGTACGCGGCCGGCGAGTGTGGCTGCGTGAGCGTCCATGGCGCGAACAGGCTTGGCGGCAACTCCCTTCTCGACACGGTCGTGTTCGGGAAGAGGTCCGGTGCCGTCGCGGCCGAGTACGCGCTCTCCAAGAAGACCTTCAAGGAGGGTGAGCCCGCGGTCCAGAAGTGCATGAGGGAGACCAAGGCGCGCATCGAAGAACTCCTAGGTCGCAAGGGCACGGAGAATCACGCGGACATCAGGGACGAGATGAAGCAGACTATGATCATGAAGGTCGGCATCTTCAGGAACAAGCCTGCGATGCTGGAGGCGTTGGAGAAGGTACACGAACTCCAGGAGCGCTTCAAGCGGATCACGGTCCAGAACAAGGGCAAGTCCTACAATCTGGACCTGATGCGGGCGTACGAGCTGGGAGGCATGCTCGACATCGCCGAGGCGATCGTCGTAGGCGCGCTCAAGAGGGAGGAGAGCAGGGGGGCGCACTCCAGGCTCGACTTCAAGGAGAGGGACGACGAGAGGTTCCTGAAGCACACGATTGCGACGCTCACGCCAAAGGGCCCGGAGATAACCTACACGCCGGTCAAAGTGACCAAGTACAAGCCCGAAGCGAGGAGGTACTGAGATGACCGCTGGCGAGATAACTGTGAAGATACAGAGGTTCGATCCGACGGCAGACCGCGTACCGTACTGGATGTCGTACGACGTGAAGCTCGCTCGTCCTGGCATGACCGTGCTCGACGCGCTCTTCGAAGTGCTGAACCACCAGGACGGCACGCTGGCCTTCAGGTTCTGCTGCAGGGCCGGCGTCTGCGGGTCCTGCGCGATGATGATCGGCGGGAAGATCAGGCTCGCGTGCGAGACCCAGATCGGTCAGTTCATCGGCAAGGGGGACCTGATGATCAGCCCCCTGCCGCACCAGAAGGTAGTCAAGGACCTCGCTGTGGACTACGACCATTTCTTCGAGCGCATGAAGCGGATCAAGCCGTATCTGGTCGGAGCCGAGCCTGCGCCCGAGAGGGAATACCTCCAATCCCCGAAGGAGCGGGTCCCGATAAACGAGCCGATCGACTGCATCCTTTGCGGCTCGTGCACGAGCTCTTGCACCGTCGCGTGGACCAGCTCGTCGTACCTCGGCCCCGCGGCCCTATTGAAGGCCTACAGGTTCGTCGCTGACACCAGGGACACGATAACCGACGAGCGTCTGGACCTGGTCGAGAACGAGGATGGCGTCTTCAGGTGCCACACGATCTTCAACTGCGTCGAGGTCTGCCCCAAGAAGCTGAACCCGACCGAGGCAATCCAGCGGCTGAAGATCAAGACGGCGAAGAGGAAGATATTCGGCCGTAAGAAGCGGAAGGCCTGAGCGCGGTCAAACCCCGGGAAACGAAGAGGCCCGTAGGCCTCTTCTCAGGTTTTTATATCTCCACGGTCCAGCTCACGCGCTGGCTCATCTCTTCTTCTTGGCCTTCTCCTTGAGCGATGTGAAGAAATCGTGGTGGTCCTCCTCGTCCTCGAGTATGCTCTCGAACATGAACCTGGTCGTCACATCCCCCTCGGCCTCGGCGACGCCCTCGATCTTCTTGTACAGCACCATCGCCTCCTCCTCGGCCTTGATGTCGTTGTCGACCATCTCCCAGAGCTCGTTCCCGACGTTTATCTGGGTCGGCTTTGCCGTCGGCACCCCCCCGAGGTACCACAGCCGCTCCGCGATCTTCTCAGCGTGCTTCATCTCCTGCACTGCGATCGTCTGGAACTTCTCGCTCACGGCGAAGTGCTCCACGCCCATCCACTGCACGTGCTGCCACATGTACTGGACGGAGACCTGGATCTCACGGGCGATCGCCTGGTTCAGCAAGCCCTTTAATTTCTCGGACGTCAACTCAACTCCTCCTTTCCTGCGGGCCACAGAGCCACCCTCCAAAAGGTGGTTCTTCCACTCAGTCCCACGAACGAAATAACGGCCTTAAGGGCCATAAAGCTTTTCGCGAAGCCGTAGGGTTCCAGCGGAGATATGCGGAAGCCGACTGTGAGGAGCCTCTCATTGACTGGTGTATCCGCCGTCCACGGAGAACGCTACTCCGGTGATGAAGCTGGCATCATCGGACGCCAGGAACAGGACGGCGTCGGCGACCTCCTCGGGCCTGCCGAGCCTTCCGACCGGATGTTGCTCCGAGAGCATCCTCCTGTACCTGTCGAGCGGGACGCCCCGCCCCTTCGCCTCCTGGACGAACATCGGCGTCTCAATCTCCCCCGGGCAGACGCAGTTGACCCTGATGTTCCTCTGGGCATAGTCGAGGGCCATGCACTTGGTCATGAGCACGACCGCCCCCTTCGAGGTGTTGTACGGGACGGCGTTCCTGTCGCCGACGAGCCCGCTGCAGGATGCGGTGTTCACAATCGCCCCTCGTCCCTGCTTCAGCATTATGGGAACCACCTCCTTGGACATCAGGAAGACCCCCTTGACATTGACCGCCATTATTCGGTCCCAGTCCTCCTCCGACACGTCCTCGACGGTCCCCTCGACGAGGATGCCGGCGTTGTTGAACAGGATGTCTACGCGCTCGAACTCCGCCATGACCCGTCGGACCGTCCTCTTGACCTCATTCGACCTTGAGATGTCCCCGGTCAGCACGAGCGGGTCGTACCCCCTGTCTCTGAGTTCCTTGAGCGTCTGCCTGCAGCCGCCTGGGGACTTGTCGATGATCGCGACGCGCGCGCCCTCGTCCATGAATCTGACCGCAGTCGCCTTCCCGATCCCGGAGGCGCCCCCCGTGACGATTACGCACCTACCCTCGAACCTCGCGGACCCTCGTGACATCGGTTCCCCCGGGATAATCCGCCCAGGCGTGAATTAACCTTCTGTCGAACCTCCCCCCAAATGCTAATATCATGCGTTCGCTCATCCACGGTCGACGGTCGGTGCGGGAACATGTCGAAGAAGGTCCTGGGCATACTCGGGAGCCCCCGTGTGCACGGGAACACTGCGGACTTACTCGAGGCGGCTCTGAGGGGTGCCAAGGGCGCGGGCGCCGAAGTCGAGAGGCTCGACCTGGCACGCATGAGGGTCGCGCCGTGCCTGGAATGCCGCCAGTGCGACCAGGGGGCCGCGTGCGCCCATGGGACGGACGACATGGGCCTGATCTACGCCATGATCAGGGAGGTCGACGCCATAGTCCTGGCGTCACCGATCTTCTTCATGAGCGTGACTGCGCAGGCGAAGGCCATGATAGACCGTTGCCAGTGTTTCTGGGTGGAGCGGTACGTGCTCGGCAGGCGGGCGTATGAGGGGAGGGCGCGCCCGAAAGGGCTGTTCCTGTCCTGCGCAGGGTCCCAGAAACCGATAGTGTTCGAGCCCGCCAAACATGTGGTCAAGGCGTTCTTTGCGGCGCTCGACTACGAGTATGCAGGTGATGTCCTGCTGGACTTCACGGACGACCCTTCGCTCGCTCCCAGGAAGGCCCAGGCGCTCGACAGGGCCGAAGCGGCCGGCCGGTCGCTCGTCGGGTAGCTCGCCGTAGCGAGGTCACACGAAGATGCCCTTTCGGAGGATGGGGACCGTTTTGCCGTCGACGCGTTCGACGTCGACGTTGATCCCCGGGGCCGATACGAAATCCCAGTGCATGGTCGATTCCGAGGTGCCTCCGTAGGTGTTGTTCGAGCCGAACGCGAGATGGATAGTCCCTGTGACCTTCTCGTCCGTGAGGATGTACCCTATCGCCTTGGTGATCTTCGGGTTGTAGCCGATGCCGAGCTCGGCCACGTTCGTGGTCCTGACCTGGCTGTACTTCTTCCGGTCGAGCTCTTCGCACTCCTTGAAGCTGGCCTTCACGGCCTTCCCGTTCTTCCCGACCTTCAGCTTGTCCAGCAGCAAAGTCCCGTCCTTGAACTCGAGCGAGACATCGGTCACGAGCTGGTCCGTCATGCGGTCAGACGTGATCGGGCAGTACAGCCTCCCGCTCCCGACGTTCTCATAGGGTGCTATGAAGACCTCGCCTGCCGGGAGGTTGGCGCCTCTGTCCCCGGCGTCGTAGTCCTCCTTGCTGATCATGCCATCGTCGATATTGACCCGCCTGCCCTCGACCTTGACGCTGAAGTCCGTGCCCTTCGTGTCCCATGCGTGTATCCACGAGGCGTCCTTGAACTTCGACGCGAGCCTCTCTCCGGTCTTCCGGAGCTCTTTGGGGGAGACGGATATGCCGCCTATCACGATGTCCTCCATCGTCTTGTACGGGACATCAAAGCTCTTCGCATGTGCCTTCGTCGGCCATCCCGCGTATAGCCACTTCTTGCCATCTGTCACATGATATACGATGTCGAAGATCGGGATCATGGCCTTCTGACGGGACTGGAGCTTGTCCCGGGGGAACTCCCCGACGATCGTCGGGTCGTCCATCTCCTCGACGCTGATTATGGCATCCGCGTCCTTGACCATGCTGACGTAGTGTTTCGGGACAACCTCGAGGGTCTTCGCGGATATCTCGTCGTAGACCTTCTTGGTGTACCTGTCCGATGTGACGATGATTATCGGGCTAGCCCCCTCCCTGTAGCACTCAAGCGCGATCTCCTCAAGCAGCGTCTGATTGTGTGCTCCGCCCTTGACGATGACCGCGTCCCCTTTCTTGAGATTGCAGGTCTCGACCATGCTCTTCGCGCAGGTCTTGATCGTTCTCTCATCTACTGCCACGTGATGTCCCCTCTGACCCGCTCGACCGGCGGTGGCGTACTTAAGCGTGCCGAACATCCTATGTTCGTTGTGGCGGCTACAGTTTCTTCACGACCACCGCGGGGAAACAGTCCTTCTGGTATTGCTTGCAGAGCAGGCAGTTGCTCATGGAGGGCCCGCCGGCCTCCTCCATGGTGCTCAGCCTGAAACCGATCTTCTCGAAGAACCTGGGTGCTCTTGCGAGGGCCCACAGCTGGATGGCGCCCCTGGCACGGGCCTCGGATTCGATGCGGCTCACGAGCAGGTTCCCCAGACCCTTGCCGCGCAGCTCCTCGGAGACGGCGAGCCATTCGACTGAGAACCTCTCCCCGTCCTTCTTGAGCGCGACGCATCCGACCATCCTGCCGGATAGGTAGCATCCGTACGCGGCGACGATGTTCTCGAAGGTCCCGTCCTCAAGACCGGACCCCAGCGCCAGTCGCCTGATCGACTCGTGGTCGTCTGTCCTTCTGAACTCGGGCAGGCCCTTCCCCCTGTCATCCATCGGTGGCAGTGAAGTGTTGTCGGATATTATCACTTTCTGGCGCTCAGCGCTCACCAATGGTCATGTGCGTCCACGACCGCCGTGCCCCTCTGTCCCTGCCCGTTCGTCTGTTCATTCGATTGTGCCTTCGGGAACGCCACCTCGAAGCACGCGCCCTCCGCCGACGCACCAGGGACCCGGTCACGGACCTGTATTATCCCGTTGTATCGTTCGACGAGCGACGCAACGATGGAGAGACCTAGCCCGGTCCCGGCCACGCCTTCTGGGCGTTTCGAGAACCTGGAGAAGACCTTCGGCTTGCGCTCGTCCGATATGCCTATGCCGTGGTCCGCGATCTTCACGGTCCAGACATCGTGGCTGTCCGTGACGGCCACCTCGACATCGGCCGCGGAGCTGTGGTTGTACTTCACCGCGTTGTGGAGGATGTTGATGAACAGGTCGTTTATGAGGTCGTCGGCCACGACCACGCACTCCTTATCAGGGCAGTCGAGGCTCACGATGATGTCCTTGGCAGGGAAGTCCCGTTTCACCGCTGAGATGCCCCTCACGAGCACCTCCCTGAGGTCCATCCGTTCCTTCGGGACGAACTCGGAGCTCCGCACTTCGGACAGCTTCCTCACGTTGTCTATGAGTGACTTCGCAGCGGTCGCGACCGATGCGGCCTTCTTGACGCAGTCGTGGTTCCTCGAATCGAGGGTGGTGCTTTCTTGGACCGCATCTAGGTAGTAGATCATCGGGTTGACCATGTTGCCGATGTCATGGATGATGAGGTCCAGGTATGCCTGCGATTCGGTCATCGCCTGGACGGCCTCTTCGAACATCTTCGAGTTCTCGATGGCGATACCCGTGAGGTCTGCGAGGAGCTGGATGCGCTCGATGACCTCGCTCGACGGGACCTTCCCGCCCGCTGGCTCATTGATCTCTATCCATCCGATCCAGTTGCCGAGCCTGTCCGTCATGACGTGGACCATCGAATCGAGGTTGTGCCAGTCGGTCGCGTTCTGTCTCGGTTTCGTTATCGAGACCGGGTCAAGGATGTAGTCCAGGTCGTCGTTGGCCCCCCACGCCCTGTCCTCGGCGCGGACGTAATAGGTCCCTCTCCCAACCAGCATGTGGTCCTTCAGCTCGCCCTGCTTCCTGTCCAGGGTGTATGTGTGCCGTTTGATGGCGAGGACCTTGTCGATCGGGAAGCCATGGACGACCTTGGGGGAGAACACACCCGTCCTCTCGTCGAGCAGGCATAGGACCATGCGCTTTACCCCGAAGTTCTTCGCGGCCGTGGTCACGACCTTCTGAAGCAGGACGTCTATCGGCTCCGCCCTCGAGATGAGCCTGAGTATGTCCGTGATATCGGCGGTCGGAAGAAGGTGGTTTTCCATCTGTTCGTTCTTCGGGACAGTGCTAGATCCGTTTGGCCCCTGCATGAGCTTTCCCTCGCTGGTGCATCCCGGGACTTGCATTAACACCGACTTATAAAAAGGTGTCGCAAACCTATCCAGATGCGCGCGTGCACGGGCGATATGGAGGGAACCGTTATATGCGGAATGCATGATGCTCGGTGGAGCATGACTCTCGGGACGATTGCGGTTGCTCGCCCTCCCGCTAAGGACAGCTTCGGGCGGGAGGTCCGGAGCCTGAGGATGTCGATCACACAGAGGTGCGACCTCGCGTGTTCTCACTGTCACAGGGAGGGGCAATCGGCGGCGCGGACCGAGTTGACCCCCGGCGAGATCGAGCGCGTGGTGCGCATCGCATCCGTGTGCGGGGTCCGAAAGGTCAAGCTAACGGGCGGAGAGCCGCTTATGCGCGAGGACGTGACCGAGGTCGTTTCGCGGATATCCCCTCTCATGAAGGAGGTCTCGCTCACGACGAACGGGTCCCGGCTCTCGGCCCTTGCTGCCGACCTGCATCGGGCTGGCCTGGCGCGAGTCAATGTGAGCCTCCACACCCTCGACCGCAAGAGGTATGCCCGATTATGTGGTGTGGACCTCTCGTCCGAGGTCCGACAGGGGATAACCGATGCGATCTCCGCGGGGCTCGAGCCTGTGAAGGTCAACATGGTCGTCCTGAAGGGCGAGAACGCCGACGAGATCGGTCCGATGATGGATTTCTGCGCCGAGACAGGCGCCGTCCTTCAGCTGATCGAGTACGCGACGGACAAGACAGGCGTGAACGGCCGCGCCTTCGAGGAGCGATACTTTCCCCTCAAACCCTTCGAGGACCTTCTTGCAGCCAGGGCCGTTGGTTCGTCCATGAACGAGCTACACCGGCGAAGGCGCTACCGCGTGACCGCGGGCAGAGGAGAGGTGACGGTCGAGGTCGTGCGACCGATGCACAACACGGAGTTCTGCCAGAACTGCAGCCGCATCCGGATGTCCAGTGACGGCAGGTTGAAGCCCTGTCTGCTCGAAAAGGCGGGCGAGGTCGATATCCTGACCCCGATGAGGTCAGGCGCGGACGACAATGAGATCGAGGCCCTGTTCCTCAAGGCCGTGTCGAACAGAAGACCGTACTGGAGGTAGACAAACATGCGTGCGTCGGTAAAGGTGACATCGCAGCCGATCGAGGTGCATGAAGTCCTGGGGTCGGTCCAGTCGTCGGGCGCCGGATGCGCCGTCCTGTTCGTCGGCACTGTCAGGGACAGGTCCGATGCGGGGAAGGTCTCCGGCATGGAGGTGGAGGCTGCGAAGGACCTCGTCCTCAAGGACCTGCGGCGGATTTCCGCCGAGGCTGGGCAGAGGTACGGCCTCACGAAGGCCACGGTCGTTCACAGGGTGGGCAAGCTCGGTATAGGGGACGTCATAGTGGCCATCGCGGTGAGTGCTCCGCACCGCGACGAGGCGTTCACGGCCTGCAGGTACATCATCGACGAATTGAAGAGGACGACTCCCATCTGGAAGAAGGAGTCGCTCAATGGCGGGTCCCGATGGGTCGAGGCGAGGTGAGGCTCCGATGGTTAGGATGGTGGACATAGGTCACAAGGAAGTCGTGAGGCGAGAAGCCGTCGCCGAGGGGTCGCTGGTGCTCAAGATGCCCACCCTCGAAGCCATAGCCTCTGGCAAGGTGAAGAAAGGCGACGTATTGGCCGCCTCGAAGCTGGCCGGCATACAGGCCGCCAAGGCCACGTCGACCATCCTCCCGCTCTGCCACCAGATACCGCTCACGTCCGTGGATGTCGAGTTGTCCATCGACGCATGCATGCTCCGGGGGAGGTGCACGGTCTCGGCCGACTATAGGACCGGGGTGGAGATGGAGGCGCTCGTGGGCGTCACGGCGGCACTCCTGAACGCCTGGGACATGGTCAAGTACCTCGAGAAGGATGCAGACGGCCAGTATCCAGGGACCGCGCTCACGGACATCCGGGTGGTCCGCAAATCGAAGGGCGGTGTATGACATGGGCGTGGATGAGCATAGGTGCAAGGCCCCGAAGAGCGTCAGTGTGGCGGTCATCACGGTCAGCGACACGCGCACGGACAAAGATGACACCTCGGGGGATGCCATCATAGCGCTCGCCAGCGCGGCTGGGCACAGGGTCGTCCGAAAGGCGATAGTTAAAGACGATGTTCACGAGATCCAGAGGGCCCTTCGCGAGCTGTTCGAGGACAAGGACGTGCAGGTCGTCGTGATGAACGGCGGCACGGGGGTGACGAAGCGTGATGTGACCCTCGAGGCCGTGTCCCACTTCGAGGAGAAGCCCATCCCTGGGTTCGGGGAGCTGTTCCGGGCCCTGAGCTACCAGGAGGTCGGCAGCGCGGCGATGCTGTCGCGCGCGGCCGCGTTCGTCTCCGAAGGGAAGGTCGTCTTCTGCCTTCCGGGCTCCGAGCGGGCAGTCAGGTTAGGTGTTTCGAAGTTGATTCTGCCGGAGCTGGGTCACGTAGTGTGGGAGGTTGGCAGATGAGACCGCTGAAGCGGCTGATATCGCTGGATGATGCGATGTCCCTGACGATCAAGAACTGCAAGCAGGTCGTGAGGGCCGAGAAGGTACGCATACTCGAGGCGAACGGCAGGGTCTCTGCGGAGAAAGTCGTCTCCGACCTCAGCGTGCCGCCGTTCTCGAGGTCCGCCATGGACGGATACGCCGTCCGCGCGAAGGACACGTTCGGAGCTTCGAAGCTCCGCCCGGTCAGGCTCAGGATGCGCGAGGCGATTTTCGCCGGGGGCGTGCCGAAGCAGCCAGTTGGGAAGGGCGAATGCTCCGAGATCGCGACGGGCGCGATGCTCCCGAAGGGCGCTGACGCGACCGTGATGGTTGAGAACACCGAATCCGATTCGGGGACCATACTCGTGTACGAGTCCGTTCATCCAGGGCAGAACGTTTCCGGTAAGGGTGAGGACATATCTCCCGGGACCGTCGTCGTATCCAAGGGCGATGTCCTCAACCCGAGCAGGATCGGTGCGCTCGCAGCCATCGGGAGGGGCGATATCAGGGTGTTCTCGAAACCGCTGGTCTGTGTCGTCCCGACGGGGAACGAGATACGCGAGCTCGGCGGCCCGCTCTCCCCTGGGCAGGTGTACAACATAAACAGTTACACGCTCACCACAGTACTCACGTCGTGTGGGGCTGAGGTCAGGACCCTCCCGGTCGTCGGAGACACCGTGTCCGAGCTCGAGCGCGTGCTCAAGGACAACGGAGATTGCGACATCGTGGTCTTCTCGGGAGGGAGTTCGGTCGGGGAGAGAGACATGATGCTAGATGTCGTCTCACGAATGGGGACGGTCGTGTTCCACGGGGTCGCGATGAAGCCAGGGAAACCGACGCTGTTCGGTATGGTCGGCAGACAGATGGTATTCGGCATGCCCGGCTACCCGACCGCGTGCCTGTCGAACGCCTATGTGCTGCTCTCCCCTGTCGTCAGGAGAATGGCCCGTCTGCCGGAGAGGCTCCCAGAGACTGAAGATGCGCGTATGGCGAGCCGGGTCGTGTCGACCACGGGGAGGGTGCAGTTCCTGACAGTCCGTCTCGAGGACGGGGTGGCGTTCCCAGCGTTCAAGGAATCGGGTGCGATCACCAGCATGGCCTTCGCAGACGGGTACGTGCTCATCCCTAGTGATGTCGACCTGATCGAGAAGGGCGAAGCCGTCACCGTGCATCGTTTCTGAATGAGCCACCGCGGTTTCTGGGCGGCCCGTGGCATATTGTGAAATACCTGCGGGTGGTTGAGCGGAGTGCCGCAACCAGGAGGGAGATTGTGTCGCTCAGGGACATGGAGAGGTCTGATCTGGATTTCGCCATCGAGATGACCGACAAGGAGGGGTGGGCATACAGCAGGATCGAGCTGGAGCGGATCATGGACCTCGACCCCGAGGGATCTTTCATATTCGAGGATGAAGGCCGCCCGTTGGGTTTCGTCACGAGCGCGGCGTTGGACAACACGGGGGTGGTCGGGCACCTCGTCGTGTCGTCGGAGGGACGCGGCCGGAGGATCGGCCGGCAGCTCATCGACCGGGCGGTGTCTCACTTCGACGAATCCAGGGTCGAGTCATCGATGCTCTTCGCGACGGACGACGGGATACCGCTGTATGAGAAGCTCGGTTTCAGGAGCGACGCGGTAGCCGTTTCGATCGGATTCATGCGCGATGTGGAGCCGCGCGCGGCCCTGGCGGGCGACTGCGAGTTGGTCCGTCCCGACGACCTAGATGAGATAATCTCGATTGACGCATCCCAGTACGGAGCCGAGCGGCCCGTGCTCATCCGCCGCCTCTACGCGGAGTTCCCCCAACATTGCGTCAAATTGGTCCGAGGGGGATGCATTGAAGGGTTCGCGTTCGCACGGAGGACACCAATAGGCTCGGACATAGGCCCTTGGATGACGACCACTGGCAGCATGGCGGACGGGGAGGCTCTGTTCAACACGGTCCTCAGGTCAGTGCCTGCCGGGCGGGTCGACCTCGGCATCTTCGACGTGAACCTGGCGGCGCACGAACTCATCTGCCCGTATAGGGCGATCAAGGTCTGGCCCACGACGTTGATGATCCGGGGCGGGCCGAGGTACTCCGGCCCGAGGGACCGGACCTTCGGGATTCTTGCGTTCGAGCTCGGGTGACGACCATCAGAACTCGTTGCTGTCCCGCTTCGCGAAGTAGTGGATGTCCTTCTCGTGCTTGTACCCAAGCCCTTCGAAGAGTTCCTCCGACTCCGCGTTGTCGCTCTCGATGAGGACGCAGAATATGCCTCTTCCGCGCTCGTGGAACATCTTCTCGCAGTAGGCGACGATCTCCTTGGCGACGCCTCTCCTCCGCGCGTCCGGGAGGACCGCAAGTCGGTTGATCCAGGCTTTCCTCCGTTCGTCCGTGGCGAGCACCACGCCTACCATGAGGTCTCCCTCGAAGGCCCCGATGAAGAGCTCAGGATCGGCCCGCCATTGAATCCTCAGGCTGTCGATGCTGTCCCGTCCTTTGGGGCGATAGGGCAGACCGGCCTTGACCCAGACATCCACCATATTCGGGATCTCGTCTTCGTTCAGCGGCCTAATGTGTAGCTGCATGTGTGCGTCACCGGACCTGCTACGCGGCCGTAGCGGCGAGGAGCGATTTGAATTATTTGGAGCCGCCTGCGGATGGTCCGATGTCAGACCCTGGTCGGGGCGGTCATTTCCCCTTGGTCTTGACCGGGCGTGTTTGCGCCATCATGGGTCTGAGAACCAAAGTCTTTTATCGACTGGACTGTTTCTTAATGGTGCTCATGACCCCCCCTGAGAAGCATCTCCAGGTCCGAGAGCGTAGCCTTGAGCGATTGCATGCGCTCACGACCGGATTGCTGGACATCGAGGATATTGGCATCTTCCTCCAGAAGATTGCGGAGTCCGTGCAGGAGCTGTTCGGGTTCGGCCGTGTCAGCATCTCCATAATCGACCTGGAGAGGGGCGTGTTCACTGACCATGCACTTGCAGGTTACTCCGCCGAAGAGGAGGCGATGGTCCGCATTAGCGAGAAGGCCTTCCTCAAAGAGGATGTCCTGAAGGATTTCAGGGCCGATTGCAGGATGTCAAAGATCGCATACTACATCCCCGTGGAGATGCAGTCGTCATCGCCGGATGAGTTCGTAGGTGTGAGGGACAAGAACTCCGCACTGAAACCGCGCCCTTCCCCGGATGCATGGCACGAGCTCGATCTCCTATATTTCGCGCTCAATGACAGGACGGGTGATCTGATCGGGTACCTCCAGGCGGATTATCCCGTAGACAACAAGGTCCCGTCACTGGATACGATTGGTGAGATCGAGCTGTTCGCGGGCATAGCCGCCGTCGGCCTGGAGAACCATAGGGTCTTCAGGCGGGCGCACGACCTCCTTCGTGAGAACGAGGAGAAGACCGAGAACACGCTCAGGCTGCTGGAGCTCACCAGGAGCGTACTGCGCGTGGATGACATCGATGTGGTGCTGAACAAGGTTGTGTCTGCGATGGTCTCCGCCTTCAACTACAGGAAGGGGGGAATATCGCTCTTCACGGAGGGCTCCAACGATGTCACCATCCACGCGATCAGCGGGTATTCGAAAGGGGATGAGGAGGTCCTCAGGAAGCAGCCGCTCCGGAAGGACAAGATCCTCGAGGATTTCAGGGAGGAGTTCAGGGTCACATCGACAGGCTATTTCATACCAGGGGAGACCCAGGCTAGCCATCCCGAGGACTTCGTGTTCATCGAGAGCCCTGACATGGTGGCGGAAAAGCGGAAGGCGTCCGATGCGTGGCATGAGCTCGACCTCCTCTACTTCGGCCTGTATGACCGGGCGGGGCGGATGATTGGATACCTGCAGCTCGACTATCCCCTCGATGGCAAGATACCTACCAAGGAGACCATGGACTCGATGGAGGCGTATGCGAGCATAGCGTCCGTGGCGATCGAGAACTCGGTGATGTTCAAGGAGATGAGCTCGGCCAAGAGTGAGGTGAAGATGTACCTCGACCTCCTGACGCACGATGTCGGCAACTACGTCAACCCGATAAGCGCCTATGTGGAGCTCGTGCTCGGGACCACCCAAGTGACACCTACCCAGAGCAAATACCTGTCCTCCGCGCTGGAGGGCACGAAGAGCATATCGCACCTGATCAGGAACGTGCGTCGGTCTGCTCAGATGCTGGAATCCACAGAGTCCGAGCTCGTCCCGCGCGACCTCGTGAAAACGCTGGAAGCGGTCACGTCAGAAGTGAAGAACGCGTTCCTGAGCCGAAAGGTCGAGATACGGACGAAGCTGCCTGACGGGGACGTCTGGGTGATGACGGACGGGCTCATGGACGAAGTGTTCTACAACCTGATGAGCAACTCCGTCAAGTACGACGATCACGACGAGGTGGTCATCGATGTCATCGTCGATTATGTGGACATGGGTGGCAAGAAGTATGCGCGCGTGCGGGTCGTGGACCGGGGCGTCGGGATACCGGACGACCTGAAGCCGAAGGTCTTCTCCAAAGGGTTCAGGGACGCTCACAGGATGGAGCGCCCGATCCTCCAGAAGGCGAAGGGCGCGGGCATGGGTCTATCACTTGTGAAGTCGCTGATAGACCGGTACGGCGGGAAGATATGGGCCGAGAACAGGGTCTACGCGGACCACTCGATGGGCAGCGTCTTCAACGTCATACTCCCGCTCCCGTAGTGCTGGCAGAACACCACGCGCCAACAGTTTATATCGGCCCTTGCCATGCACCATCTGGCGTTGCGTCATGAGTGCCCTCAGAGATGTCCGGGAGATCAAGCGCGCCCACGGGATAGTGGGCCGTGAGAGCGAGATTGAGCTGGCCTTCGCTGCAATATCCTCGGGCAAGCACCTGATGATCGAGGGGCCCGTGGGCGTGGGGAAGACAGTCTTAGCGCTGGCCGTCGCGAGGCACCTCGGGAGGAGCGTGTCCAGGGTCGACGGCGACGAACGCTACACCGAGCAGAAACTGTCCGGCTGGTTCGACCCACCCGTGGTCCTCGAGAAGGGTTACATCCAGGAGGCGTTCATACCGGGACCGCTCACGGAGGCGATGAGGAACGGCGGCATCCTCTTCATCAACGAGATGAACAGGATGCCAGAGGGCGTTCAGAACATCCTCCTCCCCGCGATGGACGAGGGCATAATCGAGGTCCCAAAGGTCGGGACGGTGAGGGCGGAGAAGGGGTTCGTGGTCATAGCTACGCAGAATCCCCGTGAGTTCGTCGCGACGACGGCCCTCTCGGAGGCGCTGTCCGACCGGTTCGAGCTGCTGCTACTCGAATACCAGCCGTACGATGAGGAGCTGGAGATACTGGGCCGACAGCTCAAGGCCGCCGACCCGGAGGTCCGCGCCCGGTCTGTCTGGATAACGCGCAGGACACGGGACCATCCGAACATCAGGCGCGGCGCGAGCATCAGGGCGGCGATCAGCATGACCCAGCTCGCCACCCGGTTCAAGGGCGACCCGCTGGATGTCATGCGGAAGGTCGCCCACATGGCAATCCCGACCCGCATCGAGATGCGGGAGGAGTCGAAGGCGACGACCGCCGAGGTCATCGACGAGATCGTCAACGAGTGCTTCTCGATGCCCCCTCCCGAGACGGGCATGCGGCTGGTGTCCCTGAGGGAGGAGAAGGATGCTCGGGAACGCAGTGCGGAGAGGAAGGTCGCCAAGAGGATGGATGTCTCGGACCTCGTGCAGGTGCTCGAGCAGTCCTCTGTGGATGGGCCCATCGACTCGGAGGACATCGGGTGGGCGATCGCGCAGAACTACTCGCACCTCCGGGCGCACCTGGTGGACGCGACAATGATCGAGATGGCCAAGCGGATCGCGATAAGGGCGACCATACGGCGTGTGCTGAGACTTCTGGGCCCGGTATCCGTCCCTACGAGGTTGACGCGTCATGAGTTCGTCCCGGGCGAGGACGCCGAGATCGACATCGACTCGACGCTCGAACGGATGCTCGAGACCGGGAGGCTGGAGCCAGGGGACATCACGGTCGAGAGCCGCGAGCCCCGGGAGACCGCCGTTGCGCTCATGTTGGATGCGAGCCTGTCCATGAGTGGTGACAAGCTCGCCATGGCCACCGCTGCGATCGCGGTCCTCGCCTTCAGGCTGAAGACGGTCGATTTCCTCATCATCACATTCAACGACAGGCCGAAGGTCATCAAGAGGTCGGGTCAGGCGAAGAACCTTGACGAGCTGTTGTCGGAGCTCCTCGACTCGAACGCGTCGGGCTATACGAACATCGATTCGGCGCTCAGGAAGGGCAGAGAGGAACTGTCCCTCGCAAGCACGAGGAACCAGGTGGGCGTCCTGGTGACGGACGGCAACTACACCGTCGGCGCTGACCCCTCGGAGGCGGCGAGCGCGTACAGGCGCTTGTTCGTCGTGATGACCGAGAGCCACGATTGCAGGCCCAGCGTATGTCATGAGATAGCTGGGGCGGGCCGGGGACGGATGTACGAGGTCGCGTCGTTCGACGAGATACCCCATGTCCTCTACAAGGTGCTGCGGATGGTGGCTCAGGGCACGCCATCGGCCCACAGATGAGCGCCGGGCCCAGTGGTTCGAGTCTCGTCGGCGGTCCCATGTTGGATGCTGAGCTGAGGCTGAGCGCCGCGAGGATGTGACTCTCGGAGATGGTCCGGAATAACCCGAAGAATATCCTGCGCGAGCACGTCAGAGCCGGGCCAAGGTGCCTTGATAATGTACTCCGATGTACTCCGCGGCACGTTTAGGTGCATGTGTCACTCATGATGTATTTTAACTTATCTCAGTTCAAAGAAGGTCGAAGACGCCCGGAACCACAGGGATATATAGGGTTAGAACGACAAATCATACTCAGAATTCCCCCCTCTCTTCTTTTTATGTTTCTCTGAACTAGCGGCGCCGCCGCCGGGCACCCAGCCCCTGATTCCTTCCAGAAGCGATTTGACAGAGGACGCCCATCACAGGATGCTCGGCGTTCCTGAGTTGAAGGCGTTGGTGACCTGAATCCCGCGATACTCCTCTTGGTGATGACCTCAGTGCCCATAGGCCTGCTGAGCCTCGCCGAGTTCGTCCGCATCCGATCGACGCGCTCGGTCATAGGTATGCTCGCCTCGGGATGGTCTGCAGGCGGGGTCGTCGCGGTCATGTACGGGCTCCCTGGAACGATTTTCTTCCCCGGGCTCCTCCTGATCTCGCTCGTAGGCGGCGCATACGAGCTCAGGGCGGGTTTCACCAAAGCGAGGCTCACGAAGACGGCTCTCGCAGCGTCCCTGCTCGCGTTCATCTCCATCGGGTTGGTGTTCCTTTGAGCGCCGTGCCGCCTCGGAGGCGCTTCACACATGTGGTGACGGCCTATGCCGCAGTCGTGATGCTCTACGTCGTGTTCTTCGTGTACCCCGTGTCGCCCGCCCATCCTCAGGGGACTTTCGATTTCGTGATCGAGGAGAGGAAGTACGCGGACATCCCGAACATACACGTGACCGTCTACACCAACGGCAAGGCCTTCCTCGCCATCGCCACGATCCGTACGATTGCCGCGCCGGACTCCGCCTACAGCATGGTCTTCGAGCGCATCGGCGATTATGCCGAGAAGTTCGTTCGCGACAACTACGGCGTCGAGGTCGATGTCCGCGAAGAGAGTACCGACGGATCATACGCCGTCGCGGGACATGTCGGAGTGAGGTCCGTCTTCGGGATCTACAAGAACATGTCGATCGGTGATATATTCTTCTCGACGAGCCAGGATGTCAAGGTTGCGGAGATGGGTGCGATTGCCTGGTTCTGCAACGTGGACTTCGAGTCCGTCGTCGCGTTCTACGTTTCGCCGCTGTATTTCCTCGATGATCCGTTACTGCAAGCGCTGTCCGATGAGGTGTTCTCGATGATCGATGGCGTCGCGTGTCACTGATTCTTGTATCGTGCGAATCCTCGTGCATGCGCGGTGAAGGACTTTCGAAGAACACTTCTCGACACGGACATGCCGCGGTCGTACGTGAAGAGTGCTGCAAACGCTGGTCCGAGAAATAGTATTAAGAACGTGATTTCACAATTCGTTCGGTCAATGGCAATAGTCCCGAGAAAAGTCTTCTTCACGAAAGGTGTCGGTAGGCACAAGTACGAACTGCAGTCGTTCGAGATGGCCCTTAGAGATGCGGGCATCGAGAAGTTCAATCTGGTCTCAGTCTCAAGCATCCTGCCTCCAGGATGCAAGGTCGTCTCCAAGGAGGAGGGTCTGAAGGAGCTGCACCCCGGCCAGATCGTTTTCGTCGTCATGTCCAGGACATGCACCAGTGAACCGAACAGGATGATTGCGGCATCGGTCGGATGCGCCGTCCCCGCGGAGGGGACGCAGTACGGTTACATATCAGAGTACCACGCGTTCGGATCGAATGCGCAGGTCGCTGGCGACATGGCGGAGGACCTCGCGGCGACGATGCTCGCGACGACCTTGGGCATACCGTTCGATGCGGACAAGGACTGGGACGAGCGCGAGAACGAATACAAGATGAGCGGCAAGATCGTTAAGACTCTCAACATCACGAAGACGGCCGAGGGTGAGAAGAACGCAGAGTTCTCGACGGTCTTGGCAGCTGCAGTGTTCGTGACCGAAGAGACTGCGGTGCAGGCCATGTTGGCGTCAGCGGCAGAGCCGAAGCCGTGATATCGGAGTAGACCGTTCCCTGTCCTGCTTAGGGGTTGTACGCTATGTCCAGAACTGGGAAGAGCATGCGCAAGCTGGTCGAGATGAAGGACGGTTTAAGCGACAAGCTGGTCCCTCTCGAATCGCTCGACCTGACGAAATACAGGACGGTCTCCGAGCTCGTGGACGGCATGTCCCGATGCAGTTTCGGGGCGAGGAGCGTCGGCGAGGCGGCCGAGGTCGTGCAGGAGATGGTCGAGGATGAGGACTGCTTCAAGGTCCTCACGCTATCGGGCGCGATGACCCCTGCCAAGATGGGGCTCGTGGTGTGCGACATGATCGACTGGGGCATGGCCGACGCCATCATCTCGACGGGCGCTATCATGGCCCACGGGATGGTGGAGTCGACCGGTAGGAGCCACTTCAAGCACAGCGAGGCCATGGACGATGTCCAGCTCTATCACAAAGGTTACAACAGGATCTACGACACGATCGAGTTGGAGCAGAGCCTCGACGACATGGAGCTGATCTTCCGGAAGGTCGTGGAGGACGCGACAGGAAAGAGGGATTCCCTGGGCAGCTACGAACTGAACTGGCTCATAGGACAGTATCTCGCCGAGAACACGAAGGACGCCCAGCGGGGGATCCTCAAGTCCGCCTACCTGAGGAAGGTCCCGGTCTATGTCCCCTCCTTCACGGATTCGGAGCTGGGCCTGGACTTCGGGGTCTACCGCAGGCGCATGAAGATCAAGAATCAGAAGCCCATCGCGTTCGACGCGTTCGCCGACCTGGAGGACTACACCGAACGTGTCCTGGCATCCAAGAAGCTAGGCATACTGACCATCGGTGGAGGCGTCCCGAGGAACTGGGCGCAACAGGTCGGTCCTTACCTCGACATCATCAACAAGCGTGTCGGGACCGGCGGTGGTTTCAAACGTTTCGATTACGCAGTCAGGATATGTCCGGAACCGGTCCACTGGGGAGGTCTCTCGGGTTGCACATATTCCGAAGGGGTGTCGTGGGGCAAGATACGGCCGCGCGCGGAGGGTGGCCGATTCGTCGAGGTGTTCTCCGACGCCACGATTGCATGGCCGATAGTCGTGAAGGCTGTCATGGAGCGCATGGAGACGAAGGGGACGGCCAAGAGAACCCGGAAGTGAAGCGTCGCCCGGTCACCCGTCGTCGACCGTGTTGTACCACATGGTCTTCGTGCTGACCTTTTTCCTCACCTCCCACCTGGAAACCTTGGACTTGCTCTCCATGTGGCTCATGAGCGTGTCCACCTCTCGGTCCACTATTTCCTCGTCCTGATGGGGGGCTGTGGGTACTCGTACGCGGCCATGCCGTCCGTGACTCTTCGGAGGAGGTCTTCCTTGGCGGCCTCGGCAACGAGCGTCTCGGCCTCGTCTAGGAATGCCTCAGGCGACGGGTGTTCCTCCAGGGGTATGTCTGTAGGCAACTGTAACGTGATTCGTTCCCGGACCTCGCATAATCCTAGGCCATTGCACCGGTCCGTGAGATTATGCAAGATGCGTGTTTCCCAAATGGGGCTCATCCGCGCAAAGCGATAATGCAAATTGCGGAACGCACTCTTTTTTGGTTCGAGCCAGATGTCTAAAATGCCGCGCAATGTTAATATCGAATGTCATCGGTATTCTCACAGGGGGCCTCGTTGACAGAGGCGCCCTCTTCAGGAGCGGTTGAATATGGATCTGAGTCTTCCTGAGTGGGTCGCGGACTGGGCGAGGAACGCACCGAATCTCAAGTGCGCCATCCCGGGTCCGAACAGCAAGGTGATCATCGAGAAGGACCGGAAGTACGTCTCGCACGCGTACGATCGTCTGTTTCAGTTCACGATGAAGAAGGCATCTGGCTCTGCGGTGATGGATGCCGACGACAATGTGTATCTGGATTTCTCAGCAGGGATATCGGTCATGAATGCTGGATGGTCGAACCCGCGCGTGGTCGCGGCCATCAAGGAGCAGGCTGAGAACCTCACCCACTCCCTCGCCAACGATGCATACTTCGACAAGGAGGCAGACTTCGCGGAGCTCCTGGCCAACATCTCCCCTGCGGGGGCTCTCGAGTCCACGTTCTTCGGGAACAGCGGCGCGGAGGCGGTTGAGGCCGCGGTCAAGTTGTCGAGGTACTTCACCAAGGGCGACGAGCACATCGCGTTTATGGGTTCTTATCACGGGCGTGTCGGCAACGCACTTGCGATGGCGAGCAGGGTCAAGTACAAGCACGGGCACGGACCGTTCGCCCCTGGCATATTCTTCGCGCCCTACCCCTACTGCTACAGATGCTGGTTCAATCAGGAATATCCGTCCTGCAACATGCTCTGCGTCGACTACCTCGAGAAGGGCATACTCGAGTTCGGTGGCCCGAGCGGGAGCGTGGCGTCGGTCTTCGTCGAGCCAGTGCAGGGTGAGGGCGGGTACATCGTCCCGCCAAAGGAGTTCATGCCCAGGCTCCGACGGATGTGCGATGCGCGGAAGATGCTCCTCGTCGCGGACGAGGTACAGAGCGGTTTGGCTCGGACTGGCGAGTTATGGGAGTGCAATTCCACGGAGACCGTGCCGGACATACTCATCACGGGCAAGGCGCTCGGAGGCGGCATCCCCCTGGGGGCCATCGTGGCGAAACGGAGCGTCATGGATGTCTGGAGGCCAGGGTCGCATTCGTCAACCTTTGGTGGCAACGGCATAAGCATGGCTGCCGGTCTGGCCAACGTCAGGGAGATACTCGACAACAGGCTGACCGAGCGGTCCAAGGTCCTGGGCGACTACGCGCTCAAGAGGCTCCGCGAGCTCAGGGACAGGTACGAGATAGTAGGCGATGTCAGGGGCAAGGGGCTCATGATCGGGGTCGAGATGGTCAAGAGCAAGGCGACGAAGGAGCCCCTCCTCGTGCCTGCGATGCAGGGGCTCGTCTGGAGGAAAGGCCTCATGATGATAACCGCTGGGATGTTCGGGAACGTCTTCAGGGTCGCTCCGCCGCTCATCATATCCCAAGAGCAGTTGGACAAGGGCATAGACATCTTCGAGCAGGCGGTCAAGGAGACCCAGGCCACGATGAACCCATGACGCGGCCGCCGACGGCCCGCACTCCTCCGTCCGGGGGTGCTGCCCCAATCGATTAGATGCGGGATTCACATCAAAGGTGACTAGGCTGCGGCCGGGAGATGTTTGGGTGAGGAAGAATGCGAGGGGTGAGGCCCAGGTGGCGGTGCTCGGCCGGTGCATCGTCCTGGCTCGACGACATGCGGGCGTCCCGGTGGAGTGGCGTTCTCATGCGACGTGGTAGCTAGATGAATGGCTGACACCTTCACGCCCTCCCTAGGAAGGTTTAGTACTGCGGCAGCCCCTTCCACCTATTGATGGAGCGGGCGCTGAGAGAGTCTGAGATGCTTGTCATATATGGCCTCATGCAGGATGCGAACCTGACTGATTCGGCCTTGGCCAGGCGGTGCGGGATGAAGGAGAGTACGGTCTCGTCGATCCGCCGAAGGCTCATGGACTCGAGGCATATCTACTTCGCGAACACGCCGTCGTTCCACAGGTTGGGTTGCCAGATCTTCGTCCAGCTGTACGGGTCCACCAACCCCGCCGTCCCGAAGGACGTGAAGGACGCGGCTCATCAGAGGTTCCTCGACGAGACGCCCGAGATATTTGACAGTGCCTCGGGTGAGGGGTTCGTAATGATGAGCGGGGTGTACAGGGACTTCTCCGATTACCTGGTCACCATCGACAGGTACGAGCGCGCGTTCGCTGGCGTCCGTGCCGCTGAGAGGACGGACCTGAAGGCCGCGTTCTATCCCATGTCCATTTCAAAGGTGTGCAACACGTACAACTTCGCTCCAGGCCTTCACAGGATATTCGGTCTCGATGTGCCGAAGCCTGCGTCGAACAGGCCCGTCCGGCAGGAGACGGCGTGCGCGACCCTTTCCCTCATGGAGCGGCGGACGCTGGTGCACCTGACAGAGTACCCGAACGCCACGGATGCGCAGATCGCGCAGCTCATGGGCCGTTCCAGGCAGACCGTCACCAACGTACGGAAGTGCCTTCTCAAGAAGGGCATGTACACGCGCACGTGCATAATACCCCTGGTGCTTTGGAACATAGAGCTGATCGCATATGTCCATCTCAAGTTCAGGCCGGATGTGGAGCCGTCGCTAAGGGAGGAGCTGTCGAACGGGGATTGGGTGAACCTCTCGTGGTATACGCTCGAAAGGAGCGCAGAGGCGCACGCGACCTACATGTTCAGGGACTACAAGGACTACCTCGTCGAGATGCAGCGGATGATGAAGCCTCTCATCGAGAGCGATGTGCTCCGGGGGGACCCGACGATCTCCCTGATCTCGACCGCAGCGGCAAAGGAGCTCAGGGACGGCTACTACGGTCCGATGGTGCGTAAGCTCGTCGGGTTCGGGGACGAGACGCCCCGGTCCGCGTATCCCTCGGGGTTCTGATTCGGGAGCATGCATCAGCGGCGAAAGTGTTCCATATCCGTAGGTCTATCTGGTCGCGGGAGCTCCGATGGAAGGTTCGTTGGGCAGGTCCAAGTGGATGAGCGTCGACACCGCGATGACCAAGGACGTCATCTGCATCAAGGATACCGACCGTGTCTGTGATGCCTTCCTGACCCTGATGGAGAAGGACATCACGGGCGCCCCTGTCGTGAACGCGTCCGGTGACCTCGTGGGCGTACTTAGCGTCACGGACATCAACAGGTCGATCATGGGGCGTGTCATCCGTGCGTCCGCCCTGCACCAGGCGACATCCTCTACTGATTCGGACCTGACATGCGAAGAGAAAGAGCGCGTGAGGGAACTCGGGATCGCCATGCGCGCGGTCGCGGACAGCACGGTCGCGTCGATACTCCCGAAGGACCAGAAGGTGTTCGTGCTCGGGCCGTTCGATTCCCTCGAGCACGCGGTCAAGATGATGGCCGAGCACAGCGTGAACCGACTGCCCGTCGTCAAGGACGGGAAGGTCGTGGGGATAGTTACCCGCCAGGACATCGTATGGATAGTCGCGGGCAGGCCGCACAAGGACTGATGAACAGGGAGTTGCGGGAGGAAGCTACAGCCAAGCGCGTCAAGGGCCCAATCGTGGGCCCTAGCATCCCATGCACTATGGCGAATTCGCAATCTATCGAGAGTCCCTCTCAGGTTTGCGCTAGGCCCTCATGCCCCGTCTCGGCGTCAGAACGCGAAGGACCATCCTCTCGCCATGCCCAGGTGTCATTTGGCGAAGGATATTTCACGCGGCGTTGCCATGACCTGCACCACGAATGTGGGGAGTGTCCTGATGCAGCCCATTGACCGGTCCCGGATAGCTGATATAATCGATGTGGAGACGAAGGTGTTCGTCAGGGGGCACCCGAGGTCGAAGGATCTCTTCGAGAAGGCGCAGTCGTCGCTCCTGGCTGGCGTTCCAATGAACTGGATGGTCCGATGGGCTGGCCCCTATCCGATATTCGCGAAGGTCGCGAAGGGCGCGTACATCACCGATGTCGACGGGAACAAGTACCTCGATCTATGCCTCGGGGACACTGGCTCCATGTTCGGTCACTCTCCGCAGGCGGTCGTCGACGCGGTCACGAAGCAGGTCAAGCGGGGGATCACGATGATGCTTCCGAACGAGGACTCGATATGGGTCGGCGAGGAGCTTTCGCGACGGTTCGGCCTCCCATACTGGCAGATCGCCATGACCGCCACCGACGCCAACAGGTTCTCTATACGACTGGCGCGCGAGGTGACGAAACGGAAGTACATACTTGTGATCAACGGCTGCTACCACGGCACCGTAGACGAGACGTTGGTCAACCTCAGCGACGGGCGCGTCGTACCTAGGAGCGGGAACATAGGCCCGCCAGTCGACCCGATCGAGACCACGAAGGTCGTCGAGTTCAACGATGTCTCTGCACTCGAGGACGCCCTCAGGCCCAGGGATGTCGCTGCCGTACTGGCGGAGCCGGCGATGACCAACCGGGGTATCATCCTCCCGGACCCGGGATACCATGACGCGCTCAGGTCCCTCACGAGGAAGTACGGGACGCTCCTGATAATCGACGAGACTCACACGCTCTCGAGCGGACCCGGCGGTTACACGGCCGTCCACGGCCTGAAACCGGACATCATCACGATGGGGAAGCCCCTGGCGAGCGGCGTGCCCGTCGCAGCGTTCGGCATAAGTCAGTACGTTGCGGACAAGGTCATGGCCAGGATACTGTCGGACGGGACTGACGAGAGCGGCCTGGGGGGCACTCTCACCGGCAACGCGCTCGCAATCGCGGCCATGAAGGCGACGCTGCAGAAGATCATCACGAAGCGGAACTTCGACAAGATGCTCCCGCTCGCCGAGCGCTTCGAGGACGGCGTCAACGAGGTCATACGGAGGTACGGTGTCCCGTGGCATGCCGTCAGGCTTGGCGTCAGGATCGAATACCACTTCACGGCGAAGCCCCCGAGGAACGGCGGGGAGTACGAGGCGACGAAGGACCCTGAACTCGAGCAGCTAATGCACCTGATGGCGTTGAACCGGGGCATCCTGCTGACGCCGTTCCATAACATGGCGCTGATATCCCCGTCGACGACGGCCAAGGATGTCGACCGTCACACAGCAGTCTTCGAGGAGTGCGTCCAGGCGCTCGTGGAATAGCACGGATCCCGTGCCGTGCGGTGGAGGGCCTGGAGTTGACCATCGGCATCGCGGACCTGCGCGGGTCGTCCTCAGAACAGGATCGAGAGGCAGGTCATCGCGCCTTCGCACTTGGGGAACTCGGTCATATCGAGTGCGACCACGTCAAGCCCGGCAGCCTTGATGAGTCGCTCGGTCCCAGGGAATCCCTTGGGGGTGATGGCGGTTCCGTTGACCATGAGGTTGTTAGCTGAATACCAGTCCTCATCGGGCACGATGAGCTTCTGTAGCCCGGCGAGCGCCCCGTGGTTGGCGAATCTGGCGGTCGAGATGACGCTCCCTTCTCCCAGGTAGTTGACATAGCTCTTGAGGTGTACTATGCCCTCGTCCGCGATCGTGTCGACCTTGACATCGAGCCAGTGGGCCATCTGTTCGACCCCAGCGTCGTTCGTCCTCTGCGTCACCCCCGAGATCAGCCGGTCGGGTAGGTGGATGACATCGCCACCCTCGACGGTGGCTGGCATCTCCGCCTTCTTGGTCCTTAGATGCTCCCCGAGGACATCCTCAACGAGCGCTTCCTCTCCCCTCCGTGCCTCCTTCGCCATCCTGCAGATCAGCGCCTTGCCCCTGTGTACGACCGCGTTGTCCTCGACGAAGCACGAGTCGGGGTGCGCGTCGTCTCTCGGGAGCCTTATGACGTCCAGCCCGAGTTCGGTGAGCAACCTGCAGTACTCTCTATGCTGCGTGCGCGCGAGCCCGAGGTCGATGGTATGCCGCAGCGGATGCGATGATATGCACTTCGAATAGCTGGCTCCCGGTTCTCGGACTATGGCCCGTCGGACCTGCATGTTGTCCTCTGCAGGCGAACGTCTCGCAGGGGTATGAACCCTCGGTCCGAATGCACTGTCTGGTCATTCTGGCCGGGAAAACTCTTATGGTCAGCTGTGGATACCGGCATGCGATTCCCAGGTCGATGCATGTGGCAGGTGTCCGAGGGGCATGGACGCGTGCGACTGACCCCGGGTTGCCCGGAGACATGCGGATGGCATTGGATACTGTGACTCCAGACTCTGTCAAGCGACGATTGAGGCTGGAATATGTGAAGGTCAAGAACGAGCCGCCCTCGAGGACCCTTGAAGGGATGATAGGCCTACTGTCTCACTTCCAGAAACCGCGTCTGCTGATACCGGATCTCATGCAGGATACCGTGGCGTACATACAGAAGAGCTTCAGACTCAGGTGGGTCATGATCGGCCTCAGGACGCCAGCAGATGATCTGTACCGTTACGAATATCAGATCGGCATGCGCGACGAGGCCTGGCAGAGACAGAGGTCGAGAACCTACAAACGCACGGAATTCGATGTCTGTGACAGGTACAAGTTCGGTGACATAAGCAGGCTGACGAGGGCGTATCTCGAGGAGGATAACCCTCTCTTCGGCACGGACGAACAGGTTGCGAACCGGCCCGCCCTGCTAAGGATCAAGCGCAGGGCCGATGACGAGACGCTCGAGGCCGATTTCATAGATACGCTGATCCTAGGGCCGAACGACATGCTGCTGGGATGGATAGAGTACTCGGGACTGCTGATGGGAAGGTTCCCGGACGCGATGGTGATGAGGCACATCGAGGTCGTCGCCTCGATACTCGGAGCCGCCCTGACGACCCAGGGATACGCGAAGGAGCACGGGCGTCCCTAGTCTTCTTGAGGTGGCTGAGTAACCACGGGGACGGCCGGCGACTCTTCGGAGGATATCCTGGCTGCGCCTTGGATAAGCAGCGCCAGGCCCAGCACGATGCTCGCAATGACTAACACAAGTTCGACGAGCTGCCGTGAAGGGTTGTCCTGCAATGTCCCCTCGAACACGTAGAGCGCGTCCGAGTACCTGCTCGCAGCGAGCCCGCCCCCTAGCACTAGGAGTCCCAAAGCTGTAAGGAACGTCCCAAAGAGACGGGGATGTCCTGCTGATATGCGCCGCATGTCCCTGACCCCCTTGCCCGTGCATCGCATCATGACACCATGGATTTTTCGTTCATCGGACTGTTCAATAACGCTAGTGCTCCCTGCTGCGGCTGTGCCGGCGATTATCGATGTGCGGCGTGGTGAGGAGCGAGGAGTCGATTCACAAAGGCCTTATCCATTGCCTGCCATTTCGCGACGTGCCGTATGTACGAGTATAGGCATGTCTGTAGGGATGACCTGGGTGAGATCACCCGCGTGATTAACAGCTCCCGTAGGGGGCTCCCGTTGTCGAGGGACAAGACCCCTGAGGAGATCGAGACGGACTCCTTCGGGGACGAGGACTTCGATGCGAAGGGGACCTGGCTCGTCCTCGAGGACGGAAGAGCCGTCGCCTATGGCGACGGCTTCGTGGACCATGTCCGGTTGCGGATCGGCAGAAGCGAAGGGTTCGCGAGGGTCGAGGTGGTCCCGGAGCATCGCGGGCGGGGCATCGAGGAGGCCCTCATGGCCCACGTGTTCGGATATCTCAGGTCAAGGGGAGTCAAGGCCGCGCAGGCCGGGTGCCACGAGCCTGACGGTTGGAGGCGCGCCCTCCTGCTCGGGGCGGGTTTTCGGGAGGTGCGGGCGTTCTATTCGATGGTTTGGAGGGGTCGTGCGGCCGAGGCCCCGCTTTGCGTGCCCGAAGGGTTCAGATTCGAACGGATCCTGATGAAGGAGGCGACAGATGGGCAACTCTCGTTGCTGGGTGAGGCCGTCTCCGATGCGATGAGCGAGCACTTCAATTTCGCACCCGTCACGATCGAGAGGCTCGTGAAGTGGCGGGATGCGCTCGTTGACGAGACGCTCATCACACTCGCTTGGCAGGGCGACCTCGTGGTCGGGGCATGCTTGGCCGAGGACAGCAATGAGTACAACAGACAGAACGGGACCAGGGACGGATACATAGGCGTGTTGTGCGTCAGGAAGCCCTATCGGAAGAGGGGTCTGGGCAGGGCTCTCCTGACGGATGCCATGGGGTGGCAGGTCGGGCGGGGCCTCGACACGGTCCATCTCGGGGTGGATGGAGAGAATCCGAAAGCGCTCGACCTGTACAAGTCGATGGGGTACTGTGTCCATAACAAGAACGCGGTCTACTGGTTCGACCTATAGCCGGAGCGTGTGACGTCCGGGGTCTCATAAAGCCCAAATACCGTGCATGCCGTTCATGCAGTCTGAATAGTGGCTGCATGACTGCATATTTTCCAGAAGAAGTCGTGTTCGTCATCGTTGTCGCAACGCCACAAGACCTTTCGTCCTCGCGTGTGCTGATCGACAGCCTTAGGTCATTCGGTGGGCCGCTCGGTGGCGCTGCGGTCCTACTGTTCGAGGCGGATGCCCGCAAGGCCCCGTGCGGGAGCCTCGAAGGCGAGAGGGTCCGGGTCGTTCCCCTTGCGGTGCCCGACTGCTTCCAGGGCTTCCTGTTCTCGGAGAAGGTGTGGGCTTGCAGGGAGGCCGAGAGGCTGATGCCTCCGGGCACGAACTCGGTCGCATATCTCACTCCTCAGAGTCTCATCGTCCGTCCCCCGGTCGAACTCCACCTGACTGCGGAACACGATGTCGCGTTGAGGCCGGTTCATATCCGGAACGTCGGTCTGCCTGTCGAAGAACCCCTGGATGCCTTCTGGCGGGGCGTGTACGACTCCGTGGGTATCGGGGACACCGCATCGACTGTCGAATCGTTCGTCGATGGCCAGCGGATACGGGCCTACTTCAATACGGGCGTGTTCTCCATCAATCCCGGGATGGGGCTGTTACGCCGCTGGTCCGAATGCTTCGGTGAGCTGGTCTCGAACAGGCGGTTCCAGGCATCGGCCTGCGGGGACGTGCGCCACAAGATATTCCTCCATCAGGCGGTCTTCAGCGCCATCGTGGCGAGGGATGTGCCTGAGGAGCGTATCTGGAAGCTGTCTCCTGAGTACAGCTATCCGTACCATCTGCAGAGGCTCGTCCCGGCCGCCCGTCGGGCAGTGGTGCTCAACGATCTCGTCTGCCCCGTCTTCGAGGATCATCCCCTAGACCCTGGTTCGATGGACGATATCGAGGTTCGCGAACCGCTCAGGTCGTGGCTTGCGGAAGGGGCCCGACCTGCCACGCCTTGACCGGGTACCAGGCGGAATCCCGACCAACAGCCTTTTTTCCGTGGATGTCATTCCCGCACCAACCCCCCAATGCGGGGTGCGAGGTCGTTTGACCATGGTGGCGGGAAAGGGAGTGCTCGTGCTGACGAAGGAGGAGATCGAGTCAGTCCTGACCCTAGACGAGGCGATCGCGGCCGTCGAGGACGGGTTCAAAGCGTTCAGCTCCGGGAGGGCGGAGATACCTTTTCCAGTCGCGCTCCAGATCGCCGACCACAACGGGGACATACACATCAAGCCCGGCTACATCAAAGGGTATGACACATACACGGTGAAGATCGCCTCGGGGTTCTATGACAACCCGAAGGCCGGCCTCCCGGCGAGCCACGGGATGCTGCTCCTGTTCGATTCGAAGACGGGATATCCGCTCTGTTTCCAAGTCGACCGCTGCTACCTGACGGACTTGCGTACAGCGGCAGCGGGAGCGGTGGCCGCGCGCGCGCTCGCGAAGAAGTCGGTAGACACCGTGTGTGTCATAGGCACAGGCACACAGGCGAGATTCCAGGTCGAGGCCCTGAGCAGGGTCCGCCGATTCAGCAAACTCAGGGTCTGGGGCAGGAACAAGCAGCACATGAGGAAGTATGCCCAGGACATGCGCAAGGTCCTCGACGCGGAAGTCGTCGAGGCCAGGACCGCCAAGGATGCGGTAACGGGCAGCGAGATTGTCGTGACGGCGACCATGAGCACCGCACCCATAGTGAGGGCGGATTGGCTGGAGGCTGGCATGCACATCACGGCCATGGGTTCGGACGACCCTGGTAAGCAGGAGCTTGAGACGGCTGTGCTCGGGAAGGCGGACAAGGTCGTGGTCGACAGCCTGAAGCAGTGCGCTAGGCTCGGTGAGCTTCATCACGCGCTCGACGACGGGACCCTCAAGGAGGGGGATGTATACGCCGAGCTTGGCGAGTTGCTCCTCGGGAAGAAGCGCGGCCGCGAGAGTGACGATGAGATAACCGTGTGTGACCTGACCGGGCTCGCGGTCCAGGACGTCGTGACCTCGCAAATGGTGTATGAGCGTGCCGTGAAGAAGCGGATGGGCTCCCGCATCAAGGTGTGACACACACCGGCCGCTCGGGGGGTGCAGGCGGTGGTCCTGGGGCCCGCGTGGTGAAAGCTTTTTCCCAACATCGCCTATGTGGGGACGGTGAGGATTGTGAAGATCGAACCCTTCGAGATGGAACGCTGGCAGTCGATGTTCGAGCGAGTCGTCGATTACGAACTCTCGGAGAGCGGGGTCCACGCCCTGACGCTGAAGGAGCTTCTCGGGAGCGAGAGAGCCGTGAAGGACCTGCTCGAGACGCCGCTCGGATACCCACAGGCGGACGGCACCCCTCAGCTCCGGTCCCTGATCGCGGACATGTACAAGGGCGCCACGGAGGACCACGTGTTCGTGACGAACGGCTCGTCCGAAGCGAACTTCCTGGCGGCATGGAGCCTGTTCGAGAGCGGAGACGAGGTCGTGATCATGCTCCCCAACTACATGCAGACCTGGGGACTTGCCAAGACCTGGGGGCAGAAGATCCGCCCTCTCTGGCTCAAGGAGGAGCTCGGATGGCAGTTCGACCCCGAGGACCTGAAGCCCCTCGTCTCCAGAAAGACCAAGGCGATCCAGGTGTGCAACCCGAACAACCCGACGGGAGCCGTCATGGCGAGGAAGCAGCGCAAGGCGCTCATCGACGCTGCCAAGGACTCGGGCGCGTGGCTCCTATCGGACGAGGTGTACCTGGGCGCCGAGCGGGAGGGTCCCCGGACGGAGTCCCTGTGGGGGTATCACGAGAAGACGCTGATCACGAATGGCCTGAGCAAGGCCTATGGGCTGGCGGGACTCCGGACCGGCTGGCTGGTGGGTCCTCCCGACATGATAGCGGCGACGAAGTCCCGGCATGACTATCTCACGTTGACACCCGCGAAGTTGTCTGACCGCCTGGCGCAGATCGCGGTCGCACCCAAGCGCAGGGAGCGGATATTCGCCAGGACGCAGAAGATCATCCAGAAGAACTATCCGGCTGTCTGCGAGTGGCTGGACGACCACGGGACCATGTTCTCCCATGTGCCTCCTACTGCCGGTGCGATATGCTACGTCAAGTACCGGCTCAAGATCAATTCGTGGAAGCTCGCGGAACGCCTGAGGACGGAGAAGTCCGTCATGATAGTGCCAGGGGACCATTTCGGCATGGACGGATACATGCGGATAGGTACCGGGCCGCCGAAGGAATACCTGCTCGCAGGCCTCGGCCGGGTCGACGAGTTGCTCAACGAGATCAAGAGAGATACGAGGGGTGCTTCGCCGCGCAGTCGGATAGGTTAGGTGGAACCGATGAAGACACTGGTCGTTTACGACTCGGCCTATGGAAACACGAAAGCAATCGCCGTTGTCATCGGAGATGCCGTCGGCGGCGATGTGAGAGTCGTCCATGCGGGTGAAGCCGGTCCTCTGAACCAAGGGGCATGCGACCTGCTGATAGTCGGTTCACCGACATATGGGGGCAAGCCAACGCCTGCGATGGTGTCGTTCCTCGATACGGTCTCCGAGGCAGCGGTCAAAGGCGTCGATGTGGCGGCGTTCGACACGCGGCTATCGTCGAGGCTAGCTGCGGTCTTCGGCTACGCCGCGCCCAAAATCGCGAGTGCCCTCGAGAATAGAGGGGGTAAACTCGTCCTTGCCCCTGAGGGCTTTTCCGTGAAGGGCAAGAAGGGGCCGCTCGTCGACGGGGAGCTGGAGCACGCTGCCAGGTGGTCGAGCGCGTTTCAAGCTCTGCATTCTGCGAAGCATTGACGACGTTGGCATTTTCTTGAACGGCAACTGATGATTGCAGGTCTCTTGGTGCTGGCGCTCGTCATGTCGGCCCCAAGATTTAACTATCTTCGCAGCCTCAGTGGCACAATGCGCTGCTCTCATTGCACGAAATGTTGTGAGAAGACCGAGATGGAGCTCTGCAATGCGGACATAGAGCGGTTGGAGCGTCGTGGCCACCGGAGAGAGGATTTCTCCTGTCGGGGCGCGGACGGGATACCGCGGCTTCGCAACGTCGGCGTTTACTGTTTTTTCTATGATCACAACCGGAAACGGTGCGGGGAATACGCTTCGCGGCCGCTCGGCTGCGTCATCTATCCCGTCAACCTGACGCCTGATGGCGAGGTCATTGTCGACGATCTGTGCCCTGAGGCGGGTACGTTGACACGAGATGAGGTCGAGAGTGAGAGCCGCCGTCTCCGCCGACTGTTGGATACAATAAGGCTGGAAGCGCGTGAGTCGGCACGGTCTGAATGACACCCATACCGGTTGGGCCGAGGCACCCGATGGTTGCCCCGGCACATTTCGCATGGTTCGACATGTCAACTGTCCCACACGACGCCTCTTGAGGTCCTGGGTTCGTTGCTTGTTGTGCCCTCTTGGGTGAAGCCGATTCTGTGAGCGCTGCGCCCTCCCGAATGACCGACCCGGTCACCTCAGGTCGAGATGATACGCCTGGCTCTGGTTCTCTACCTTGAAGCCTATTGACTTGTACAATCCGAGGGCCTTCTCGTTCTCAGCGTCGACCCCGATGAATATCGTGTCGTGCCCCAGACCCCTGAGCCAGTTCATCCCGTCGAGGAGCATGGCCGCGCCAATCCCCCGCCCTCTGAGAGGCTTCCTGACACCGAGGATGTCTATCCAGCCGGAGCGGACGCCGCGCTCCTCGTTGAAGCCCTTGCTGTCCTCGATGATGCAGACCGCCGCGATCCCGGAGGCCGTCGCGGCGAGGGAGACCATCGAGGGGTCCTCACACGCATCCCTCCACCTGATCCATCTCGATGTCGGCTGTGGGGCGAAATCGAAATGCCCAGAGAAGGTGTCGTTCACCACCTCTGACATGACAGCCACCTCGTTGTCGGACATGTCCTTCATCAGTTTGTGCGTGATCTCGATACCTGGTGGCATCGATCGAGGCGGTATCGGGGCCTCACCGCGGAGGACAAGTCTGTAGAAATGCCGTACGCTCTTGAAGCCGGATCGGAGGTAGAGGTCGGTCTTCCATTCCTCTGTCTCCTCTATCCTGGCAATGGCCCTAGCCATGCCCCTGGACCTGAGGTAGTTGATGGTGAGCGCCATCAGCTCCTCCTCGGCGCCCTTGTTTCGTCCCTGCGGGACGACGTCGGTCTCGACCCATCCGTCATTCATGCCTGCTTCCACCCGTTCTTTCTCCACGACTCCGATTCCGTATGCTATGGGTCTGTCCCCGTCGAGAACCAGCCAAGCGCCGTTCGTGTCGTAGTCGGGGTCGTCGAATGTCTCCGTGTTCACCTCGGCGGGCGTCAGGTCACGGTGGAATGCAGTCTCTCGCCTCGACTTGTTCAGGATGGATGTGATGAGATTAAGGTCCTGTTTAGCAGGATGGCGATACGCCAGGGTCATGTTCCAAGATAGCCCGAAATGCATCATAAACGTTGTTGCTCTTCAAGCGGGATAATTGTTTTCGCGGTGTAGCGCGTCGTCTGGCCGTGCAGATGCGCGCATCCGTGCGTGCCCAGAGCAGGACTTCTCTCATGACCATTTTCCAACCGGTTGTGAGAAATGTGCCAGGTGAAGGACATAAGCCCCTTTCTGTTCCCGTCTTGCGACGGTGATGGCATTCGACTAATGCACTCTACCCGCCGACGATGAGAATCGATTCGGCCGTTTGAGCTTGCTCCGGTGGGGAGTCGCCGTTTCACCAAATCCTCGGGAGATTTCACCCTCAGGGGGATCATCACGTTATCCCGAGGCTGTGTCGTTTCTGCGCCCTTGCCAGGACTCTCGCCCTGCTGCTCTGGCAGCCCACCTTCTCTTGGAGAGGGGACTTTCCTCAGCTGGCCCGCATTGAAGCGGGCCTACCGTCGGCCATCCGCCTTCTCCTGGCAATCATA
>CAZMPY010000013.1:0-2455 GCA_964568665.1 uncultured Thermoplasmata archaeon | reverse complement strand
GCGAGATATCGTCGGGCCAAGTCTTCCTGAACGCAGAACGAACATTCCAGGTGGACGGTCCTCCTGCAAGATCAGCGACCTGACAGGAGGGTGTGGGGTCGATGCGGTGAGGCATAGGGCAAGACCGGTGCACGGGCCAGGTGCCGATGGGCCGACGTTGTTCGACTGGCTCTGAGTGAGAGGCTTCAATCACCGGAGTTCCGCAACAGGGCCCGTTATAAATGGTGCGTTCACCGGGCCGCCCCGTTCGCCGGAAGTATATAACCGAGCGCCCGCCGTGGCACCCTCGGTGAAGGAATGGCGCAGGACATACTGATCGTGATCAACGACGCCCCCTACGGCACGGAGAAGGCGTACAACGCGCTCAGGTTCGCAATCGCGCTGCAGGCGCGGTCCGACAGGGTATTCGTGTTCCTCATGGCTGACGCCGTGACCTGCGGGCTCCCTGCCCAGGCCACGCCCCAGGGGTACTACAACATCGCCGAGATGCTGGGTCGTGTCATCGCGAAGGGCGGGAGGGTCGCAGCATGCGGCAGCTGCATGAAGGCCAGGGGCGTGAGCGTGGAGGGCCTGGTCAAGGGGGTCGAGCAGGGCTCGATGTCCCTCCTGTCCGAGTGGACCGAGGGCTGCGCCAAGGTGCACTCGTTCTGAGAGCCTACCGGCCTTCCTCGAATCCACGAGCCCCGCGGCGACGGCCCTGACCGAGCTGAGGGACGGATGTCTCGGCGGGTCCAGGGGATCGCCACCCGCTCATTGACGGAGCCGCCCCCAAGCTTATCCTCGGCCCCGTGCATTCATGCGCCGGGGTCCGAGATGAAGGAGTACGGTCTGATAGTCATCGGTTCAGGGGCTGGCATGAACACGGTCGATGCCGGGCTCGAGCGCGGGCTGAAGGTCGCGGTCGTCGAGGAGGGCCCGCTCGGGGGCACCTGCCTCAACCGAGGCTGCATACCGTCCAAGGTCCTGATACACGCGGCCGATGTCATACGCGAGGCCCAGGAAGCCGCAGGCGTGGGGGTGCACCTGCGCCTGGAGAAGGCAGACTACGCGGCCATCAAGAAGCGCATGTGGGACATCGTGCTGACGGGCAGGCACGAGATGGAGGAGGGCGTGAAACACGTCAAGGACCTCGACCTGTACCCCGTAATCGGCAGCTTCGTCTCGGACTACACGCTGCAGGTCGGGGACGAGACGATCACATCGAAGAGAATCGTCATTGCATCGGGCGCCCGCGCGCAGATACCCCCCGTGCCCGGGCTCGACGGCGTCAAGTATCACACCTACAGGACCGTGTTCGACATCGAGGAGCAGCCCGAGAGCATCGTCATCCTCGGCGGAGGATACATCGGCTGCGAGTTCGCCCACTTCTTCTCCGCAATCGGGACCAGGGTCGTCCTCGTCGGTCGGAACCAGGTCCTGCTACCGCACGAGGAGCCGGAGACCAGCGCGCTCGTCAGGAAGCGGCTCTCGAAGCATGTCGAGGTCCATACAGGGACCGACACCCTGCGGATTGAGGGCAGGGACGGCCGTGTATCGGTCGTGATCAGGGACCCCGCATCGGGTTCGGAGCGGGTGATCGAGGGCCAGCACCTGCTGGTGGCCGTCGGCGTCAGGCCGAACTCGGACTGGCTGAAGCCAGAGAAGACCGGCGTCAAGACGGATGACAAGGGCTGGATCATGACGGACCAGTACCTCGAGACATCCAGGCTCGGGATATTCGCCCTCGGGGACGCGCTCGGGAGGAACATGTACAGGCACACGGCGAACTACCAGGCGGGCCTGGTGGCGCACAACATGTTCGAGGAGCGCAGGACGGCGATGGACCTGCACGCGGTGCCCCACGCCGTGTTCACGACGCCCCAGGTCGGCCAGGTGGGCATGACCGAGGCTGACGCGAGACAGGGTCGGAAGGTCATGGTCGGAGTCAGCCGCTACTACGATTCCGCAATGGGCTTCGCCTACGGCGACGAGGAGACCTTCGCCAAGGTCATCGTCGAGCACCCGACGCGCAGGATACTCGGTGCCACCGTCGTGGGCCCGCAGGCCGCGACGCTGGTGCAGCAGGTCGTGAACATGATGAACTCCGAGAACCAGACCTACGCCCCACTGGTCCGGTCGCAGATCATTCACCCTGCGCTGTCGGAGGTGCTCGCCTCGGCCTTCGGGAGGCTGAAGCCAGTCAACTTCGAGCCGGAGCCGCATCATCACCGCTAACCGGGACGCGGCCGCATGGACTTTTTTCGCAAGGCATGTATAGCGCTGCGGCCCGTATCGGATGCGGGGTACCGGCTACGCCGGGATTGGTTCGCTTGTCGGGGATATTGGGAAGGCTCGGCCTGCTCAGGCGTGGCGGAGTTGATGATCAGAGGATCAGCTGGAGCCCTGGAGAACCGATCATAGACCGGGGGGGGAAGATGGCGCAGGGGCAGGACCCTGGCCTGTCCGGCGCAGTCGT
>CAZMPY010000012.1:0-4871 GCA_964568665.1 uncultured Thermoplasmata archaeon | reverse complement strand
CGCAGAAGGAAGAGGGCTCAGAGGCTGCGGAAGAAGTAGGCTCGCCCTTGGCCGGAACAAAGTGGGGGTATGGGGTAACCTGGTATCCTTACGGGCTCCAGTTATGGGAATGATTGCCGTGGGTTTGCTGACCAGTGATGACTAACTGGAGCGATGACCCATAGTCCGTAGAACGGGCGGAGTCGCTCTCCGCCTGGTGGAAACCCGTTGATGGGGGTTCAAATCCCTCTGCCCCCACTCCAAGCCATAGCCAGTGATAACCTCGGCCCGAGAAATCAAGGGGTTTTTTGTACCGGGGGTGTGGACACACTAGCCAGGCAGAGGGAAAGATCAGGTTGGGCTCGCTTCAGGTTCGATTGCACGGGCGCCCCGTCCAATCTTCCCCTGCAAATTACCCAATGCACTTATAGCCGACCCGTGAATCGACCCCCAAGGTGTGAAGATAGGCATGCTCCGGAGATTAGTATCGTTTGCCGAGAGGGCTCCTGAGAGCGCTGCGAAGGTAATATTCGCGCTTGCCGTCGCCTTGTCTTTGGTCATCCTTGGCGTTCTCCTTGCCAACGTGGGAATCGGAAACCTGTTCGAATCACCTTATCCATCCGAAACAACTCCGCTGAGCTGGAGTGGCGGTTCGATAGTGTGGACGTCGGTGGATACAGTCGTCATCACGGGGACCGGATATGTCATCTCTACGGAATCTGCTGACCCACTCGACATATATGCGGAATACGGTGGCTGGGGTCGTAACTACAGCAGCATGCGCTTCTCGTGGGATGATTACCGTGGAACGTTTTACGGGTCGGTGGCCAACGACTCAGAACAGCAGGAACTAAGCCTAGGCGTTGCGACAACGACCGAGACATATATTGGAAGCGCATTTCCTGACAATCAGGAGGTCAACTATAGTCTGGTAGTCACCGACCTACAGGGAAATGGGGCGTTCGACCAGGGAGACCAGATTACCTTCAAGACGTCCTCCAGTACGGGCAAGTACGTATACGATGACGATGTCTACACGATTGCGCTTGCCTATGTCGATTCCAGGTACCTCTATGTTGGAGAGTTCAACTTCGCCTTCCATGAGGGGGAATTCTACTCTTGGGAGGGCAACGTGCTGGATTGGAGCCACCCCTGGTGGGAGTAGACCATTTGGCTTGCAGGCTGCACATTCAACCTCGTATACAGGAAAGGATAACGAAACGGCTTATCCTCCGGCACGAAAAACTGCTTGATTTTCCCGGCTTCCTGACATAGTGGCTCGGCAGAGGTGCGAATCCCTCTGCCTCGACTCCAAGCGCCGTAAGCCGCTCCACGTGGTATGTGATGGGATTGGGGCCGCCACGGAGACCCCTTGGACCAGAGAAGCATCTTATGGGGCGCTTGCGATGTGGCAGGTAGGAACGTGACCATCGACCATGTCCAACGTCGAACGCCTTCACCAGATTGGCCGTGATGAGCTCGCCGAGATCGACAGATTCTGCGAAGACGGAGGTCTCCCCAGGACCGACTGGCTGCCCGTCGATGCCATGACGGTCTACGTCATGAAGGATGCGGACGGCAGGCTGGAGGCGACCGCGAAGCTCGAGAGACACGGGCGGAGACTCTTCATCGAGGACCTGGTGGTCCGGTCGGACCTGCGTGGAAAGGGCAGGGGTACGGACATCGTCGGGGCAATCGTCGATGACGTCAGATCTAGCCGCTCAGGGCCTGTTTGGGCGATGGCGAAGGCCGTCGAACTCTTCAAAGGCATGGGGTTCGAGAAGGACGAGAACAAGGAGCTGCTCTCTGAGATTCTCGTGTTCTGCCGCAAGTGCGGCGACTACGGCAAGGCCTGCCGGCCCGAGTTGCTGAGACTCGACCTCCACTGACGAGCGTACTGTCGGAGGGCGTCGCCCCGGAACCGGGCGAAAGCATTAATCCGGGGTCCAGGATTCGTAGCCACATGCACAAGGTGGTCACCGTCGACATGGAGAAGGATTTCCTGGCCGAGAACCGGAGGATCGCCAACGAGAACAGGACCCTGCTCGACAGGCACGGCGTCACCGCGTTCGACTTCCTCGGGGGCATCGGCTCCGGCAAGACCCTCATCATCGAGAAGCTAGTGGACATCCTCAAGGCCAAGGGCAAGAGGTGCGCCGCCATCGCCGGCGACGTCTCCGGGGACGACGACTACCAGCGGTTCGTCGCGCACGGCATCCCGGCAGTTAATGTCAACACGGGCAAGGAATGCCATCTCGACGCTCATCTCGTCGACCACGCGCTCGAGGACCTCCCCCTGGACCGGCTGGATTACCTGTTCGTCGAGAACGTGGGCAACCTGGTCTGCCCCGTCGATTTCCCGGTCGGCTCGCACAAGAGGATAGTCGTGATAAGCGTGACCGAGGGGGACGACATGGTCAGGAAGCACCCGCCGATATTCGCCTTCAGCGATGTCATCATCATAAACAAGGTGGACCTGGCCGAGGCGATGCAGGTCGATCCTAAGGTGCTCGAGAGGGACGCGAAGAGGATCAACCCCGGTGCGAGGATCATAATGATGGACTCGAGGCACGGGAAGGGGATGGAAGAACTCGCCGCCGCGCTCGGCGTCTAGAGGATTCCGATGAGGATCACGGTCTACGGGATCGTCCAGGGCGTCGGGTTCAGGCCCACGGTCTACAGGGTCGCGAAGGCCATGGGGCTGAAGGGATACGTGTTGAACAACGGATCCAATGTCGAGATACACGTCGACCGAGACGCCGAGGAGTTCCTGAGGAGATTGAAACAGGCGTTGCCCTCGCTCGCGCGCATCGACCGCGCAGATATCGAACAGAGCAAAGAGGAACTCACGGATTTCACGATACATCATAGCGAGAACGGGAAACGCGTGTCCCTGATCCCGACCGACACCTCCATCTGCAGGAGCTGTGCCGAGGACTTCTCCCGGCCAGGCAGCAAGCGGCACATGTTCCCTTTCACGAACTGCACCGAATGCGGCGCCCGGTTCACGGTCATCGCGGACCTGCCCTTCGACCGGGCCAGGACAAGCATGTCGGACTTCCCGATGTGCCCCTCGTGCGCGAAGGAGTACGCCTCCCCGGAGGACCGCAGGTTCCATGCGCAGACGATCTCGTGCCCGACCTGCGGGCCTAGATACACATTATATGACAGGGACCGACGGGCCGTCGGAGGGGACACATTCAAGGAGTTCGCAAAGAGCATCGACGAAGGTTCCGTCGGGCTGCTGAAGGGCTGGGGAGGCATGCACATCGTGTGCACGTTCGCGAACGCCCCGAGGCTGAGGAAGGTCTACCGCAGAGGAGACAAGCCCTACGCCGTCATGATCAGGGACCTCGAGACCGTCAGGAGGTACGCGGAGGTCTCGGAGGCCGAGGAGCGGATACTCGATTCACCCCAGCGGCCGATCGTCCTCCTGCACAAGCGCCAGGATGCGCGGGAGATGCTCGAGAATGTCTCCCCTGGACTCGGCAACATGGGCGTCATGCTGCCGTACTCGGGCGCGCACCTGCTCCTGTTCACGCATCTGAAGGCCGACGGGGTCATCATGACTTCCGCGAACCTGCCCGGAGAGCCCATGGTCGTCGAGAACGAGAAGGCGTTCGAGCTCGGGCTCGACTGCTATCTGATGCACAACAGACGAATCGTGCACCGGTGCGACGACACGGTGGTGAAGATCAACTCCGGGAGGATCAACTTCACTCGGAAGTCGAGGGGGTTCGTGCCCCTCCCCGTGGAGGCGAACCACAAACACACGGTGATAGGCGTCGGCGCCCAGTGGGATGTGACTGGCTCCATATCCCGGAACGGGGAGATCTTCCTGACCCAGTACGTGGGCGAGTCACAGCAGTACCCGACGCTGCAGTATCTCCAGGACGCGATCCACCACCTCGGGAACCTGCTGGGGACCGAGAAGGTCGATGCCATAGGTCTCGACAGGCATCCCAGGTACTCGACCAGGATCGTCGCGAAGAGGCTCGCGAAGGAGCACTGTGCGGAGCTGGTGGAGACGCAGCACTATCACGCGCACGCGGCCGCGCTCAAGATAGACCAAAAGGTCGACGGCCCCCTGGTCTGCCTCACATGGGACGGCACGGGCTACGGTGACGACGGGACGGCGTGGGGCGGCGAGACACTGCTGGCCGACTTCTCGAGCTACGAGAGGCTGGGCACGCTCGAGGGGCTACCCCTCCTCGGCGGCGACCGGGCGGTCCTGGACCCGAAGCGGGTCGTCACGGCCATCCAGCTCGAGCTCGGCAGGGAGACGACATTCGTCGAGGCCGGGGACGCGGACCTCTACGCTAAGATGCTCGGGAGGAGCGTCAGGGCATCGAGCATGGGCAGGGTGCTAGACGCCGTGTCGTGCATCCTCGGCATATGCTGCAGGCGGACCTACGAGGGGGAGCCCGCAGTCAAGCTGGAGAGCTGGCTCGAGGCGGGGGAACCGACCGTCGGGTTCGATGTCGAGTTCTCCAGGAAGGACGGGCTGGAGTTCGCGAGGACGCTGCCGATGTTCGACCGACTGCTCGGCCTCCGGCCGGAGACGGACCGGGAGAGGGCGGACGCCGCCGCGTCGTTCGTCAAGGCCCTAACCACGGCGATAGCGGACAGGAGCTGCGACCACGCCGAATCCCGCGGGCTGAGGCAGGTCGGGCTCACGGGAGGGGTCTCCTACAGCGGGCCCGTGACGGCATGGGTCAAGGAGGCCGTCGAGCGGAGGGGTCTGGAGTTCGTCGGGCATGAGCGCATCTCGAACGGGGACGGCGGGATATCCACAGGCCAGAACGCCATCGCCGGGGCCAGGCTCGGCTAAAGATTTATGAACGGACCCCGCATACTGTCGCCCCGATGTGCCTAGCCGTTCCGGGTGAGAT
>CAZMPY010000011.1:0-50945 GCA_964568665.1 uncultured Thermoplasmata archaeon | reverse complement strand
GCTTGCGATGTCCGCCCTGATGACGACCACGATGCCGAGGATGGCCGAGGTCATCGCGCCCGTGAAGAAGAAGTCCAAGACCGTCAAGGTCCTGGTCGGCGGGGCGCCAGTCACGGACACCTACGCGAAGGAGATCGGAGCCGACGGGTACAGCGGCGACGCCTCTGGCGCCGTCGATGTCGCCAAGAGGATCGTTAAGTGAAGGTGAACACAATGTCATACGGAATAGAGAGAGGGATCCATTTCCAGATCCTCAGCGACGAGGACCTGGACCGGATTCACTGGGGAACCCTGCACATCCTCGAGAAGGTCGGTGTCCAGGTGGACAGCCCGACCTGCAGGAAGCTCCTGAAGGACAACGGCTGCGATGTGGACGAGAAGACGAGGATTGCGAAGATCCCGTCCCACCTGATCGAGGAGGCGCTCACCAAGAAGAAGGGCGCATTCACCCTCGCCGGCAGGGACCAGAAGTTCGACGCTAAGCTGGACATGAACCACAGCTACGTAACCGCCAACGGCAACGGCGCGGTCGCTGTGGACTTCGAGACTGGCCAGCGCAGGCCGTCCATGAAGAAGGACGTCGTCAACTCATCGAGGATCATCGACGCTCTCCCGAACGTGCACATTCACTGGCCGATGGTCAGCGCGACGGACATGCCCGCTGGTGCGGTGCACCTGCACGACCTCGACGCGTCCTTGAACAACACGCAGAAGCACGTCATGTACGAGACAGCCGTGACGATCTCCGACGCCAAGAGCCTCATCGAGATGGGGTACCTGGCGGCCGGGGGCGAGAAGGAGTTCCGGCAGAGGCCGATCACATCCTGCCTCCAGTGCACATACGCCCCGCTGCAGCACGACGCCGGCGTCATGGACGCGAGCCTCGAGCTGTCCAAGAGCGGCGTGCCGCTGGTGTTCTTCGGGATGCCACAGCCCGGCGCTACCGGCCCGATCACCCTCGTGGGGTCGCTCATCGTCGGCAACGCCGAGGTGCTGAGCGCGCTCACCATGACCCAGCTGGCGAACCCCGGCTCCGCGGTCATCTACGGCATGGGCAACGCCCCGCTGGACCCGAGGTCCACGATCAGGGCGGGCGGCAGCCCGGAGCACGGGATCTCGTCCGCGATCGCGACCGAGCTCGCACACTACTACAACATGCCGAGCTGCGTCGGCGTCTCCGCGACGGCGAAGCAGCCAGGCGACCAGGCGGTGCTCGAATACTACACTGGCCTCGCCGGCCCGCTGCTGGCAGGCGCCGACCTGATGTGCGGCGTCGGCCTGCTGGAGGACTCCAGCTGCCTGCACTATGAGCAGATCGTCATCGACAACGAGATCGTCGGTGCGATATCCAGGCTCATCAGGGGAGAATGGGCGGACGAGGTCACGATGGCCCTCGACATCATCGAGAAGGTCGGACCCGGCAAGAACTTCCTCGCGCAGAGGCACACGCTCGCGCACATGAGGGACGAGCTGTTCATGCCCGAGCTCATCGACAGGCGCTCCTACGACGCGTGGTCGCAGGATGGCTCCAAGAGCCTGGTCCAGAAGGCGAGGGACAAGACGAAGAAGATACTCGCGACGCACACTGTCCCCGCACTCGACAAGGACGTCCAGAAGAAGATCGATGCCCTCATCAAGAAGGCCGAGAAGCCGATCTGGGGCGGCGAGTCGAAGCTCTACTAGACGTGAAACCTCTCACGGCCGGCCGCACCGACGTGCGGTCCGGCCCGTGTCAACATTTTCTGATCTCGACCGAAGCGTAGACCGTCATCCGAAGAACACTTACCGATGTCTGGGGGAAGAAGAATGGCCAACTCCATAGCTGTGACCTGCAGGCGGAACGTCCTCGACGATAACGGGGTTGCGCTCATCGACATGGGCGCCCTCGAGATACTGGAAAGGACCGGTGTCGCCGTCAGGAGCGAAAAAGCGCAGAAGATGCTAGCTGCAGCCGGATGCACTGTGGACAAGAAAAGCGCAGTCGTGAAGTTCCCCCAGGGACTGGTCCAGGAGATGTCCAGGAAGAACGACCGGGCCGTGACGTTCTACGGGCGCACGCGCAGGCACGACGCGCACCTCGACGGATACCACGTGCATGTGTGCAGCGACGGCAACGGGACGATGGCGATGGATTTCGAGACCAGGCAGAGGCGCGAGTCGAAGAAGTCCGATGTCGCCAAGAGCGCGTTCGTCGCCGACGCGCTTCCGGGGCACGGCGTCAACTGGCCCAGCGTCACATCCCAGGACGTGCCCATAGGCACGAGGCACATCCACGACCTCCAGGCCTCGCTGGAGAACACCGAGAAGCACATCACGATCGCGACCGACACCACGACCTGGGAGGTCGAGGACGTCATCGAGATAGCAGCAGCGGCCGCGGGCGGGCGCGAGGAGCTCAGGAAGAGACCGTTCATATCGTCAATCCACACCAGCTCGTCCCCGCTCGTGATAGAGGGCGAGGGGCTCGATGCGGGGTTCGTGGCGGCCGATGCGGGCATACCCATCTGCTTCTATGTCATGCCGGGACCGGGCTCGACCGGCCCCGCGACGCTCGCGGGCGCGGTGACCGTCGCGGTCGCCGAGGCGCTGGCGGGCAACACGATCTTCCAGCTCAACAGGCAGGGCACGCCGTTCGTCTTCAGCTGCGGCATGGCCCCGCTCGACATGAAGACCTCGACCAGGGCAGGGGGCGCGCCCGAGCACGGGCTCACGTCCGCCGCCTACGCGCAGATGGCGCACTACTACGGCTTCCCGGCGCTCGTCGGGGGGTTCGTCACGACCGCGAAGGAGCCTGACCAGCAGGCGGCCTACGACAAGTTCGCCAGCGCGGTCACGCCCATACTCGCGGGCGCGGACATGATCGCCGGCATCGGCCTGCTGGAGGACTGCAGGACCATCTGGCTCGAACAGCTCGTGATAGACTCGGAGATGTCCCGCATAATCGGGCGCATGGCGCGCGGGATAGAGGTCACTGAGGAATCCATCGCGCTCGATGTCGTGCACAAGGTCGGCGTCGGCAAGGACTACCTCGGCCAGAGGCACACGATGGAGAAGTTCAGGACGGAGCACTTCCTCCCGACAATCACGGACAGGTCGTCCTGGGACAGCTGGGTTGCGAAGGGCTCGAGGACGACGCTCCAGCGCGCGGGCGACGAGGTCAAGAGGATATTCAAGGAGCACAAGGTCGAGCCCGTCAGGAGCGAGGTCGGCGAGACGGTCGCGAAGCTCCTGAAGAAGCGCGCGAAGTAGGGGCCGGGCGGCCGTCCCTGCGAGGGACTACTACTTCACCGTGTTGAACACAGCACATGTCAGCGTGCGCGCCACGCCTTTGACGTCGCGGAGCTTGTCTATGACGAGCCTGCCGATGTCCTCCATGCTCGCGCCGCGTACCTTCAGCAGCATGTCGTACTCGCCGGAGATCATGTGGACCTCACATATCCCGTCGATGGACGAGATCTCCTCTGCGGTGTCGCGCTGCGAGAGGCCTTCGTGCGGCTCGAACTGCGCCAGTATGAACGCGGTGACCCCGAGCCCCAGCTGGCCGTAGTCCGGGACCGCGGTGTAGCCCACTATCACCTTGCGCTCCTCCATGCGTACGATCCTGTCGTGCACCGTCGCGCGCGCTATGTCCAGCGACTTGGCAATAGCCTTCGTGGTCTTCCGCGAGTCTTTCATCAGCTCGCCGAGTATCGCGGAGTCCTTCTCGTCCAACATGATTCGTCATTATGACGGATTTTGTATATCAACATTGCCCAAAACTCGGAGTTTATCCGGATTATTCAACGAAATGATGATATACCGTGCTGAGCTAACCGTCAACTAGCCGAGAGTCGGCTCGCGGACAAGCAAGAGAACCGGTGGAACGCATGAAGACGGAACCCATCACATGGATGTCGGAGATGAAGACGCCCAAGGAGTTGACAGCCCCGGCCGCTGGGAAGATGCCCGCGCCCTCGCGCGTGACGGCCCAGTCGCCCCACCTGGAGAGCCTCTTCAACCGCCGCAACGTCTTCAGGACCGAGAAGATGCAGTCCGTGCTCAGGATCCAGGACAGGCTGTTCAGGATCGTCAGGGACGAGATGAGCGGCGAGGGCTATCTCGAGCTCCAGGCGCCCATCATCGGGCCGGCGACCGACCCAGGGATCAGAGGGGCGAAGCAGGTCTCGTTCGACTACTATGGCACCGAGTTCAAGATCATGAGCTCGATGATCCTGTACAAGCAGATGGCCGCCGACACGCTCGGAAAGATCTATTCCTTCTCGCCGAACATCAGGCTCGAGCCGCTCGCGAGCGCCGCCACGGGCAGGCATCTGACCGAGTTCTACCAGATAGACATGGAGGAGTCCAAGGGGACGATGGAGGGCACGATGCTCCATGTCGAGAAGCTGCTGACTGCCACCGCGAAGAGGGTCAAGGACTCCTGCAAGGACGAGCTCAAGGTCCTCGGACGGGAGCTCACGCCTCCGGACGGCAGGTTCAAGGTCTACACCTACGACCAGATGCTGGACATGGCCGAGGCAGAGGGAGTCACGTTCAAGCACGGTGAAGAGCTCCCATGGGAGGCCGAGGCCGCAGTCTCGATGAAGGAGAAGCACCCGTTCTGGATCATCGACTATCCCGTCGGCTCCAGGGGGTTCTACTACATCGAGGACGAGCAGAGGCCAGGCATCCTGAGGACGATGGACCTCATCTACCCCGAGGGCTTCGGCGAGGCCGGGAGCGGGGGCGAGAGGGAGTACAGGTACGAGATCGTGAGGAAGAAGATGGTGGAGGGCGGGGACGACCCGTCGAAGTACAAGTGGTACATGGACATGCTCGAGGAGGGCCTCAAGCCGTCCTGCGGGATCGGCCTCGGGGTCGAGCGGCTCACGAGATACCTGACGGGCCAGCACTCGATCGTGGACTGCACCCCGTTCCCGAAGCTGCCTGGGATAGCCTCGATGTGAAGCCACCCGAGCCGCTGTGCGCAACTGTTGTGACCCTCAGCCCACGCTCTCGATCCTGGCCCCGGTGCCGGGGACCGTGACGAACGACTCTGACTTGAGGTCCGCGGAGTCCTTGAACGCCTTCACCATCGCGCCGCGCACCTTCGCGGCGTTCCCCAGGCATACCGCGAAGACCGCAGGGCCCGAGCCTCCGATGGAGAACCCGAGTGCCCCGGCCGCGAGCGCGGCCTCGCGCACATCGTCGTAGCCAGGGATGAGAGGCCTCCGGTACGGCAGGGCGAGCCTGTCGTCCAGGTGCGCACCTATGGCGCGCACATCGCGCCTGTGCATGGCGTGGACCATCCCCGACGCCCAGGACAGGTTGCACACGGCGTCATGGATATCCACTTGCTTCGGGAGGACCTGGCGCGCAACGCGGGTCTCGATGGATATGTCCGGCAGCGCGACCACGACCTGGAACCGGGGAGGCTTGATCTTGATGACCGTCCTGCTCCTGAGGTCCGACACCACGGTGAACCCGCCGAACAGCGCGGCGGCGACGTTGTCGAAATGCCTCGACCCGGCGATGAGCTCCTCGCCCATGGCCGATGCCTCGAGGATGAGCCCTTTGTCCTTCACGCCCAGCAGTGCGGCCATCGCGAGCGCGCCGCCGACGGAGGACGCAGCGCTGCTCCCGATACCGCTCCCAGGCTTCATGCCCTTCGTGATGGTCATGGAGAAGCCGGTCCCGTCGCAGCCGCAGAGTTCCGCGAGCCGCATCGCCGAGTAGGACGCGGTGTTCTTCTCAGGGTCCGTCGGGACCTTGTGCTTACCCCGTGTCTTGACCTCGAACTCCCCAGGCGACCTGCGCCTGATGGATACCCTGTCCTTGGGCGACTCGAGGCACAGCCCGAAGGAGTCGAAACCAGGACCGAAGTTCGCAATAGTAGCAGGCGATGACACGACCGCCTTGTCGAACGGCATCTGACGCACCGGTGCTCATGATGCCGTGCGCGGATATTAAACTCCCGCGGGCAGCCGCTGCATGGACACAATTGTGCAACACGGAGGATGCCAGGCCAGCCGGCAGAATGACGGCGGCTGCGCGTCCAGATGTGCGAAGGGCTTATATTTTATCGAACCATAGCAGGCGCACTTCCAGGAGAGGATGCTTTGGCTCCGTTCGAGATGAGGTGCATCGTGTGCGGCAAGGTCCACGACATGGACAGGCCGGCGTACGCGTGCACCTCGTGCGGCAACCTGTTGGAGGTGTCGCTCGACATCCGCGAGGCGAAGGAACGGCTCGCGAAGAGCAGGTTCGGCAAGAGAGCGCTCTCGGTCTGGAGATACAGGGAGCTGATCCCTGTGGGTCCGAAGACCAGAGTGTGCTCGATATCCGAGGGCGGGACGCCACTGATAAAGTGCGACGCAATCGCCGAGAGGCTCGGGATGAAGAGCCTCTGGATCAAATTCGACGGGACGAACCCGACGGGCTCGTTCAAGGACCGCGGCATGACGGTCGGCATCACCAAGGCCAAGGAGCTGGGGATGAAGACCGTCACCTGCGCATCGACCGGGAACACCTCCGCATCCCTCGCGGCCTACGCTGGACTCGCGGGGATCAGATGCGTCGTGCTGATACCCGAGGGCAAGGTCGCGCTCGGGAAGCTCGCCCAGGCGATGATGCACGGCGCGATCGTCGTGTCGGTCGACGGCAACTTCGACCAGGCGCTCGACATGGTGATGCGGTCGTCGGACAAGCTGGGTATGTACGTCCTCAACTCCGTGAACCCGTTCAGGATCGAGGGGCAGAAGACGGCGGCCTACGAGGTCTGCGACCAGCTGGGCGGCGTGAGCCCCGAATACCTCTACATACCCGTCGGGAACGGCGGGAACTCGGCGGCATACTGGAAAGGCTTCACAGAGTACGAGGAGCTCGGGTTCGCATCGGGGAGGCCGATGATACGGGGCATCCAGGCGGCCGGAGCGGCACCTGTCGCGGACATGTTGACCAGGGGCCTGGACGAGCTCGTCCCGGTCGCCAAGCCAGACACCGTGGCGACGGCCATCAGGATAGGGAACCCCGCGAACTGGCGGAAGACGGTCAGAGCCCTGAAGGACTCCGGAGGGGGCGCATCGACCGTGACCGACGATGAGATCCTGTCCGCCCAGAGGCTCATGGCATCCACCCAGGGCATATTCGCGGAGCCAGCAGGCGCGGCGGCGCTCGCCGGGCTCATCAAGGACCTCGAGCAGGGGAGCATCGACAGCTCCAGCGAGGTCGTGTGCGTATCCACGGGGCACGGGCTCAAGGACCCTGACGCGGCGGTCGCCCAGTGCAAGAGACCGAAGGCCATCGAACCGACCGTCGAGGCCCTCGAGAAGCTGCTGGGGGAGCTTTGAGATGAGGATCGTCCTCGTCGGTTTCGGAGTCGTCGGCAGGAGCTTCGCGGAGCTCGTCCAGTCCGACCATGTGAAGCTCGCAAAGGATTTCGGGCTCAAGTCGAAGATCGTGGGCATCGCGGACGCGAAGGGCGCGGCGTTCGACAGGGACGGCATCGACCTCTCCGCGGCGATCGGGTCCAAGAAGGCCTCCGGCACGCTCGGCGGACTCGGTCCAGACGTGTATCGCGAAGGCATGACCGGGAGCGACCTCATAAGAGAAGCGGAGTGCGAGGTGGTCGTCGAGTCGACGCCGACCGAGATCAAGCGTGGAGAGCCTGGGCTGAGCCACCTGCGCCTCGCGATGAAGGAGGGCAGGCATGTGATCTGCACTAACAAAGGCCCGCTCGCCATCGCCATGCCCGCGCTCATAGAGCTGGCCCACCACAACGGGATCGTGTTCAAGTTCAGCGGGACGGTAGGCGGAGGCACGCCCATTCTGGACTTCGCGAAGAAGTGCCTGGATGGGAGCCAGATACGCTCCATCAAGGGCATCCTCAACGGTACGTCCAACTACATACTGACCAGGATGACGGCCGAGGGGATCGACATGGGGCCGGCCCTCGCCGACGCCCAGAGGCTCGGATACGCGGAGGCGGACCCGACCTACGACATCGAGGGGCTGGACACCGCCTGCAAGCTGGTCATAACCTCCAACTACATCCTCGGCACGAGCCTGTCCGTGAAGGACGTCGCTGTCAGAGGCATCACGAAGGTCTCCGCGGGGGACATCGCCTCCGCCAAAGCCGCGGGAGACGTCATCAAGCTGATCGGGAGCGTGGACGGCAAGGCAACGGTCGCACCCGTCAGGATACCCATGACGCACCCGCTCAACGTATCAGGTACATTCAACGCCATATCGTTCGACACGCGCCCTGCGGGCGAGATGACGCTCGTCGGCAAGGGAGCCGGGGGACCGGAGACGGCCAGCTCCGTGCTCAGGGACCTCATCGAGATAAGGAGGGCTTTCGCGCGGTAGGCCGCGCGGGCGGAAGCCGGCCCAGGCTGGGAATCACATGAGGATAGTTGTCAAGTTCGGCGGAGTGAGCGTCGCGGACGGCGACAAGATCAGGCGCGTCGGAGAGATCGTCAAGAGGTTCCACGACGAGGGTAACCAGATGGTCGTGGTCGTCTCCGCGATGAAGGGCGTCACCAACGGGCTCGTCGACGCCGCCGCCCTGGCAGGCAAGGGGCACAAGGACCATGTCCGCAAGTTCGTCGACGAGGTCTCGAAGCGGCACAGCACGGCCGGGGAGAAGGCCATCACTGACGAGGAGGTCCTCCGGAGGACCATGGAGGCCGTGGACTCGAGGTGCGAGGAGCTGAGGAACATCCTCATGGGCGTGTCACACATAGGCGAGCTCACGCCGAGGTCAAAGGATTATGTTATAGGGTTCGGGGAGAAGCTCTCCGCGCCCCTGATCGCGGGTGTGCTGGAGGACCTCGGGCTGAAGTCCAAGGCGCTGACCGGCGGTGAGGCGGGCATCGTCACGGACGACCACTTCGGGTCCGCGCAGCCGCTCATGAATGTCACCACCCTCCAGGTGCGCCAGGCGCTCGAGCCGCTGCTCGACGACGACTGCGTGCCCGTCGTGAGCGGCTTCGTCGCCGCGACACAGGACGGCGTCCAGACGACGTTCGGGAGGGGCGGCTCGGACTACACCGCGTCCATCATAGGCGCGGCCATCAGGGCCGATGAGGTGTGGGTCTGGAAGGACGTCGACGGTCTCATGACCGCGAACCCGAAGATCGTCAAGAACGCCAAGATGATAGACTCGATCTCCTTCGCGGAGGCGATGGAGCTCGCGCACTTCGGCGCCGAGATCATCCATCCGAAGGCGCTGGAGTGCGCCCAGAAGTTCCAGCTGCCGTTCAGGGTCAAGAGCCTCGCCGACCCGAGCGCCCCGGGCTCGCTCATCGTAAACGAGGTGAGGGTCAAGGACGGTGACGTGGTCAAGGCGATCACGAACATCGACGACGTCGACCTCATCACCGTGAGCGGCGCGAGCATGGTCGGAACGCCGAGGCTCGCCGCGAAGGTGCTCCAGATACTCACCGACGAGGACATCGATGTGCTCATGATCTCCCAGAGCTCGTCCGAGGAGAGCATCACGCTGGCCATCCCCAAGGAGGGCGGCTCGCGGGCGCAGAACGCGCTTGAGCTCTCGTTGCTCGGGTCGAAGCAGGTGCGGGAGGTCCGCATCGAAGCGGGGCTGAGCATCATCGCCGTCGTCGGCGCCGGCATGAAGGGCACGCCCGGCGTAGCTGCGAGGGTCTTCGGAACGATGGCCGAGGCAGCGGTCAACATAAGGGCCATCGCCCAGGGGTCGTCCGAGCTCAACATCTCGTTCATCGTCAAGAAGCAGGATGCGAGGAAGGCCGTGGAGGCGCTCCACGGGCATTTCAAGCTGGGGGTGTGACATCCGTGCCGCAAGAGAAGAAGGGCGAGGGACTGAGGAGCGACGCGATGAAGAAGGGCACGTCCAGGGCCGCAGCGAGGGGGCTCCTCAGAGCGCTCGGGATGCGCGACGAGGACATGTCCAAACCAGTGATTGCGATAGCCAACTCGTTCAACACGATCGTGCCTGGACACATGGGCATGGACAAGCTCGTGGCCGAGGTGAGGAAAGGCGTCGAGGAGGCCGGGGGCGTATGCTACGAGTTCGGCGTGCCCGGGATCTGCGACGGCATCGCGATGGGACTCGAGGGCATGAGGTACTCCCTCCCGTCCAGGGAGATCGTCGCGGACACGGTCGAGGCCATGGTCGAGTCGCACATGGCCGATGGCTGGGTCGGGGTCACGAACTGCGACAAGATCACGCCGGGCATGCTGATGGCCTGCGGCAGGCTCAACGTGCCGGCGATCATGCTCACGGCCGGGCCCATGATGCCAGGCGAGTACAAGGGCCGGAAGCTCGACGTGATATCCATATTCGAGGCCGTGGGGGAGCTCGCGGCCGGGAAGATCGACCAGAAGGACTTCGACGAGATCGAGCGCAGGGCATGCCCGGGACCGGGCTCCTGCGCTGGCCTGTTCACCGCGAACACGATGTCCTGCCTCACCGAGGCGCTCGGCCTGAGCCTGTCGGGGTCCGCGACCACGCACGCGGTCTCGAAGGAGAAGCTGGTCATGGCCAGGAGGACCGGGGCGCTGGCCGTGGAGCTGGCGCGCCAGAACCGCAGGCCGAGGGACATGGTCACGAAGGACAGCTTCGAGAACGCCCTCAGGGTGGACAACGCGATAGGCGGCTCGACCAACACCTGCCTCCACCTGGTGGCGATAGCGAAGGAGTTCGACATACCGCTGGACCTGGATGCGTTCGACCGCATATCGAGGGAGACGAAGCACATAGTCTCATTGAGGCCGGGCGGCCCCCATTTCATGATAGACCTGGACAGGGCCGGCGGAATACCCGCTGTGCTCTCGAGGCTCGCGCCGAACCTCAAGGACGCGAAGACGGTCTCGGGCGAGGGCATACTCGCAATCGCGAAGGCCGCGGAGGTCAGGGACCCGGAGGTCATCCGGCCTCTCGACAGGGCCTACCACGACGAGGGCGGGATAGCCGTGCTGAGGGGCAACCTCGCCGAGGAAGGCTGCGTCATCAAGCAGTCGGCGGTCGTGCCGTCCATGAGGAGGTTCGAGGGGCCCGCGAAGGTCTTCGACACGGAGAAGGCCGCGACGGACGCGATGCTAACAGGCAGGATCAAGCAGGGAGACGCGGTCATCATAAGGTACCAGGGGCCAAAGGGCGCCCCGGGGATGCCGGAGATGCTCGGGCCGACGTCCGTCCTCGCGGGGATGGGCCTCGGGGAATCCGTCGCCCTGATCACGGATGGCAGGTTCTCGGGGGGGACCCGGGGGCTGTCGATCGGGCATGTCTCGCCCGAAGCGTTCGTAGGCGGGGCGCTTGCAGCGGTCCGCGACAAGGACATCATCCGGATAGACCTGGACGCGAGGGAGATCGAGGTCCTGATCTCGCAGAAGGAGATCAAGGCCCGGGTCAGGGACCGCAAGCTCCCTAAGAGGAACGCGCCCGGTTACCTGAAGAGGTACAGGGACCTCGTTGGCTCCGCGAGCGAAGGCGCGGTTCTTTCCGTGCCGCAGAGGGACGACAGGGCATGAATTGACGAATGGGCGTTGATGCTGTCAAGGTCAGGCAGGAGGAATACCACATCCGGTTCGGTATAGAGTCGAGCTATTGGGGTCGGGTAGACATGCGGATCTCGGCAAAGGCGTCATCCATGCGAACCGCAAGCCCATGCTCGCGAACGCATGAGAGGAGAAGGTGTACGTGAATCACCACGACGAGGGAGGGATTCACGAACTACTGAGGTTTTGAGGAATCCACTTGCTCAGATGCACTGTCTGCGAGCTGTCTTATGGCACGAAGTCCAGACTGCACATATAGCTCCCAAACGACTCATTTAGCAGTTTGATTTCGTAAGTTACGCCTGCAATCAGAGCATTCTCGCCGAGAGGCATGAGTGTCAAATAGTCTCCATCATCAACGAAGCCGTTACCAGAGGTGTCGGTCACGTTACAGATGAGAGCCAAATCACTGCCGTTATTCTGAAGCAATGACTGTGTGATTGGCAGGCCAGCGACACTTGTCAGGTTCTCTTGGTCGGGGCTCCACCAGAAGTTGACCTCTAAGTAGGTCTCAGGATCGTCTGGACTGGCTTCCATGACTACGCGAACATCATCCCAAGTAATCCATGTGACATCTGGATCCTCAATGATGAACTCTAAGGTCGTTTCACTCGCCTGCACCAATCTGCACGTCGGAGATGCGGTTGGTGTCGTGAAGGAATCACTCAGGATATACCACGCACCCACACCGGATGCAACTACTACTACTGCAACTATAATCCCCGCGATTATGAACCTGGTGCTGATTGTTCGCATCTGACCACCAACAGATACTTCATGGGCGACCGAACGCACCCAGAGGAGTATATAGGTCCGCAATACTTGAATCATCGCATTTCACGAAGTTCGTAATTCGCAAGGTCGGCCTTCAACGTAGCCAGCATCTCCCTTGTCAGTGTCGTTTGAAGATTAACCACCACCACCCGACGCTTCGGGACGGGACATAGGGATGCGGACAGCCGTGGAACGGTCCGAGTCACAGGAACGGAATCGACCGCAAATCGAGGTTCGTACGCTGAACGCCCCAGCCCGCGAACGAGAAGGGAACCATCTATTGCAGGAAAACGAAAAGAAGAAGCAAAGTGGTTTGGAAGAAGCCGCGAAGGCCTCTTCGCACGGAGGTCTCTCCGGCGGCCTGGCTCACTTGACCGTCACGATCAGCATGTCGTAGGTCGCCCCGCTGACGAGGTCGTACGCGATGATGAACCCGTTGCCCGCGGCGCCTGCGCACTGCGCGTAGGCGACGAACGACGCGGTCTCGCCCGGCTGTATCCAGGCGGACGAGGTCACGAGCCTGACCTGGTCCCATGTCGGGAACGCGGTCGTGGTCTTGACGAGCGAGAACGGCACCGCGACGGATGTCGTGTCCTTCACCGCCACGACGGCCTCCCACACCCCAGGCACGGGGTTCTCCACAACCAGGACGTCGCCGCTCTCCCAGAGCACGCCCCTGTTGCTGCCGTCGGCCGCATAGACGACCACATCGATGTCGGAGGCGCTGTCCGCCCACTCGATCCCGAGCTCGAGCATCGTCGTGGCCGGCGCGACCGTGAACATTATCTCCTCGTAGCCGACGGTCGTCGTCGACAGCGCGGGCGATGTGAGCTCGCCCGTGTACGTCACCGTGCTCTCAGCCAGCTTGTCACTGACGGCGGCCAGACCGACGCCCACCGGGTACCCGATGTTGTTCCTGACGCCGATCGTCAGGGGAGCGCCCGGCTTCACCGTGGCCTTCTCCGCGGTGAACTCGGCTGCCGCGTAGGGCAGCACGACCAGGTCGTAGCTCTCGTCGAAGACCTTGTCCAGGATCACATCGTGCAGACCGAGGGTCCACATGCCAGGCTCCGGATAGAACACGGAGACGACCTCGGCCGTCGTGCCCGTCGTCGTGGTCCAGGGCCCGAATATCCCTCCGCCCAGGAACGGCGTGACCGACGCCGCGACGACCGTGCCCGTCGGGTCGATCAGGTACATGTCGATGTCGGTGTCCCAGCTGGTCCAGCTCAGAACCGCCGTGATGGCCGTCGGGATGTCGTCCTCGGGGACCTCGAACACGTAGTACTTCCAGTCGCCCTCGGAGTAGCCGTACACCTCGTGCACGACGTCGATCACGCCCTCGGCGGGAACGCCTATCTCCAGCGGGACAGCCAGCACGACCGGGACCGTCATCCCGACGCCGTCCTTGGCCGCGTCGATGAACGCCAGGTGGAAGCCGGGCGTTGCGTCCTCAGGAACGGAGATGGTCGCGGTCCCGTCGTCCGCGGTCATCCAGCTCCAGTCGACCGTCTCGAAGAACTTGAGCTGGAGGTCGTAGGGCACGAAGTCGACCGTGTGCAGCACAGGCGATACCCTGAGCTCGTACGTGCCTTCGGAGACCTTCGCGTTCAGCTCCTGCGAGTTGGCATGCGCGTAGGCGTAGTTGATCATCGTCCTCTCGCCCGCGTCGTCGAGCCGGTACAGGATCACGTTGATGTGGCTGTCCGTGTACTTGCCGATGTTGGTCAGGTCGTGGACGTCCCTCGTGAACACGACGGTCGGGTCGAACGCCAGGTCCGCGTGGAAGTATGTCTCGTCCTCCTTGACCTCGAACTGATAGTACCAGTCGACGGTCTTCTGGCAGACCTGGGACTGGCTCTCGGACCTGACCTCTTCGAGCACGCGGCTCGACAGCGTCGTGCCTTCGTCGAACGATACGGAGGCTGATGCGCCCGCGCCGATCGTCAGCGAGACCGAGGTCGGGCCGAGCGGCTCCCAGTCGCTCATCACCGCGTCGTATGCGGCCACCGCATCGACCCTGCCAGCACCCTGCTCGGCGGGTCCGTAGCCGAGGTCCATCGCCGTGCCCATGAGCACATCCTTGATGTACTTGGGGGACGGCGCGAAGCCGTTCTTCTCCGTGAACGCCTGGATCACGAGCGCGCCTATGCCTGCCGCGACCGGCGTGGCCATGCTCGTGCCGCCGAACATCATCTCGATGGCGTTCCCCGGGATCGGGGCCGGACCCCACGCACCTACGGCGGAGACGTCCGGGTCTATCCGTCCGTCGGCCGTCGGTCCGCGTCCGCTCCACCAGATCATGTGGTTGTCCTCCCAGCCCTTGACGATCAGGTAGGTCTCGTCGTAGTCCGACAGAGGCCAGTAGTTGAGCAGCGCGCACTCCTTGCTCATCGTCGATGCGCCCACGGTGACCGTGGTCTCGGACACGCCAGCGCTGCTGACCGTGCCCTGGCCCATCCCCTCGTTGCCCGCGGCGACGAAGCTCGCGACGCCGTGCTCCGCGGCCCAGTCAAGGGCCAGGGACGCCGGGTCGTCTCCGTCGTTGGGCACTTCGAGCCCGCCCAGGCTCATGCTGATGATCTGGGCGCCGTCCGGGGTGCTCAGGTCGCCATCGGGGCCGACGACGGCCCATTCTATGCCCGCGATGATCCAGGAGTCCCAGCCGTAGCCGGTGTCATCCAGGACCTTCCCCGCCATGATCTTGGCCCCGGGCGCCATGCCCTCGGCCTTGACCACGCCGTCCCACTGCGGGATCACATAATCGTTGACGGCCCTGCCCGCGACCAGTCCCGCGGTCGAGGTGCCGTGGCCGAAGACATCATGGAACTCCTCGCCGGTGAACGACTTGACCGCGACCAGCGCGGGTATGAGGTCGTTCTGGGTCACGTCCGCCCCCGTGTCGAGGACCGCGACGGTGACTCCCTCGCCTGTGATGCCGTTCGCCCAGACATCATCCGCGCCCATGACCGACGGAGTCGAAGCCCACCATATCGCGCTAGCCTCCGTGACGGCCGGCGCGCCCAAGGTCGTGCCCGTCACGCCGAGCTCGCTCTTGTCCGATGGGAGCGTGTACTTCTTCTCGTCGAGATACAGACGCTCGACCTCGTCCATTGCCGCGATGTCCAGGATGGCCTTCGCGCGCAGGCTGGCGGCCACCGCTCCGAGCGAGCTGCACTCGGTCGTTATGTCCGCGCCGGCCTTCGCCATCGCGCGGCCCACGAGCCCGGTCGCGGACGATTCCTTCGTGAACACTATGACCCTCAGCTCGGTGTCGGGCGACGAGGACATCAGGTCCCCGACCTGGCCTCTGAGCCCGGACTCGAGCTTGTCCATGACGTTCTGAGTGCCCGCGCTGGATGCGGGCACGGAGACCATAGCCGCCGCCATGCTCAGCCCCAGAACGAACACTACCGCGATACACACTAACCTTGTCAGTAATCTCATCTCAGACATTCCCCCCGATCGCCTCTCCGCAGACGAAGCGCGGTCGGCTCATCCCCCCGGACGACCATTCCGCAGCCGCGGCCCCTCCCGTTTGTCGGCTGATGGGGCGTGATGAGAAGCGGCGCCCCGCTGTATCCTCCGCGCTCCAAGACAGCGAGCACTTTTGAGCTATACTAATCTTGCGCATTTCCGAGCATACTGACGGACCGTCGGGGAGATTCTCCCGGGCTGCATCCGCGGGCGTCCCGGACGCACAAGAAAGGTTCATCATGCGACAAGGGCATCGGCCTGCTGGACATCACCCGAGGAGTTCACGATGACCGGACTGGAGGAGACTGTGCTGGAAACCCTGCCGAACATGATAGGGCTCCTGCTGGCCGCGTTCGCCACGGCCCTGATCATCCGGTCGAGGAACGAGTTCTTCAAGGCTGTGAGAGGATGGGCCGTCGCCCTGTTCATCGCCGCGACGGCCGTGCTGTGGGCCGTGGAGCTGCTCAGGGACTACCTGGGAGGCTTCTACGCGAGCAGCCATGTGGCGCTGGATGCAACGTACGTAGTCTTCGCGATCTGGCTGTGCGTCCTCGTATCCGCTCTGTTCTCTGCGTACAGCGAGTTCGCATCGACCAGGCGGTTCATGGCATGGCTGCGCGAGAGGCCGTTGAACCTGATCACCGTCTGGGGCGCGGTCGGCCTCGCGGTCATCGTGGCGTGGTGGGCATCCGGCCCCGAGGACCGGCAGGGACTCGGATGGGACTCGCCTCTGCTGTGGATCCTGGCCGCGTACCTCGCGGCGTCGATAGCGATCACGGTCTTCGTGCCCGTGAGGGAGCGTGCGAGGAACCGCATGTCTGCCATGATGGCCGAGACGCGCATCGGGGTCGCACTGCTCGCAGCCGCAGGGATGGGGCTGCCCGCGACGAAGTTCGTCTTCGGCGTCGTGCTCAACGAGACGATGGGATTCGACGCATCGAATCCGTACGCCTGGATCATGGTCGGGTTCTTCGCAGCGTTGGTGCGGTCCGTGATGCACCCTCAGTTCTCGGCCATGGTGGTCGACCCCGCGTTCGAGAACACGAAGCGGTCCGGGTTCCGGGATTTCGACATCCCGAGGGGTGTGTACCTGATCCAGGACGAGAAGGCAGATTCATCCTTCGGCCTGTTCTCCGAACTGGTCTCATTGCCGCTCAGGCCCGACATCGACATCCCGGGAAAGGATGCATCGCCCTCGGCCACCCTGGAGTTCCTGATCCCGAGGGGGCTGGTCGCGACGAGGGAGTTCCCTGACAACGTCAGGAAGAGCTACGGTCTGCAGGTCACCCCGATCATCTGGCTCACGGAATCCTCAGGCGAGAGGAGGATCGCCCCGACGAGCCTCGCGGTCCTCACGGACACGATGATCAGATTCATGGAGAACAACCCGAACAGCATAGTCCTGCTGGAAGGGGTCGAGTATCTCATGACGTTCAACGATTTCAGGAGGGTCCTCAGGTCCCTGGACTCACTCAACGAGACGGCATGGATCACGAAGGCCAGACTGCTGATAACCGTAGACCCGAAGGCCTTCGACCAGAAGGACCTCGCCATGCTGGAGAGGGACAGGAAGGTCCTCAGAGGGAGCGACGAGATAGGCCTGCTCAAGCGCGACTCGACGATCCGGGCGGCCCCGGACGCGAGAGGCGATGCAGGACAGTAACGCCGCTAACATATCGAAAAAGCTTAATCCGATGACTTTCGTAATGACCTCTCGAAGAGCATACTGACATGCCTCCTTGCGGGGGTATACGAAACCATTTTCGATAACATCGAGGGGAGGAGACAAGGAATGAGAGTGCTTTCCAGATTTGGAGCTATGGCGGCGATCGCCGTGCTGATGACTGTCGTTTTCGCAGCACCGATGTCCGCCGGGGATGAGACCAAGGATTGGACCGTGTTGGTGTACATGGACGGGGACAACAGCCTCGAATCGTTCGCCGTGATAAACACCGAACAGCTCGAACTCGTGGGGTCGGACGCGAACGTCAACTTCGTCGTCCTGATAGACACGATGACGGGGCCCGCGGACCTGCTGTACATCGAGAACGGCCAGTCCGTGGCCGTCGGCGAGAAGTACGGCTACCCGAAGGAAGTGAACATGGCGGACCCGGCGGTCCTCGAGCAGTTCATCGAGATCGGTGTCCAGGACTTCCCGGCCGAGAAGTACGCGGTCATACTGTGGGACCACGGCGGCGGCTGGAGAGGCATCTGCTGGGACGACACGACGCTCGAGCTGACCGGGGTCGACGACTGCATCACGATGACCGAGATGAGGGACGCCTTCGCTGGCGCCTACAAGGAGACTGGAGAGGTCATCGACATGGTCGGCTTCGACGCGTGCCTGATGGCCATGCCCGAGGTATCCTACCAGTTGAGGGACTACGCGAGCTTCCTCGTGTTCAGCGAGGAGACCATCCCTGGCCTGGGCTTCCCGTACGACATGTTCGCGGCGGACCTGATAGCTGACCCGACCGTCGACGGCGAGGCGCTCGCAGTGATCATCGCCAAGGACTACTCCGCATACTATGCTTCGATGTCCGGATTCGTCGACGTGACGATCAGCGTGTTCGACATGGCATACATGGACGAGCTCACGGCGGCCGTGGACTACCTCGGCTCCGAGCTGCTCGCATCCCTGAGCACCTATGTCAACGCGTACCAGAGCGACCAGATCCAGGCGGACAGGTACTACTACCCATACAACGTGGACCTGATCGGATTCGCCCAGAACCTCATCGCGGACACGAGCATCAAGGACACGGGGATCAGGGACGCGGCCCAGGAGGTCGTGATCGCGGCGGACAACTGCATCGTCGCGGCGTACAACAGCATAGTCAACGTCGGCTCGACCGGGCTCGCCATCTACTTCCCGTCGACGCAGGACGGGATGCACTCCATAAAGGAGGAGTACGCGACCATACCGTTCGCCGTCGAGACGAGCTGGTACGACTTCTGCCTGGCGTTCTCGGACTTCACCGGACGCACCTGGGTGGCGACGAAGTAGTTGCCTGCGGAAGGAGACGTCAGCGCACGACAAACCCTTTGACTCCTGTTTTTCACGATGCCCTGGAACGGGCTGCACGGCGTTACGGCGGTCGACACGAGGCACCGGAAGAACAGCGTTTCGAGGCAGGCCGCGACGACACCTACGACTAAAGCAGAATGGGCATCCTCGAATGTGATTTGTCACATAATTGTTGCATTTATATACATGTCGGCCCTCGTGACAGCAGGGTCCTGGGCGTGACCATCGTCGGCATCGTCTCCGTGGTCGGCGCATGGACCGACGAGCAGGCTCACTCGGCCTTCCTGTAGGACCCGAGGACCTTGACGAACGCGCCGGTCTTGAGCAGGCCGCCCACTGCAGCGTGCACGCGCGCGTCGTCCATAGGCCCGTCGAGGTCGGCGTAGAACACATAGACCCAGGGCTTGTTCTTCCTGGGCCTCGACTCCAGCTTGGACAGGTTGATCCCCCGCGACGCGAACTCCCCCAGGCACATGTGTAGCGCGCCCGGTGCGTTCTTCGTCGCGAAGACGATCGAGGTCTTGTTCGCCCCCGCCACCGGCCCAGGGTTCTTCTCGAGCACGAAGAATCTCGTGAAGTTGACCGTCTCGCTCTGTATGTCCTCCTTGAGGACCTTGAGGCCATACACGCTCGCAGCGCGCATGCTCGCGATGGCCGCGAGGTCCGTGCGCTTGGATTCCGAGACGATCCGAGCGCTCCCGGCGGTGTCGTAGGACGGGATCACGTGCCAGTCCGGATGGTTCTGGAGGAACTTCCGGCACTGTCCGAGCGCCTGCGGGTGGCTCATGACGTCCCTGACATCCCCGAGCTCCACATCCCCGTTGACCATCAGGCAGTGCTTCACAGGGACGATGACCTCGCCCGAGATGGTCAGGTCGTGGTCGAGCAGGAGGTCGTTCACCTGGGCGACGCTGCCCTCGATGGAGTTCTCCACGGGCGTGACCGCGTGCGTGACCGCATCCCTCTCGACGGCTTCGAAGACCGACTGGAAGTCGGGGAAGGGATGGGTCCTGACCCCGTTCCCGAAGTACTTGAAGCAGGCGTCCTCGGAATACGCGCCCTTCTCGCCCTGGAACGCCGCCAGCACATCCTTGCTCAAGAGTATCACGCGCAGTACATTGGTCGGGATATTTCTAGTCTTCCAGTGCGGGCCGCGGCATGCCTGGACACCCCCTCTCTGTACACAAATGTCCAGCCGAACCGGGCATCTGGCTGTCGAGGAACGGCTGAGGAAGTTTTATATCGGCCGAGACCATGACGAGGCTTGTCATGCCCCAGGCGTGACCCAACTGCAAGAAGGAGACTAGGAAGTGAAGCTAAGCACCATAGGTCTGCTCGTTCTGCCCATCGGGCTGCTTCTACACCTAGTCTGAACACTCATTGCAGGATTTTTGGAGAGTGTTTTGATGCCTACACAAGCTCCGAGTGAGACTGCTAAAGACCCCGTCGAGGGCGCCTTCAGGGTACCTGATCAGGGCGTCTTCGTGAGCGAGTACAACAGACGCATATTCGACGCGACGAGGATGCCCGAGAGGGTCAAGATCCTCGACACGACGCTCAGGGACGGCGAACAGACGCCGAACGTCGCGCTGTCGAGCGAGGACAAGGTCAAGATCGCGCAGGCGCTCGACGAGCTCGGGGTCGACATCATCGAAGCGGGGTTCCCCGTCAACTCGGAGGGCGAGGCCGACGCGGTCAAGAGGATCGCCGGCGCTGGCCTGAAGAGCGAGATATGCGCCCTGTGCCGGGCAAGCCCGGCGGACATAGACACGGCCCTGGCCTGCGACGTCGACTCGGTCCATATCTTCCTGGCGACGTCCAAGGTGCACCTCGAGAAGAAGCTCAAGATCACGAAGGAGGAGGCGAAGGAGAAGGCCGTCTCGGCGGTGCAGTACGCGAAGGACCACGGGCTCATCGTCGAGTTCAGCTGCGAGGACGGCACGAGGACCGAGATGGAGTTCCTCAACATCATCCACGGCGCCATCGAGGAGGTCGGAGTGGACCGCATCGACCTGCCGGACACGGTGGGCGTGATGACGCCCCAGGCCATGACGCAGTTCGTGGCAGAGGTCAAGAAGTCCACGAGCGTCCCGCTCGCGGTCCACTGCCACGACGACTTCGGAATGTCCGTCGCGAACTCCCTCGCGGGCGTCCTGGGAGGCGCGGAGGAGGTCCACTGCACGATCAACGGCATCGGCGAGCGCGCCGGCAACGCCGCGCTCGAGGAGGTCGTGATGGGGCTCCAGGCGTTCTACGGCGTCAAGACCAAGATAAACACCCGCAAGATGGCCTTCGTCTCGAGGCTGGTCTCGCAGCTCACGGGCATCCAGGTCCAGCCTAACAAGGCGATCGTCGGCGAGAACGCCTTCTCCCACGAATCCGGCATACACGTGCACGGCATACTCAGCGACGGGTCGACCTACGAGCCCATGAGGCCGGAGATAGTCGGCAAGGAGAGGAGCTTCGTCGTCGGGAAGCACTCGGGTGTGCACGCGGTCCAGAACAAGTTCAAGGAGTACGGCCTCGAGCTCGCCCCCGACCAGATGAAGGAGGTCGTCACGAGGGTCAAGAAGTACGCCGAGTCCGGTAAGAAGCTGGACGACGCCGAACTCCTCGCGGTCGCGTACGATGTCATCGGCCAGGAGGCCGCCCCGGTGATCAGGCTCGAGGAGTTCACGGTCTTCACGGGGCTCAACTTCACGCCCACGGCCACGGTCGTGCTCAACATAGACGGCGAGGTGAGGCGGGCGTCCGAGACCGGCGTCGGCCCGATCGACGCGAGCGTCAGCGCCATAAGGAAGGCCGTCTCGAAGAACATCGTCCTGAAGCAGTTCAGGCTCGAGGCCATAACCGGCGGGTCGAACGCGCTCTGCGAGGTCATGGTGAAGCTGGGGGACAGCGAGGACGCGCAGCTGCTCTCCCTCGGCAAGAGCGTCGGCTCGGACATCGTCACGACCAGCGTGGACGCAACCATTGAAGCCCTGAACAGGTTATGGGTCCGGAAGCTGAGTGCGAACGGGAACGACACCGGGAGCAGGAAGAGGGCGTACTGAGCAGCACCAGGGTGAGCACATGGGCGGGACAATCGCCGAGAAGATACTAGCGGAGAAGGCCGGGAAGAAGCAGGTCCAGCCAGGCGACATCGTCGAGGCCGAGGTGGACTACGTCATGGTCAACGACGTGACCGGCCCCGCCGCGTTCGACGAGTTCGAAGGGCTATGCACGCCCCTCTTGGAAAAGAAGGTCGTACTCATCCCGGACCACTACGTCCCGAACAAGGACATCGCCTCCGCCATCCAGGCCAAGAAGATGAGGGACTTCGCCAGGAGACACAAGGTGAAGAACTACTTCGAGATCGGCTCAGGTGGCGTCTGCCACCAGCTGATGATAGAGCAGGGGTTCGCGGCCCCCGGGAGGCTCATCGTCGGGGCCGATTCGCACACCTGCTCGTACGGTGCCCTGGGGGCGTTCGCCACCGGCATCGGCAGCACGGAGGCTGCGTCGGTCTTCGCCAGGGGAGTGCTGTGGTTCAAGGTCCCCGAATCCATGCGGTTCACGGTCGACGGGAAGCTCGGGAAGCACGTCTCCGGGAAGGACATCATACTCACCATCATAGGCGAGATCGGCGTCGAGGGGGCGCTCTACAAATCCATGGAGGTCGGTGGCACGTCCATCACCGCCCTGCCGCTCGCCGACAGGATCACGATAGCCAACATGGGCATCGAAGCGGGCGCCAAGGCCTGCATCGTACTGCCGGACGAGAAGGTGGACAAGTACCTCAAGGGCAGGGTCAGGGGCAGGTACAGGAAGGTCAAGGCGGACGCCGACGCCGCGTACAGCGAGCTGTGGGAGTACGACGGCGCTGACATCGTGCCAGTCGTCGCCAAGCCGTCCCTGCCGAGCAATGTGGTCCCGGCGAGCGAGGTCAGCGTGAAGATAGACCAGGCCTACCTCGGCTCGTGCACGAACGGCAGGATAGAGGACCTCAGGATCGCGGCCAAGCTGCTCAAGGGGAGGAAGGTCCACAGGGACGTGCGCATGATCGTCGTCCCGGCGACCAAGGAGGTCTTCGACCAGGCGGTCAAGGAGGGCCTGATGAAGGTCTTCTCCGACGCGGGCGCATACATATCGGGCCCGACCTGCGGCGCATGCCTCGGGGGATACATGGGCATCCTGGCCCCGGGGGAGAGATGCGTGAGCAGCACGAACCGGAACTTCGTGGGCAGGATGGGCGACAAGGACTCGGAGGTATACCTCGCGAGCCCCGCGGTCGTCACGGCCAGCGCGATCAAGGGACGGATCACGGACCCGGCAGAGGTGGGCAAGTGAGGACCGTCTTCAAGGGCAGGGCATGGAGGTTCGGGGACAACGTCGACACGGACCAGGTCATCCCTGCGGAGCACCTCGTCACCATGGACCGCTCGGAGCTGGCGAAGCACGCCTTCGCCAAGGTCCGCCCGGAGTTCGCGGGGAAGGTCCAGCACGGGGACATCATCGTGGCGGGCAGGAACTTCGGATGCGGCTCCAGCAGGGAGCACGCGCCGAGGGCGCTCATAGGGGCCGGCGTCTCGTGCGTGGTCGCCGAATCCTTCGCACGGATATTCTTCAGGAACGCCATCAACATAGGCCTGCCGGTGGTCGAGGCCAGGCTCGGTGTCTCGGACGGGGAGCTCGTCATGGTAGACCTCGGCAACGGCACCGTCACGAACATATCCACGGGAGTCCGGAGCACCTTCAGCAGCTACCCGCAGTTCGTCATGATGCTCATGGAGAAGGGCGGGCTCATCCCGTACACCAGGGAGATGTTGCAGTGCAGAAAGTAGGAGTCATCCCGGGAGACGGGATCGGTCCAGAGGTCGTCCGAGAGGCGATGAAGGTCATCGATGCGGTCACCGAGAGGAGGGGCATCGACCTCGACTTCGAGGAGTTCCCGCTCGGGGCGGGGCATTATCTCCGGACAGGCGAGGTCCTGTCGGAGGAGACTATCAGGAGGCTCGAGGGGAAGGCTGCCATACTTCTCGGCGCCATGGGCGACCCGCGCGTCAAGCCCGGGGTCCTGGAGAAGGGCGTCCTGCTCAGGCTCAGGTTCCACTTCGACCAATACGTCAACCTCAGGCCCGTCAAGCTCTTCGAGGGGGTCCCCTGCCCGCTCGCTGGGCAGGGCCGGAAGATCGACATGCTGTTCATCAGGGAGAACACGGAGGACTTCTATGTCGGCCTCGGGGGCAGGGTGCGCAGAGGAGCGTCGAGGACGGAGCTCGCCCTCGTACGCAAGGCATTCGAGGCGAAGCTGGACATCGGCATAGACCTCAAGGACGAGGAGGAGCTCGGGTTCCAGATCGGAGTGATAACGAAGCGGGGCGCCGAGCGCGTGACGGACCACGCCTTCAGGCTGGCGGCCGAGAAGAAGGTCGGCCTCGTCACATCGGTCGACAAGGCCAATGTGCTCACGGACATGTACGGGCTGTGGCGCGAGGCCGTCGAGAAGGCCTCCGCGAAGTACGGCGTCCAGAAGGAGTTCCAGTACGTCGACGCGGTCGCGCTGCACATGGTCCGGAACCCGGAGCGGTTCCGGCTCCTGGTGACGCCGAACCTCTTCGGGGACATCCTCACGGACCTGGGGGCCGCGCTCCAGGGCGGGCTCGGCTTCGCCCCCTCGGGCAACATCAACCCCGAGGGCATCAGCATGTTCGAGCCGGTCCACGGTTCCGCGCCGGACATCGCGGGGAGAGGGCTGGCCAACCCGGTCGGAGCGATCCTCTCAGGCGGGCTCATGCTCGCGTCCCTGGGCCACAGGGAGGCGGCCGAGGACATCGAGACGGCAGTGGTCAGGACGCTGTCGGAGGGACAGTACATGACACCCGATGCCGGCGGCACGACATCGACCTCTCAGATGGGCGATGCCGTCGAGAAGACGGCAAGGAATCTGGACAGATGAGTCGCTGGCAGGCCAGGGACTAGTCCCGGGCCCCGTCTGCCACGGATACCTTCAGCCTGTACCCGCCCTTGGGGACGAGAATCTCGAACCTTGCGCCCTTAAACCCAGCGCCGACCTCCTTGAGGGACATCCCCGTGATCTCCAGGACCCTCGTTGCCATGTATAGGCCCAGGCCTTTCTGCTTCCCGAACCCGCCCTCGAACAGGTGCGGCCTGACCTCGTCCGATACGCCCGTACCATCGTCCTCGTAGAGGACCCTGAGCCCGTCCGTCCTCTCCTCGTACGAGACGGCGATCCGCTTCACACCGCCGCCGTGCCTGATCGAATTGTCGATCAGGTTCCTGAATACCTTGTCCAGCATCGCGTCCGCATAGACCTCGAGGCCCCCCAGCCTCTCGGTCATGACGATATCGGGCATCTCAAGACCGGATTTGCCTGTGACCCAGGCACGCTTGGCGCTGATCCATTCAGGGTTCCTCAGCCCGATCTTCTCGTATTGGCCGGTGAACTCGAGGTTCCAGCGGATCACGCGGGCGGATTCGCACGCCTTATCGATTGGCGCCGCTATCTCGGCAGGGTCGCCGGATTCCTTTGCGATCTCCAACCAGCCAGTCAGGACCGAGAGCTGGTTGATGAGGTCATGACGGGTCAGTCCTCCGAGGAGGCTCAGCTTCTCGTTGGCCCGCGTCAGCTCGACAGTGCGCTCCTGGACCGTCCGCTCCAGGCCGGCCTGGTGGTCCTTCAGAAGCTTCTCCGCATTCCATCGCATCGTGCTCGTGAAACCCAGGAACCATGCGATGGCGACCAGGGCGACGCCCCTGGCCAGGTCTTCCATTTCGACTCCCGTAGGGGAGAAGAACATCGATGTCAGGTAGACGGCCGCCAGGATCGAACCAGCATGGACGGTGTACCTGGCGTACCAGAGGGCCACCAGTATGATCGGGATGTAGTACGTGTGAGTGTAGACTCTGGACTCTCCCTCCGCCAATCCGAGGTACAGGGTCAGCCCGAGACAGACCGACATCGTGAATCCGATCAGGAAGGGTCTAATCTCCACCGTATGATGCCCAGCTTCGGAGTGTGCCAAGGAAGTCCTCCGTCTCCATCGGATTGGCCCATGTGCAGGCAAAGGCCGGTTCATACAATCCCGCTATGCCAGAATAAACTTTGCGGTGTGAAGGCGCAGTCCCGAGCCAGCGCAGGCACGAGGGCGGACATACCGACGGGATTCGTGCCACGGGACTCCAAAAACGGCAGTGGACGGTGACAAGAAGCACAGGACTCGCCACACCACCCTGGCCAATTGCTCTTTTTCCGCATAGTGTTAAGTATCTCCAACGCGATTTGAACCAAAAGAAAGCAAATGGGAGGATGGGATGTCACCGTTAGTCGCAGCCATTCCGAAGGAGAAGGGCATCGAGATCGGGGAGTTCTTAACGAACAACGTGTCCAGAGCCGCCGTGTACGCCCTGCTCCACAAGCAGCCGCTCACGAGGAGGGAGATCGAGCGCAGCCCTCTCACAGATTCCATGCGACGCCTCTCTCTGAGCGCACAGACCAGGACCCTCAAGGACAAGAGTGGCGTCCAGATGAGGACGCTTCTCGCCAAGGGCGTGGACTGTGGCGTTCTCCTTGCGGTCAGCTCCAAGAGGCAGAACTACTACTTCCTGAACTCGGACCTGCGTGTGGAACCGGCCCCCATCCGTGAGTCCGAGGAACCGGAGGACGAGGTCGCTGTCTCGACGTTCATAGACAGAACCCTGGCCCACACGCCTGGACAGGCGGTGCTCCCCGCTTGGGGCACGGCGGCGGACCACACCATACTACCAGTGCCGTACATCGACACCCCGAAGTCGCTCATGATGTGGATGAGCTGGCTCGTGACACCCACGAGGAGACAGATCCTGAACTACATAGGACAGCAGGGGACGGTGACCAGGCCGAAGCTGCGTGCGGACCTCGGTTTCTGGGCCGACCGTATAGTGGCGAAGGAGGGCGTGCCCGCGGGGGTGCTCGAGCGGACCGATGACAAGATACGGTACCAGTTCTCATCATTCTCGTTCTCGAGGCTCAAGGTCAAGAAGGAGGACGAGGGCAAGAGGAGGTCCTGGACGAGCTTCCCGCCTGCGTTCTGGCTCACCCGGAGCTACGAGCCCCTCAGGTGCATAATGGGCTCTTCCAGGCTCGTCGGCGACCGGAAGCCCGAGATGACGCCGACCCAGGTGCTCGAGGAGCTGGCGAAGGGAGATGTGACGATCATCGAGAAGAACCGGCACGAGTTCCTGGAGGTGAACTTCCTTGAGCGGATGAGCTTCTACGCCATGTACCACTCGTCGGGCGACCCCGCGGTGAGGATATCGGCGGATTCGCTGATCCCGGACAAGGTGCTGTTCAACTCGCCTGACCACCCGCTCGTATGGGTCTCGAAGACCGACGAAGACCACGCGGGCGCGCGCCTCGACTTCAAGCACGAAGCGGCGATGATGCTCATATCCAAGAAGACGAAGGAGGATCAGGTCGCCTTCCTGGAGAAGATGCTCAGGGACATGGCCATGGAGCGGATAGGCAAGAGGCTCGACGAGCACAATCGGTTGCTCGCGCGGGACCTGGACAAGCTGAGGATGGAGTCCTTCGGGCTAGGGGCCGAATCGATAGCCGCCGTCGCCGGGCTGGAACTGACCCGTGAGCAGATCGAGGGCGAGAAGGCGCACTTCGAGAAGTTCCTGAACATACTGGTGCCAGGCTCGGTCCCAAAGAAGAAACCCGTGCATCCCGAGCAGGCGGCCGCAGAGCTGTCCGGTGACAAGGACCCCACGAGCCAGCAATAGATGCGCCCCTGGGGCCACCACATCGCCCCGCGGCCCGGGTCGCCTAGCCTACGGAGGCGGTTATAGGGCGCCCTGATAGTGCCTCGAGCTAGCATGTCCCACGAGCGGGCGGTGTTTTAGATTCCCATAAGCATCCGACATGTCAATTCAAGTCATCGGCCCGGCACCTACCAGGATTCAGCAGATTGCTTTTTCTCCCTTGAACGTATTACCGATTGAGCAACTGAAACATAAGGAAACATTAGCACGCATAAGCACCAACTAATACATCACTTATGGATGAGTAAAATGACGCTGACGCCGAGGGAAAAGGAGATACTCGACCTCTTGCACAAGGGGATAACATCCCCCACGATGGTCGCTGCAGAACTGAAGATCACCCAATCCGGCGCGACCCAGGCCCTCCAGAAACTCGAGAAGAAGGGAGTCGTGGGTCGCTCGAGATCCGGGAGGAACGTGTTCTACAGGCCAGTTGAGGAAAGAAAACCAGTACCAGTGCCTGAACTGGACGAGGACCTCGAGCTCATAAGGGAGTCCTATCACGCGCTCTCCAAGGTGTGGTCCCACCTCCTCAAGCTGGACCTGACCCACGAAGAGCTGGCGAAAGTAAGGGAGGCCAGGAACCTCCTCGAGGAGATCCTAGTCAGACGCGGCAAGAACCTCGATTGAGGTCCAGATAGGGCTACTTCAGGGCGGCCTCGGCCTTGGCGATGTTGTCCACAGTAATGGCCATCTCGGTCGCGCCCCCGTCCTTGCCCATCAGGTAGATCGAGTCCACATTGACCATGGCCCTGGCCAGCTTCCTGGCGATCTTGCCGAGCTCGCCAGGTCGGTCCTGGATCTTGACAATGACCACGTCCTTCAGGTCGAACGTTATGCCCGTGCGCGCGAGGGCGGACCGGGCAGTCGCCTCATCGTCCGTGACGATGCGGATCATGGGCCTCAGACTGGCCCTCTCACTGGCGATCGCCCTGATGTTGACGCCGTGGTTGCCTAGGAGTTCGCACACCTTTGCCAGTTCGCCTGGCTTGTCCTGGACGTAGACATCGAATTCCTTCAAGTTCTCCAGTCCTCACTCACACTATCGGTTCGCGGTTAAAAAGCGTTCCGCCGCGCGCGCCGCCTAGACGCTCTCGGCCGTGATTGGCAGTTTGGCCCAGCGCCGGACCCACCAGTAGGCCAGATAGGTCGCGTTGACCGTCGAAAGCACGAGGACCGCCACGTACCAGCCCATCATGTTGCGGTCGAGGCCCACCACGGACCCGAACACCGTCGCAAGCGTGTTCGGGACGAGCACCGCCGTGCCGAGGACCGTCAGCCAGGTCATGGTCAGCGCCATCCGGTTGTTGAGGATCTGGAGCTGGTTGTTGTAGAGTGCCTGGAGCACCTCGAGCCCGGACGCCAGGACCTCGGACATGTGCTCGCTCAGCGATATCTGCCGGTTCACGTCCTCCACCAGCAGGCCGATCTGCGCGAGGACCTTCGGGTTGTCGGACACCAGCTCCGCCTCGCCGTACCTCAGCGAGTGTAGCACATCCATGGTCCGCCAGAGCGCGTTGAGGTAGGTGATCAGCGCGTGCTTCAGCTCGTATATCTTCCGGCCGACCTCCATCCTCGGAGACTTGGGGTTCAGGAGCAGCTCGCTCATCCTATCGGCCTGCTCCTCGATCTCCCTCAGGTGTTCGAAGTTGTGCGAGTTGTTCTCGTCGAGTATCCGGACCAGCATCATGGTCAGCCGGTCCTGGAGGATCATGCTCTCGGGCAGCTTGCGCAAGAACGCGTCCGCGTACCTGGAGAACAGGACCAGCCTCTCGATCTCCCTGCTGTGTATCGTGACTATGAGGTCTCTCCTGACCAGAATGATCAGTGGATAGGATTTCACATCCAGCTCAGATATCTTCACCGCCGGGACCATGATCCCGATCTCGGTCTCCCTGTCCTCGAAAGCCGAGTGGTAGCCCTTCAGAAGGGTCGTGACGAGGGAGCTGCCGAACCCCAGCTTGACGGCGATCTCGGTGCCCTCTACCTCGACCGAGTCCACGGCGAAGTTGATCCATGCGAGGCTCGATGTCTGGAGCGTCGAGAAGAACTCGGTAGGTGTATTCCCGTAGACACGGACGGGCTTTCCCCTGTGCGGGAGGGCCACGCAGACCGCGCGGCACATCTTGTCCGCACTGGCGGCGTCCGCATCGTTCGATGGGACGGGTGTCTCCTGTGAGACCTGCTGTTGCCCCCCGTCCGAAGTCCTGGAAATCTCTCCCTTGTCCATCCGAGTGCCCCCTCAGACCGCTGTCTGAAGCCCTTCGAGGACCTGTATCCGCGAGGGGGGATGTATATTTCTCCTTGCGATTAGGCAGTGGCCGGGCGCGAATCCTTTTGGTTCCTGTTGCTTCGGGGACATACCGAGGGTATCAGCCGAGAACGCGAACGACCGCGAGAGATCGACAGGCCATGTCCTCCTGACCGCAGAACGAACAATCCAGATAGGCGACCCTCCTGCAAAACCAGCGTCCTAGCAGGAGGGCGTGAGGTCGATGTGGTGAGACCCAGGGCGAAAACGGTGCACGGACCAGACGTCGATGGTCCGACGTTGTTCGACTGGCTCTGAGTGAGAGGCTTCAATCACCGGAGCTCTGCAACAGGGCCCTTTTAATACTCAACCGCCGATTTCGACGCCGGTGTCCCATGAGAGTACTCCTCATCCATGCTGACAAGTTCGAGTACGAAGTGAAAGAGCCCACAAGGATGGCTGAGAAGCTTCCGACGGACCACGTGAAGAAGCACGCCTTCAAAGAGGCACTGGTCGTGTTCACCACGGTCGAGTCCGGTGACTCCGACCCAGCAGCCGTCGCCGAGGTCGCCGCGGCGGACATAGCGGAGGTCTTCGGCAAGGTCGAGGCACAGAAGGTCGTGCTGTACCCGTACGCGCACCTCAGCTCCGACCTGGCCAAGCCCGACCTGGCCATAGAGGTGCTCAAGGCGACCGAGGCGGCCATCGCAGCGAAGGGGTTGGACGTCCACAGGTCGCCGTTCGGCTGGTACAAGGCGTTCGAGATCAGATGCAAGGGGCACCCGCTCTCGGAGCTGTCGCGCGAGTTCTCCTCGGAGAAAGCCGTGACGAGGGAGGAGGTCGTCGAGAAGATCTCCAAGTCATACTACATACTCACGCCGGAGGGCGAGGAGTACCCGGTCGACCTGGACCACATAGAGTCCCTGACCGTGCTCGAGAAGCATCCGTCGCTCAAGAAGTTCATCCTCGCCGAGGAGGTCGGCAGGTCCCAGGGCAAGGAGCCGCCGTCCATCAAGGCGATGCAGCGCCTCGAGCTCGTCGACTACGAGGAGGCCAGCGACCGCGGGCACTTCCGCATGTACCCGAAGGGGCACCTGATATTCAGCCTGCTGGAGAAGTGGGCACAGGCGATCGCCCTGGACAAGATCGGGGCGATCCAGATCGACACGCCCATCCTGTACGACTGGTCCTTCCCGGACATCCGGAGCCAGGGGATGTCCTTCCACGAGAGACACTACACGCTCAAGACCGAGGAGAACCGGGAGTTCGTGCTCAGGTTCGCCGGCGACTTCGGACTGTTCAGGATGGTCAGCAGCGCGACCATGAGCTACAGGTGCCTGCCGCTGAGGATCTACGAATTCTCGAAGAGCTTCAGGCTCGAGCAGCGCGGCGAGCTCACGGGCCTGAAGAGGCTCAGGGCGTTCCACATGCCGGACGTGCACTGCTTCGTGAAGGACCTGGACGAAGGCTGGAACGAGTACATGCTGCTCTACAGGAACTATGCCGACCTCGCGGACGCCACCGGCGTGGAGTACGCGGTCGCGTTCAGGGTCGTCAAGGAGTTCTACGACAAGTACAAGCAGAACATCATCGAGCTGCTGAAGTACTCGAAGAAGGCGGCGTTCATCGAGGTCCTCTCCGAGATGAAGCACTACTGGGCGGTCAAGCACGAGTTCCAGGGCATCGACTCCGTCGGCGGCGGGGTGCAGCTCAGCACCGTCCAGCTGGATGTCGCCGACGCCGAGAGGTACGGCATCGTGTACGTGGACCACGAGGGCAAGAAGAAGGGGTGCATCATATGCCACTCGTCCATCGGCTCCATCGAGCGGTGGATCTACGTCCTGCTCGAGGAGGCCCTGAAGCACGAGAAACCGAGCCTGCCGTTCTGGATATCGCCGACGCAGATCCGCGTGATCCCCGTGGGCGAGGATTTCCTCCCCGACTGCGAGAAGCTGGCTGGCCAGCTCGATGCGAGGGTGGACATAGACGACAGGGACGACAAGGTCGGGAAGAAGATCCGGAACGCCGAGATGGAGTGGATCAACATGATCATCGTGCTCGGCGACAAGGAGCGCGCATCCGGCCAGATACCCGTCAGGATGCGCTCGGGCGAGGTCAAGGTCATGACCGTCGAGCAGATCAAGGCGGAGGTCCAGAGGCTGTCAGGCGACTATCCAAAGGCCAGACTGCCGCTCCCCAGGCTGCTCTCGAAGAGGCCCGTGTTCAGAGGGTAGGGGTCATCAGCGGTCGTCCTCGTCGCCCCAGATGAGCTTGTGCAGCTGGGGCAGCACCCGGACCTCGAGCCCGTCGGCCAGGACCTTCTCCGCGAGCGGCCTCAGGTCGAGGCCGCCCACCGGCGTGAATATGACCTCGCACTTCGGGCGGTGCTTCACCAGGACAGACTTGGCGTAGCGGTAGTCCTTATCATCGGACAGCACGAACTTGAGCTGGTCGGTCGGACCCAGCAGCTCGATGTTCTCGAAGAGCATCTTGTCCGCCTCGCCCGACGAGGGGCACTTGATGTCCATGCTCACCGTGAGGTTCTCGACGCATGGCATCTCGTCCAGCGGCATCGCCCCGTTGGTCTCCAGGACGACGCTGTACCCCTCGTCCACGAGCCGCTTCACCAGCTGCGGCGATTCCTTCTGCGCCAGCGGCTCGCCGCCCGTCAGGCAGACGCGAGAGGTCTTGAACCGCTTCACCTTGCGCATGACCGTGTCCAGGCTCATCTCCTTGCCCTTGTCATAGGCGTGCTTCGTGTCGCAGTAGGCGCACCTCAGGGGGCACCCCGAGGTCCTTATGAAGACCGTCGGGGCGCCTATGGCCAGCCCCTCTCCCTGGAGGGACCTGAACACCGAATAGACCTTCACAGCATCACCTCGTAGTCGATGGGGTCTACGAGCCCCGCCTTCCTGAAACCCTCGAGGCGGAGCTGGCACGAGTCGCACCTGCCGCAGGCCTTCTCGCCGCCCTTGTAGCAGCTCCATGTGAGGGCGATGGGGACGTTCAGCCTCACCGCCTCGCGCACGATGTCCGCCTTGGACATCCTGAGCAGGGGGGCCTCGATCCTCACGCCCTTGCCCTCGACCCCGACCTTCGTGCCGACGTCGAGTACCTTCTGGAAGGCCTCCATGAACGCGGGGGTGCAGTCCGGGTAGCCGCTGAAATCGACCGAGTTGGCCGCGATGAACACCGCCTCCGCGCCCCGGCTCTCGGCCAGCGACGCGGCGATGCTCAGGAATATGATGTTCCGCGACGGGACGTAGGTGTTGGGTATGCCGGCGGAGATCTCCTCCTTGCTCCTGTCCTCCGGCACCGCTGGCCCGCCCCAGGTCAAAGAACTGGCCAGGTGACGGCCGATGGGGAGCTGGATGACGATGTGGTCCTTGGCGCCGAGCTCGCGCGCGATCCTCGCAGCGCTCTCAAGCTCCTTCCTGTGCCTCTGACCGTAGTCGAATGTGAGTGCGATGACGTCGAACCCGCGCTCCCTGGCGATGGCCATCGACGTGGACGAGTCGAGGCCGCCGGACAGGAGTACTATCGCATCGGCCACGTGGATCCCCCGCCTACAGGTCCCTGCCAGTCCACGCGCCCTGGCCCTCGCCCTCGTCTACGCCTATCTCTATGCGCTTGACATTCTTCGGGAACTTGACCTTCTCGAGCACTCGTCTCAGCACGAAGTTCGCGAGCTCCTCGGCGGAGCATATCTCCAGGTCCAGCAGGACGCAGTCCTCGAGGGGGAACAGGTACTTCTTCCCGTCGCGCTCGTACCTCACGGTGCCGCCCTTGACCGTCACGCCCTTGTCCTTACGCGGCATGAGCACCCTGTGGTCGAGCTCCGAGGCGACCCCTCTCAGGAACTCCTTGACGCTGATGAAATCCATGATGACGCCGTCCGGGCCGAGCTCGCCCTCGACCGTCGCGTTGATGGCGTAGTCGTGCCCGTGGAGCCGGCCACACTTGTAGTGCCCCGGGATGAGATGCGTCGCTGAGAACGTTATCTTGGCACTCCAGCCGTTGATTTCCAGCTTCATCATGAAAGGGATAGCCAGGAGGCGTTATAATAGTTTCAATCCCGGGGCCGTCCCTCGGACCTCATCACCGCGAGGCCAGCAGCGAGCAGCACAGGCTCCGAGTAGTCGACCTTGGCCCGCGAGGTGTCGACGAAGACGCGCGGGATGTTCACGACGGGAGCACCATAGGCGGACCCCCCGCCGACGAAGTGCAGGGTCCTGAACATCAGGTTCCCGGCGACGCCGTCTGGGGCGATCACGAGTCCGCAGCGCCTGACGGCGTCCTCGACCAGGATCGAGTGGTGCTCGGCGTTCCGGCCGTCCTTCCTCAGGGCCTCCACGATCGTGCGGCCCTCGTCGAGGCTCCGTCCGATCTCCTCACCCCGGCCATGGTCCTCGTCGCGCCCCTTCGACAGGACCCCGACGGCGAGGTCCCAGCCGATGGCGGAGAAGTACGACAGCGTGGCCCTGGCCAGCGCCAGCCTCGATGGCAGATCGTTGCCTTCGTCGATGCCCACGGGGGCCAGCACGAACGGCTTCCCACCGGCGTCTGCGAGCACGGCGGCGCGCATGACCACGCCCACGCCGAATTCTTCTTTGATGACATGAAGCACACTGGATGAGCTGAGCGTCCCCCGGACCGCCGCATCCAGCTCCCCGCGCACGAGCGACGAGACCAGCACGGACGGCTCATCGAACCTCACGAGCTCGACATGGCAGCCGAGCGCCCTCAGCCTGTCGACGGTGGATGCGTGTGTCTCCGGACCGGCACCGAGCCCGACCTTCAAGGAGCTCCTGCACCCGCGGGACAGGACGCCCTGGATGTCCATCATCCGCGGGGCACCTCAGACCTCGTCCTCGGTCATCTGGTCGAAGGAGTAGTTCTCCCACTTGCGCACCCCGAGCACGATCTCGAGCTCCTGGGGCGTGAGCAGAGGCTTGTCGTACATGGCCACATCATCGATGGCTATGCGGGGACAGGCCGTGGAGACGTATGCATCGAACCCGAGCGACCTGAGCTTCTCGGGGTCGAACTTGTCCATCATGAGCAGGACGGCGTCCTTCTTCTTCCACCTGAGGAGCTTCCTCAGCTCCCGGGCGCGCCTCATCCTCCTCTGCCCGACCTTCTCGCCGAGGATGATGCCGAACGTGCGTGCGCGCTCGGCCCGCTCGATCACCGCATGCCTCTGCCGGAGGACCCTGTCCAGAGACTGGTCGATCTCCTTCGGCTCCTCGAGGTTGGGGTCCAGCACCACGACCTTCTTCCCGGTGGCAAGGTGCACCCCGAGCGCGTGGAACGTGCCGCTCGCGATCAGGAGGTAGCTGTTGACCTCCTTCGAGACCGAGGTCGCGGCCGTGTAGTTGCAGCCCAGTATCTCGCCGATATGGGAGATGCGGTTGTCGCCCTCGCCGATCATCGTCTTAATCCCCAGGCTCTCGAGCCCGTCGATGACATCTTCCAGCTGCTCGAGGTGCTGCGAGATCGCCAGCACGCCGACTGGTTCCTGGAGCATGCCGACGGACTTCTTGAGCTGGTCGCCGATCGGTATCCTGGACCTTGCGGGCACGAAGATCACTGGCTTGGTGAACTTGAGTGACGGGATGGGCGAGTGGCCGACGTTGACGACCGCGTCGACGATGTCGAAAAGGGAGCTGGGCACGTCGCACGCGCCGAAGCATGGCTCAGCCACGACGACGACCTCCGCGCCCGCCTTGTTCTCTATGTCCTCGGCGAACTGGTAGGCGCGCTTCTTCAGTCCCTCGGGGACCTGGAGCGCGACGATGCGTGCCTTCAGTCTCTTGATCTCGGCAATGGCGCTTGTGAGGTCCACATCGAACATAACTGTCGGCCTCTCCCGTTCCGGCCTACCCCGACGGGAGTACCAACCGGCTCAGCTAGTGGGATACAGGGAACATCGATAAAAAAGGTTGTGCGCGCCTGGTATGGGCCCGACCTTCAGCCCGTCGGGTTGCCCCGCTCGATCTCGATGTAGCAGGGCGACGGGAGCTTGATCGCGGCCCTCTTCAGGGCGAGCTTGGCGGTCCCGAAGTGGTTCTGCGTCGTCTCGAGAGAGATGATCCGCTGGTTCCTGTCGACCCTGGCGGCGGTCCCCACGGGCTTGCCGAACGCGGCCCTCATGCCCTCGGAGATACGGTCAGCACCTGCGCCTGTCGCGATCTTGTTCTCGCGGATGACAAGGTGCGGGTACACCCTGATCTTGAGGTGGTAGCCCGTCGTGCCTATCTTCTTGGAGAGGAACCTGTTGGCTGAGACACGGGCCGCCTCGAGCGCGATGTGCCGGATCTGGCACTGCTCGACGACCCGGAGCGTCATGCGGACCGGGTAGTCCGCCTTGGAGCCGTGCTCGAACTGAGTGATCCTGCTCGCTGGAACTCCGCCCATGTACTCCCTGCGGCAGTAGGCCTGCCCTTTGATCTCCCTGTACATGCTTCCGGGTTTGCGAGTCATGAGAACACCAGTGGCGGTTCCAAGCTACTGGTTTGCGGGATAATGGTCGTCATATTTAAACCTCACTGACCGCACGCACCAGGTTGACGCACCTGTCCCGCACTGCTGGCATGCTGCCAAGCATTATCTACGGTGTCGGGCTATCCCCGAATAGGATGGCCCGCAGGCACGTGAGCAGGAGTGACGCCAAGGACCTCGCCGCCGAGAGGGTGGACAGGCTCTTCGAGCTGGCTGGGAAGGCCGGCAGGGAGGGCAACCCGTCGAGGGCGAAACGGTACGTGACCCTCGCCCTGAAGATGGGCGAGAGGCACAAGGTCCCGGCGATCCACAAGCGCAAGTACTGCCCCGAGTGCCACGCGTTCTTCGTCCCGCCCAGGAACCTGAGGGTGAGGACGGGCGCGGGGAGGGTGTCGATGACATGCCTCGAATGCGGGCACGTGCTCAGATACCCGATGCGGCCCAGAGACGAAGTGTGAACCCATGGACAAGAAGAAGATCGCGGAGCTGAAGGGGACGGCCCAGACCCTCCAGCCGACGGTGCACGTCGGCAAGGACGGCGTCACCGCCGATGTCACGGAAGAGCTCAGGAAGCAGCTGGAGAGGCAGAAGCTGGTCAAGGTCCGGCTGCTCCAGTCGCTGGAGACGGACCGGAAGGACGCCGCCCGCGAGCTCGCTCAGGCGTCGTCGTCGGTCCTCATCGAGGTCCGGGGCAGGACCGTCGTGCTGGCCCGGGAGTGATGCCAGCATGGCCGAGTCCATCTTTTAAATAGCGAGTAGCTCATTGGCCAGGACAGACGGTGAAAAGGCATGCTGGATGCCAAGTTCATTCGGGACAACGAGGGGCTGGTCAGGCAATCGCTCGAGAACAGGAACTATGACATGTCCGTCCTCGAGAAGTTCCTCACGATCGACCGCAGGTGGAGGGCCCTCACGGACGAGGGGAACAGCCTGCGGCAGAAGAGGAACGAGGTCTCCGAGCTGGTTCCGAAGCTCTCGAAGGACGAGAAGCAGGCCATGATCACCGAGATGAAGGCCATCGCGGGCAGGATCAAGGAGATCGAGGACGATGTCCGGAAGATCGAGGACGAGCGCGACGAGTGCCTCCTGAACATGCCCAACATACCCGACCCCAGCGTCCCCGTGGGCAAGAGCGCCGACGACAACCCGACCACGAAGCTCTGGGGCGCGATGAGGAAGTTCGACTTCAAGCCCCTGACGCACATAGAGCTGGGCGAGAGGCTGGACATCATAGACTTCGACCGGGGGGCGAAGGTCACCGGGACCGGGTTCTACTTCCTGAAGGGCGACGGCGCGAGGCTCGAGAGGGCAATGATCAACTTCATGCTCGACCTGCACCACCAGCAGGGGTACGGGGAGCTCTTCCCGCCAGTGGTCATCAACCGGAAGAGCTGCGTCGGGACCGGGCAGCTCCCGAAGATGCACGAGGACATGTACTGGATCGAGCGCGACGATTTCTATCTCAACCCGACCGCCGAGGTCCCCGTCACGAACCTCTACGCGGACGAGATACTCGAGAGGAGGCGGCTCCCGATCTACCACACGGCCTACCTCCCGTCCTTCAGGCGCGAGGCCGGCAAGCACATCGAGACGAAGGGCATCTCGCGGGTGCATCAGTTCAACAAGGTCGAGATGGTCAAATTCGTCCTGCCGGAGACATCCCTCGCGGAGCTGGAGACACTTCTCGCGGACGCCGAGGCCGTGCTCCAGGGACTGAAGCTGCCGTACAGGGTCAAGCTGCTCTGCACGGGGGACACCGGGTTCCACTCGTCGAAGACCTACGACATCGAGGCGTACGCCCCGGGGGCGGACCAGTGGCTCGAGGTGTCGTCCTGCAGCGACTTCAAGGAGTTCCAGGCGAGGAGAGCCATGATCAAGTTCAGGCGCGAGCCGCACCTCAAGAGCGAGTTCGTGCACACGCTCAACGGGTCCGGGATAGCGCTGCCGAGGACCATGGTCGCCGTGCTCGAGAACTACCAGAACAGTGACGGGACGGTCACCGTGCCCGAGGTCCTCAGGCCGTATATGAAAGGAACGGAGACCATCGGATAGCTGGATGGCCCGGCACGGGATTTGAGAAGGGGTCATTATCAAACGCCCTCTCTCAAGAATGAGAATCAGACCTGATTGTCACACGTCACCCCTTTATACTGACGACCCGCGCTAGTTAATCCGACGGAACATGGCGAAGAACACGGACTTTGCATTGCTCGTCGGCAGGGCGTTCCTCCACGAGAACAACGAGGAGGGGCACCGGGACAGCGCGATCGCGTTCGGCAGGGCGTTCCTGATCGCCCTCGGCATGCGCGGTCCAGAGGACGCGCAGCGCGACCACGCCCTGAACGGCATCCACGGGAACCATCCCCTGGCGACGGCCGAGAACTGATTCTGCACGCAGGGCGCACCTGGGACTAGGCCGAGTACAGCTCGTGCCCGCCCTTCCTGAGCGCCCACTTCAGCATCGGCGGCGAGAAGACCGCGGTCAACAGGCCCATGAACACGACCACGGAGTACACGTCGAAACCGATGATCGCGTTGGACAGGCCGTAGTATGCGATTATCATCGCGATCTCCAGCCTAGGAGTCATGCCGAACCCGACGGCCAGCGAGTCCCACCGGTTCATGCCGCTCAGCCTCGCGGCCACCCCGCAGCCGAAGACCTTGGTGGCGAATGCCGCCGCGAGGAGCACGAGCGCGAAGAGGATGCTGTTCCACATGTCCGTGAAGTAGACGACCGCGCCGAGGGACACGAAGAACAGCGGGACGAACAGCGCCTCGAGGTACATCATGCCCTTCCTGAAGCCGTCCCTGAGGGCCGAGCCCGAGAAGGCCACGCCCGCGACGAACGCCCCGACTATCGCGGATATCTGGATCGTCTCCGCGATGAACGCGTAGAGGAAGGCGAACGCCAGCATGAGTATGAACCCGCTCATCGGGAGCTTCCGCCGGAAGCCCTCGACCTGGACGTCGAACACCAGCCGGGTGAGGAACCTGGAGCCGATCCACGCGCCGAGCACGACGAACAGGACCGCGCCGACCACGAGCAGCACGAGCCCGACCGGGTCCAGGCTGCCCGTGATCATGCCCTTCGAGATGCCGAGCACGACCATGCCCATGACATCGTCCACGACGGCCGCACCGACGATTGCATACGCGACAGGGGTACCGATCAGGCCCAGCTCCGATATGACGCTCGCGGTCACGGCGACGCTGGTGGCGACCAGGGTCGCGCCTATGAACACCGCCTCGGTGCCGTACCCCATGAGGTGCGCCACGCCGAACCCGCCCACCCACGGGACGATGACGCCTCCGATGGCGATCATGATGGACCTGCGGGTGTAGATCTCCTTGATGTCGCACTCGAGCCCGATCATCAGCAGGAGCACGATGGCCCCAAGCTCGGCCAGCATGGCTATGGACTCGGGGAGGCCCGATGTGCCCGTGTCCGAGAGCTGTATGATCCCGAGGACGCTCGGCCCGATGATCACGCCGACGACGATGTACCCGATGACCTTCGGCTGGCCGAACCTGGTGAACACGAATCCCGCGATCAGGGACACCGCTAGCAGGAAGGTGAGCTCGAACCACACGTCCTGGAGGAGCGTGTCGAACAGGGACTCGATATCGAGGGGTGCCATCGCATCCTCTCAGGATGCTTCCTCCAGATTTAGCTGTTTCCCAGGGCTCACGTCCCGTACACGCTCGCCTTGAGGAGCCACAGGTCCACGTAGTCGCCGGTGTCCTTGAGCAGGAGCTCCGACACGAACTCCCGCGGGACACTCTCGAGGTACGTCCCGAAGTCCACACGCCACACGCCCCAGTCGCGGCCCACGAGCTTCCCGACCGCGGGTATGTTGGGCGAGATGGACACCACGAGCGTGAGCTTCTGGTCCAGGTCCCCCACGGAGCCGAGCGCCCCGATCAGCCTGGGCGGCCCGACCTGGAACAGCACCTCGAACCTGATGTAGAGGTCGCTGAAGAACTCGGACGGGAACGCCGGATATGCGATCGGGTTGCTGGCCCGTCCCAGGTTCACCACGAACGTGGCGAACGTGTATATCAGCCAGCGGATCAGGTCGACGATGGCCTCGCCCGTGACCACGAAGGACGCGCGGAAGCCGACGCCCGCCGAGCCCGAGGCGTCGCTCATGACGACCTCGATGTAGAATATCACCTCGTGGATGACCTCGCTCACAATCGACAGCAGGTCCTCGATGAAGTTGTTCAGGACGCGTTTCGCGAAGAGCGCGAGGAAGTCCAGCGACGCCGACACCTCGGACAGCTGAGTCTCGGCGAACGCCTCCCTGAACGCCTGGAACAGCGCCTTCGCTATGAAGTCCGATGCGGCGAGGAGGATGGGCGGGCCGTTCGAGTCGCCCTTGGTCGCGGGGCGCAGGACCCACTTGGGCCCGCCGTCCCATGAGCGCTGCTGGGTCTTCATGTCGTTGGCCGTGTCCATCAGCAGGGGCGTCGTGTCGACGACCCGCCCCTGGGGGTCCATGAGGACTATGGCGTCGCCGTCGTTGAACGGGTCGCCGGAGGCGCCGTTGTCTATCGCGGTGTCGGGGAACGAGAAGACCCTCACGCCGTTCGCGGGCACGGTCCCGTCCAGCCGGACGGACTTGGTCGACCCGTGGACCGTGGCCAGCGTCCAGCCGTCCACGCTCTTTGTTTCCTTCAGCGGGTTGTACAGCTCGACCCACTCCTTGCCGGCGTCCTCGCCCAGGGGGTTTGCCTCGAACTCGTTCACCACGATGTCCGTCGGGAACGGCGGGGAGTACTTGAGCCGCATGCCGGCCTTGACCGAGGCGGACATGCCCAGCATGGGGATCGGTATGTTCGTCAGGAACGCCCCCACGCCCGGGAGGTCCGCCGTGCTCACCTCCGAGATGTCGTAGGGCTCGAACTCCGGTATCGTGATGTCCATACCCCAGTCGTCCCCCCTGCAGTGCACCTCCACGAATCTGCGGAGGATGCGCATCAGCGGGTCGACCGTGACGTCGACGACGACGTTCTTCGCGGCGATGGTGCCGTTCGCGACGACATCGTAGCTGCCGTCGCCGAGCTTCGCGACCCGCAGGCCGAACGTCAGCCCTGGCCCGAACCTGTCCGTGCAGACCATCAGCCTGAGCAGGTCCCGCGCGTCCCTGAACAGCAGGTCCGGCAGGTTGGTCTGGACTATGATCGTGAACCCGCAGACCGTGACCCTGAGCTCGACCGTCCCGACGAGGTCGATGAACACGCGCACGGCCTTCGCGAGGGCCGAGTCCGCCAGCTTCCCGATGTACTTCTGCATGGTCTCGACCATGATCTGGAGGCAGACCGAGAGGGCGGCGACGGCCCTGGTGGCGTAGTTAGCCACCGTCTCGAACGTGTCGAGGAAGAACCTGAACAGGCGCTCGAAGCCGTCCTTGACCCAGCCGAACAGCGGCTCGAGCACGTCCCAGACGACCTCGCAGAACCATCTCCCGGCGGCGATGGCGTCCGATAGGAACGTGTTCGTCGGGTTGTAGTCGACCCCCTGGAGTGCCCACGCGGAATGCAGCACGATCGGCATGCACAGCTCGATCCTGATCGTGCGGACGGAGCACGAGGACCCGTCGGAGTACAGGGACTGGAGCGCCGAGTTCTCCGAGCAGGCCCTGATCTCCACGAGGCCCAGGGCCGACACGACCCACTGGGTCGCGTAGGGCGTGGCGCTCACGTTCGCGATGGAGGTCATGTGGGTGTTAGGATAGTCCTGCGACGACCGGTCGAACTCCCACGGGCGGCGCACCTGGACCAGCAGGTCGTCGGTCGGGAAGAGCTGCTCCAGGGAGCCGTAGCCGAGGGACGGGTCGTAGGGCACGGTCTGCATGCCAGGGAGACCATCGGGGGCCGAGACCGACAGGTTCTCGCCGAGCACTGTCCCGGCCGCCTGCGCGGCCCCGAGGTCCCCGTCCCAGAAGTCGAACCCGCCGGACATGTCGACGTACACGGAACCCTTGTGCGCGGAGAGGTCCTTCTGCGCGAGGATCTGCCTCGCGAAGCAGGTGACCTGGTCTTCGACCACATCGGCCAGCCCGGGGAACGAGCCGGCCCCGACGGAGAACATGGATGCGACCGCGTCGACGACGGGCCCGTAGAAACCGTCGTCCAATGACGCGATCGACGAGTTGAGCCTGCGCGTGATGTCCCCGAGCACCGTCGTGCAGACCGAGGACACCGCGATCGAGGCCATCCATCCGACACCCCATGCGGGGTCGGACTCGATGTCGTGCCTGACGATCTCCTCGAGCTGCACCTCGACCGGGACGCCCAGGTCGGGGATGTAGGGATAGCTGGCCGATGCGAGCGCAGCGTCAGCCAGACAGTCGTAGACGCCGGACATCAGGTCGTCCCCGAACAGGCCGATACCTTTGGCCGATATGAAGTCCGCCATGCGCGTCGCGAGCTCGTACTGCGCGCTGAACATCGGCAGGTCCTCGCTCGCCTCCAGTATCGCCCCTGGGTCGAACGTGATGTCCACCTCGCCGGCGGACCCCGCCAGCTCGGAGAACAGATCCGACCCGTCCGCGGGGTCGATCGCGGCGCCGCCCAGGTCGATCGTCGCCGCGCCGGCGATGTCGAACGAGAGCCTGGTGATGCTGTCCATCACGAGGTCCCTCAACGAACCCTGGCACTCCTTGAACGTCGGGTAAAACTCGACCCAGTCGTCTGCCGCGGTGAGGTCGGTCGTGGGGACATCGACCTCGGCGGACACATTGCCCACCCAGACCGGGTAGAGGGCGCCGGAGGCGTCCTCGACGAAGTACTGCTTCTGGGGTATCCCGAGGACCAGGTCTTCGTCGGCCGAGAACACCGCGGAGTACGAGTCGACGCAGGCGCCGGTGGACTCCAGGGTGGTGACGAGCCACGATGTGACGGACTCCTTGGTCTTGTCCTCGCCCGTGGCCCACGCTATTATGGAATCGATCGTGTCCCCGACGGCCCCTAGGGCGGCGTCGAGCAGGTCCAGCGCGCCGAGCCAGCCCATGTACTCCATGATCTTGACCGCGAGCTGGTCCGCGATCCCCTGGACGGCCTCGGCGATGAGCATCCGAGGTTCGATCGCGGGCGTCGTCTTTCCCAGGAACCACAGGAACAGCTCCCCGGTGTCGAGCTCGCGCCCGTGGGACGCGGACATCGCCGCGATGCCCAGGCCGCTGCCCCCGCAGGCGGCGCACACCTGCGCCGCGAACGACATGTCGACCGTCCGGAACAGCCTGGCCTGCTCCAACAGCAGCCCGACCGCGACGGCCCTGTACACATCCTCCGCCGTGAGTATCTGGGACGTGTTCAGGCCGTCGGCGTACATCGGCATGCCGTAGCCCTCGAGCACCCGGAGCTGCGCCAGGGTGCTGAGCATGCTGCCCACGGTCCTGCCCAGGTCCGAGCACTCGCCCATGGACGATGACTCGAAGGCCCTGAGCTTGGACTCCAGGAAGGGCAGCGCGGACACGACCGGCCGCTCGAACCCGGTGTCCTTCCAGAGCCGCTGGTCCCCGCGCACGACGAGCACGGAGAAGTTGCCGACGGCCATGTAATAGGGGCTGACGCGCTGCTCGTCGAGCAGCTCGGCCGACGGCTCGGGGAGGTCCTGGTAGTCCATGGTCGTCCCGTTCGCCTCGAACTCGGCCGCGGTCGTATCGTCCGAGTCGACCAGGTCCATCGTGTTCATGTCCAGCAGGAACAGCCCCCCGGTCCAGTTGCGGACCTCGACCTCGAAGTCGTCCTCAGCCCGCGGGAACGAGGAGCCTACGTACGAACCCATCTCCGACGAATAGGCCTGGGACAGTCTCGTGCCGTTGACAGGGAACTCCGACCATGATGACACGATCGTCTGGGCCCTGGACGCCGCGCACAGGGAGAGCTCCTGGGCGACCTCGACCACGGCCGACCCCATCTCGTCGAGCAGCCTGGCTCTGGCATCCGCCTTTCTCCCATCCAGCTCCTTCTTCGCGAAGTACGTGCCTGCGGCCGCGGAGACCATGAGGATGACCACGGCTATGATCGAGAACGATACCTGCCCTGACGTGTCGCTGCCGATGCGCCGGCGCGAGCGCCCGCTTGCCTTGACCGATCCTGCGAACAATTCCAATCCCACCCGATGCAGGGCTCCGGGGGTGTTCAGGGTTCCATCTACATGCACACTACATCCGCCGGCCGGGGGACCCAGCGGGAACATGCTGGCTAATCATAGTTATATACGGATGATACGATTCGAGTCATCGGATGGGATGCGTTGGACACTGAGCAGACCCTGCTGCTGATATTCGTGGCGTTCCTGGCCGCGAAGATAGGCGGCGAGATCATGGAGCGGCTCAGGATGCCCGCCGTGACCGGCGAGCTCATAGCGGGCATCATCATCGGCCCTTCGCTGTTCAACATAATCACCTCCGACGCCGAGTTCTTCGATGTGCTCGCGCAGCTGGGCGCGACCTTCCTCCTGTTCTCCGTGGGCATGGAGACCAAGCTCTCGGACCTCAGGAAGGTCGGCCTCACCGCCGGGGCCGTGGCCGCGCTCGGGGTGGTCGTGCCGTTCGTGATGGGGTACTACGTGTCGATGCTGCTGTTCGCATCGTCGGTCGAGGCCATGTTCATCGGGGCCGCGCTCGTCGCGACCAGCGTCGGCATCACGGCGCGGGTGCTCGAGGACATGGGCATGATCAAGTCCCAGGAGGCGAAGATCATACTCGGGGCCGCGATCATAGACGACATCCTGGGAATGATCGTCCTGACCCTCGTCAGCGGGACGGCGGGCGGGAGCCTCCAGGTCTTCGACGTGGTCATCGTCGTCGGCGAGTCGGTCTGCTTCGTCGCGATACTGGTCGTCATCGGGACCAGGATGGTGAGGTACGCCTCCGGGAAGCGGGAGGTCCGGCTGGACAAGACCGTGAACGGCGACTGGTCGGTGCACTACCGCACGCAGGCCTTCAAGCGGGACAGCTGGTTCGACAAGCTCGTGCAGAAGCAGGCGCCGTTCGTCATCATCCTGATCGTCATGTTCGGGCTGTCCGCCCTGTCGGCGTACATCGGGCTAGCGGCCATCATCGGGGCGTTCTTCGCGGGACTCATGTTCTCGGACACGAAGGAAACCTACGAGCTCGAGCAGAAGTTCGAGCCGCTGAACGTGCTGCTGGTACCGTTCTTCTTTGTGGTCATGGGCGCCAGGGTGGACTTCGCGAACCTGTCGGGCGTGCTCCCCATGGCCATCGTGCTCACGGCGGTTGCGATAGTGAGCAAGGTCGTCGGGTGCTCCCTGGGCGCGATAAGGAAGGGCGAGAGGACCGCGCTCATAGTGGGCGCGGGGATGATCCCGAGAGGGGAGGTGGGGATCGTGGTGGCGATGATCGGCCTGAACATGGGCACGATCGGCCCGGACATATACTCGGTCATAGTGCTCGTGTCGATCGCGACGACGCTGTACGCGCCGTTCCTGATAAGGACCGTGATAAAGGCCGAGGCGAAGAAGGCGAGGCCCAGGTACGGGGACTCCTAGTCCTGCCGCTCCGACATGATCCTCAGGAAGTCCGCCAGGTGCGCCGACAGGACCTCGTTGTCCGTGAACCCGCAGGCGGACAAGTCCGGCGCCGCGAGCAGCGCGTTCCTGCCGTCGCTGATGACATCGGTGGCTATGAGCGCCTTCCTCCTGACCACCTGGAAGGCCTTCGGGACCTTGACGAACGGATTGGTGATGACCGTGACCTTAACGCCCCTGGAGGCCGCGGCCGCGAACCTCTTGCCCAGGCGCTTCCTGATTTCCGGGAATGACGGCGACGATATGACGAACCCGTTCTCCGACTTGTCGATCATCTCGCCTATCTTGTCGATGACCCGGTCCCTGCCCATGATGGTGTACACTAGCTGGGGCACCCCGCGCTCGGAGAGCAGGTCCTTGACCGATTCGACCTTGGAGAACGCCTGCTGGATCTCCGCGGCGTACAGCTTGGAGAGCTCCGACGGGGGCACGGGGACGAAGGACTTCGGTCGACCCTCCTTGGCCTTCGCGAAGCCCTTGCGCCCGAGGCTCTCCATGACCTTGTAGGCGGATGTGCGCGGAATCTGTCCTGTTTCGGCTACAAGGCCTGCCGAACCTGAGCCGAGGGCGACGAGCGCGATGTAGGCCCGGGACTCGTACTCGGACAGGCCGAGCTTCGCGAGCGTACCAGCCACCTTCGCGTAGTCCTCGAGCAGCCGGTCCGCGTCCGCGCCGAGCTGCCTGATGACCGATTTCAGGTCCATGTGTAGCTCGATGAGCTACATAACATTTAAATCATTTGCTCCGGAATTATCCCCCCAAGGGATAGGGAATGACGATGCTCACCACAGAGTGCGCCGTGCCATCCGGCCTTCCGAAGAAGACGGACAGCCTGTGCCCAGAGTGCCTTGCGATCATACCAGCGACCCTGCGCGAAGACAACGGCAAGGTCGTCATGGAGAAGACCTGCCCCAAGCACGGCAGCTTCCGGGACGTCGTCTGGTCCGACGCCGACATGTACAGGCGGGTCGAGAAGTGGGCCAAGGACGGGATCGGGGTCGAGGACCCGGCCATACCCAAGGCCAAGCAGTGCCCGTTCGATTGCGGCCTGTGCGACCTCCACCTGAGCCACACGGCCCTCGCCAACGTCGACCTGACGAACCGGTGCAACCTCAAGTGCCCCATCTGCTTCGCGAACGCCAACTCCGCCGGCTACGTGTACGAGCCCGACTACGACACGCTCGTGGCGATGCTAAAGATGCTCAGGGCCCAGAAGCCGGTCCCGACGCCGGCGGTGCAGTTCTCCGGCGGCGAGCCGACCATCCACCCCAGGTTCTTCGACATCATCAAGGCCGCCAGGGAGCTGGGGTTCTCCCAGGTCCAGGCGGCCACGAACGGCATCGAGTTCGCCAAGGACATCGAGTTCTGCAAGAAGGCCCAGGACGCCGGGCTCAACACACTCTACCTGCAGTTCGACGGGCTGAGGCCCGAGATCTACCTGCGGGCCAGGGGGAAGGACCTCCTGGACACCAAGAAGAAGGTCATCGAGAACTTCAGGAAGCTCCCGCACCACCCGTCCATCGTCCTCGTCCCCACGATCGTCAAGGGCGTGAACGACGACCAGGTCTGGCCGATCCTGCACTTCGCCCTCGAGAACATCGATGTCGTCCGCGGAGTGAACTACCAGCCCGTCGCGTTCACCGGGAGGATCACGCACGAGGAGCTGGAGAAGGGCAGGTACACGATACCGGACCTGATACACGACATAGACAGGCAGTCCAAGGGCATGGTCCGCGCGTCCGACTGGTTCCCCGTGCCCACGGTCGTGGCGGTCTCCGAGCTGGTGAGCGCCATCGCGGGCAGGGACATGGTCACCTTCACGAACCACGTGCACTGCGGCATGGCCACCTACTTCTTCGTCAAGGACGCGGACAACGTCGTGCCGGTCACGAGGTTCATACGCGTCGACGACCTCTTCAGCGAGATGTACGAGCTGGCGAAGAAGGCCAGGGGGAAGCGCGTCCAGCTGTTCACGAAGGTCAAGGCCTTCAACATGATCAAGAAGCACATGATCGAGGACGAGCTCCCCGACGGGATGAACACCGTGGAGTTCCTCAAGGTGCTCCAGAGGGTCTTCTCCGAGGACACCAAGAAGGGGCTGTCCAAGTTCAGCTGGAACATGATGTATGTCGGCGCGATGCACTTCCAGGACTCCTACAACTACGACATCGAGCGGGTCAAGAGGTGCAACATACACTACGCGACGCCCGACATGAAGCTCATACCGTTCTGCGCGTACAACTCCGGGCCGGTGTACAGGACCGGGGTGGAGAAGAAGTTCTCGGTGCCGATCGCCGAGTGGCGGAAGAAGCACGGGGACCAGTACACGTGAGGTGTTCTCCATGAAGGAACAGTTGGACGAGTTCGAGGTCGACATAACCAAGTGCATGCACTGCGGCGCATGCGTCGGGTCCTGTCCCGTGAACGCCATGTACCTCAACGAGGTGGTGCTGGAGTTCAGGGACAACTGCACCATGTGCAAACGCTGCATCAAGGTCTGCCCCGTAGGGGCGATCAAGCTGGCGGAGGGTGACTGAGATGGCAAACGACTACGATGTCGTCGTCGTTGGCGCCGGCCCGGCCGGCTCCATGACCGCGAAGTGGGCCGCCAAGGGCGGCGCGCGCGTCCTGATGATCGAGAAACGCCAGGAGATCGGCTCCCCCGTCAGGTGCGGCGAGGGCGTATCGACCACGTGGCTCGACAGCGTTGGCATCAAGCTCGACGCCAAGAGCGTCGCCAGGGAGGTCAAGGGTGCCAAGATCGTGGCACCGAACGGGACGCCGTTCTACCTGGACGCGAAGCACGCGGGGGACGAGGTCGGGATCGTCCTGGACCGGGTGTTCTTCGACAAGCTCCTGGCGCACGACGCGGTCAAGGCCGGCGCGGACCTGATCCTGAAGACCTCGGCGCTCGACGTCATCAAGGACGGAGGGGCGGTCAAGGGCGTCAAGGTCACGTCGTTCGGCAAGACCTGGGACATCAAGTGCGGGTGCGTGGTCGCGGCCGACGGGTACGAGTCGAACATCGCCCGGTGGGCCGGGATCAACACGAACCTGGCCCCCAGGGACATCACCAGCTGCTTCCAGTACCGGCTGACGGGCATAAGCCACGAGGCGGACTACTGCGAGTTCGTGCTCGGGTCAAAGGCCCCTGGCGGGTACATCTGGGTCTTCCCCAAGAACGAGGACACGGCCAACGTCGGCATCGGCCTGCAGCTCTCGAAGCTGAAGGACCCGGCGGACGTCAAGAAGTACCTGGACAAGTTCATCCTGGGAGACCCGAGGCTCCGGAAGGGGAAGCCGCTCGAGCTCGTCAGCGGGGCGGTCTCGATATGCGCGCCCATAGACAAGACCGTGGGCGACGGCATACTCATCGTGGGGGACGCCGCGAGGCAGATCGACCCGATCACCGGCGGGGGCATATCCAACAGCTGCAAGTCCGGGAAGGTCGCCGGCGAGGTCCTCGCGAGGGCCACGCGCGAGCGTGACTTCTCGGAGAAGTCCCTGTTCAGGTACGAGAAGGGCTGGCGCGACCTCATAGAGAGCCACCTCTACAGGAACTGGCTCGCCAAGGAGAAGCTCGTCACGCTCAGCGACGACACGTTCAACAAGGTCATCGCGACCCTGAACGAGGTCGGCGTCGACAAGATGTCGACCTTCGCGATACTCAAGGCGATCGAGAAGAAGTACCCCGACCTGGTAAAGGAGTTCCAGGAGTTCCTCTGAGCCCACATGGCCCGGTAGTATCAAGACCGCGCATTGCCTTCAGCGGGCGCGGGAGAGGTCCGATGGCATCGCTAGGCGGGTTCACGGCCGACAGGCGGAGGATGGTCATCGCCGCCGTACTCGTGCTGCTGCTCGCCGCAGGGCTCAGGCTCGTGGACATAGGCTGGAGCTACTCCAACAACGGCATAGACGAAGGGGTCATGCTGCAGCGCGCGCGCCTCGTGAGCGACGGGTACGTGCTGTACCGGGACCTGCCCTGCGACCAGGCGCCCCTGGCGTTCTACATGGGGGCCGTCTTCGGAGGCGACGTGGTGTCGCTGCGGGCGATGACCGCACTCCTGTCGCTCGCCGCCGTGGCCGCGTGCATGCTCGCCGCGCGCAGGCTCGCCGGGGACAGGGCGATGCTCGTGGCCGGGCTCCTGCTCGCCGTCGACTTCGCATTCGTCAGGGAGTCCCGGCTGTTCTCGCTCGACGCCATCTCCGCTAGCTTCCTGGCGCTCGCGTTCCTGCCGTTCATAACCTACCAGCAGCGGGGGGACAGGGCGGCCCTCGTGCTGTCCGGCCTGATGATAGGCCTCGCGACCGCGACGAAGCTCATAGGAGGGCTCGCGCTCGCGGGCGTGCTGTTGTACTTCGTCATCGGTTGGACGAGGGACCGGAGGGTCGGGAGGGGGCAGGCGGTGGACCTGGTGCTCATCTCGGCCGCGGCCGTCGTCCCCGTCGCCGTGTTCATGGCGTACCTCGGGCCCTCGGAGGTCCTGCAGGGCATGGTCCTGAACCAGGGGCACAGGTCCTTCGACCTGTGGCTCAAGGTGTCCATAGTCGCGTTCTTCGGGCTGAACCTGGCGTACCTGCTCCCCGCCATGCGCGCGCGGGTGCTCATGACGGGCGAGGCCGGCACGAGGTTCCTCATGGCGGTCTTCATCGTGCTGCTGCTGTTCATGGTCGCGCAGCCGCTCGTGTTCCTGCACCACATGGTATTCATGGGGCCTCCGCTCGCAATCCTCGCAGGTGTTGTCGTGGGCAGATGGCTTGACGGAGAAAAACACTTAGACGAATCTGATGCCTCTCATGAAGTATCTAGAAAAGGCATATCGCAAAAACCGTCCGACGGGGCCTGGATCGGGGTCCTCACGGCCGTCGGACTGCTCCTGTCGGCGGGGCTCGGTGCCGCGGGCGTGACGATGCAGGGCGAGCCCGTGCAGGTCGCGGTCGCAAAGGAGATCGAGCAGTACTTGGTGCCCGGCGGATGGATGGTGTCGGGGGACCCCATCATCGCATCGTATGCGGGCGCGCGGGTGCCTCCG
>CAZMPY010000010.1:0-29972 GCA_964568665.1 uncultured Thermoplasmata archaeon | reverse complement strand
GCCAGGACGAGGAGCTGCACGCCCATCGTCATCACCCCGTTCAGGGCGAAAAGGACGGCCGTCAGGGGAGCGCCGATCTTCGGAAGACCGGAATTATACGCGAGGAGCCCGATGCACGGGAGGACCCCTATCAGCACAAGGATCGCCATCCCAGTCACGCTCGGCAGGGACACCAAGCCTGCAGGCACCCCGAAAGCCAGGAGGAGCACGCCCGACAGGAAGAGCTCGAGGCCCGAGAGAGGTCCGAGCTCGTGCGTCTTCAGGAGCACCGCGGTCGCGACCACGGACGCACCCAGGAGGAGCGAGCTCAGGATCGCCTCCACCTCCCCAAGGCCCATCTCCGGCGAGATGGAATCCCTGTTCGCGAGGACCAAGAACACGCCCATGAGCACGAGCACGCTCCCGGAGACCTCCCAGAGGTTCATCCGTTCGCGGAGGAACAGGACTGAGAGAAGGGCGATGAACAACACCTCGGATGAACCCCCTCCCAGGATGGCCTCCTTGCTGGCCCCTATGCGTCCGACCGCGTCGAACCACAGGAACACGCCTGTCGCGACGAGCGCACAGAGCACAAACATGTACGACCACCCTCGCACGTCCAAGCCCTTGACGAACCTGACGCTCTTGCGCCCGAACACGGCCATCAGCATGAGGCCGCCGGCAACGGTCGGGACCGCGGACACGACGAAGGAGTCGATATGCGCGGTCTTGATCGCGCCCTCGACCGCAACCGACTCGACCGCGACCACCACGGCGGATGCCAGCACGATGAAGACATATCTCGACCTGGTGTCCAAGTGCCGCCCCACCTCGGCCCCTCACGTGTCGCAGGTCACATCTAGTTTGGCAAGAACGGCTCCGAGATATGCGACATTCCGTAAAGGTTTATACGCGCGCACGCGCATCCTTGACTGCTCGAAAGGGCACGGGATGCAGAGGGATGGGACGAGATGTCATCTTGTAGGTACAGCCACCTCAACGGTTCTTGCGCGAACAAACACGTCGAGAGACTCGAATGCCTGGGCGAAGACAAGTGCGAGTTCTCCGGGATGAACATCCTCATGAAGAGCGGGCAGGGCAAGGCCCCCGCAGGATGCGGCCTCGACAAATGGCTAGGACTCTATTGCGAGACGTACAAGAGGTTCTACTGCCCAGGAAAGGAGCATTGCAGCACCCCTGACGCATATCAGAAGCGGTTCGCGGCCCACCAAGAGCGCGTCCTCGCGAGACAGCCTAGGAGACTCGAGTAGGATGCACTGCAGACACCTGACAAAAGACGGCTTGTGCACAGGCATGTACGAAGGGTACGCATGCATCAAGAAGCACTGCGCGGCCTTCAAAGAAGCCCAGAAGTGCGAGTTCCGCGAGGTAGTGGGGGACTACTGCAAGAAGTACAACCGGTTCGGCTGCGTCGGCAAGGAGAGTTGCCAGAATCTGGCGGACTACCTCGAAGCCGTCGCCGAGGAAGGGCACTGACGGTCCCCTCCGATGTACAGCTCCGGCCGGACCCTTGGCACGAGCGCCATGAGCACCGCGACCTCGGTCAGAGATGTCCTGTCCATGAGGCCGTCCGACAGGTAGCCGATCGAGCCGGACTTGTGTCCTATGTTCTCGATGCCAGTTATCATGCTCATGGTCTCCCCGACGGTCCTGCCCGCCATGACCGACTTGATGACCTCGGGCGGGTACTCGAACCCGGGCCCGTGCCCGACGGTAAGATGGCCCGACGAATCCACAATCGCACAGTATTGGGAGTCTAGGTATCTCCCGAGTGGTTTGCTGAAGAACAGCCCTGCCTCCACGCCCACCCCGAAATCCGCACCGGTGCTCGAGATAGCGTTCTTGGCGCGCTCGATGGCGCCTTCTATCACGCGCTCCTCCCGCGGCTGCCCCTCGACCCCATGGTTCGGCTCCACCGAGACAACCTCTACGAGCCCGTAGACCTGCGTGAACACGTACCTGACCGCGTTCACCTTCACATCGTTCGTGGAGCCCACGGCCACCCTGACGGGCCGGAGGAGCCGACCGTCCCTGTCGATATCCCCCTGCAGGATCCTCGTCGAACTGATGAGCCCCGAGTCGTCGGCCTTGACCTCACGGATGCAGACAATCTTGAGGGGCTTGAGGCCGTGCCTCCGCCTGACCTCGTTTATCATGTCACCGTTCCGCCTCGTCTCGGGAGAGACCACGAGTGCCTCGAGTCGGTCGGACGTCGCCGCGGTGCCGAGCTCGTCGTCGATCCCTACGATCTCGAACGGCTTCCCGAACCTCTGGAGGTACTTAGAGAGGTTTGCCTCCCTGACGGGGTACGGCAGGACGGCGACCGTCTTCGTGGATCGCGCCAGCCTGTCGGATGTGAGCCCGACCTCGACGGCATCCCCCACTGAGAAGGCCGTCTCGAAGAGCAGCTCATGCCCCCTGTGGAGCGTGTTGAACGTCCCGCCTACCCCTGCCCACATCGGACCTACCCCATGAACGTCAGCGTGATTGCTATCACCATTATGACGACCATGATGGCGTAGAAATAGAGCAGCTGCTTCTTCTTCTTGGCCATCTTGACCTTCCAGGCGGTCTGGCAAGTCTCGTCACAGAACTCGTCCTTGTAAGATACGGCCTTGTCGCACTCCCTGCAGTGTCTATGCTGACCTACTCGCTCTACCACGGTCTCATCTCCCGCCTTGAATGGCGTGACTCCGGGTTAATCGTTTCGCGCCAGGTGGAGCCGTCACGCATTCTCCGCCCGGACACCCTCGGCGCCGACCTTCACGATGATCGCATGGCCTCCGGCCGAGGTGATCGCATCGGACACAGGCCCAGGGGTGTCCGTGAGGGCGATCATGCTCCCGCCCCCGCCGGCCCCTGTCATCTTCGCGCCGTAGCATCGCCCCGTGCACGCCTCAACGAGCGATTCGAGCGCAGGATGGCCCACACCCAGGCCGTTCAGGAGGTCATGGTTCTCCGTCATGAGCCTGCCGAGCGCCGCCTTGTCCCGCACCCTGAGCGACTCGACGCCCTCGAGCACTAGATCGCCTATCCGATCGATGGCCCGCCTCGCGTCGCTGCTGCCATCGACCAGCTCCTTCACCTTCGCCACGAGCGGGCCCGTCCCCGCATGTATGCCGGTGTGACCTACGACGAACGTCAGCTCGGGGATATCGCAATGATGGATGTTCCAGACCCTCTCGCCCTTCTCGACCTTCCAGAGGAACCCGTCGAGCCTCTCGGGGCTCACCAGGACCCCGTGTCCGTGTGCGGATGTCGACGTGTCCGTGGGGCTCGCACGGCCCTGGACCACGCACTCGACCTCGAATGCCTTCCTGGCTATCCTCTCGGCGTCCAGCCCGTTCTTCTCGGAGAGAAGCGCCCCGACGCAGGAGACGCTCACGGCGGCCGACGACCCGAGGCCCGACCCGGGCGGTATCTCGGAGACCGTGTCGATGGCGACTGGCGGACCGTTCCATGCCTGGTCGAGGGCTGCCGAGATGTATGCATGGTGCCGCCGCGTCATCATATAGCCGTTGACCATGAACTCGTCCGCTCTCCTGACCGATGTTGTTATCCTCCGGTCTATCGCGATTGCAATCGCTGGCTTGCCGAAAACGACCGCGTGCTCGCCGAAGAGTATGAACTTCCCGGGGGCCGAGCACTTGCTCATGAGGCCCCTCCACACATCACAGCCGATATATCCTTTTCCGAGGGGGCGCCGGGAGATAGGCGTTTGCCGATGACACGGCCCTCGGGGTTCGGGAAGGATTAAGAATCGGAAACCGATTCGACCATCGAGTAGCTGGGTTCAAGATGGAACGGACGTCGAGGATCGAGGGGTTCTACAAGCTGGGCATGGCGGAACGACTCAGGCTCGTGAAGGAGTTTGGGCAGCTCACCGACGAGGAGGCGTTGGCGCTTTCGGGGGTCGGTGGACTCGATTCGTCTGTGCCAGACAAGATGATCGAGAACGCAGTCGGGTACATGCCCGTACCGCTGGGCGTCGCCACGAACTTCCTCATAAACGGCAAGGACTACCTGATCCCGATGGCAATCGAGGAGCCGTCGGTCGTCGCCGCGGCCTCCAACGCCGCCAGGATGGCACGCTCGAAGGGAGGGTTCTCCACGAGTAGCACCCCGCCGATCATGATCGGTCAGATACAACTCACCGGCGTCAAGGACCCCCATAGGACGAAGCATCTCATCCTGACCAGGAAGGCCGAGCTCCTCGAGCTCGCCAACAGGCAGGACCCGATGCTCCTCAAAGTGGGCGGCGGGGCGAGAGACCTCGAGGTCCGTATCATCCAGACGATGAAAGGGCCCAATGTGGTCGTGCATCTGCTCGTCGACGTGAGGGATGCCATGGGCGCCAACGCGGTCAACACGATGGCCGAGGCTGTGGCCCCGGTCATCGAGGGTTTCACGGGCGGGAAGGTGTACCTCAGGATCCTGTCCAACCTGGCGGTCCACAGGCTCGCGAGGGCACATGCGGTCTGGGGGAAGGACGACATAGGCGGCGAGGCGGTCGTCGACGGCGTGGTCGAGGCATACATGTTCGCAGAGGCCGACCCCTTCAGGTGCGCCACGCACAACAAGGGCATCATGAACGGCATCGACGCACTCATACTCGCGACCGGCAACGACACGCGAGCCATCGAAGCCGGGGCACACGCCTTCGCGGCCATCAAAGGGAGCTACAAGCCCCTGACCACCTTCGAAAAGACGCCGGAAGGCGACTTGGCGGGCACCATCGAGCTACCCATGGCCGTGGGCCTGATAGGCGGGGCCACGAAGGTGCATCCGACCGCCAGGGCATGCATAAAGCTCCTGGGCGTGAAGAGTGCCCAGGAACTCGGCGAAGTCGCTGCGGCGCTTGGGCTCGCACAGAACCTGGCGGCCCTGAGGGCACTCGCCACCGATGGCATCCAAAAGGGGCACATGGCGCTCCATGCGAGGAACATCGCGGCCAGCGTGGGCTGTCCACCGGAACTACTCGCAGAGGTCGTTAGGGTCATGATATCCGAGCGCAAGGTGCGCATGGACCGGGCGACCGAGATCATCGAGGAGCTGAAGAAGCAGGGAAAGGCGGCCTGACCTCGTCGAGATGCTCGGAAAAGTATATGTCAGGCCCAGCATAGTTCGGGCATGTGGCTGTTCCGACGCAGGGCGACCTCCTTGGACTCGCAGGTGTCTACGGATACGTCCTATGCATAGTGGTGCTGACATGGGCACTCAAGAACAGGACGAGGAACCCGAGGAAGGTCCTCCACATACTCACAGGAGGCATAGTGTTCTTCTGGTGGAGCTTCGACACGCGGGAGATCATGGCGGGGCTGGCCGCGTTCCCGTTCGTCCTCATCCTCCTGCTCGCCACCCCGAAGTCCCCGGTCAGATTCCTCAGGGACAGCCCCCTCGGCACCAGGTCCGCGGAGGGGCACGCATATGGGCTGGTGCTGTACGCGGTGTCCTGGACGGCGGTCGCATACTTCCTCTTCGACGATCTCTTCGCGGCCTCGGTCGCCATCGCGGCAATGTCGTTCGGCGACGGGATGGGAGAGCTTGTTGGCCGCAGGTACGGCCGCCTCCGGTACCTCCGCCACAGGACCGTCGAGGGGAGCGCAGCCGTCCTTGTCGCAACCGTCCTGGCGGTGCTCGTGCTCAACTGGTTCTACTTCGACCTCGTGGGCTACACATCCAGCACGGCGCCTGACATGCTCCTCCTGTTCGCGCTGGCCGTCGGAGGTCTCGTGACATGCCTCGAGGCCGTCACGCCGGGCCAGATAGACAATCTGGTGATACCCCTCGCGGTCGGCACATACCTCCACATCCTGGGGGTGTGACCCTGAAACGGCTCATAGCGATCGACGGCCTCGATGGCTGCGGGAAGGACACCCATGCGGAGAGGGTCAGGGAGGCTCTTGCCAGGAAGGGTGTGCGAGTCACAGTCATATCGCATCCATCGAGCCGGATGCTCGGCAGGGCCTCGAAACGCGCCCTCCAGAGCGCCGGTGCTCCGGCGAGGCTCCTCGCGACGCTGTTCTACGCGGCCGATGTGTTGATGTCAGTCAGATGGTACAAGCGGCAGGATGACGGCACGGTCGTGTTCGTCAGGTACCTGCTCGGGACGGCGTACCTCCCGAGAAGACTCGCACCCCTGAGCTACGCGGTCTTCAGGCGGCTGCTCCCGTTCCCGGACCTCGCACTGTTCATTGACATCGAACCGGATGTGGCGATCCGGAGGATAGAGGCAAGGGACCACACGCGCGAGATGTTCGAAACCGTTGAGAAACTGTCGCAGGTGCGCACGGTCGCGCGTGCCATAACATCGTCGGCGGACTGGGTCACCGTCGACAACAGCCCGGACGGCGAAGGGGCGTTCCTGGAGGTCGAGAGGCTGCTTAGGGACAGGGGCATCGCCTAGGCGCGGCAGGGCGTCAGGCAGTACCCTTCCTGAAGATGAACTCTGGCTCCGTCATCTTGCACTTCTCGCAATCCTCCTTGCACGGCTCGATATGGATGACTATTATGCTGCGTGGAAGCTCCTTCCGGATCTCCTGCTCGAGGTGGCTGACAAGGTCATGCCCCTCCTTGACGCTCAGGTTCTTCGGGACCGTGACATGGAGGTCTATCTGTCGCTCCGAACCGGTCTTCCTTGCCCTCAGCCTGTGGAAGTTGATGAAGTCGCACGCGTGCTCGTTCAGGACGCGCTCGATGAGCCGTATCTCGCCCTCTGGCAGGCTCTTGTCGAGAAGGCCTTCGGTCGATCTTCTAGTGATGTCATAGGCCGCGTGGATGATCAGCGCTGCCACGAACATCGCGACCAGCGGGTCGAACAGTTCGAAACCAGTCAGCTGAATGAGCCCCATGGCTACGAAGACACCCACGGAGGTCCATACATCTGTCCTGAGGTGGTACGCATCCGCCTCAAGGGCCAGGGAATCGGTCTTCCTGGCCACTTTGAAGAGCCTCACAGATACATACCAGTTCAGGAGCGCAGACACGGCCATGACGGCCATGCCGGCGATCGGGAAATCGACTTGGAACTCATCCATCAGTCTTTTCGAAGCCTCGTAGATGATCCACGCGGCCGCGACGAATATCAGAACCCCTTCGATCATCCCGGAAAGGTTCTCGAACTTCCCGTGGCCGTACCTGTGGTCCGTGTCCGCAGGTTCCGCAGATTTCTTCACAGAGTAACGAGCTATCAACGCTGCCAGGAGGTCCATCCCCGAGTGTATCGCCTCGGAAAGGACGGCAACGGAACCCATGAAGACCCCGACCACGACCTTGAGGACCACGAGCAGACTGTTCGAGTACACGGAAAGGCGCGCTATTGCAGCCTTCTCAGAGGCAGCTTCCATCGACCGGCTCGATTGGTCGGGACATACTTAGGTCTTTTCAAGGTAAATGCCTCACCTATGACCTCGACCGGCGCCACCTCCGCCGGGCGACGGTTGTTTCGGGACCCGGTTGAGTGCTGACCAATGCCCGCAACACCACCGATGACACAATTCGAAACAATTATGACTGGTTACTCTCATAGGCTGAAAGCAAGAGGCAATCCCATGTCCGACGGACCAAGCAACTTCCTCAGCGAACTCACAATCCCCAAGCTGAGAGCTGTCGCCGAGGAGTACGAAATCGACGTGAGCGCCTGCAAGCACAAGAAGGACCTCGTCGAGAAGCTAGGCGCCGCGAACGTCACCGAAGACATGGTCTCAACGGCGCTCCAGAAGGCCATGCCCAGGACCACCGAGAGCCCGACGGACAAGACTGAGGTCAATGCGATCGTTGAAGAGCTGCAGTCCATCGCCGAGAGGCCGAGCGCCCCCAAGGAGCTCCCGGAGGAGGAAATGGTGGCCTCGGAGAGGAACATAGACCAGGCGCTGCTCATGCGCCCAAGCTTCTTCGAGGTCGATTCCGCGAACGAGAGGGCCTGGAACAGGATGGTCCTCGGCGACTTCGTCGAAGCAATCAAGATCAACCGCGATGCACGCTCGAGGATGTTGGCGAACTTCAGCGCCTACCAGGTCTACTCAACCGCGCTGTCAATAAGGGCCGCGGAGACGCTCCTATCCGGGATCGAGAGGAAGAAGGGAGGACTAGACCCGAACCTGAAGACTGCGCTGGCACAGACAAAGGTGGCATTCATTTCCGGCCAGCCGCGTCAGAGGGAGGAGTCGCTCGAAACGCTCGAGGACCTGACGTCAATGGCGTACGGAGCATTCATCGAGAGGTCGGCCGCAGCCGAGGAGGAGCTCAAGAAGCTCCTGTCAGAATTCGAGACGTTCGGAACTGACACCTCCGAGCCCAAGCGGCTAATGGAGGTCGCGATGCAGGCCAGGGCTGACCACAACTACTCCGAGTACTCCCGCATCCTCGATGAGGCCAGGGAACGCGCGGAGAAGGCACGGGATGCGAGGTCCAGGGATATCGGCGCGAGCTTCCCCATGGTTAGGGCGGCGGTCGCTGAGGCGCGTGAGGTCGGTTCTGACACACTATCGGACGAGGCCCAGCTCTCGGAGGCGAAGAAGGCCTTCGAAGGTAACGAGTTCAAACGAGCGGCCGACATGCTCGCCTCGATCGAGAAGGCGGTCGACGCTTCGCACTTCGAGAAGATGAAAGACCAGGACGCGGAAGCAAGGCAGTTCGCAAGGGTGAGCTCTACCATGACGGCCGTGGAACCAGACCTTGAGGCCGCAGCCGCCTACGGCATGGATGTCCAGGACGGGCTGGTCTTCGTGAAGAGCGCCAAGACCGCGCTCTCGAACAGGGATGTGGTCTCGGCAGCCAAACTGACCAGGCTCGCGAAGGATGTCCTCGAGCCTGTCCGCAAGGACCTCGAAGAGAAGATGATCGAGCAGGGGGTCATGACGCGCATCGAGGAGGCGAAGTGCGGGAGATGCGGCAAGGAATCGCTGTACGCACTGCCTGACGACCGCAGGAGATGCACCGAGTGCGGGCACTCGTTCTCGCTCTCTCAGGCGCCTGATTTGCCGGTCACGGTGGCCACGAACGGTCAGCAGAAGAAACCTGCCGTCAGGACGCTGAAGGCCGGCGAGAAGCCTTCGGCTGATTCGAAGGATGATGAAAAGAAGGATAAGAAGGGCCTCTTCAAGTGGTAGGCCCGGCAGTCGACCTCAGGCCTTGTGGTTGTTGCCCTTGTCGACGGCCAGCCCGCGGATGATGTCGCCCCTCGTGACGATCCCTACGAGCTTCTTGTTCTCTGTGACTGGCAGGCGGTGTATGCCCTTCTGGACCATCTTCGAGATGGCCTCGTTGAGCGGTATGTCCGCCTCCACGGTGACGACCTCCTTCGACATGACATCCTTGACCGCGGTGTTGCCAATCTCCTCGTAGGCCTCGATGATCTCCCTCTGCGTGACCTCCTCCTGGAAGGCTATCCCGAGGGACGATATCGACGGGTAGACGAGCCTCATGTCCTTCTTCGTCGTCTTGATCGATCTGAGCACATCCGCCTCGCTGAACACGCCTATGATGCGCTCCCCATCGAGAACTGGCGCGCCCGACACATTCTTGGTGGCGAGCAGGGCGGCCGCGTCTTTCACTAGCATGTCCGGGACAATCGTAAGGACCGGTTTCGACATGATCTCTCTGACTTTCAGCATGATTCTCAGTCTCACAACCGCCAGCAAAGATATAAGTGTTTTCGGCTGGTTTCCTGTGTGTAGGAAGCGGCTAGAGGTGACACCATGAGGACCAGGCTGAAGCCCATAACGGACATGGAGATTGACGGGGAGATGAAGGTCAAGGACCTCACCGCACAGATGCTCGCATCTGGTGGGTTCACCGCGAAGAAACTCGGCGTCGCATGCGGAATCATGCGGAAGATGTTCAAGGAGCCCAAGTGCACGATCTTCCTGTCATTCCCCGCATGCATCATCTCCACTGGCACGAGGGGCGTCATCCGGAGGCTCGTGGAGGACAAGCTCGTGGACGTCATCATCACCACATGCGGCACCCTGGACCACGACCTTGCACGCGTCTGGAAGAAGTACTACCACGGTGACTTCCTCATGGACGACGCCGAGCTCCACAGGAAGGGCATCAACAGGCTAGGCAACATCCTCATCCCGAACGAGAGCTATGGGATAGTCCTCGAGGAGAAGATGCAGCCCATACTCGAGGAGCTGTACGCCGAAGGGAAGAGGACGATGTCCAGCCGGCAGCTGGCGTACGAGTTCGGCATGAGGGTCAACGACAAGAAATCCATCCTATACTGGGCAGCCAGGAACGACATACCCATCTATGTCCCTGGGATAACCGACGGGGCGTTCGGGTCCCAGCTGTGGCTGTTCAAGCAGCAGAAACCGAACTTCAATGTCGACGTCCTGAAGGACGAGCAGGAGCTGTCCGACATCGTGTTCACTTCGAAGAAGGCCGGGGCCATAATGATCGGCGGAGGCATATCGAAGCATCACGTGATCTGGTGGAACCAGTTCAGGGACGGGCTCGACTACGCGGTTTACCTCACGACCGCGGAGGAGTACGATGGTTCCCTGTCAGGCGCGAGGCTCCGGGAGGCGGTCAGCTGGGGCAAGGTCAAGGAGAACGCCCAATACATCACCGTCGAGGGCGACGCCACCATCACCCTCCCCCTCATCGTGAGCTCGGTCCAGGGCATGGGCAGACCTGCGAGGGATTAATACGGCAAAGGGGAGTTACCCTAGAAAGGAAAGGAGAGACCCATGAGCGCCAAGGACATAGGACCCGAGATACCTGACGGCCAGGACCTCGCGGCGTTCGCCAAGGAGTACTTCAAGGCATACATGGACACCATCGAGGAGAAGAAGCCGCAGACCTACCCGAGGTTCGCCCAGGAGGCCCCGTACCGCATCGGATGCTACCACCTCCCGAACGGGTCCATATGCATGATATTCAACTCGTCCAAGGAGCTGAAGGTTGACGGCGGTGAGAAGGAATGGGACGCCGTCCAGGACATCGTCGTCAAGGGCGTGGACCACTTCGCAGGTTTCTTCCCGTTCGAAGGGCGGTCGCTCGGCGACTGGAACAAGCGCGGCAAGCGCGACGCACTGAGGGACCTCAGGCTCCTTGACAAGTCAGAGCTCGTGAAGGCCGGCGCCGAACTCGAGGACATCATCGAGAACATCACGAAGATGGTGCGCGCGAACCCGTGGCTCGGCAAGCAAGGGAGCGAGATCATCACGACCCTCCGGAGCCTCGACGGGCGCGTAAAGGGAGGCTTCCCGACGGTCGACGCGATCGCGTCCCTGCAGTCCATGAAGACCTACACGCCAGGTACCGAAAGCATCCAGATCGACTTCCCGGACAGGCAGCTGCTCGAGGAGATATCAGAGGGCATCAAGAACGTCTCCGCGCTCGAGGGAAAGCTCGAGATGATGGAGAACCGCATGTTCGAGATAGAGAAATCCGCACAGACGTCCGAGCCATCGGACAACGCGCACGATGTGACGGAGCGTGTGGAGCGCCTCGAGAAGCAGCTCGAGAAGGTCTCCAACATCCTCACGATGCTCAACTCCAAGGTCGAGAGCTACTTCTCCAAGACCGCCGAGAAGGAACGCCAGGCCGACCTCGAGCGCAGGATCGAGGAGCACACCGCGAAGGCTATGAGGCACGACGCCAAACTGACGGCGCTCGAGAGCGAGGCCGAGAAGCTCGTCGACGAGATGCAGAAGATGACCACGAAGATGGAGAAGGACATCCACGACGGGCGGAAGCGCATAGCGAGGATGGAGAAGCACTTCGTCGATTTCGCCAAGATGGTCCAAGAGTAGTGTCCATGAAGCACATCTGCATCCTACCCGGAGACGGGATAGGCCCGGAGGTCACGGGATGCGCGGTGAGGGCGCTCGATGCGGTCACCGACCGGCTCGAGATGACCACCGCACCGATCGGACAGGCCGCGTACTCGCGGACCGGTTCCTGGCTGCCAGACGACACCATGCGCATGATGCGGGACAGCGACAGCTGCCTGTTCGGCGCCGTCACGTCCGTCGAAGAGAAGACATACAGGTCGCCGGTCCTCGCTTTCAGGAAGGACCTGGACCTGTACGCGAACCTGAGGCCTGTCAGGACGATGGTGCAGACGCCGTACACACACCCCATCGATATCGTCATCGTCCGGGAGAACACCGAGGGGATGTACACCCAGGACGAGGTCCATGAGGCGGGCGGCGTGACGACGAGGCGGAGGGTCACTTCGGCCGCATGCGAACGCATAGTGAGGTTCTCCATCGACTACGCGCTCGCCAACGGCAGGAGACGGGTGTGCTGCGTGCACAAGTCCAATGTCCTCAAGGAGTCGGATGGCCTGTTCGTCCGTACGTTCAGGGAGGTCATGGACCGGCACGGCCATGACCTGGTCAGGGAGGAACATCTCGTGGATTCCGCGGCCATGAAACTCGTCACGGAGCCATCCCGATTCGATGTGGTAGTCACACTCAACCTCTACGGGGACATCCTATCGGACGTCGCCGCAGGGGTCGCTGGAGGGCTCGGGTTCGCGCCGTCCGGGAACATCGGACCCGCTCATTCGGTGTTCGAACCCGCGCACGGGTCCGCACCGGACATAGCTGGCAAGGGCGTCGCCAATCCCACGGCGGCCCTGCTCGCCGCAGCCATGATGCTAAGACACATCGGCATGGCCCCCGAAGGTGAAAGGGTCGAGCGTGCGGTCCGCGAGGCCTACGCGGCCGGAGATCTCACGATCGACGTCGGTGGAAGGCTCGGGTCCGACGCATTCACGGAGAAGGTGATCGCGAGGATCCTGGCCGAAGTACCACGGACCTAGTGGGGCAGCCTGAAGAGGCGCCTCAGGGTGCGCGCCTCGCTTTTCAGATACGATTGCCAGCCCCCACCGACCCTGGACGCGGCGAAGCCCCTGAACCTCAGTCCTACGATGGCAGCCACCGAGGCTACCATGAGGACGGCCTCTGGCAGCGAAAAGAGCCCGAGGATGTCCTCGGATGCATCCATGCCGAGGTGCACGCCCCAGAATATCAGAGGCACGGCAAGCCTCGACGCAATCGACATCGGACCGACGACGAACGCCGCCACAGGACTGTGCAGGACGGACTTCCACTGCCCGCCTGGGTTCATGAGCGAGTGAAGGTCGAAAGCGGCGAGGAAACCGTTGGATTCCACATACTGCTTCAGCCCGAGGAGGTGGTCCGCATCGATTGCGACACCGAAGAGCATGGCGACGAATGAGTCGTTCCTGTCGAGGCACATGACCTGGATCAGCAGGAGGCTCACGACCAGATGCGTTATTGCGAGCATCGATCACCAGTGGTTCGAGTCCGTCTGGAGGCGCATGGTCCGCATCCATATATCTGATTTGCGCGCAGGTCAGTCTGGCCAATCGACGATAGTCGATGATGTCCTTGCATGCATTAGTCGCTCCGAGGAGCCGATCTGCATTAAGAGGAGGTGGTGCGGGGGCTGAGATTCGAACTCAAGGACTCCTGCGAGACCAGACCCTCAATCTGGCGCCGTTGACCGGGCTTGGCTACCCCCGCATGAGGCTACTGGGCGGCGGTCGATATGGTTCTCCTACTTAAAGACTTTCGGGACTTTGTTCCGCGGCCCTAATCGGCAAGACCACGCCATAGTAAACGTGCATACGCGCACTGGGACATCAAGAATCACCCGGACGTTGACGCGCGCCCGACTAACTAAATACCCAGGAACGATACCGGTCTGAGGCCCGATTTCAGAAGTTGAGTCGCAGGCCTCGGATCGATGGGGGAATGTTGCGATGATAGGCTTTCCAAGAGGGAAGATCGCGTTCCACATGTTCCAGAAGGACGATCTGGAATCTCTGCACTGGGGAACGTTGGATGTGCTCGAGAACGCAGGCATCAAGGTCTTCAGCAAGGAATGTCTGAAGCTCCTTGAGGATGCTGGCTGCTCCGTGAACTACAAGGACAGCAGTGCCAAGATCCCTGGCAACCTCGTGGAGGAGTCCATCCGCAAGGCGAAGAAGAACATCACGCTCTGCGCGCGGAACCCGAAGTTCGATGTAGTCCTGGACGGCCGGAGGACATATTGCACGACCGACGGGAACGGCACGAGCGTGCTCGATTTCAACACGGGGAAGCGGAGGATGTCGACCTCGGAGGACCTCGCCATGGTCGGCAAGGTCGCGAATGCACTCGACTCCGCGCACATCTTCTGGCCCTGCGTCAGCTGCCAGGACATACCGGACTATTACAGGCACGTCGCGGACCTCAAGGTCGCTCTCATGAGCATCGAGAAGCACGTGCAGGTCGAGACGACAAGCCACCGACGAGAGGCGAAGTGGCTCATCGAGCTCGGCTCGACCCTCGCAGGGGATGCGAAGGCGCTCCGTAGGAGGCCGATATTCTCTTCGATGCACTGCCCGTTCTCGCCGCTCCAGCTGGACGGAGGGTCCACCGAGGGGGCGCTCGTGCTCGCGCGCGCAGGCGTCCCGATATCGTTCTACGGCATGCCCCAGGCTGGCATCACCGGGCCTGTCACGCTCGCAGGGTCTATAATAGTCAACAACGCCGAGGTCCTAGCCGGCCTCACGATGGCACAGCTCGCCGCGCCCGGCTCGCCGTTCATGTACGGCACGGGCGGCGCAGCGTTCGACATGAAGACGATGACCTGGGCCGGTGGCGGACCAGAGAGGGCGCTCATCTCGGCGGGCGCGGGGGAGCTCGCGCACCACTACGGCTTCTCGATACTCTGCGGAGGAATAGTGACATCGGCCAAGATGCCCGGGCCGCAGGCCTGCTACGAGAAGATGTCGAGCGGGATGCCGCAGTTCTACGCTGGCTGCGACATGGTCGCCGGCCTCGGTCTGCTGGATGACGTCACGATGCTCTCCTACGAGCAGATGGTAATCGACAACGAGATGGTCAGGATCATGGCGAGGATCGCCCAGGGTGTCGTCGTCGACGACGACCACATGGCGGTCGACCTCATCAAGAAGGTCGGACCAGGAGGAAGCTTCTTGGGCGAGCGGCACACCATGCAGTGGCTGAACAAGGAGCACTTCCTCACCGAGATCACGGACAGGAGGACCGGCGAGTCCTGGGAGGCAGACGGCAGGAAGTCGGTCGTCGACCGGGCCCGCGAGAAGGCCGCGAAGATCATGAAGGAGCACCAGGTCCAGCCCGTCCAGGCAGAGGTCGCGAGGGAGTTCGAGTCCATCCTCAAGAAGGCGGAGAAGGACATCAAGGAGCACGGGCTCGACTGACGCGGCAGGCACCATCTTCAAAACCACGGAACCATCTATAGGCACGTGTCGGTTGGGCCGGCCGTGCCCGCCCAAACCTTTCACAGGCGAGTGATCCGGACTTGATCCCCCTTGAGCTAATCCGGGAATTCGAGATGCAGATGAAGGCCCTGAGGATAGGCCACACGCAGCTCAGGCGCGCCCAGAAGCTCGAGAAGACGCTCGGCATACGGAGACTCCAACTCAAGTTAGAGGGCGAGAACCCGTCGGGCACCCACAAGGACCGGATGGCGCTTCTTCTCGCGCTCGATGCGCGCAAGAAGGGGTTCGACACCATGGCAGCCACGACCTGCGGGAACTACGGCGCCGCCCTGGCCTATGTCTGCGGGAAGCTGGACCTCGGATGCAAGATACACATACCAGCAGACTTCCACGCACCCAGAAAGGTCGAGATCGAGGAGTTGGGCGGCGAGGTGGTGCTCGTCAAAGGAGACTATGAGGGCACTATGAAGAAGTGCGCTGAGAACTGCCTGTCCAGCAAGTGGTACAACGCGAACCCCGGAGGCGCGAACAGAGAGTTCGGGATATACGCCTACTCGTTCATCGCGAGGGAGATCGCCCAGTCCCTCGGTAGGGCCCCGGACTGGGCATCCGTGCCGGTGGGCAACGGGACCGTGATAGCGGGCGTGTGGCAGGGGTTCAGATCGATGGGCATGAAGCCGAGGATGCTCGGCTGCTCGAACAACAACTCCGCGGTGCGCGCGGTGCTGACGAGGTCCAGGACGCCGGTCTTCGTGCCCGACCTGACGATCACCGAGGTCAACGAGCCCCTGTCGGGCAACTTCCTCGCGGACCCGGAAGAGGCCATCGACGCCATGCTCGATTCTAACGGCGCGGCGATGGAGATAACGGATGACGACCTCGTGAAGGCGTCGAGGACCCTCAAGGACGATGAGGGCCTGGACATCCTCCCTGCTTCGGCCGGAGCGGTCTGGGGCATAAAGCAGATGGATTCTAGGAACCACACCTTCGTCGCGGTCCTTACTAGCAGGAACCACGGTAAGCACTAGCATGCTGGCCCCCACTGTTTGCACATAATTCGACATTTCGCTACGAATCTGGTGCCCGACGGCCAAGTTATTAATATCGGTTGGAACGTTGCCAGGCATGATGCAGGAGTCCGCGCTCGGTATCGGTGAGGGTCTCGTCCTTGTCGCCCTAGGGGTCCTTATCGACCTGCGGACCGTGGGCCCGTGACGGATGCCTGAACCTCGTCTGATGCGTCCGTGCGGGCAAATGATGAATGGTGAGTGGATAACATGAAGGGTGCAAGGGCCGCGGTGGAGTTGCTGGAGAAGCACAATGTGGACGTGATGTTCGGCATCCCCGGCGGCGTCCTCCTCCCCTTCTACGACGAGCTGGTTCAATCGGACATACGCCACATACTCGTGAGGCACGAGCAGTGCGCGGGCCACATGGCCGACGGATACGCGAGGGTGGCGAAGCGCCCCGGTGTCTGCATCGCCACGTCCGGCCCGGGCGCTACGAACCTCGTCACAGGCGTCGCGACCGCATTCATGGACTCGTCACCCCTGATCGCCATAACCGGCCAGGTGGCAACGGGCGTCCTGGGGAACGATGCGTTCCAGGAAGCCGACTCCTTCAGCCTCATGATGCCGATCACGAAGCACAACTTCAGGGTGACAGACCCGAAGCTCCTCCCCGAGACCATGAAGAAGGCGTTCATGATCGCGACCACCGGGAGGTACGGGCCAGTCCATATCGACATTCCCACTGACATATTCCACGCGGAGATATCGGACGAGGAGATGGCGGCCGAGGTCAGGGTGCCCAAGCCGAGGAAGAACCTGTCAGGTCTGCTGGACGCGATCAAGCTCCTCGAGGGCGCCGAGAGGCCAACGATCATGGTGGGAGGAGGCGTCGCATGGTCCCAGGCGGGCCCGGACATCACAAGGCTCGCCGAGATGCTGATGGCACCCATCGTCACGACGCTCATGGCCAAGGGCTCGGTCCCTGAGAACCACCCACTTGTCCTGGGGGTCTGCGGGATGCACGGGCGGCAGGTCGCGAACTACGCACTGAACAACTGCGATGTGCTCCTTGCCATAGGAACGAGGTTCAGCGACAGGGTCACTGGCAAGCTCAGCGAGTTCGGCAGGACTACCAAGTTGGTCCACGTGGACATCGACTCGTCGGAGATTGGCAAGAACGTCAAAGGACGGGTCGGCCTCGTCGGGGACGCATGGACGGTGGTGCACGCGCTCATAGCGGGCCTCCAGCAGAGGAAGAGGACGCCCACCTGGAGGGTGCGGATCGAGCAGCTCAACAAGGAGTGCACATGCGACTACGACCTCAGGACCCACCCCATCAAACCGCAGAAGGTCATCCACGAGCTCTCGGTGAACCTCCCGGACGATGCAATCGTGACGACCGAGGTCGGGCAGAACCAGATGTGGGCCGCACATTTCTACAAGTGCCACGGCAAGAGGATGTTCATCACATCGGGCGGGCTCGGCACCATGGGCTTCGGGTTCCCCGCCGCGCTCGGGGCGAAGATAGCCAGGCCCGAGAGCGTGGTCGCTGACATCGCGGGGGACGGGAGCCTGCAGATGGTGTCGCATGAGTTCGCGACTGCGGTGGACAACGACATCCCCGTTGTCGTGTGCCTGCTCAACAACGGCTGGCTCGGGATGGTCAAGCAGTGGCAGAAGCTGTTCTACGGGGAGAGGTACATGGCAACCAAGTTCGGCGGGTCCCCTGATTTCGTCAAGCTCGCAGAGGCCTACGGCGCGGATGCCATAAGGGTCGAGAGGCAGTCCGAGGTGGCGGAGGCGGTCAAGAGGGGCGCGAAGTCGGATGTCCCGATCCTGCTGGACTTCATGATAGACCCAGAGGAGGATGTCCTCCCGATGAACCCGCCCGGGAAAGGCCCTGGGGACTGCATAAAGGGAAGATGCAAGTGGAAGGGGGAGGTGGCCTGATTGGAAGCGATAATGCTCCTGGTCTATAACCAGCCGGGCGTGATGCAGCGCGTGATGGGCGAGTTCACAAGAAAGAGAATCAATGTCGAGACGATCGTCGTCGGCAGGTGCGAAATGCCAGAGAGGGCGAGGATAGTCCTCTCGATCGAGGACCGCGAGAGGGCCGTGAGCGTGCTCGAGCACCTCAGGTCGCTCCACGAGGTAATCGAGGCGGACCTGGTCGACCAGTCGAGGCATGAGGCCTATGCCATATTGGTGAGCAAGGATGGCGTATGCCGGGTGACGGGCTCGGTCCAAGAGGTCGAGGCCCTCATCAAGAAGAGCCAGCCAGAGAGATACATAGAGACGATGAACGCGATCTGACGGTTTGGAGAGTGTGAAAGATGGCAAGGATATACTACAACAAGGACGCGAACCTGAACGCCCTCAAGGGGAAGAAGGTCGCCATAGTAGGCTACGGTATACAGGGACGGGCCCAGGGCCTGAACCTAAGGGACAGCGGCGTGAATGTCGTCATCGGCCTGAAGTTCAAGGACGACTACCACAAGCGGGCGAAGGCCGACAAGATGGATATCATGGAAATCCCCGCGGCTGTGAAATCCGCGGACATCGTCATGATGCTCATCCCGGACGAGGTCCAGAAGGCGGTCTACGACGCCGATGTGGGACCGAACCTCAGGCCGGGCATGACGCTCGACTTCGCCCACGGGTTCAACATACTGTTCAAGAGGATAGTGCCCCCGAAGGACATCGATGTCATAATGGTGGCGCCCAAGGGCCCTGGGGCTCTCGTCAGGGAGACCTTCGAGGCGGGCGACGGGGTCCCGGCGTTAATAGCCGTGCACCAGGACGCCAGCGGCAAGGCGAAGAAGACCGCCCTCGCGATGGCGAAGGCACTCGGCGCGACCAACAGAGGCGTGATCGAGACGACCTTCAAGGAGGAGACCGAGACCGACCTCTTCGGCGAGCAGGCAGACCTGTGCGGCGGCGCGAGCGAGCTGGTCAAGAAATCGTTCGAGGTGCTCGTCGAGGCTGGCTACCAGCCGGAGATAGCCTACTTCGAGGTGCTCCACGAGCTCAAGCTCATAATCGACCTCGTGCAGAAGGGTGGCATCGAGGGCATGTGGGACAACGTGTCCAACACGGCCGAGTACGGCGGCAGGACACGCGGCCCGAGGATCGTCGACGGTCGCGTGAAGGACACCATGAGGGGCATACTCAAGGACATCCAGTCCGGCGCGTTCGCCAAGGAGTGGGTGGCCGAGCACGACGCGGGCATGCCCATGCTCACGAAGCTGAGGACCGACGCACAGAAGGAGAAGATCGAGGTAGTCGGGAGGAACATCCGGAAGATGTTCAAGTGACCTAGTACCCGGTTAAGGGCAAAAGGCATAGATAGCTGATGGCCGCTTTTGTGCACCGAGGAGGACGTACCACGTCTCATCAGTTGGAATCAGGCCGCAGGGTCGGCAAGTTCGCCTCCGGGAAGCATGTGTTCGCCGGCGAGGTCGTCGGGGAGAAGGTCCTCGAGCTCGACGCCGGATGCATGACCGAGATAATCCTGGACGGGACGGGGACGAGCGTGCGGGAGCATGCGCTGAAGGGCCTCAGGACGATGGCGCCCATCGACCGCCCGACCAAGATCGTCTGCATCGGCCTGAACTACAGGGGCCACATCGCGGAGATGAAGGCCGCGACGCCCCAGGTCCCACTCATATTCAGCAAGCCCTCGTCGGCCATCATAGGCCCGGGCGAGGCGATCGTCAGGCCGAAAGCCTCCGCGCGGGTGGACTACGAAGGGGAGCTGGCGCTCGTCATAGGGACCCGTGCGAGCCACACGGAGGACGGCCGTAGGCACATCTTCGGATACACGTGCCTCAACGACGTGACCGCGAGGGACCTCCAGAAGACCGACCCTGACTGGACGAGGGCGAAGGGGTTCGATACGTTCGCGCCCGTGGGGCCGTACATCGCAGGCAACGCCCCCACGAGGGTCGTCACACGCCTGAACGGGAGGACCGTCCAGGACTGCCCTCTGAGCGACCGCGTCTTCGACGATGCCGAGCTGGTCGAGTACATCTCCACGGTGATGACCCTCGAGCCGGGGGACATGATCGCCACGGGGACCCCGTCGGGCATATCCCCGATGAAGGCGGGCGACGTCGTCGAGGTCGAACTCGACGGCATAGGCTGCCTGAGAAACCCAGTCGTCGACGGATGATGCGAAGGAAGGAGTTGGACTAGATGCAGATCCAAGCTACGGACAACGTCTGGAAGAACGGACAGATGATCGCATGGAAGGACGCGACGGTCCACGTCCTCACCCACGGGCTGCATTACGGCACCGGCGCCTTCGAGGGCATCAGATGCTACTCTACCGACCAGGGTCCGGCGATATTCAGGCTCAAGGACCACATGACGCGGCTGCATGCGTCGGCCAAAGCGATCATGTTGAAGGTCCCGTACTCGGTCGACGACCTCTGCGCCGCCGCGAAGGATGTCGTCCGCACGAACAAGCTCGAATCATGCTACATCAGGCCGATCTCATTCTTCGGTGTCAGCGGCATCGGGGTGAACCCGCTGGGATATCCAGTCGATACATTCATCATCGCCTTCCCGCTCGGATCGTACCTCGGCGACGAGGGGATCAAGAACGGGATCCGCGTCCACACGTCGTCATGGCACAGGGTGCCGAGCGGTTCCGTGCCCGCGACCGCGAAGGTCTGCGGGGACTACCTCAACAGTGCGCTCGCAGTCATGGAGGCGAAGCTGAACGGGTTCGACGAGACCATCATGCTAAACGAGCTCCACATGGTCGCCGAGGGCTCGGGGGAGAACATCTTCCTGGTGAGGGGCGGGACGCTCATCACGCCACCGCTGAACGCGGGGATCCTGCCCGGGATCACCAGGGAATGCGTCATGGACCTGGCCTCCGACATGGGTTACAGGGTAACCGAGATGAACATCGCCAGGAGCGAGCTGTACATGGCCGACGAGCTGTTCTTCACGGGCACGGCAGCCGAGGTGACCCCCATAAGAGAGGTGGACAGGAGGCCGGTCGGGGAAGGCAAGCCCGGACCCATCACCACGGCGATCCAGCGGAAATACCTGGACATCGTCCGCGGCAAGGACCCGAAGTACATCGGCTGGCTCGACCTGGTAAAGTGAACCCCGCAACTCTTATATATCGGCGGACACCATACTTCGTCTGACGATTGTCATACGAAGGGATGGGATAGACTTGACAGTCTCATTGATGGACGAACTCGTGAGCCAGGCAGACGCTGAAGGGGTCACTCTGACCGAGGTCATCGCCAGGCGGATGTCCGCGGTGGAGATGGAATCCGCCCAGAGGATCATCGCCGACGAGTTGGCCGAGAACTACACCAGGATTGCGCCGTTCATGAAGGACGTCGAGGTGTCCAGCATGACGGACATGGCGACGATGTCCGTGAGCGAGCTGATGGGCCTCAGAGACGAGATGAGGGCTTGCCTGTCAGACACGGCGGCCGAAGCCTGAACCGCTCAAGCGATCTTTCGATATATCCTGTTGTCAGCGTCGACGCTCTCGAACATGTCCCTGGGGAGGCCCATCAGGGTCTCCGTCCGGCCGATCATGAGGTAGCCACCCACTCGAAGGGAGCCGTGCAGCGTCATGAGGACCCTGTCATGCATCGGCCGCGCGAAGTAGATCACGACATTCCTGCACACGACCGCGTCGAAGTGCGTGGACACCGGAGAGGACAGCAGATTGTTCCTGGAGAACCTCACCCGCCTCCTCAAATCCTCTGACACCTCGTAGCCCTCGTCGGTCTTGACGAAGTATTCCCTCAGGAACCTCTCTGGGACCCCTTTGACCTGCTCCAGCGAGTAAACTCCCTTCCGGGCCGCGTCGATGGCCGGCTGGGAGATGTCGGTCCCGAGGACGGATGCGATGGTCCTGTTCTCCCCCTCGATGCGCCTGGCCGCCTCCTCGATGCATATGGCCAGGGTGTAAGGTTCCTGCCCGGTCGCGCAACCAGCGCTCCATATCCTGATTATGCCGCCTATGGGGGTGTTCTTCGCCGCCAGCATCGGCCTGATGACCTTCGCGGAGAAGGCCTCAAAAGCACCCTTGTCCCTGAAGAAGTCTGTCACGTTGATGGACAGGGCCGACACGAGCTCGCCCACCTCTGCGTCGTCCCTCCTGAGGAGGGATGTGTATGCCGGGAAGTCCCTGGACTTGGTCCTGGCGATACGCTTCTTGATGGCCCTCAGGACGAAGGAGCGGGAGTACCCGGACAGGTCGAACCCGCGGGCAAGCAGGAGCTGACGCCTGGCCACTTCAAAAAGCTGGTCCTCTTCGGGGTCCATCCGTGCCTCTATCGGCCTCTGGCTAGATATCTCTTGCCGGATGCCTGCGCATCGGAGGGGGGCCGTCATCATCCGTGAGTTTCTGGACAACATACATTTATATGGCCCAGGTCGATTTTGATTCGGATGCGAGAGCGCCAAGGGTCTGTCCGAAAAGCAGAGTCTGTGGCCTCCCGCACGCGCGATTTTCAGGTGATTCCGTGAGACTCTCGCTTACTCGCAAGCTCGTGATTGTCATATTGGCCCTGACGGTCGCCCCCATCGTCGCCCTGAGCTTCGTATCGATATCGGGCATTAACCAGATCAAGGACGACGTCAACATCCTGTACCAGGAGAACATGGTCGTGGTGACGAAGATCGCCGAGGGCTCCACCGCCATCAACAGCATGCACAACTCGTTCACTAACTATGTCATCAACGTCAACGAGTCCGAGGCGAGCGACTACCTGAACAGCATGGCGACATACCAGACCGCATTCGACCAGTTCATTACCACATACCAAAGCACCTACGCCTACGAGCAGCTCCCGAACATCGCGAAGATCATCACCGACCAGGGTAGGGAGGATCTCATCGCTTCCGAGACCACCGCGGTGAACCAGATAAACGACGCCTATGACCTCTACAAGGTCGATGTCGGCTACGCGCTTGCATATCTGAACGATTTCGATACGCAGGCGGCGTACAGCGCCATGTCGAACGCGTCCATACACGTCGAAACGATAGTCGCGGGCATGGGAGACCTCATCCAGGTCAGGGTCGAGGCAGCGCAGCTGATGGATGCAGTATCCACGCAGACCATCGCGGAGAGCACTCAGTGGACGATCATCAGCGGCACGTTCGTGGTCATCCTGGTGTCAATCATCACATACTACGTCTCGACCGGGATCACCACGCCGGTGGTCAAGGCCAGCGAGGCCGCCAGGGGCATCTCCGAAGGGAACTACACGGACCGGCTCAAGATGAAGACCTCCGATGACGAGATTGGAGACCTAGTCAAGTCCATGAACATCCTCATCGACAACACTTCGCTGCCGCTCATGCGGCTCACCGAGAGCGCTAAGGCGATCGCCGACGGGAACCTGGCTGTCGACCTCGACATCGAAGCGAAAGGCGATATCGCCAACCTCGTCGCCAGCTTCAAGCAGATGAGGGACAACCTGGCGCGCCTCACGAAGGAGATCAAGGACGCATCCGACATGCTCCAGGAGTCCTCGAGGACGCTCGCGGAGACCGCACGACACATGACCGAGGGCACCCAGCAGGTCTCGGGCTCCATGTCACAGACATCCAAGGGCGCCCAGTCGCAAGCCATGCGGGTGGACGAGATGGTCAAGATGCTCGGGGAGCAGACCAAGTCCATATACGATGTCGTCCAGAGCTCCCAGAACGCTGCCAGGGCGTCCGAGAACGCGAGCGAGGTCGCGCAGAAGGGGAGCAGGTCGGCCCAGGACGCGCTGGAACGGATGCGCGACCTGATGAAGAGCGTCGAGCAGTCGGCCGAATCCATGGGTGCTCTCTCGAAGAAGTCCCAGGAGATATCCCAGATCGTCATGATTATCACGAACATCGCGCAGCAGACCAACCTCCTCTCGCTCAACGCGGCCATCGAGGCTGCAAGGGCCGGGGAGCACGGCAGGGGTTTCGCGGTCGTCGCAGACGAGGTCCGGAAGCTCGCGGAGGGCTCCAGGAAGGCCGCGAACCAGATCCAGCAGCTGCTGCAGTCTGTGGAGCACGACATCGTCGAGAGCTCCCAGAAGATGGACAAGACCAGATCCGACGTGTCGGAGAGCTCCAAGACCGTCTCGGAGTCGCTCAAGTCACTGGAGGACATCGCAGCGACGGTGCAGGAGACCGCCGCCATGGTCGAAGAGATCAGCGCATCCACGCAGGAGCAGAAGGCGCTGACGGAGAGCCTCGCCAAGAACCTCGACGAGGTGGCGAGCGTCGCCAACCAGACCTCGGCGTCGGCCGAGGAGGTGTCCGCGTCCTCCCAGGAGCTCGCGGCTGGCATGCAGGAACTGACAGCGTCGGCCCAGGACCTGGCGAACCTCGCGGACAAGCTCAACGAGATAGTCAGGCATCTCGACACCGCCGAACCGTCCACCCTACAGGCGAAGAAGGACGGTTGAGGTGATGCGATGCCTATGAAGGGCCAGTTCCCGACGCAGTTCGTCCTGTTCAGACTCGCAAACGAGGAGTACGCCTTCGACATCGGGACCATCAAGGAGATCCAGGACCTGCAGCAGATAGCGAAGGTCCACCGGACGCCCGACTACATCGAAGGGGTCATGAACCTCAGAGGCAAGCTCGTGACGGTCATAGACCTACGCAGGCGTTTGGGCCTTGTAGCGAAACCCCCGAACGCCTCCACGAAGATAGTCGTCGTCGACGCGGCAGACGCGCCCGTGGGTTTCCTCGTCGACGAGGTCACTGAGGTCGCGACCATCCTGCCCGAGACCGTGGAGCCCCCGCCGGCCATCGTGGCCCAGGGCATCGAGGCCGCATACGTCCTGGGCATCGCGAAATACGGCGAGAGGCTCATCACCATCATAGACCCCATCAAGATCCTCGACCTGTCGGTGGAAGGCGATGCGAAGGGAGGCGGTACGAATGGCTAGAGTGCTCGTGGTCGACGACTCGGACTTCATGCGAAGGGTCATCAAGAACATACTGGAGGGCGGCGGACACAAGGTCATCGAGGCCCGCAACTCGGAGGAGGCCCTCAGGGTCTTCAAGAAGGAGGGGGCGGACATCATCACTATGGATATCGTCATGCCCGAGACGGACGGCATCGAGACCGTGAGACGCCTCAAGGATGCGCACCCGGACGTCAAGATCATCATGATCACCGCGCTCGGGCACCAGAAGACCGTGATGAGGGCTCTGGAGGCAGGGGCTCTCGACTTCATCATGAAGCCTTTCACCGCGGACGACGTGCTTGAGTCCGTCAAGGCAGTCCTGCATATCCAGTGAGCAGGGGAGAACATGGCAGAGTCCGTCAAGGTCCTCGTCGTGGACGATAGCGCATACATGAGGGTCGTCCTCAAGGATATCCTCGATTCAGAACCTGGTCTCCTCGTGGTAGACACCGCGAGGGATGGGTTCGACGCGATCGAGAAGGTCAAGAGACTCAGCCCTGACGTCGTCCTGCTTGACATCCAGATGCCGAAGATGGACGGCATCGCAACGCTCCAGCGGATTATGCGTGAGCGCCCGACGAGGGTCGTGATGCTGAGCGCCATGGACAAGGTGGACGACCAACTTCCGCTCAGAGCGCTCGAGTGCGGGGCCGTCGACTTCATCTCGAAGCCGAGCGGGCCCGTGTCGATCGACATCGTGATGTTCAAGACCAGGATCGCAGAGATAGTCAGGAACGCCTCGATGGCCAGACTGGACGCGCTCACCCGAATGAGGGGCGCTCAGCCGCAGAAGCTGCACCTGACCACGACGAGGCGCGGGCCCCCGACAGGGGCCAGGGCGGTCCTCATCGCGGCGTCGACCGGCGGACCGAGGGCCCTCGAAAGCATATTCGCAACGCTCCCCAGGACCGTCGACGTCCCTCTGTTCGTCGTCCAGCACATCCCTGAGGAGTTCTCCATATCGTTCGTCAAGCGACTCAACTCGGCACGGGGGCCGAAGGTCGTTCTCGCAGAGGACGGCATGGAGGTCACGAGCGACCGGGCGTACCTCGCCCCTGGGGGTAGGCACATGCGTCTCAACAGAGGGGACGGGGCCAGGCTTGTCATCAAGTTGGACGATGGGGAACCAGTCCGATTCGTCCGTCCGTCCGCGGATGTCCTATTCAAGAGCGCCGTCGAGGTGCTCCACGGGAACATACTCGCGGTCGTCCTCACTGGCATGGGCTCGGACGGGGCCGATGGCGCCCTCGCGGTGAAGAGAGCCGGCGGGAGGGTGGTGGTCCAGGACGAGGAGACCTCCGTCATATTCGGCATGGCGAGGGCGGCGATCGACCTGGAGGCGGCCGACAAGGCGCTCCCGCTCGAGGAGATACCAAAAGAGATCCTGAGATACATGGAGGAGTGAGCCAGCTTGCCGAAGGAGTTCGACATCAAGAAATACGCCAAGCTGTTCGTCACGGAGTCCAGGGAGTACCTCAGGACGCTCAACGAATCGATGATCGAGCTCGAAGCGAAGCCAGACCGCAGGGATCTGGTCGACGGGATGTTCCGATCATGCCACACCGTCAAGGGCATGGCGAACATGATGGGGTACGCACCCGTTGCGGAGTTGGCCCACGCCCTCGAGGATGTGCTCGGCGCGGTCAGGGACGGGAAGGTGTCGCCTACGGGTCCCGTCGCCGAGGTCATGTTCAAAGGGTTCGATGCGCTCGAGGGAATGGTAGCTGCGGTCGAGAGGGGCGAACAGATAGGCGAGACACCCGAACTCGTCCACGAGTTGAGGACGGCGACAGAGCAGGCCGCCAGTGCGCCGAAACCCAAAGAGAAATCGGCAGAGGTGCCGAGGCCCGAGCCAAAGGCCGAGGCAGTGACCATCACTGTCAGGCTTGCCAAGAAGTGCGCGCTCCCCGCCGCGCGCGCGCTCACGATAATAAGAGAATTGGAGAAATCGTCCACAATCCTATCGAGCGATCCCACCGAGGAAGAGATCGACAATGAGAGGCTGTTCGAGGAGATGATTGTCTCGCTGGAACCTGGGGAGAAGCTCCAGATCTCCCTGGACAGGGTCGCTGCGATGACCGATGTAGACGAGCTGACATTCACTAGGAAGGGGCATGCCCCTGAGAGCTGGAAGGGGAAGCGGAGGATCGATTCGACCCTTGCAACCACGGAGGCGCCGGCGGTCCAGACCGTGAGGGTGGGTATGGACAAACTGGACGACCTGCTGGACGATGTAGGCGAGCTCGTGATTGGCAGGAGCCGTCTGATCGAGAAGGCCTCCTCGCACGAGGACCTGGAGCTCCAGGAGATATCGTCGCTCATAGACAAGCTCACGAGCGAGATACAGTCCAAGGTCCTCAGCATACGGATGATACCGCTGGAGGTCGTCATGAGCCGATTCCCGCGGATGGTTAGAGACATCTCCAAGAGCCAGGGCAAAGAGATGGAGCTCCTGGTCGAGGGCGGGAACATCGAACTCGACAGGACCGTGGTCGACCGGATCACGGATCCGATGATGCACATCCTGAGGAACTGCATCGACCACGGCATCGAAACGGCCCAGGAACGGGAGAAGGTGGGCAAGCGCGCAAAGGGCATGATCAGGATCGTCGCCTCGAAACAGCAAGACCATGTCCTCATAGAGATCTCGGATGACGGCAGGGGGATCGACTTCGAACATGTCCGGAAGGCGGCCATCCGGAAAGGTGTGATGAATCAGCAGCAGGCGCAGGCCGCGCTCGGGAGGGAGTTAATCGACCTCCTGTTCAAGCCAGGGTTCTCGACGAACACGGAGGTCACGGAGATCTCAGGCAGGGGCGTCGGGCTCGATGTCGTGAAGAGAGGCGTCGAGGAGCTCGGCGGGTCGGTCATGGTCAACACGACGAAGGGGGCAGGCACGACGATATCGCTCTGGCTGCCGTTCACGCTCGCCATCATCGACGCCATGCTGGTCTCCGTCGCCGGGCAGATGTATGCCGTCCCGATGGGGGTCGTCGTCGAATCGCAGAGCTATCCCACATCCGAGATAAGGCACATCAGGACGAGGGAGGTCGTGCAGCTGAGAGGCGAGGTGATCCCCCTCATCCGCATCAGGGACTTTTTCGGGATACCGTCCGAAGGGAAGGACACACCTGTCAACGTGCTGATAGTGCAGAGCAGGGAGCGCAGGGCGGCCCTGGGCATAGACGAGCACCTTGGGCATCAGCAGATCGTGGTCAAGACGCTCGACAGACGCCTCAGGAAGGCCAGGGGTATATCAGGCGGGACGATACTCGGGAGCGGCGGGATCGCGCTCATACTCGACACCGACTCGATACTGGGAGACTGACGGACATGGCAGACGAGGACGCGGACAAGGTGCTTGAGATCATACGTGAGTTCGCCAACGTCGGTTCGGGCAACGCGGCCACGGCCCTGGCAGCGCTCCTGGACATGGAGCTGGTGAACGAGGTCACATCGTGCAACATGCTCCCGCTGTCACAGGTCGCCCAGTGGCTGGGCGGCGAGCAGCAGGTCGTGGCAGGGGTATACACGCAGCTCTGCGGGGACCTCAGGAGCGGCGTCCTGGTGGTCCTCCCCGAGGCATCCGCGATCATGATGCTGGAGCACATGACGAAGGAGAAGGTGGACCTGGCGTCCCTGAGTGCCATACAGGTCTCCGCGCTCAGGGAGGTGGGCAACATATGCCTCTGCTGGTACCTGGTTGCGGTCTCAAGGCTCATCGATACGGACCTGATCCCCGCCCCTCCTGACGCCACGGTGGACCTGCTGGGGGCGGTCCTAGACCTGCCCCTCGCGACGCTCGGGGTCAGCGTCGACACGGTCATAGCCGTCCACACGGTGTTCAAGGCATACGAGGACGAGTTCGATGGCTACTTCCTGCTCCTCCCCGAACAGCAGATGCTGAAGGTCATACTCGACAAGATGGGAGATTCCTTGAAATGATCGAGCCGAGGCTGGTAGGCATCGCACAGCTCGCGGTCGCGAAGGCACCCGAGCAACTGTGCTGCCTCGGCCTCGGATCATGCATAGCGGTCTTCATGTACGACGGTCATCTCAGGATGGGAGGCGTGGTCCACGCACTCCTCCCCAAGGCCCCTGACAAGATGACCGCGGATTCAGAGACGAAGTACGCCAACACCGGCATAAGGAGACTCCAAAAGGAACTCATCTCGAGGGGCGTCAAGAAGGAGCGCATAAGGGTCAAATTAGTCGGCGGGGCACAGATGTTCCCCAACATCGACCTGAACATGAAGGACATCGGTGCTGACAACCATCATGCGGCCAGGGAGACGCTCAAGGAACTCGGCATACTTGTGGTCGCCGAGGACGTGCTGGGCAGGCACGGCCGCTCCGCGTTCTTCAACCTGGAGGACGGGCACGTCCTGATCAAGGCCGCGTTCTCGCCTGACAAGACGATATGACGGTCCTCCTGTAGTCGACCAGGCTCCCCCCGAGGAAAGTCCAGTCATAGACGAGCACATCCCCTTCCTGGCGATCTTCCTAGGCCTAACGGTCGTGAAGGCCGGTCACTGGTCCGGGCTCTGCGAATGGGGGGTTGCCACGGACCTGGTCAAGACGTACCCGTTCCTGGAGTGAGACGCTGACCAGGCGAAACCCTTTAGTACGAGCAGGAGTAATCGATATGATTGCCAGGAGAAGGCGGATGGCCGACGGTAGGCCCGCTTCAATGCGGGCCAGCTGAGGAAAGTCCCCTCTCCAAGAGAAGGTGGGCTGCCAGAGCAGCAGGGCGAGAGTCCTGGCAAGGGCGCAGAAACGACACAG
>CAZMPY010000009.1:0-18683 GCA_964568665.1 uncultured Thermoplasmata archaeon | reverse complement strand
CTCGCGTCGCAGATGTCGTCCAGGATCCCCTCGACCTCCTGGTAGCGCTTCTCCGCCTTGTTCAGGCGCTGCTCCATCTGCTTCTCCGTCGACATGTCCCTGATCACGCACACGGCCCCGCTGAGGCTGCCGCGGTCGTCGCTCCTCAGGGACGAGGAGCTCATGCGCACATGGGCCGTCGTCCCGTCCCGGCGCACCAGCGAGAACTCCTTCGGTGTGATCATCTCGTTCCTCGCCGTCGCCTCGATGAACGCGGTCCAGCCGCGCGTCGGGCCGCTCGCGATGATCTCGCCCATCCTCCTGCCTACCAGCTCGTCCCTCCCGTAGCCGAGCACTGCTTCCGACCTGTCGCTGCAGTCGACGACCATCCCCGTGGCGTCGACGACGACTATGACGTTGGAATCGATCGCACCGAGCGAGCGGAGTATGCCCTCCGACAGCCGGTCCTTCTCCTGGGCCCTCCTCCGTTCCACGGAGACAGTGATCATGTTCTGTAGCTCCGCGAACAGGGGCATCGTCTCCGCGCCCTTCTCCACATAGAACGTGGCCCCCTCCCAGAGTGCCTGGATGGCGGTCCTGTTCTCTCCCTTGCCGGTGAACAGGATGAACGGTATGTCGTCCCCCGACATCCTCAGCTCCTTCAGGAACTCGAGCCCGTCCTCGACGGGCATCCTGTAGTCGGACACGACGGCGTCGTACCGCTTCAGCCTCAGCTTCTCCATGGCCTCGCGGACCGATGTCGCAGTGTCCACGGTCTGCCCCGGCCTCCGCTCGAGCAGCGTCTTCTCGAGCCCGAGGAACCCCGTGTCGTCGTCCACGCAGAGCACATCGATGAGTCCGTGCCCGCTCGAAGCATCAGCTGCGTCCTTCGGATCCGCACCACGCCGCTGTGGCACGTGCTTCGTCTCCTGAGCCGAGAAGGCACCCATGCTCTCCGCCATCCTCTCCAGGCGCCCGTCGCGAGCGCATTCGGTCCGAGGGCCACCCCGCTAAGCCCCTCGGAATCTACCTAGTGGCGGAATAACTACTAGCCCATATTTAGCCTGTTGCAGCCTAACATCAGACGCCGGAACTCGCTTGATGGGGCGCCGGCCCGTCGTCGTGCTCAGCGGTACTTCGTGTACCTGTCGAGCAGGTCGCAGATGTCGTTCGAGGCGTCCTTCGAGATCGCGCCGGCCTTCTCGCGCTCCTGCACATAATCCATGGCCGCGGCGATCGACATCCTAGAACCCTTCGCGATCACAGTGGCCACGACGGAGGCCGCAATCTCCTCGTCGACCTTGTGTATGGCCATGATCTCCCTGATGCTGTACCTGAACGACGATATCCTGTTCAGGTTGAGCATGGACGTCCGGACGGACTCGCTTGGAGGGTGTATCCGGGGTTCGTTCCTCCTCCGTCCTCTGTATTTTGAAGCGTATCCTGCCAAAAGCAGCTCTCCGTATGCATATCCGTACCGTTCTCAAATACTTAAGCCTTGACTGGCTATGCCATCCACTGGTGGGAGTCTGCACGGGATTTCCCGCGGCGGATGAGGATGGCCACATGCGCCGTTCCGAGGCCGGACCCGCGACCAGCGGGTCGGTCCCGCCGCAGCGCATCTACTCGAGGCGCATCGTCCCCGCGACCCTGAGTTTCCCGCCCTCGAGGTACGTCACGACGACGCGTGCCCCTGGTGCGTGGACGAACGGTTTCTCGAACGACAGCCGGAGCTTCACCTTCTTCCAGTCGGTCTGTGGCTCGGCGCCTTCTACCCTCGCAGGGCTCAGCTGCATCCAGTGCCCTATGTGCAGGACCATGCCCTCCTTGAGCGGGCTCGGCCAGTACTTCACGAGCTGCGTGTCGCCCGTCACGGACGCGCTCTCCATGACGGTCGTGTCCGTGGTCAGGACCATCCCACGGTCGAGTTCGCTGTTGCCCACGCCTCTCAGCGCGAGCCCGACCCTGTCCCCCTTGACCGCCCAGTCGAAATCGTCGTCGTGCTTCTGGACGGACCGCACCTCTGCCGTCTTCCCTCCGGGCATGACCCGCATCTTGTCATGCTTCCGCACCATGCCCTCCGCGACGGATGCGAGCACGACCGTGCCCACGCCCTTCACGTCGAAGTGGTGGTCGATCGGGACTGTGCCGCTGGCAGATGCCTTCGCCTTCTCGATCTCCTCGGCCCTGGACTCAGCGATCTCCAGCAGGCGCATCTTCAGCGCGACCGGGTCGTCCTTGAAGAACTCGTACCCCTCGACGACCGTGCCCTTGGTGAGTGGCAGGACCTGCGCCTCCTGGAGGTAGTTCCTGAGCACGACGAACCCCTTCCTGAGCCCGACCGCGTCGAGCATCAGGATGCTCTCGCCGAGGATGTAGTCGATGCTCTCGACGACCAGCACCGCGAGGTCCGCCATGGATGTCGCGTAGAACAGCGGGGCGAGCTTCTCCGGGTACTTCGTCGCCTCGACGATGGTGAGGGTCGTCTCGCCCTGCTTGACGTCGTAGAAAGTGATGTCCGTCGCCGTCGATTTCTTGCCCAGGCCGCTCGCGTACTCGACCGGCCCCACGACGACCACATTGAGGTTGGCCATGGTCATTGGGGAGCGCTTAGCCGCTCAAATATGTTTCGAGACATCCCTGCCCGCGTCCGTGTCATGTCTGTCTGTCATGCTCCTTTTCCCCGTCCTCCTCCAACCTTTCGAGGAGCCCCTTGTCGTCCTCCTCCTCGACCGGGTAGAGTTTCTGGCCGCACTTGTCGCAGAACCTGTTCTCGGGAGGGTTCACGGCGTCGCAGTACGGGCACCTCGCGACACCCGAGGAGATCCTCCTCAGGGCGGCCAGTCTCTGGGGGTCGGTCCTCGTGAGAGCTGCTAGAAAGTTGTCCTTGTTCCCGGATTCGCGCCTTTCCTCGGACATCGGCATGTAATCTGAGTCGTGGTTGATAAAAAATGGTGTTTCGGCCCCGTCGCGGACGGGGCCGTTCCCTGAAATGGAGGGAAATGGTTTGCGCTCACTCGGCCCTGTTCTTGTCGACCGTCTTGATGCAGCCCTCGAGGATGTCCATGCCCGTCGCGAGCTGGTCCTCGGGGATGGTCAACGGCGGGATGTACCGGATGTTGGACTTCCCGCAGGGCAGCAGTACGAGCCCCTTCTTGAAGGCCATGTCCGCGATCAAGTCCCTGCTCTTCGCGGCGTTCTTCTTGGTCTTCCGGTCCTGGACGAACTCTTGGGCGAGCATCATGCCCAGGCCCCTCGTGTCGCCGATGATCTCGTACTTCTCCTGCATCTCCTGGAGGCGCTTCTTCATGTCCCTGCCGATCCTGGTGCAGCGGTCGAGGAGCTTCTCCTCCTCCATGACCTTGAGCGTCGCGAGCGCGCTCGCGTGGGACAGGGAGGCTCCGCCGAAGGTGTTGGAGTGCCTTCCATACCTGTCGAAGTTGAGCTTGGCGTCGACGATCGTCGCGCCTATCGGCAGGCCGCCGCCGAGCGACTTGGCGCTGCAGATGATGTCAGGCGCGACGTCGAAGTGCTCGACCGCCCACATCTTGCCGGTCCTGCCCATGCCCGACTGGACCTCGTCGTCGATCATCAGGAACTTGTACTTCCTGGTGAGGTCGTAGATCATCTTGACGAACTCCTTCGGCGGGACGACATATCCGCCCTCGCCCTGGACGACCTCCATGCTGATGGCCGCGAGGTCGTTCGGCGGGATCAGGGTCTCGAAGTAGACGTCCTCGATGACCTTGGCACAGTACATGCCGCAGCTCGGGTACTCGAGGTTGTAGATGCACCTGTAGCAGTACGCGTAGGGTACGTGGAACACGCCGGGCATGAGGGTGGCGGTGTAGCCCTCCCTCTGGACCCACTTGCTCGCCGTGACGGACATGGCGCCAGTGGTCCTTCCGTGGAACGCGCCCAGGAAGTCCATAATGCACTGCTTGCCGGTGCCCCTCTTCGCGATCTTGATCGCGGACTCGAAGGACTCGGCGCCCGTGTTGGAGAAGAAGACCATCTTCTTGTTCTTGCCAGGGGCGGACTTCGCGAGCCTCTCCGCGACCTCGTTCTGGAGCTTGCAGTAGAAGTCCGTGCCCGCGACGTGGGTGTACTTGTCCACCTGGTCCTTGATGGCGGCCACGACCTTCGGGTGCCTCGCACCCACGTTCAGCACACCGACGCCTGCGTAGAAGTCGATGTACGTGTTGCCATCGACGTCCTCGATGACCGAGTTCTCGGCCTTCTTGAAGACGAGGGGCGATGTCTTCGTCGCCTTGACGATGAACTCATCGTCCTTCGCGACGGCTTTCTTCGCCTCCGGGCCCGGAGGCTCCACTTTGATGTTCGGGACCTTTGCCATGGTATTATGCTCCGTTGAGGAACCGTAGGCTCATGCCTGATAAAGCGATTATGGTTTTACACCACTGCGCCGGCCCAAAATCCGTCGAATTCGAACGGATGGATACGATTAACGGATGGGATTCGGCAAATCCCGGTTTTGTGCCCCCGCGGCCGCGTCCACAATCATGCGGAGATATTTATATATGTAGTGTGATTATTGCTATACGCCCCTGGCGGAGGGCGTGCGGGCGCCATCGGACGTCCCGACAGCGAACCCTTAGAGTCGTCTGACCCCAAACGTATATAAAGGGGCCACATTTTAGGGGATACCCCCTGAGAGGGTGCAACCTTGAAGTACACCAGATTCGAGAGGGCCAGGATTATCGGCGCTAGGGCCCTGCAGATAAGTATGGGCGCGCCAGTGCTGGTGGACATTCAGGAACCCATCATCGACCCCATAACGATGGCCATCATCGAGTTCGAGAAAGGGGCCATACCGATGACTGTCAAGAGAGAGAGCTGAGGAATGACGATGGACGAGGTAGCTGAAACAAATACCCAGGCCGAGCCGATCGAGACGCTGCTGATACCGGAGGACGTCTACCTCACATCTGGCGTGCACATCGGCACCCAGCAGAAGAGCGCCGACATGAAGGAGTTCATCTTCAAGGTCAGGACCGACGGTCTGTACGTGCTCGACGTCAAGAAGACCGACGAGCGCATCCGCGTCGCGTCGAAGTTCCTCGCGAGGTTCGACCCGACCAAGATACTCGTGGTCTCGGCAAGGCAGTACGGCCAGAGGCCCGCCAAGATCTTCGCCAAGACCCTCGGCAGCATGGTCATCGCGGGCAGGTTCATACCTGGCTCGCTCACCAACCCGATCCTTCCGAAGTTCATAGAGCCCGATGTCCTCCTGGTGACGGACCCGGCCGCGGACGAGCAGGCGCTCAGGGAGGCCCTGAACGTCGGCATACCGATCGTGGGCGTGTGCGACGCCAACAACGAGACCAGGTACGTCGACCTCGTCATACCGTCGAACAACAAGGGCAGGCGCGCGCTCGCGACCGTGTACTGGTTGCTGACCAGGGAGATATTGAAGGCCAGGGGCGCCATCGCCACGAACGAGGACTACAAGATGACGGTCGAGGACTTCGAGGCTTCCCTCTGAGTCCGCGGACCACATCATCCTGAGATTTCTCGAAAACATTCAATAGCTCAGCCGGGGCTATCGATTCAACGGGTGAGGATGTCATGCGTCATCCTGCTGTAGCTGGTCAGTTCTATCCTGGCGACGAAGCCGGCCTGAGGATGGATATCAAGTCCTGCTTCGAGGGACCGATGGGTCCGGGTGCGGTGCCGCCCCTCGGCAACGGGCCGCGGACCATATGTGGAGGGATCGCGCCCCACGCCGGGTATGCGTTCTCGGGGATGGTCGCCGCGCACCTGTACGCCGAGATCGCCAAGGAGGGCTTCCCGCAGACGTTCGTGATACTCGGGCCGAACCACACGGGCCGCGGGTCGGGCATCGCCGTCACGACGGACGATTTCGAGACTCCTCTGGGAGTCGCCAGGGTCGACCGCGAGCTGGCGAAGGCCCTGCGGAAGGACCTGGTTGACGAGGACGCATCGGCCCACTACTTCGAGCACTCGATCGAGGTTCAGCTGCCGTTCCTTCAATTCCTTTCCAAGGACTTCAGGTTCGTGCCCGTCTGCATGAGCTTCCAGGACTACGACGCTGCGAAGGCCGTCGGCGAGATCGTGAGGGACGCCGTCAAGGGCAAGGATGTCATCGTGATCGCGTCGACGGACATGTCGCACTATGTGACCGCTGGGACGGCGAAGATCAAGGACGGCCTTGCCCTGGATGCGATCATGTCCATGGACCCGAAGCGGCTGTTCGACGTGGTGAGGGACCAGAACATCTCCATGTGCGGCTACGGTCCCGTCATGGCGACCATGACCGCGTGCGCGGGCGGGGCCGCGCGCGTCCTCAGGTATGCGACCTCCGGGGACGTGAGGCCCATGCGCGATGTCGTGGGATATGCTGCGGTCTCCATCTCCAAGAAGGCTTAATGACGCGGAACGGCCTGCGGTCACATGTGAGATCACTGGGCATCACCGCGCTGCCGATCCTGGCCCTGTTCGTCGCAGCCGCGGTCTGGCTCGCACTGGTCGTGCTGTCGCCGGTCATGGTGCCCCCGGGCACACTGACGGACCTGTCCGGCTCCGTCGGGGTGCGCGACAACGACGACCAGTTCGCGGTCTTGGACCCGTTGCCGCACGCGATCTACTGGATCGGTGACGGTCAGTGTCACCAGCTGGCTTCTCGGAGCTTCTTCATCAACGACAACCAGATGCCGTTCTGCGCCCGCGACCTCGGGCTGTTCATCGGCCTCGCGGCAGGGTTCGGCTTCGTCACGTTCCGCAGGTACAAGATCCACCCGGCCCTGGTGATACTTGGCATCGTCCCGCTCGGGGTCGACGGGGTCGTCCAGCTCGTGACGGACTATGAGTCGAACAACCCGCTGAGGCTCGCCACGGGCATCGTCGCGGGGCTCGTCCTCGCGCTGATGTTGGCCCATTTCCTGTTCGTGATCCAGGAGGATCGGGACAAGGCCGCGAAGGGGCGGTCCGACGGGCATCCTGGCCCCGGGCATGGGCAACCATGAAATATCTCCCATACGCTTTCTGAGCACATCGGCGCCCGACTGGCGCCCCGAGAGAGGGATGGTGCAGACGATGGAGAGCCAAGTCCAGATACCGGCGCCTCAGCCACCGGCGCCTCCGCAGCCGCTGATCAGGAACTGCGTCTCCTGCGGACGGTCCATTTCGTGGGATGCGAACGTGTGCTCCTACTGCGGGCACGATTACAGGGTCCAGATGACGATGGGGCCGCCGCCACCGTCGAGGACGCTGAAGCCTATGATCGGCGGCGTACTGATCATAATCGCGGCCCTGCTCGCATTGGGCATGGGCGCGATGGCCATGACCATGGATGCCCAGCAGGTCCAGGACGCGGGTGTGGACATTCCCGAGGGCATGACGGCCCAGGACCTCCAGGGCGTCCTGAACTTCTGCGGTGCGATTCTGCTGGTGTTCGCGGTGATCGCGATCATCGGTGGTGCGTTCGCGCTCGGCAGGAAGCATTTCTGGCTGGTGGTCATAGGGGGCGTGTTCGGCATCTTCGGAATCGGCATGGTGATCGGCGCGATCCTGTCCCTGATAGGGCTGGTCCTGGTCGCCGTATCGAAGGACGAGTTCTCCTGAGCGACCCATCGATGCCACCGGGGGCGCGGCCCGCGTCCCCGGCAGCGTTTTCCCCTGCTGGTATAGAATCATAGCAATGTTCTTATAATTTCCAGCTCGTTACTTGAACCTGAAGCGGGGACCTCCCCGCTTCTGATGTTGGAAGGTGAAGGATGACATCTGCTCCGAGCGCGACGACCAGGAACTGCGTCTCCTGTGGACGATCCATCTCGTGGGATGCGAACGTGTGCCCGTACTGCGGACATGACTACAGGGTGGTCATGCAGCCCGTGGTGCAGAAGAAGAAATCGGCGATGCCTCTGATCGGTGGCATAATGATCATGATCGGTGGCATCATCGAACTCGGCTATGGCGGCCTGCTCATCGCAGGTTCGGCGGCCTCGACATCGGTCCCCATGGTAGGGGACATGGCGAGCGGGATACTCGCCGCCTGCGGCGCGATCATGCTCCTTCTGGGCCTGATCGGTCTGCTGGGCGGGATATTCGCGATACAGCGCAAGCACTTCGGGATCGCGGTGCTCGGCGGTGTGCTCGCGCTGCCTGGCTGGTTCATCCCGGCGCTGGTCGGTCTGATACTCGTCGCCGTATCGAAGGACGAGTTCGAGAACTGAAGCCGGACAGGCCGAAGGCCACAAACCCCTTGCCCTCAGTTTTTCAGCACCTGACCGCCAGCGGATGCGCCCTTCAGATCCTCTTCATCATCCCGAGCTCCGGCTCGTAGACATCGCCCTTGTCGAGCAGGATCGCGATGACCTCCTCGAGGCGCACCTTGTCGATCTTCTTGCCCTTGGCCGCCTCGACGATGGCGTCCCACGGGGCGCCCTTGCCGGTCTTGTCGAGCTCGTCGACCAGCTTCAGGACGGTGTCCTCCTCGTCGGCCGCGACCTCCACCTCGTGGAGCTCCTCCTCCCCGCGGTCCTTCGCGGGCGACCCGGCGTCAGCGGGCCTCTGCGGTGCGGCCGCCCTGGGAACCGGCGCCGATGGCCTGGGCCCGATCTGCGGCAGGATGGTCCTGAGCGCGTCCCGGACGCTGTTCCTGAACCTGTCCACATCGATGTCCTTGTAGTGCTCGACCGCCAGGACGACCCCGTCGGCGAGCGTCGCGGCGTGCCCGAGCTTCACGAGGTCGGCCACCGTCGGCTGGGACATGCCGAGCGCGTCCTCGACGGCGTCTATCCTCCTGAGCGTGCTCTTCGCGGTCTCGAGTATCCAGTAGTCCCTCGCCTGGGCGTCGACCTCCGCCACGCGCTCGGGCCTGATGCTCAGGTACTTGACGCCCTCCTCGGGCGTGTAGGCCCTGCTCTTGCCGACCACGGCGGCGAACGCGGGCGGCTCCATCTTCGACAGCGCCGCGGCCGCGGTGGGCTGGTACTCGCCCGCGGATATGTAGAACGTGCCCGTCGGGTCGGTGACCCTGGCCCTGTACCTGGACTTGCCCGGCTCGCCGACCTCCTCTATGTCCGTGAGGACGCCGACGACGTACATGCGGTTGACCTTGGCGCCGAGCGGCGTGACCAGGTACGAGACGGGCTTCTCGCCCTCGCCAGTGTGCTCGAGGACGGACGAGTTGTACTCCTCGGCGAACACGCGCCAGGCGACTTCGCGGAGGTTCATTCTGTCCCCTCCAGCTCGACCAGGAGCTTCTCGACCTCGTCCTTGACGTCCTGGGCGCGGTAGTCCGCGCCCCTGACGATCATCGAGAGGCCGTACTGGTCGGCCGTCACGTTGCCCGTGACGGACAGGGTCTTGAACATGAGCTGCTGGTCCATGATGTCCTTCAGGTAGTCGAAGTTCATGGTCTGCTTGGCCTTCTGGATGCACTCGTCCAGGGTGGTCTCCATGAGCTTCTCGGTGAGCTCCCTGCCCAGCACGACGCCGACGGCGCCGCTGCCGTCGTCCAGGATGGCCTTGATGCGCAGGTCGGGCAGGCCGTCGACGCGCCCGTGGAGCTTGCACGTGCCCTTCTGGAGCGCCCGCTTGCACTCAGGGCAGCGCATGATCAGGCCCGAGCCCTCCCGGACCTCGACGACCGCCCCTGTGAGGGCCACGTCGGACGCGCCCCCCGCCTGGGCGACCTCGCCTATGAGCTTGGTGCCGGTCCTGGACAGCTCCTCGGCCGACGGGAACCTCTCCATGACCTTCGTGACATCCGCGCGCTCGTCGAAGCTGAGCTGCGGGACGCCCCTCCAGGCCTTGACCGTCGCGCGCGATATGCGGACGACCTCGTCCTGCTTGAGCCTGAGGTCGGCCCACGCGGTGAACGGGACCTTGCCCGTCTCGTCGGCGACGACCCCGGAGAATATCATCTTCTGCTGGCCCTGGACCGTGACCTCGCGCTGCTCGATGGACAGGATGCGCCCCTTGACCTCGACGAACCCCATCCCCTCCCTCAGCTGGCCGACCGTGACGACCTTGGGCGGCCCCTGTGCGATCTGCACGTCTCCCATGGCCGAAGGCTCCTCCTTCTTGATCGACACGCGGTTGCCGAAGTTCAGCTGGACCCTGCCCTGGTACTCCTTGGTGTAGGCCCCCCTGACGGAGACGACCTCGCCCTTGGACAGCTCGAGCCCCTCGACCTCCCACGCGGTGTACGGCAGCGTGGTCGTCTCGTCCCCCAGCAGGCCGTATATGATGAGCTTCTTCTCGCCCTTCGCGGTGATCTCCTTCGAGTTGGCCGAGAGCACCTTGGCGATGAAATCGACGTTCGGCTCGTTCGGCCTGAGCTCGGCGAGCTTCTTCTGGAAACTGGTCGAGATGCCAGACACGTCGCCGCCGTGCTTCTTGACGATCGTGCGCTTGGCGACCGGCAGGCTGAGCCTGTAGACCTCGATGTACTTCTGGAGTTCCTTGCCTATCTCTTCCTCTGACAACTTATCCCCGAGCGCCCTGGATATCTCTTGAACGTGGGGCGCTAGATCCTCTGGTTCCATGATGACCCCCCTTGCGGAGCAGCCGTTTCCCTTCTGTGCTGCTCGGACGTGAACCCCCGCAGCGGATATAAATCCCTGCGCTACGGGCAGCCGAAAGTGATGCCCCTCTCAGGTGCCGCCGTCCGTGGAGAACGCCCTCAGCCGGTCCGCCCGCCAGACGATGAGCGTGAGCTTCTCCCTCGCCTGGATTTGCTCGGACCCGGCGCACCTGTCCCTCAGCGCCCGCACGGCCTTCTCGTGGATCTCCTCGGGGACGTCCCAGAGCTCCGACATGATCCTGCTGCTGTAGCCGTCTATGTGCTCCTTCGCGTCGTGGAGCCGCTCGTAGACCGCTATGGGCCTGGCGATGTCCGGTCTCAGGAGCTCCTGGAGGTCCCGCTCCCTCATGCCTGGGTGGCGCACCTCGAACCCGTTAGCCCTGCACACGGCCCTGTAATACTCCCTCAGCTCCTCCGCGGGCGAGTCCTCCCTGTGGGTCGCGATGGATATGTACTGCCCCGAGGTCACTCGGGCGATCTCGGCGAGCGCGCACCGCCAGGTGGATATCAGGTGGGTGACGTGGACGCTTATCGTGGAATCGAATGCCAGGTCCCTGAACGGCAGGGAGCAGAGGTCCCCCAATGCCAGGTCCGTGGTCCCCTTCTCCCGGGCCTTCTCCAGCATGCGTCTCGAGATGTCGACCCCGACGACCCTGTGGCCCCTCGCCTGGAGCGGGTGCGCGAACCTGCCCGTGCCGACCCCGGCGTCGAGCGCGATGCCGTCCTTCCCGAGCACGCCCTCGATGGCGTCGAGGACCTTGGCCATGGCCTCTTCAGGGTGCCCCCTGGTGTCGTCATAGATGTCCGCGACCCTGTCGAACGACTTCGCCAAACCGAGTGCAGCCTCCGGTGGGGGCGGTCCGTCTCCGAATCGCCTTCGCCGGCTTTCAATCCATCCTGGGCGCGATCACGGGGTGAAGGTCTCTCCCTTCTCGTACTTCTCCCGGATGTGCTTGAGGACGATCTCCCTGTCCCGCCTCAGGTGGCTCTCGTACCAGACCTTGACCACGTCGGCGAGCACCTCGTGGTACTTCTTCTCCTCGAACTTGGCCACGGGCTGGTCCAGGAGCACATACTGGCTGAAGATCCTCTTCCAGCCGGCGTACTTGTAATAGTGCTCTCCCTCGCAGAACTCGAACACCATCCGGACGTGGGTCTGGTGGTCGACGCTGTAGTACCATGATTTGATGGAGTCCCCGACCCTGCCCTGGGACCTGTCGATGAGCGACACGTTGTCGATGCCGCCGAAGTCGAAATCGGGCTTGAAGCTCCACTGCTCCGGGTAGACGACGAACTGGCCGAAGGTGGTCCCGTCCGGGGTCATCGTGTAGTGGACGTTGATCTTGTTGAACCTCATCCAGATCCTGAAGAGGTCCTCTAGCAGGCTGCGGTTGATCGCAATCTTCTGTGTGTTCTGCTCGACGATGTTGTCCGTGATCTGGAGAGTCTTCTTCTCGAGCTCCTCGTCGAGCTGGGCGAACCAGTCGCCCTCCTTCCCTTCAACCTTGGGCATGTACATCCCAAAACTGGTGATAATGTTACATGAATATAAGGCTTTGGTATTTATTCGATGCGTCTTCTATTTTTCTGGCTATGCCCAGTTTGGTCCTTGGATTGCTTCGGCTCCGCAGGACTCCCTGCGCAACCTAGAAGTAAGCACACGGGGTTGCCGTGGGCGTGTCCCTCTGGGCCGACATCGTCAGCTGGCTGGCGAACAACCAGCTCGATCCGATCACATACGTGGTCGTGTTCTTCGCCTACTGCGTCGCCGCCGCCGTGGCGCTGCCGCTCCCCGTGGAGCTGCTGCTGGCAGGGGACCCCGTCGTGCCCTTCCCGGTCAAGGCCCTGGTCATGGGGCTCGGCAAGGGCGTGGGCGCCCTCGCGGTCTTCTACATCGGCGTGACCGTCGAGAAGTCGGTCATGAGGTACGCCCACTGGGGCTGGTTCAAGTGGCTCCTGGACCACAGCGAGAGGCTCGTGCGGAGGTACGGCTACTACGCGATGTTCGGCATCATGGCCATCCCGGGCATGATCGACACGATCCCGCTGTACATATTCTCGATCCTGAACAAGGAGGGGAAGCTCATGGACTGGCGCTGGTTCGTGATCGTGAACATCCTGGCCGGGATCACCAGGGCCGTCCTGATCTATGTGATCGATGTGACCTTCGGGCTCGGCCTCTTCACGTGATGTTCTGCGTCGATTTGAGCGTCAGCAGGTTGTTCTCGACGGCGAGGTCGAAGAGCTTCGGGGGCACGACCGTCATGCGCATCTTCTGGATGTTGAGCGCGTACCTCACCCGGTCGGATGATATCTCCGCCCTGATCTCGACCACTCCGTCGAAATCGTGGGCCATGAGGCTGAACAGCTCCTCGCGGACGCCCATCGGGAACGTGTGCAGTGCGATCGTCTCGAAGGCGCGCAGGTCGGAGAACGCGCGCCTGCCCCAGCGCATGACCTCGACCGCGGTCCTGCGCGTGAGGGTGCCCGGGACGCTCTCGCAGACCGCCCTGAGCCCCTTGAGGCTCGGGATGCGCTCGACCGCGGTAGCGAGCCCGTCCTGGAGCATCGTCTCGTCATCGACCTCCGTCACCGAGACGATCTTCTTCTGCACGCTGGGGTCGACGCCCATGCCAGCGTTCCTCTTGTGGAGCGAGTAGCAGTCCAGGAACACGAGCTGGTCGTTGGCGATGTACTCCAGGACCTCGAACCCCTGGTGCTCCATGCTCCTTATGACGCTCGCGACCGGCCGTGAGAGGCAGCAGTAGATCGCCGGGAACCCGTGCTTCAGCCCCTCGGCCATGAACTGCTGCTGGAAGAACTCGGTGTGGTTGGACGGCTCCGCCCTCAGCGCGATGGTGGAGTTGGTCGGGATGCCTCCCTGGAGGACCTGGTCCAGACCCCGTATGCCGCTCGGAACCCTGGGGATGATCATCTGATGTCCGTGAGTCATGCCCTGGCGGGTTATATGGTGTTTGCCGTGCCCGGGTCACTTGATAGGCGGCGTCTCGACGAGTTCCTCGTCCTCCTCGGGGCGCACGAGCCTGAGGATGACCACGCCCATGAGCACGAGCACGACGCCCGCGACCTGGAGCGCGTCCACCCTCTCCGCGATGAGCACCACTGCCAGTATCACGCCGGACACGGGCTCGAGGCTGGCGACTATGCTCGCCTTGCTCGCCTCGATGTGCTTCAGGGCGATCATGGATATCACGAACGCGACCGTGCTCGGAACGATTGCAATGAGGACGATGAATCCCCAGGCGCCGAGCCCGAGCGCGGCCCCGAACGTGGCCGCGGGGTTGCTGGCGAGTATCACGCCCGGGACCGTCAGCAGGGCCATGTACAGCGCGACCGTGTTCGCGGAGTACTTCCTGAGCCACTTCTTGGTCCAGAGGTAGTACACCGTGGCGGCCAGGGCGGTGTAGACCCCGAGCCCTATCCCCAGGAGGTTCAGCCGGACCTTGTCGATGTCGTAGGCCCCGGAGACGAGCAGGCAGCCGATGAAGGTGAGCGGGAGCGCGATGGCCTTGGCCGTGGTCAGGCGTTCCTTGAGCAGGAAGACCGACGCGACGGTGACGAGGCTCGGGTACGAGTACAGCAGGATGACCGCCGTCGTGACGGAGGTGATGTCGATGCAGTTGTACCACGCGAGCGAGAACATGGACCCGGTGATGGTCGCGAACAGGAGCATGGCCGGGAGGTCCCGCCGGTCCAGCCGCAGCGAGGGCCTGTCGAACAAGTGGATGACCGGCAGGAGTATCATCGCGCTGATGACGCACGCGTAGACGGCGACCTGGTTCGCCGTCGCGCCGTTGTCTATGGCCGCCGCGGTGAGCACTCCAGAGGTGCCCCACATGATGGCGGCCGACGCCATCAGGATGTACGCGGTCCTCTTCGAGATGTTCATGCGCCCAGCCCCTGCCGGCGCCGAGTATGCTCGGGGCCCTATTGAAGCTATTGTGACCGTCCTGGTCCTCGCCGCCTGCTCACGCTCTCTGGGCCCTGTCCCCGGCGCCCACTTTCAGAACCAGCAGCAGGACGATCGCCGTCAGTGCCATGGCCGCCCCGAACGCGAACGTGGCCTCCGCCCCCCGCGAGTCCCAGAGGTACCCGGCTATGATCCCGCCCGGCAGCATGACCAGCCCGACGGCCGTGTGGAACGCCCCGAGGGCAGTGCCCCTGAGGTCGCTGGGTACGATGTCGATGACGAACGCCTTCATGACGCCCTCGGAGGTCCCCTTATACATCCCGAACATGGCGAACCCGACCGCCACGGTCAGGAAGTCCCCTGCCAGCGCCATGACGGCGCAGGTGAGTGCGAATATGCCGAAGGACACGGCCATGACCGGCCTCCTGCCGATCCTGTCCGAGAGCACCCCCGACGGGATGGCGAGCAGCGTGTAGAGCGCGTTGAACATCATGTACAGCCCGATGGTCGTGATTGCGGACACGCCCGCGTCCTGGGCCTTGAGCACGAAGAACGCGTAGCTTATCTCGCCCAGGTAGAACGCCATGACCACCACGATTAGCAGCCAGAACGGCCTCTGCAGGCGTCGGACCTCCTTCAGAAAGGACCCCTTCAGGCCGGCGCCGGCCGCCTCCCGCTCCCGGACGAACAGGAGTATGACGGCGACGCCGACGAACGCGGGCACGGTCGCCGCTATGAAGAGCACCCTGTAGGTGCCGTCGTCGATGGTATCCAGGTCGGTGGTCAGCGCGATCAGTATGGCGATGGCCGCAAGCGGGCCCGCGACGGCCCCCAGGGAGTCCATCGCCTTGTGTATCCCGAAGGCTTTGCCTCGGACGCCGGGGTCGGCCGAGTCCGCTATGAGCGCGTCCCTGGGCGCGCTCCTGATGCCCTTCCCGACGCGCTCGGCGAGCCTCACCCCGAGCACGTGCCACGGGGCGGTCGCGGCGACCAGGAACGGCTTGACGAGCGCGCTCAGGCCGTACCCGCCGGTGATGTACGGCTTCCTCCGCTTCCACTTGTCGGAGCTCCAGCCGGAGACGACCTTGAGCATCGACGCGGTCGTCTCGGCGGCGCCCTCGATGAGCCCGACGACGATGCCCGTCGCGCCTATCGATATCAGGAAGGTCGGCAGGACCGGGTAGATCATCTCGCTGCTCATGTCCGTCAGGAAGCTGACGACGCCCAGCACGAGCACGTTGGTGCTTATGCCTGCCAGGAGCTTCCGCCGGACCGTGCTTGACCCTCCTCTGACCCGGTCCCGGATACGGGTTCCCTACACTTCACGCTTGCTAGCGTCCGTCCCCGGGGCTGTGACTCTGCGGGGACCTGCATCATTCAACTACCTGGAACATGATGTTCGGTCGAGGGTTGATGCCAGTGACGACACAGTCAACGGACCTGAAGTCTTGCCTGAGGAAGCTCTGCGAGGACAAGGGAGCGGCGGCGTTCGGGGTGGCGGCCCCCGAGGACGCGGACGCCCTCCCGAGGATCAGGATCGTGGAGCTCGTGACGCGCTGGTCGAAGCATGTCTGCGAGGTCATGCCCGGGGCGAAGAGCGTGATCATATTCGGCGTGCCGTCCCTGGACGACGCGGACGAGCTGGAGATACGCCGCGGGGAGCGGAAGTTCTCGTACCCGGGCTACGGCAGGATAGTGGTCGTCCAGAGGGAGCTGGTCCGGTACCTCACCTCCCAGGGCTACTCCGCGAAGCCGGTCACCGAGCTGGTCCCTCACAAACGCCTTGCGGTCCTGGCCGGGATAGGGGCCTACGGGAAGAACTCGCTCATAATATCGCCCCGGCTCGGCCCGTGGCTCAGGTTCGGGGCAGTGGCGACGGACGCGCCGATCCCGAAGGACAAGGCGTTCACGAAGGATATGTGCGGCCGGTGCAGGCGCTGCGTGACGGCGTGTCCGTCGGGCGCGCTGAAACCGTACGTGGTCGATCCGCACAGGTGCCTCGTGTACGTCGGCGTGATGCCGGAGACCCAGCGGGGGTTCGGCACGCTCCTCGAGGCGAACGCCCCGATGATCACGCCGAGCACGAGGAAGATGTGCACCCGGTGTCAGATGGCCTGCCCCTACACGACAGCGGAGCGACGCAGGAACGTCCTGAAGCCCTCCGTCGGCCGCTGACGCAGGGTCCCGGCGCGGCGGGCGGGTCCGCGGGCTCGGACCGCGCGCATCTGGCAGCCTTCACGTCAACTTGCCTGGGTGATGGGGGAACTTTTAAATCAGGCAACGGAATATTGGCGGTAATGGTTCCAAGAGAGAGGATCAACAAGATCATCGAGGGCTACGACAAGGACAAGCTCACGATAGCTACTGTCTGCTCGCACTCCTCGCTTCAGATTTTCGACGGGGCCCGCAAGGAGGGCTTCCGCACGCTAGGCATAACCGTCGGGCAGAGGACCAAGTTCTACGACGCCTTCCCCCTGGGCAAGCCGGACGAGTTCCTCGTCGTGGATTCCTACACGCAGCTCCTCGACCGGACCGAGGAGCTCGCGGCGAAGAATGTCATCCTGGTCCCGCACGGGTCGTTCGTGGAGTACATGACCCCCAAGAACTTCGAGGAGCTGGCACTCCCCACCTTCGGCAACAGGCGTGTGCTGGAGTGGGAGAGCAACCGGGACATGGAGCGCGCCTGGCTGGAGTCGGCCGGGCTCGAGATGCCCCGGAAGATCGACGACCCGAAGATGATCGACAAGCCCGTGCTCGTCAAGTACGACGGGGCCAAGGGCGGCCGCGGGTTCTTCATCGCTAAGGACTACCCCGACTTCAAGCTGGGCATCGACCACACCCAGAAGTTCCACATACAGGAGTACATCCTCGGGACGAGGTACTACATCCACTACTTCTACTCGCCCATCCGCACACAGGGGTACAAGCTCACCAAGGGCGTCCTCGAGATGCTCAGCGTCGACAGGAGGGACGAGTCCAACGTCGACGAGATGTACAAGCTCGGCGCGCAGGAGGAGCTGAAGAAGCTAGGGTTCTACCAGACCTTCGTCGTGACGGGGAACATCCCGGTCGTGGTCAGGGAGTCCCTGCTCCCCAAGCTCATGGACCTGGGCGAGAAGACCGTCGAGAGGTCGCTCGAGCTGTTCGGCGGCATGATAGGGCCGTTCTGCCTCGAGTGCATCGTCACGGACGACCTCAAGATCAAGGTATTCGAGATATCCTCCAGGATAGTCGCGGGCACCAACCCGTTCATCTCAGGCTCACCCTATTCCGACCTCGTGGAGCCCGGTCTGTCGACCGGGAGGCGGATCGCGCAGGAGATAAAGTACGCGAGGGAGCAGGGTAAGCTGAGCGAGGTTTTAACGTGACCCAGTATTTCTTCGTGTTGGCAGACGCCGAACTGGAACTGATACCAAAGGAACTGCTGAAGGAACGCTGTATCATCAACAACGCGCGCGCGAGGGGCAAGGCCCCGGAGAAGATCCTTCTCGACGCGTCGCACCATCACCCGGCCTTCGAGAAGCTGAGGGAGTCGGACAGGCGCGGCAGGCCGGACATCACCCACTTCTTCCTGATGCTGTGCATGGACTCCGACCTCTCCGCCGAGGGGAAGCTCAGGGTCTTCGTGCACACGAGGAACAACGATGTCATCGCCGTGAACCCGGAGACGCGGCTCCCGCCGCACTACCCGAGGTTCGTCGGCCTCATCGAGACGCTCTACGAGAAGCAGGTGGTGCCCTCCAGGGAGAACGCGCTGCTCGAGCTGAGGCAGAGCGTGGCGCTCGACACGCTCGTGAATGCCCTCAAGCCGGATGCGATAGTCATATTGGACCCAGCGGGCGAGTCGGGCCCGCTGCCCGAGAAGTTCGCCGCGGTCAAGGGAGAGCGCGTCGTGGTCATAATCGGTGGGTTCTCGAAGGGGACATTCAGATCCGACATGAGCAAGCTCAAGGCGACCCGCGTGTCGCTCGGCCCGAGGATGATGAAGGTCTGGACGGTCACGTCGAAGTGCCTGTGCGCAATCGACATGTCCTCGAAGATCGCGGAGCTCAAGCCGCCGGCGGCCGAAGCTGCCGCCCCGAAGGCCAAAGCTACCCCAAAACCTTCAAAACCTCGTCGCGCTCCGAAGAAGAAAGCGGCGTAGACACGCCCTTCGAGACCGCGACGGACCTTCCTCTGCCGGGGATCATATTGCCCACT
>CAZMPY010000008.1:0-48413 GCA_964568665.1 uncultured Thermoplasmata archaeon | reverse complement strand
GGGGATATTGGGAAGGCTCGGCCTGCTCAGGCGTGGCGGAGTTGATGATCAGAGGATCAGCTGGAGCCCTGGAGAACCGATCATAGACCGGGGGGGGAAGATGGCGCAGGGGCAGGACCCTGGCCTGTCCGGCGCAGTCGTCGGCCGCACCGGACGAAGGCGCGGATGACGCCCTGCGCGATCCGATGGCCGATTCCATAACGCGCCATAGCTCGATGGGAATGACTGGCCACCTGCCGTGCGGATTCGCGTGCGCGTGCGCACACTATATGTATGCATTTCCATTCACTCATCCCGTTGCTTTGTTCTGAATGCTTCAAGGAGTGCTTACGATGGACATACCCCGAATCATGCGAAGAAGATTGTGCGCAGCGCTAATCGCGTCTACCCTCATCGTCTCGTCGCTGCTCCTGGTTTCCGGGGGCGTGTCTGCCGACATCGGCGATGCGGACCCGGTGGGGTACTACTGGACCGATAGCAATGAACCCGCGCCGAGCGTGACCATGGACTGGGTCGCGATAAGCTCGTCAGGGGATGACGCAGGCCTCGCAGGCGATTCCGGCTCGACAGGGCCGTTCCCCCTAGGGCTCGATTTCACGTTCTACGAGCAGAACTACTCGATGTTCAACGTCAGCATCGACGGCGGCGCGTGGGCGGTCTACGATTCCAGCATCGTGTTGACGGCGGACGGGGCGCATGTCGTGGACTTCTACACGATCGACCTCGCGGGGCGCGAGGAGACCATGCAGACGCTCCTGATAGACATCGACCAGCTCCCGCCCGTGACGACCGCGTCCGTGGCTGACGAGTACGATGTGACCCTGACCGCGATCGATGCGGGCATCGGCGTGGACTACACGATGTACAGGCTGGACGAGGGCACATGGACGCTCTACACCGGCATGTTCACCGCGGGCACGACGGGCCTGGTCCTGGTGGAGTTCTACTCGGTCGACCTGATGGGCAACATCGAGGATGTGAGGTCGGTCCTGGCGGGCGACATGGTCGCGCCGACGACCTCCTACGAGGTCGAAGGGACCGCTGGCGAGGCCGGATGGTACGTCTCCGATGTGACCATCGCGCTCACCTCAGAGGACAACGCGGACGGATCGGGCGTGGACCACGTCTCCTACAGGATCGACGGAGAGTCGTGGTACACATACTCCGTCCCGGTCGGGCTGACGGCCGAGGGTGAGCACACGTTCGAGTTCTACGCGGAGGATGTCGCCGGGAACATCGAGGACACGCAGTCCCTGAGCGTAGACATCGACACGGAAGCGCCAATCACTGCGTACGTCGTCACGAACTCGACGGTCACGCTGACCGCCTCGGATCCGACGAGCGGTGTGGGCGTCACGATGTACCGGATAGACGGAGGCGACTGGACCGTCTACACGGCCCCGTTCGAGGTGACCGGGAGCGGGAACCACACGGTGGAGTTCTCGGCGACCGACGCCGCGGGCAATGTGGAGGATGTCCAGACGATCTATGTGGACAACGGCACGAGCGGTCTGTCCGCCCTGACCATCGGTCTCGTGGCCGCGCTCGCGGCCGCGGTGGCCATCGGGCTGACCGTGTTCCTGCTCATGAAGCGCCGGAAGGGCCCGGGCGCCCCGGCGCCTCCGCCGCAGGACGTGCCCCCGCCGCCAGAGGCCTGAGCGCGGCCCAGGGGAAACCCTTTCACGAAACCTCTTCCATGATTTTCATCCGCGCTACGACAGGTCCACCATGGGCTCGAGCCTGCGCAGGACCTCATCGACCGAGCCGCTCCCGCCGTAGGTGACCGTCAGTGCGCCCTCGGGGCAGGCCTCGGCGCACCTGCCGCACGCCCTGCAGAGGTCCTGGTCTATGACCGCCCTGCCGTCGACGAGCGACACCGCCCCGACGAAGCATGTGCCCGCGGTGCATGCGCCGCAGCCCGTGCACTTGGCCGGGTCGGCCTCCACGCGCACGCCAGGCATGCGCTCGATCCTCCGGCCGATGCTCGGGGACAGGTCCGGGAGCATCTTCCAGAGGCAGCAGCACGGGCAGCAGCTGCAGACCGTCATCAGCCGCTCCTTGGGACCGACATCCAGCCAGACGGTGTCCAGCTTGTTCCGGCCGATCAGGTGGACGAGCCCTGCCTCGCGGCATCTGCGGACATGGTCGAGCGCCTCCTCCATGGTCACGGCCCTGCCGACCCGCGGGTCTATCCCGCGCGCGGCCTCACCGAGGAACAGGCATCCTAGGTCCCTCGGGTAGTCCTTGCACTCGCTCGATTCCCGGCAGATGCAGAAGTCCATGATGAAGTGGTGCTTCGCCTTGCGGATGAAGTGCTCCACGACCTGGGACGGCAGCACGACATCGGTCTGCTCCGCCGCGATGCCGACGCCGACCGTGATCTTCCGCCCGCCCTTGCTCACCGAACCGTCCTTCGGGAGGAGGGTCATGCTGTCCTCTTCGAACAGGGCCGCCTCGAGGATCCTGCCTATGACTGGTACCTTGGTCAGCCTGGCCAGCGCGAACCTGTGCCCGAAAGTGCGTCTGACCACTGCGAGGTATGCCCTTGTCCTTAGTCCCATCTGCGGGCGGATTCGGCTCGCAGGTTTATCAATCTGCCTGCGGGGGACCTGTGCCTCATCGAGGAGTGCCCCTCGACGGTTCCGGACGAGAAGACCAGGTGCCCGAAGAAGCTGGACCCGTTCGCCAGAGGCCCTGCCAGTCTACGGCCGTTTCGGACCGGACGGAGGCGTTTCGGGCCGTTCGAGACGCTTCGAGGATTGGACCATTCATCTACCCTTGTCCCACAAAGCACATACACCCTCGTTAACGGTGACGAATCAAGGAGACATGACTGACCCGGTCAGGGACGGTCAAGAACCCTGCCCTAGCATGAGGCGAAGGGCAGGGACACATAGACTCCAAGGACGTGAGGACATGAGGAAGGAATTCGAGAGCGAGTTGGCAAAGAAGGTATCAGGAACGAAGAGGTCCAGCAAGGCGTGGATCATGGTTGCGTTCTGTGCCGCCGTCCTGATCAGCGGGGCGTTGGCGGTCACGGCCGTATCCGCAGCCGACCAGATCAAGGACCAGGACAAGGTCCAGGACCAGGACAAGCTCGCGGACGGCTCGTGCGATGACTGTGTCAGCGACTGCACGAGTGACTGCACCGAGGACTGCACCTGCGACTGCCCGTGCTCCACCTTGTAGAACCGTTGTTGGACACCAGCAAGCAAACCCATTCCGAGGCCTGTCGGGAGGCGATTGACCCCGACAGGCGACATATATTCTTTGGGATTCTCTGCCTTCGGACACGTCCGAAGGGTTCATTTTGAACTACCGTGTCTTTGAGCGGGGGCGAACCAGATGAGGATCAGTAGTTCTTGAAGTCGGCATGGCATTGATTGATATCTCGTAGGCCATTCAGATGCTGACGATGATGAATGATGGCAGGTCGCGTGGTTCAAGGATGAGATTGTCGGAATGGTCCTCAGTTACATAGATGAGAACGTGAACCGAGAAATCCACCGCAGAAGAGGACATACGGAACACATATGCGTTGCGCCTGGCTGGAGACGGTTGTGAATCGCCAGTGCACTTCTTGCATCAGGCTTGCGGAATCTGAAGGAGTATGGGATGACCGCGGAGGATCAACACCCCGACGAAGAATGTCCGGAGCGCCAATCGTATGCTCCATCGATGCCAGGGTGATTAGGCGTTGCCTATATCCTCGGGAGGCATCGATTGAATATGAGATGGATTCATCTTCGGAACAAGGGCGTCTCTTGGCGTTCAGGATACCGTCACTGACGTGTCCGTTATTGAGATGGTGACGAGCTCGCTCTCCAGGGGCAATAGTCGCACATGCACGGACAACTGCTCTGACAACGGGGCGATCACTGTGAGGATGACGTCGTGGTCCCCTGCCTCGACGTAGTAGTTGCAGAGAGTGTCCCTGGTGGTGCCAATCGTTGCGGTCCCATAACCATCCACGGATAGCGTGAATTCCACGGCGCTGCTCGCATCGGCCGTGACGAGGACCGTGATCGTCACGCTCTCCTTGGTGTATGAATCGTTCAGTGAAAGACCGACTGACGCCGCCACGATCACCGCTGATATAGCGATGGCGGCGAGCACTCGGATTCTGCCAGAGCGGATCGGGATCCACGCTGCCAGGTCCGTTCCCAGCGGCCAGTGTCTCCCCCTGTGCGGATCGTCATCCTGACGTTGGACCGTGAACGTCCATAGCTGCCTGCGCAGTGCGCTGAACGACGGTTTCCTCTCCAGGACCATCGGCAGGACCATGCTGAGAACCATCAGCGACCCAGATATGAGCGCGATGAACGGTCCTATCCTGAGATAGTAATACACCCCATGTATTACGCCCACGAATTCCTCGCTTGGAGTGACGCTGAGGAAGAGGCATGCTCCGATGATCTCCAGCACACCACCCAGCGGGGTCGCAATCCCGATGAGCACGCCCACGACCGCTAGCACCGCTCCAATGTAGACCGCCGTCATCTGCAGGCCCTGCAGTTGCCCTAGAGGGACTCCGAGAAGGCTGAATCCCGTTTCGATCTGGGCATGTGGCCAGTCATATAAAGTCAAAGGTGTCACTTGATAGGCGTAACGCCATACGGATACGATGGCGACAAGTCCGACGACGACACCGAGCAAGCAGAGCGTGTTCGCCCTTATCCTCACTGGACCACCGCGTGAGCCAGCGCCGTTACGCTATATCTACCTGCCCTTGAGACGTCCCAACGGATCTCGACTCCGGCCAGGCTCCGAAGTGGCGCGCGTTTCGCCAGTGATGGTGACGGGGCCGTTTCTTCGGTGGAAACCAATATAGGTCGCGGGGGTGTTGCGACAGACAGATGACCGTGAGACCCGCATTGTTCGTCCAGGACATCCAGAATGTCTGGTTGTACGACCATGACAGCAACCAGGAACTGAGGAGATCAGTGGAGAGGCGCCTGGACGTCATCAACGGTGCCATCGCCTGGTTCAGGAGGAACAAGTTCCCCATCATCGTGGGGTATACCGAGGACGAGGCGGACGGACTGCTACCCGGGACAAAACGTTTCGAAGTCCCTGAGACGGTGAACATCGAGAAGACCGACCTCAAGGCCACGAAGCGGCATGCGAGCGCCTTTGGCAATCCTGAGTTCGGAGCCATGCTCCGGAAAGAAGGCTGTGACACTCTGGTGATCGTGGGGCTGAGTGCGAGTGGGTGTGTGCTGGCGACTTACTTCAGCGCCCCGGACTGGGATATCCGCCCTTACCTGCTCAAGGGTGGGGTGGCATCCGCCAACGAGGACCATGTTCGGTTCGCGGAGGACATCTGCGATACCCTTAGCCTGCAATCACTCGACAGTACCTTCCTCTGAACGGTCACTCATAAGGATTCAGCCAGAATGTCTGGTGTGGGCCCAACCGGATTCGAACCGGTGATCTTCTGCGTGTCAAGCAGATGTCATAGCCACTAGACCATGGGCCCTTGTAGGGGGCATGATAAGCCAAAGGGTTCTTTAACCCTTTCTGTCGGGCCTGTGCGACGTTTTCGCAGTATGGGGCAAGCTCTTAATTGCCCTCCCAGACCCATGTTCTGTCTGCCATGACCGCCCCGAGGATAGTCGTGTACGCAGGGCTGGGTTCCTCGCATTCGTGGACCTGGCTCGCAGACCTGTTCGAGTCACGGGGAGTCCTGGATGTCAGCTTCGAGGACGCCGATGGGTTCCTCTCCTCGCTCGGGGACGGTGCGGAGATCGCCATAGCCTCCGGCGGGGACGGTTTCGCCATCGCGTCGGCGCTGCTCAGGGAAGGCTCCGACCGCATCGACGCGTTCATCTCGGGCGGCGGAAGGTATGTGGGGATTTGTGCCGGCGCCTACCTGCCCCTCCCGTCCTCCATCCCACCGCTCAGCGGATTCAACCTGGTCGACGCCAAGGTCGAGAACATCGATCCTACGGGCGCCTACAGGGACGCGTCCTCTCCCCGGCTGGCCGTGCCCTACGGCAGCTGTTCCCTGTTCCATCCTGTTCGGGGCGAGCTCGAATTGGACCAGGGCGCCGTCTCGTTCCTCGCACCGCTGTACGGCGGGCCCGTGTTCAGACCGGACACATCCGCCGAGGTCCTGCTCAGGTACCGCGCCTTCACCATGAACACCGAGTTCCAGGTCAAGAGGGCGGTCGCCAAGTCAGTCGTGCTCGGCAGGCCGGCCGCAATCAGGGCCAGGCACGGGGCCGGCGAGCTGCTGCTCTTCGGGCCGCACCTGGAGCATCCCGGGTATCCGGATTCGAACGCGCTCTTCCTGAGGCTCATCGGGGTCGAGGAGGGCCCCCGGAGGGAGCTCCCCAAGGGGATGCTCCCGGACATCGCAATCGCCCGCGTGGCCGCGGACCTCAGGGTCGCGGTGCTCGGCCTCGAGAACAAATCGTTCCTGGTCGGCGCGAAGCTATGGGACGGCGGTCGGTTCCTGGAACTCATCGACGCAGTAAGGAAGCGGATGTGGTCCGTGCCCGAGACGGGCGCCGGGGGTGTCGCGGCCATGCTGTCGGCCGTCCGGAACGAGCTGGTCACTGCCCAGGGCGAGTCCTTCATGCTCTCGGACGCCTCCCCGGGGCAGCTCGTCGAGGCCGCAAGGGTGTGCGCCAACCACCACTTCAGGGTGCTGCGCGAAAACAGATGAGTTTATACACGCCCGGTATCATTCAATCCGAGTATGGCCGAGGCGAGGTACCTCAAGGACCGGGCATTGCTCTATGTCCCCGTATTTTCCGTGCTCGCCATCCTGTGCGCCGTGATCCTCCTCCTACCCTACGACACGGTCTATGTCCGCGACAGGGCCTACCTGTCCGTCTTCCTGGTCTCGATGGTCGCGTGCATCGCGGTCTTCGTGATCGGGACGCTGGCCAACGCGCTCACCTGGATGCACGGCCGCGGCCTCACAGGGGCGCCCGAGGGCCGGCTGCTGCGCCTGTCACTGAGGGCCGTGAGGCTGGTGTTCAGCCGGCGGATCGGGAGGATGGCCGCGGTCCTGACGAGGGATGCGCTGTATCTCTCGCGGCTGAAGGACAGGAGCGCCACCAGGTGGCTCATGCACATACTGATACTCGGCGGCTTCCTGGGGACGTTCGCACTGGACCTGGTGGTCACGCTCTCGCTCGATTTCCTGCAGTACGGGCCCATGGTCTCCGACACGGGCTGGGCGAAGCTCTGGGTCCGGGACTTCGCGTTCGACCTCACCGGTCTCATGATGCTGGTCGGGCTGTGCATCGCGGCCGTGAGGCGGTTCGTCATCAGGCCGAAGATCGTCAGGACCGAACTGCCTGACGCCGCGTCGATACTCTTCCTGCTGGCCGTCGTGCTCGGCGGGTTCCTGCTGGAGGGCATGGGCATCGCGGGCAGGATACCGGGGCACGAGACCGAAGTCCAGTACTCGTTCGTCGGGTACGCCTTCTCCCTCGTCATGCCATCGTCCGCGGGCAGCTACTACGATCAGGCCTGGCTCGTCCACGGCGTCATGAGTGCCCTGTTGGTCGCCTACATACCGTTCAGCAAGCTGTTCCACATGATCGCGACGCCCGTAGCCATCGAGGTCGACGGGCTGCTGGCCAAGGAGGCGCCCAGGACATGAGGCGGCTCGACATATCGAAGCTGGATGTGCTTTCGCTCATGCGCTACGACGCGTGCACGCGCTGCGGGGAGTGCACGGCCACATGCCCCACGGGCGGCGAGGCCGAGGACATCGAGCTCGTCACGCCCAGGGGCAAGATCCTCAGGCTGAGGGAGCTCTACAGGCGCCAGCACGGGCTCAGGGCCACGCTGCTGGGGCCCAGGGAGATATCCGATGCGGAGCTGAAGGAGCTCGCCGAGAAAGCCTACGAGTGCACGGTCTGCGGCCAGTGCAGGACGGTCTGTCCGGCGCACCTGGACACGATCGAGATGTGGGAGAACATGCGGGAGTTCCTCGTCGCGAACGGGTTCGGGCCGATGCCTGCTCACGAGCAGATCGTCAAGAGCATCGAGAACTACGACAACCCCTGGATGCAGCCCCGGACCCAGCGGTCCAGATGGTCCAAGCGCATCGAGAAGGAGGTCAAGGTCAAGGACGCGCTCAAGGAGCACTGCGAGGTGCTGTACTTCGTGGGCTGCACGGCGGCGTACGATCCAAACATCAAGGACATGGCCGTCGACACGGCCCGCGTCCTCTCGACGGCCAAGGTGGACTTCGGGACGCTGGGGAACGAGGAGGGGTGCTGCGGCTCGACGCTCCTCAGGACCGGCCTGACCGAATCCGCGAGGAGGATGGCCCAGAAGAACATCGCTATGTTCGAGAGGGCCGCTTCACCGGTGATCGTCACCAGCTGCTCGGGCTGCTACAAGACCCTCCGGCAGGACTACCCGCGCCTCGGGAAGCTCGATGCGAAGGTCGTGCACGCGACCGAGTTCGTGCTCGGGCTGATCGAGTCCGGGAGGCTCACGCCCGAGAAGCGGGTCGAGGGCAAGGTCACATTCCACGACCCGTGCCATCTCGGCCGGCACAACGGCCTCTACGAGCAGCCCAGACGGATACTGGCATCCGTACCCGGGCTCGAGCTCGTGGAGATGGACCGGAACAGGGCGGAGTCCAGGTGCTGCGGGGCGGGGGGCGGAGTGAAGACGGCGTTCCCGGAGCTCGCGCAGAAGATATCCTCGCTCAGGGTCGAGGACGCCGAGCGGACCGGCGCGGACATCCTCGCGACCTCGTGCCCGTTCTGCTACCAGAGCCTCAAGGCGACCATCGAGGCCAAGGGCTCGAAGCTGAGGATGATGGACCTGATGGAGCTCGTCAGGCTCTCATGCGGCTGAGGCCTTCTTCTTCTCCCTGGCCAGAAGCGTCAGCCCGAGGAACGGTATCGCCAGCAGGAAGCACTCCTGGGGCGTGAAGCCGAGGTAGAGCAGCGCCATGAGGACCGGGATGGTCGTCACCCTGCCGATGTCCAGCAGGAACTCCCTCGTCAGCACGGAGTCGTTCTTCCTGTCCTCGAGCGTGTCCGTCATGATGGCGAACATGAAGACCGGCATGACGAAGGCCGCGAACTCGAGCATCCCGGCCGCCACCCCGAACGAGTTCAGAGAGGTCGCGAGGTACACGAGCACGACGCAGGGGATGGTCGCGATGCTGCTGATCCTCAGGAACGAGGCCCGGTCCTGTATCCTGTCCGATATCTTCCCGAGTATGATGCCCATCAGACCCGCGCTGAGGCCGAACAGGGACCAGAGCGCCCCGAGCTCCATCTCGTCCGTGAGGAACATGAACGATATGATTGTGATGTCGGCCCAGAACACTCCCTCGAACGCGCCCTCCGCATACACCGCGACCGAGTTCCTGAGACCGAACCCCGGGAGGTTGATTTTCATGGGCTGGTCCCTGGGTATGCTTCCCCTCGCCAGGTACACCGTCACGGCCGTGGCGATTATGATCCCGATGCCCATGATGTAGAGCACCGAGTAGCTCGTCAGGCCTATGACCAGGCCGCCGAGGAACGGCGCGACGAACGTCGCGAGCGGCCACAGGAAGAACACGGCGCCGTATTTCAGCCCGCGGTCGCTCTTGTCCGTCTCCTGGGCCATCCATATGTTCGTCGGGGTCCAGATGAGCGAGTAATACAACCCGAACGCGAACCCCACCAGTACGCTCAGGAGCCATCCGTCGTGGACCACGAGGAACAGTGCGTACTCGACGATGAGGCATGCGAGGGAGAACACGATGAGCTTCAGGAGGTCCACCTGCGGCTTCCACGACAGCCAGAGGCTCACACCGATGGACACGGCGAACCCGATGGCCAGGTAGGTGGCCCCCGACCAGATCGGCATGTGCCGCTCCTTGAACAGGTAGATCATGTTGAAGGAGCCTGCAAAAGTGTTGCCGAACGCCAGCAGCGCCTCGACGACGAGGAGCCCCGCGAACGACCGCCTGGTCATGAGGACCGGAAAGGGGACCGCCGTTTTAAACTTGACCTGGTGGTGCCCGGTCAATCGACCCTGCGCCAGTCGAACATCTCGCGCTTCTTGTGCCCGCCCGGGCCGCCGCGCTCCTCGCGCGCCTTCTCGATGCACGTCTCGTCATCGCACACGAACGCGGCGAAGAGGAACCTTGTGGCCGGCTTGCCGCAGACCTGGCACTTCTCGCCCTCTTTCATCGGCCCTGTAAGTGCGGGACGGGGTATCTAAGCTTGCGCCTGGCTGCTTCGGCCTTCTTCGAGAGGAGCCGCTGGCCGACCTTGGTCTCGGCAAGCACGGCGTAGAACTCCAGGTCCGCGCCGCACTCCTTGCACACGGAGCCTGACTTAGGGGGCTGCGAATCGCAGACCGGGCACGACCTGATGGTGGACAGCCTCGCGGACGACCTCGTCATCCCACCGACGAGCGGCCCACCGGTCACGGCCCTGTCGGAGACCATCTGCATCACGAGGGCCGGGACTGTCATGGGCTCCTCCGGCGCGGCGGCTGCCGCCTCGTGCTTGACCGCCAGAGCCGACCCGAGCGCGTGCACCGCAGGCGGGACCACGAGTACGAAAGCCCTGTCACTGTTCAGCCTCGCGAACCCGGTCAGCCGCTGCCTCAGGATGCGCGCCCCGCCGCTGGTGTCGAGGCCGTATATGTCGCACAGGATCCTGAGGTCGTCCGGGTCGTTGAAGAGCATGATGTCGCTCTCGGGGACGACCTCGACCTCGTACCGCTTGTAGACCACGTAGGCGTACATGGAGGACGCGATGATGACGAACGCGGCCACCTCGTACCACGCGTACCCCCAGTTCAGCGCTGTCGCAGCTGCGGAAAGCATCGCGAGGACGAAAACCAGCGTGAAGGCACCCCACGCCTCCCTAGGGCTCATGGACACCATGACAAGGAGCATCCGCGGAATAGAAATAGTCTCTCCCCGCCGTCATGCGCGGCCGATGCTCATGGAGAAGTCGATGGCCCGCACGGAGTGCGTGAGCCATCCGACGGAGATCACATCCGCCGCGTCCGCGTACTCGACTATGTTGTCAGGCCTGATGCCGCCCGAGACCTCGATGATCACACCCGGACGCCTCGCCTTGAGCTCCCGGTACAGCGCCCTCGCATCGTCCGGGCAGAAGTTGTCGAGCATGATGATGTCCGCGCCCGCCTCGAGCGCCACGGTTGCGTCCGCCTCGTTCTCGACCTCGATCTCGGTCTTCTTCGTGAAGCTGGAGCGCTTCGCGCGCTCCAGGGCCTTCCTGACGCCTCCGGCGAGGCTGATGTGGTTGTCCTTGATCAGGATGGCGTCGTCCAGGCCGAACCTGTGCGTGTCCCCGCCGCCGAGCGCGACCGCCCGCTTCTCGAACTCCCTGAACCCGGGCGTGGTCTTGCGGGTGGCTGCGACCCTGACCTCCGGGTTGACCTTCCTGCACCTGGTGACCATGTCGTTCGTGACGGTGGCGATGCCGCTCATCCGCATGAGGAAATTGAGCGCGAGCCTCTCCCCGGCCAGGAGCGACCTCGCGGGCCCCGAGACACCGAGCACGAAGTCCCCCTTGCGCACGACGGAGCCGTCCTTGCGCCGCATCGAGGCCTTCGACCCGAGCTCCTTGAAGACCTCGGACGCCTCGTAGGCCCCGGCCAGTATGCACCTTTCCTTGGCGATGATCCGTCCGCGGGCGGCCAGCCCCTGCGGTACGACGAGCTCGGATGTGATGTCCCCCGAGCCGATGTCCTCCCTCAGGAACTCGTGGTACTTCGACTTCATGCACCCATGTCATGGGCCCCGACGGTTTAACTAGGTTTTCATCGGGCCCGCTAGAGGGCGAACTTCTCGCCGTTCCTGGGCAGGAGCACCTCGAACCCGGCCATGCGCAGGTCCTCCGCCAGGAGCTCCCGGTGGTCCCCGTGCATGAGGACAACCTTCTCTGGGGAGCACGCCTTCGCGAACGCGAGCAGGTCGTCGTGCCCCGCGTGGGCTGAGAAATCGTACTTGAGCACCTCGCACTCGACGCGCTCGGTGACCCCAGCGAAGTCCATCATGCCGGTCTCGAGCAGCTTCCTCCCGTTGCTCCCCTCGACCTGGTACCCGGTCAGGAGCACGGCGCTCTTGGGATCGTCCCTGATGTTGTCGAGGTAGGTCAGGACCGGTCCCCCGTCGAGCATCCCGCTCGTCGTGACGATGATGTCACCCTGGGCCGCACGCAGGCGCGCGTGGTAGTTCCTGACCTCGTTGACCTTGTTCATCGCCTGCCGGAGGCGTTTCGCGGAGCGGAGGAAGTCCGGGTGGGCGAGGTATATCTTGCTGACCGACTTGCCCATCCCGTCCATCCAGAACTCGAACTGCGTGTCCTTGAGCAGGAGGATCATCTCCTGGGTCCTCCCGACGGCGAACGCTGGTATGACGACCGTCCCGCCCCTGTCCGAGACCTCCTGGATCTTCGTCATGAGGGCGTGCTCGGTCTTGAGCCTCTCCGGGTGGTTCCTCCCCGAGTAGGTGGATTCCATGATTAGGTTGTCGCACTTGACAGGCTTCGCACCCGCGACCAGGCGCGTGTCCTGCGTGTGGAGGTCGCCCGTGACGAGCGTCGTCTTCTTGTCCATGACCTCGTACATCGTGGCCCCCGGGATGTGCCCCGCGGAGTGCGCCCTGACCTGGAACCTGCCGGCACTGGTCGTGTCGCCGAACCGGATGTCCTCGAACCTGTGCGAGGCGGTCTTGACGTCGTTGCTGTCGTACATCTCGGGGTAGCCTTCGGACTTGCCCACCTTGATGCTGTCCTCCATGAGCAGGAGGCCGACATCCCTCGTGACGGGTGTCGCGACGATGTTGATGTCGTACCTGGCGGTGAGCCAGGGGATCATGCCGCAGTGGTCCAGGTGGGAGTGCGTCAGGAACGTGATGTCCACCGGCGGGGCGGGGACGGGGTACGAGGGCGGATCTGTCGCTGTCATGCCGTAGTCGAAGAGCATCTTGACGCCTTCGCCCTTCATCATGATCCCGAGGCGGCCGACCTCGTGCCCTCCGCCGAGGAACTCGCAATCCAGAGGCATTGCCTGGGCCAACGGTGTAGGCTATAATATGCTTGCGCCCTGGCCTTCGGCCCGCCCCCTAAGGGTCCCCGACGACCTGGACCACGACCTCCCTGGACCTGGGCCTGACATCGAGTTCCAGGAACACTATCTGCTGCCACTGGCCGAGCACCAGCCTCCCGTCCATGACGGGGACGGTCAGGGAGGGGCCGATGAGCGCTGCGCGCACATGGGAGTGCCCGTTCCCGTCCCCCCATCGCCGGTGATGGTCGTAGTCGATGCCCTTCGGATAGAGCCTGTCCATGGCACCGCGCAGGTCCGCTACCAGCCCGGGCTCGTGCTCGATGGTCGTCACGGCGGCGGTCGAGCCGGCCACGAAGACGCACGCGAGGCCGTTCCTGACGCCCGACCTCGAGACCGCCTCCTGCACTCTGCTGGTCACGTCGACCATCTCGTCCTTCGCTTCCGTCCTGAGCCCGATCACTTCGTGCGCCGATGCCATGTCTAGTGCCCCTGAGGATATGGTCGCAGAGGGCCATAAACCGCTCCTCCCGTTATCGGATTTGAGAACGCGGACCCTTCGAGGAACGTACCATGCCAGATATCAGAGAACGATGGTACGTACCTTCCGGGGGCGTACATCTTAGCAAGATGTATATATCGCATGATTGCAATAGGCCCTCTCAGTATGAGCTCTGAGGGCGGGTATCTCCAAAAGCTCTACCGGACGCAGACAGACGACAGACGCGTTTGGCTCACATCTACAGTCAGAGTGGAGATGATCAAGCTCGGGATCGAGAAGGCCGGGAGCATAAACATGCTCGCGAGGGAGCTCGGCTACCGCTCGAGGATACACCCGGGCTGGAGCATCAGGCAGATACTGGTCGGCGAGCAGCCGTTCCCGTATGAGAGGCTGATCAAGCTCTCGGACTACGTCGGCTACCCGATCGACGAGGTCATGAGGTATCGGACCGAGCCAGAGAGGATCACCGTCAACAACACGAACGAAGCTCTCAAGCAGCACGGACTCTGGTGCTATCATGTCGCGAGGCTCAGGCTGCGCTGAGCCAGTTTCTGGGTTCTAGGGGCGCGGGGCGGACCGTGTATTGTGGACCAGCATCCACGAAGGGCCTTCCCGCGCAAACCATATATAGGCTCCTACTTGTACTGTGAACCATGGACCTGGGCACGGAGCTGGCGCTAGGATTCGTCATCATTGGCATACTCATGCTGCTAGCGGAGGCCGCGTCCCCAGGATCGTTCATACTGGTCCCCGCGAGCGTGCTCCTCGCCATCGGCCTGGTAGGCCTGGTCTATCCGAGCTGGCTCGAGTCCTGGTGGACCCCGATAGTCGCGCTCATCGTGATGGTGCCCATGACGATCATTTCTATCAAGCTCTACCAGAGGCTGGCGCCGCCCGCGCCCCCCGAGACGGTCGTCGCGACCTCGCTCGTGGGCCAGGCCGGCGTCGTCACCACCAAGGTCGAGCCGAACAACCTCAGGGGCAAGGTCCGCATAGACCATGACTCCTGGAGCGCGACATCCGACCACACCATACCCGTGGGCGCGAAGGTGATCGTGAAGTCGAGCGAGGGCGTGCACGTCAAGGTCATCGAGGTCCCGGAGCCGGCCAACAAGGCCGCCTGAGCCTCTCTGAGAAACCCGTTTCGTCGAAGGAGGAGGAACTTAAATGGCAGTCAGCGCCGGCATAATCGCATTGTTAGTGCTCGTGATCATCGCGGTCTTCGTGATACTCACGACGGGCATCAGGATCGTCAGGCCTTACGAGCAGGCCATCTACATGCGGCTCGGTCGGTACATGAGGGTCCTGAACCAGGGGTTCAACTACGTCTCACCCCTGATCAACGAGGTCGTCAAGATCGACCTGAGGACACAGGTCCTCGACGTCCCGCGTCAGGAGGTCATCACCAAGGATAACTCCCCGACGAACGTGGACGCGATCATATACATCAAGGTCATCGACCCGAGCAAGGCCTTCTTCCAGGTCACCAACTACAGGACCGCGACGATCTACCTCGCGCAGACCACGCTGAGGTCCGTCATCGGCGGCATGGAGCTCGACGAGATCCTGTCCAACAGGGAGACGATCAACCTCCACCTGAGGGACGTCCTGGACGAGGCCACTGACAAGTGGGGCGTCAAGGTCGAGGCGGTCGAGATCAGGGAGGTCGACCCTGCAGGCAAGGTCAAGGACGCCATGGAGGAGCAGACCTCGGCCGAGAGGCTGAGGAGGGCCGCCATCCTCAAGGCGGACGGTCAGAAGCGCGGTGCGATCCTGAGCGCCGAGGGCGACAAGCGTGCGCGGGTCCTGCAGGCCGAGGGGCAGAAGCAGGCCAGGATAATAGTGGCCGAGGGCCAGAGGATCGCGACCATACTCGAGTCCCAGGGTGAGGCTCAGAGGCTGAGGATACTCAGCGTCGGCGCGTCCCCTCTCGACTCCAAGGCGCTGACCGTGCTGTCCCTGGACACGCTCAAGAGCATGTCCAACGGACAGGCGACCAAGATCATATTCCCGTTCGAGCTCACGAAGCTGGTGGAGGGCGCTGCGGAGTACCTCGGCGCCGGCCGGCTGACACCGCAGCGCGATGTCTCGAAGCCGGAGGACATCATCAAGGCCGTCGGCAGGCCCGAGGACATCCTCGGGAGCATACCGACCCCGGAGCAGCTGAAGATGGAGCTGAAGGCCCTGGACGCCGCCACGGAGAAGTTCGAGTCGGAGGAGATCCAGGCGGAGCTCGCGACGAAGAAGGATCGCGTGGACAAGAAACTCGGCATAACCGAGTGAGTCCATTCCCGGGAAACCTTTTCCCAAACCCCTGAATCCTATTCTATCGAGCCGAACGCGCCAGGAGCGCCTCCGCCTCTGCGGCCGCGGACTCCATGACCTTCTGCTCGTCGACGGTCACGGCCCTGCCTCCTTTGAGGACGAACCTCCCGTCCACGATCGTGTCCCTGACCGCCCTGGACGGACTCGCGTAGACCAGGTTCGCGACCGCGTTCCCGGGGTATGTCGGCACCATGCTAGGCGTCCTGCAGTCAATCAACACCAGGTCCGCCTTCTTGCCAGGCTCGATCGAGCCGATGTCCTCGGACGCGCCGATGCACCTCGCGGCCTCGCATGTGGCCATGTCGAGCGCCTTCTGGGCCGGGACCACGGCCGCGTCCCACCTGTGGGCCTTGTGCATGAGCGACGCGAACTTCATCTCGGAGAACATGTCCAGGCTGTTGTTGGACGACGCGCTGTCCGTGCCGAGGCACACGCCGACGCCGTTCTCGAACATCTCGGGCAGAGGCGCGAATCCGCCGCTCGCGAGCTTCATGTTGGATGTGGGGCAGTGGGCAACGGACACGCCCGCCTTGGCGAGCGCCCGGACCTCGTTGATCGTGAGCCACACGCCGTGGGCCGCCACGTCGCCCTTGGAGAAGAACCCGATCTCGGCGAGGTGCTCCGCGGGGCGCTTCCCCTTCGTCTTCTGGTACTCGTAGACCTCGAACCTCGTCTCAGAGAGATGGTAGTGGCAGAAGGTCCCGTGCCTCGCCGCGAGCTCCTTCGCCTGCATGAGCGTCTCGTCCGAGCAGACATACACGCCCTGGGGGGCGACGACGGGCGTGATGAGGCGCCTGCCCTTGTGACCCTCGATGAACCGCGCGCAGTTGTCGATGGGCCGGCCCTTCTGCGTGGTGAACCTCTCGTCCAGGACGGTCCAGCCGAGGTACCCTCTGAGCCCGATCTGCTCGACGTTCTTCGCGATCACGTCCTGGGAGTAGTAGATGTCCATGAATGTCGTCGTGCCGGACCTGGCCATCTCCAGGCATCCGAGCGCGGTCCCCGCCGCGATGTCCGCCTCAGTGCGCTTCGCGTCGACCGCGAAGGTCCGGTCCAGGAACTTGTCGAGCCTGACATCGTCGACGATGCTCCTCATGACCGCCATGGCGATGTGCGTGTGGCAGTTGATGAGCCCGGGCATCACGATGCAGCCCTTGGCGTCCACGACCTCGTCGGCCTTCGCCTTCACGTCCCCGACCTGGGCGATCCTGTCCCCTTCGACGAGGACATCCGCCTTGAGGACGCGCCTGTGCGCATCCTGTGTAACAACCAGGCCGCCCTTCACCAGCATGCTCATAAGTGCACCCTCCTCGGTCCGGAAGGGTATTAAGGCGACCAAGCATTAAGGTTTGTCGACATGGTCAAGCTCACTTTTCTGGGCACTGGCGGAGGCAGGTTCGCGACCATCTACCAGGCGCGGGCGACGGGCGGTATCTACCTCGAGGGCGAGAAGAACCTCCACATCGACCCGGGCCCGGGGGCGCTCGTGCGGATGCGCTCCGTCGGGATCGACCCTCTGAAGACGCACGCGATACTCGTGTCGCACTGCCACCCCGACCACTACCTCGACGCCGAGATACTCATCGAGGCGATGACCGAGGGCGGCACGAGGAAGCAGGGCCTGCTTATCGGCAGCAGGAGCGTCATCGAGGGGGACGGCGAGTTCGGGCCCGCCATCTCCAAGTACCACCTGGGGAAGCCCAAGTCGGTCAAGATGATGACGCCCTTCTCCAAGATGAGCTTCAAGCCGTACGAGATATTCGCCACGCCCTCGGCGCACTCGGACACCACATCCATCGGGTTCAGGATACAGACCCCGGAAGGGATGATATCCTATGTGTCGGACACGCAGCTCGTGGAGCAGGTCATCAAGGCGCACAGGAGCTGCCGTCTGCTCATAGCGAGCGTCACGCGGCCCCTCGGCCAGAGGATACCACATCATCTGAGCACGGAGGACGCCGGCTACATGATCGAGAAGATCAAACCCGAGATGGCGGTCATCACGCACTTCGGGATGCGCGTCATCCAGGAGAACCCGGAGACGCAGGCCAAGTGGATCGAGGAGCGTTCGGGCGTGCCCACGGTCGCGGCCCGCGACTTCATGATGCTGGACATGGGCAGCGACGGCATCGCGGTCTCGGACCGGATCCGACAGGTTCTGGAAAGGTGAACAGGGTCAGACCGGGCCGGGAGGCCCCTGCCGCCCCTGTGCGGTCCCCTGGAACCCAGGGGTGCGCATGCTCTCGGACTTCGCAGCGTCGGCGTTCCTTGTGCAGCAGTCACAGGCCGTGATCATGCCCTTGAATATCGTGCAGTCTCTGTCAGTACACATGGTGATCCCATCCCGCCTGACGGGCGATGGGTCTAACAAGGCTTAAAGACTCCACACCGCGGTCTGTGCGGGTGCGCGCGGTCTCGCACATGCGCAACCGTTATGTAACGCCGCGCGGATGGGCGCGAGCATGCGCCCGCCAACGCTCTCGCCATCGGAGATCGCCCGCGTGTCCGACCACGCGCGCAGCGAGGGCATCACGTTGGCGGTCGTCCGGACGGAGCACGCGCCAACGGAGCTCACGCCCCTGTTCGAAGCGATCTCGCAGTCGACGGGCCTCCCGCTCATGCGCAACCTCTGGTCGCCCGCTTCGGACTTCGGATTCGCAGAATTTTATTCGAACGGCAAGATGCTCGTTCTGCTCTATCTCGGAGGTCCGCGTACGGAACTCGTAAGCGTCTCCGAGACGGACGACGCGACGGTGGCCGACCTCGAGGAGACCGTGTGCTCCTCAAATATCCAGTCTTCGACCATCCGGGACGGCCTCTGAGCAGATAACGCCCTTGTTCCTGCAATATCAGCTGGTGGGTGTGTTAGTACCCTGGAAACGCTCTTATAGCAATAGCCATTAGTCAGTTTTGGTGTCTTAGGTTGGTGGCTCAACTTTCCTCCTAAGCAACAAACAGTTTTAGTAATCCCCACCACACCAACCTACAGACACCATCTCCCTCTCACATCCTTCTGGACGCGGCCTCGCCACGGGCTCCTATTATTACCCCGCCTGCCCATTCACCGCCGATGTCCCTGGAACAGGAGATCCTGAAACGCATAAAACCGACCAAGGCGGAGGACCGCAAGGCCCTGTCGGCCGCGGAGGAGCTGGAGAAGATGGTCGGCGCGGAGGCGAAGCGCCTCGGCGTACACATCGAGACCATGCTCGTCGGCTCAGTCGCCAAGGGCACCAACATGAAGGACCCTGACATCGACCTGTTCATGCTGTTCCCCGAGAGCACCAGCATCGACGAGCTGAAGTCCGCTGGGCTCGAGATCGGCAGGAAGGTCCTCGAAGGTGGGCGGGAGTACTACACCCAGCACCCCTACGTGCGCGGCTTCCATGCGGGCTTCCAGGTGGACCTCGTGCCTGCGTTCAAGATTAGGGACACGCGCAAGAAGATGAGCGCGGTCGACCGGACGCCGTTCCACACCGAGTTCGTCAAGAAGAGCATCGCGGTCGAGGAGCGCGACGAGGTCAGGCTGCTGAAGCGGTTCATGAAGGGCATCGGATGCTACGGGGCCGAGGCGAAGGTCCAGGGGTTCTCGGGATACCTCTGCGAGCTGTTGATCATGCGGTTCGGTGGCTTCCGCGCCACGCTGAAGGCCGCTGCGATGTGGAAGGTCGGCGAGGCGATCGAGCTCCCGGACCACCCGGGGAAGGAGTTCCCGGAGACTCTCACGTTCGTGGACCCGGTCGATCCGACCAGGAACGTCGCCTCCGCGGTCGCGGTGGAGACGCTCCTCAGGTTCGTGGCAGCGAGCAGGGAGTACCTGGCATCCCCGGCCGAGAAGTATTTCTATCCAGTCCCTCAGGATGTCTGGCCTGTCGAGAAGATTGTCGTGGCCGCGGGCGACCGCCTCGGGAAGGTCGTGTCGCTCAGCTTCCCGAAGCTGGACCTGATCGACGATGTCATCTATCCTCAGCTCAGGAAGTCGCTCGCGTCAGCGACCGCGCTGCTGGCTCGCTCAGACTTCGAGGTCGAGAAGACGACGATACACGTCGACGGGATCACGCACATGCTCGTCGAGGTGAAGTCCATGGCCCTGCCGAAGGCCAGGAAGCACAGGGGCCCCCCTGTGAACTCCGAGAACGCGAACGAGTTCCTCTCCAAGTGGCGGACGCTGGGCATATCCGAACCTTACGTCGAGGGGGGACGGTGGTACGTCATGGCGAACAGGGAGTTCACCCGCGCCGACGAGCTACTGAGGTCCAAGCTGACCGAGATGACCCTCGGCAAGGACGTGAAAAAGGTCGACCGGATCGATGTCGAGTCGGGCGATGCGCTCCTCGATGCGAGGCATCTCCCGGCGCTGACGCACCACTTCGACGAGAGGATGCCCTGGGTGAGGTAGTGCGTCAGGGAACCGGTCCGTCCTATGCGATGACCGGGACGGAAGTGGGATTGAATATGATCTCGTTTCCCGCCTTGTCGACCGCGTGGATGTAGAACCTGAGATCGCTGGATGCGCTCAGCAGCGTCCCGGCGATCTCGTACCCGTACCTGTGGTCCCCCTCCGACGCCATCGTGAAGTCGCCCATGGTCCCAATCGATATGTCCGCGGTCACGAGCTTCCCGTTGTCCGCGACATTCGCGGTGATGTTGACCGTGTACGAGGCGTTCGCGCGGATCATGGTCGCCAGGTCCTCGCCCCAGCGCGGGGTCCAGACCCAACTCCAGGTCCCGGATGACTCGATGTACTCGTAGTCTATCGCGGTGAAGTTGCCCGTCGCGCTGTTGTGCACCCAGATGGTCACGTCCTTGACCGTCGGGTCGGCGTAGTCCGCGAACGGATAGTTGAACATGAGCACCCAGACCGCAAGGAAAGTGAAGAAGAACCATGCGACGTTCCCGGCCCAGTTCTTCTTGGTGAACTCGGATATGTTCACCCTGAACACCGGGTAGATGTACCTGAGCGAGATGATGCCCGCGATGGCCATGATCAAGCCGACCCCTATCAGGTCGGTCGAGACCCACGCGAGGGCCCCGGCGGCTATCCCGAAGGCCACGCCGATGACCACTGTCAGGAGAGTCGTCTTCGTGTCCCTGAGTTCCTTCTCAAGGAACTCCTTCTCGTCGAATTTAGGGGCCTCGAATTCGTACTCCTCGTCCTCGGGCTTGTCCTTCTTCCGCTTCTTGGCCATTACGCCCCTCGAAGAGCTAGGGCTATTTAATATCTTTTGGTGGCATCCAAGGCCTGTCCGGACAGTCTGGCCATGGCGACGTGGACGCAGTGCCCCCATTGTCGTCACCCATCGGCCGGCGCCACCACTTTCGCTTACCTCCAATGAATACGCTTATATGTTGCACGCGGGGTTTAGAAGATGAAGGTGTTGAGGAGAGATGTCCGAGGAGGAGATCGAGAAGCTCCCAGGGGTCGGTCCGGCCATACTTGAGAAGCTCAAGGAGGCTGGTTACAACGACATCATGATGATCGCAGTGGATTCGCCCAAGAACCTCGCGGACATCACCGAGATCGGTGAGTCGACCGCTGCGAAGATCATCGCGGCCGCGAAGAAAGCAGCCGATGTCGGCGGATTCGAGACGGGCGATGTCATACTGGAGCGGAGGAAGAGCGTCGCTAAGCTCGGCTCGTGCTCGAAGGCGCTGGACGAGCTCATGGGCGGCGGTTTCGAGTCGCGTGCCATCACGGAGTTCTTCGGCGAGTTCGGCTCGGGCAAGACCCAGCTCTGCCACCAGCTCGCGGTCAACACAACGCGGCCAATCTCCGAGGGAGGGCTCGACGGGCACACGATCATCATAGACACCGAGCAGACTTTCAGGCCTGAGAGGATCACTCAGATGTCGGAGGCCTCCGACCTCGACCCGGACGAGGTCCTGAAGAAGATACACGTCGCGCGCGCCTTCAACAGCCATCACCAGACGCTCCTCGTCGACAAGGCCTTCGAGACGGCCAAGGACTTTCCTGTCAGATTGATCGTCGTCGACTCGCTCACGGCGCACTTCAGAGCCGAGTACATCGGTCGAGGCGCGCTCGCGGAGAGGCAGCAGATGCTGAACAAGCACATGCACGACCTCCTCAGGTTCGGGGATGTGCACAACGCTGTCATCGCGGTCACCAACCAGGTCTCTGCGAAGCCAGATGCGTTCTTCGGGGACCCGACGCGGCCCATCGGAGGGCACATCGTTGGCCACACGGCCACTTTCAGGATATACCTGAGGAAGAGCAAGGGCGGAAAGCGCATCGCGAGGCTGATCGACTCGCCCAACCTGCCCGAGGCGGAAGCGGTCTTCCTGGTGTCCGAGGGCGGCATATCGGACTGAACCGAAGGATTGATGCACCTGACCGCAGGTGCACGGTCCGTGAAGCTCCTGCTCGAACTCTCGATGGAGTGCGAGTCCATGGCCAGGTCCGAGGCGCTGTCCGCCGCGGACGCGCTCGGCGGTCCCGGGAAGGTCATCGACTCGGACCCCGGGATACTCGTGATCGAGACATCGGCCAGTCCTGCGTCCCTCGCATCGAGGCTCGGGCTGTGCCATCATGTCTCCCAGTGGCTCGGCACGTGCAGCCCATCCGAGGTCCAGTCTTTCGCAGCATCAGTGGACGTCCCGGGGCCCATCAGGGTCCGGGCGACCAAGGTCGGCCCGGCGGTCGAGGGGGTGAACCTGGACCAGGTCAGCAGGAGCGTCGGGGGCGTCATCGGGGTCGGCCGGGGTGTCGACATCCACGACCCGGTGAGCGATGTGAGGATAGTCTTCTCCAACAGAGCGCATGTCGGGCGCGTGCTCGGGAGCATAGACCGCACGTCGTTCGAGAAGCGGAAGAACAGGTATCTGCCGTTCAAGTACCCGGCGTCGCTGCACCCGAAGTACGCGAGGGCCATGATCAACCTGACGCGGGTCCCGGTCGGCGGGACGGTCCTGGACCCGTTCTGCGGCACGGGCGCGATCCTTGCGGAGGCGTTCATGATTGGGGCGCGGGCCATCGGGACGGACCTGTCGGAGCGGATGGCCTCGGGGGCGCTCGAGAACCTATCCCACCTCGGGGCGTCCGCGGACGTGCGCGTGTGCGATGTGGGCAGGGTCGCCGAGGTCGTCGGGACGGTGGACGGCATAGCGACGGACCCGCCCTACGGGAGGTCGACCAGCACGAACGGTGAGAAGATACCGGACCTGTACAGGCGGGCGTTCTCGGCGTTCAGGTCCGTGGTCCGGAGAGGCTCCCGCGTGGTCACGGCCGTGCCCGACATGTCGCTCCTCGAAGGCATGGACGGGTTCGACCTCGAGGAGACCCACGGGCTGTGGGTGCACAGGTCGCTCACGAGGAACTTCTGCGTACTCCGAAGGACATGACCCTAGTAGACCTGGACTGTCATGATAAGGGTCTCGAGCAGGATGTCCCCGCAGTATGCCTCGATCTCGATGGTCTTCGTGCCGACGGTGGCCGTGCTCCATACGAGGATGTCTAGTCCCACATCGACGGCCGTCCCGGCGGGTACCGTGAACTCGATGGCCGAGGAGCTGTTCACCTCTGGCATGCCCACGAGGTAGATCACGGCGCCGAGGTATGTGTCGAGTTGTGTGACCATCAGCGACACCCTTATGTCACCCTCGCCTGCGTTGTCGATCGTTATCCCGGTCGCGTCCTCTCCGCCAAGGGGTATGGACAGGGTGTCCGGTGCGAGGCTGAACGTGACCACGGGCGGAAGGACGACGAGGTCGTAGCTGATCGTGACGTCGGAGCTCCCGTCGTCCCCGAGCCCCTCAGGATGCAGCGTGATGTTGACCGTCTGGTTCCCGGGTGCAGCGCCCATGGCGGACCTCACGAGCACATCCACGCTCGCGTTCCTGTCGGTCCTGAGGGAGACCGTGTACGGCGCGGTGTATGCATCCTCTCCCTCGGTCGACGGCTTGAACGATATGTTCCATCCGTCCAGGGATGAGGAATCGCTGAATGTGATGTTGTTCCTCGTGTTCCCGAGGTTCTCCACGAACACCTCGAAGTGCACTGCGACGCCAGGGGTGACGTTCCCGGTCGTTCCGTCGGCCGGCGTTGCGTCGAACGAGTAGTCTGGCATCACCGTGACCATCGGCACAGGGACGAAGGCGATGATCAGTATGACGAACGCGAGTACCCCGAGCGCCTTGTGCTTGAAATTCAGCTTGGTGATGTCGTTCAGGGGCGGCGGGTGCTTGGCCCCGAGGAACAGGATGAGAATCGCGAAGATTATCCACGAGAAGTAGAACATGGACAGCGCTAGGAGTGCCGCGATCGTGACCCATGAGGCGTACTTCGCCTTGTTCCCCAGAAGTGCGCGGGAGATGTGCCCTCCGTCGAGCTGTCCCGCGGGCAGGAGGTTCAGCGCGGTCACGAGGAACCCCACCCACGCCGCGAAGGCCATCGGGTGGAGCAGGTAATCCCCTTGGATCGGAACGAGGCTCCCGAGCCAGTTGTATATCATCGGGAACATCACGAGCGCCAGGCTCCCTTCCCCGATGGTCTCAGGGACAGGCCTCGCCTCGGCGTTCGTGAGCATAAGCCCTGCTATCCCTATGGGAATCGCGACCAGCAGGCCGGCGATGGGTCCCGCTATGCCTATCTCCAACAGGGTCTTCCTGTTGGGTATGGGGTCGCGTAGAGAGATGAATGCGCCGAAGGTCCCGAGCGGCGGGAACGAAGGTATGAAGAACGGCATCGACGCCGCGACCTTCCGTCTCCTGGCCATGAAGAAGTGGCCGAGCTCGTGGACTCCGAGAATCGCCATGAGCGGGAGCGCGAACACGGCTATGCCGGTGAGGATGTTCTTCGCGGAGAAGGTCTCGTTACTGGGCACATCTGCGTACGCCCCCCAGTCGAGCACACCGGCGAGAGTCATGGTGAGGAATGTGATGATGAGCATGGCGAGGTTTACGTATATGCTCCTGTATTTCGAGTCAGGCTTCCTGCCGACGATCACGACATGCTCGCCCTTCTCGTATGTGATCATCGGGATGAACCCTTGCTTGCCCATCTCCTCCCTGAGCTGTTCGAACTTTTCCTCTAGAGTCGTGTCGTCTACCCTGCAGAAGAACTCGACGACATCGAAGTTGACTCGGACATCGTAAACCGGGAAGTGTCTAGCGACCAGGCCCTTCAATAATTCGATGTCCTTTGCAGCTTCTGGCGGTGTAGGTGGCTGCATGGCCTCTGCACGAACATGGCATCACTACATAAGTCTTTGGACGTGTAGCCAGGCATAGTGAAAAAGTATTATAGGCCGGCATGGTGTCCCGAGGGACATGTCGGAGACGGCCGGGCACGGGACGGCTGCGGCATATGTCGGCCTCCTGAGGCCAGGGAACTGCGCCATGGGCGCGTTCGGTGTCCTGCTTGCGGCGATCGTGTGCGCAGGTCCGTCGGGCGTCGAGGAAAATTGGCTCGAGGTGGCGCTTTCGATGGCCGTCGTGATGGCGTTCACGGGTGCCGGGAACGCGCTGAACGACTATTTCGACCGCGAGGTCGACAAGGTCGCCCACCCGGACAGGCCGCTGCCTCGGGGACTGTTGTCGCCGAGGACCGCGCTGTATCTCGCGGTGACCCTGTTCGTCGCTGCGATTTCGCTGAGCCCGTTCGTCAGCATATGGTCCGTCACGATCGTGATTGCGTCCGTGTTCGCGATGCTCGTGTACGAGGTTCTCCTGAAGGGCGAGGGGCTCGTAGGGAACCTCGCGATAAGCTGGCTCACGGGCGCGTTGTTCCTGTTCGGCGGGGCCGCGGTGGACAGTCTCGAGGTGGCGTGGATCCTCGCGCTGCTCGCCTTCCTGGCTACCCTCGGAAGAGAGATAGTGAAGGACATCCAGGACATCGAGGGAGACAGGGGTTCGAGGCGCACACTCCCGATGAGGATCGGCGTGGAGAGGGCCGGGGCCGTTGGCTCAGCGGCCTTCCTCGGAGCCGTTGCGCTGAGTCCTGCACCCTACATCCTGGACCTGATGTCTGTCTGGTATCTGCCAGTCGTTGTGGTGGCTGATGGAATCTTTATATATTGCGCTCTGATTCACTTCGAGAACCCTGAGAAAGGTCAGAAGATGGCGAAGCTAGCCATGTTGGTGGCCCTGATGGCGTTCCTAGTCGGAGGGGTATTGTGACGGTCAAGGCCTACATATTCGACACCCTCAAGAAGCACAAGATGCACATGACGCTGATCGACCCGGCGAAGCAGCGGCCGGAGGCGGCCGGTGCCATCGCAGCCAAGGCGGCCAGCGCAGGTTCTGACGCGATCATGGTCGGCGGTTCCACCGGCGTCACCCAGGAGAACCTGGACCAGACGGTCGACGCTATCAAGATGTCGTGCAAGCTCCCGGTCATATACTTCCCGTCGGGCGCGCACGCGATAGCGCGTCACAGCGACGCGATATACTTCATGAGCATGCTCAACTCGAAGAACGTCAAGAACGTGACGGGCGAGCACTGGAGGGCCGCCCCGGTCATCCGGAAGCTCGGCATCGAGCCCATCTCGATGGGCTACGTCATAGTCGAGCCAGGCATGAAGGTCGGGGAGGTCGGCGAAGCCGACCTCGTGAAGCGGGACGACGTGCCGCGCGCGGTCGGATATGCGATGGCCGCAGAGATGCTCGGAATGGACCTGGTGTACCTCGAGGCGGGGTCAGGCGCCCCTGAGCCCGTCCCGGCGGAGATGGTGGCGGCCGTCAGGAAGAGCGTCAAGGTGCCGATCATCGTCGGGGGAGGCGTCAACTCTCCAGAGAAAGCGGTCCGCGCGATAGCCGCTGGGGCGGACATAATCGTCACGGGCACCCTCATCGAGAACGGCGACTTCGAACCTGCGCTCAGGGACGCCGTGTCGGCGATCCACAAGGCCTGATCGCGGGTCATGCGCAAGTTATTACTACACCCCGCGGGGATACGCGGGCGGGTTTGATCATGGGACTTCTGGACTACTTCAGGAAGCGGGAGCATGATGTCATGTGCCCTGAGTGCGAGAAGCACCAGAAGCACGTGAAGCTGGTGGCGGCGAACGGCAAGGAGTTCGAATGCCCCGAGTGCCACTACATCCACATGGCCCGCAGATAGGCGCGCGCTATAGCCGACCGACGACACCACAGCGGCGTTTTCTGGCTCCGACGGTCAGCGGAAGCAGGGCCGATCCGCTGTGCCCGTGTCTCACCTTCAGACATCGCGCTAGCCAGCGATTCCAGCGATGCCGTTCTTCTTCAGCTCGTCCACGATCTCCCGGTACCATTCGATCGTCATGTCATGCTTCCTCCGGAGGTCGGCGCCGTCCGCGTGCATCGGCTTCGTCCCCGAGGTACAAGTCGTTGGACGGGAGAGCATTCTCCGCTGGATGAATATGGAAAAATGGTGCGGGAGAGGGGATTTGAACCCCCGTACTCCTTCGAGACAGAATGTCTCCTCCTGTGTTTTCAGGACCTTAAGTCCTGCGCCGTTGGCCAGGCTTGGCTACTCCCGCGGTGCCCCTATCCTCTAGGGCGTCCTTAAACCCTTTTCGGGCTCAGAACTTCTTGAGGATCTCTTCGAGGGACGTCTCGTTCGGGAGCACCTGCAGGTCGTACCCGACCCTGATCAGGGGCTTGTTCGCCTTCAGGACCCTGTTGAGGTCGATGGGCGTGCCGGAGACGACCACGTCGCACTTGGCGGCGTTGATTGTCTCCTCGAGCTCCCTGACCTGCGTCGGCCCGTAGCCCATAGCCGGCAGGACCTTCTCGAGGTGCTTGTACTTCGCGAAGGTCGCCTTGATGGAGTTGACCGCGAACGGCCTGGGGTCGATGATCTCCTTCGCGCCAGCCTTCTGGGCTGCGATGAACCCGGCTCCGAAGCTCATGTCCCCGTGCGTGACGGTCGGGCCGTCCTCGATCACGAGCACCCTCTTGCCCTTGATGGCGTTCGGGTCCTCGACCGTGACCGGTGAGGCCGCCAATATGACCTTGGCCTTGGGGTTCAGCTCCTTGGAGATCTCCCTGACCCGCTCGACATCCTTCGGGTCTGCGGTGTCGACCTTGTTGACTATGATGAGGTCGGCCAGGCGCATGTTGGTCTCGCCCGGGTGGTAGAGCTTCCCGTGCTCGGCCCTGTGCGGGTCCGCGACCGTGATGTGCAGGTCGGGCACATAGAACGGCGTGTCGTTGTTCCCGCCGTCCCACAGGATGACATCCGCCTCCTGCTCGGCCTGCCTCAGGATCCTCTCGTAGTCCACGCCAGCGTAGACGATGATCCCCTTGTCTATGTGCGGCTCGTACTCCTCGCGCTCCTCGATCGTGCACTCGTTCTTGTCGAGGTCGGCGTAGGACGCGAACCTCTGGACCGCCTGCTTCTCGAGGTCGCCGTACGGCATCGGGTGTCTGATCGCCACTACCCTCCTGCCCTTCGCCCTCAGGATGGACGCGACCGCCCGCGTCGTCTGGCTCTTACCGGAGCCGGTCCTGACCGCGCATATCGCTATGACCGGCACCTTCGACTTCAGCGCTGTCTGGTTCATCCCCATGAGCCTGAAGTCGGCCCCTGCGGCGTTCGCGATGGAAGCCTTATGCATTACATCGATATGGGCGACATCGGAGTACGCGAAGACGACCTGCTCGACCCCGTGCTTCTTCACGAGCTCCGTGAGGTCCTTCTCCGGGTAGATGTCTATACCCTTGGGGTACAGCTTGCCCGCGAGGCTCGCGGGGTACTTTCTACCTTCGATGTTGGGTATCTGCGTGGCGGTGAACGCCACAACCTCGTAGTTCGCGTTGTCGCGGAAATACGTGTTGAAGTTGTGGAAGTCCCGGCCTGCAGCTCCCATTATGATAACTTTCGCTCGCATGCCCTTCACCTGGGGTCCGGTTAACCCCTCTATCGATATATGTCTTGCCACCCCACATTGCCAGGGTCAGTGGGTCCGGCCAGGGGCCGCCACTCCATGGGGTGCGGGGAGGCCTGCATCCAGTGGAAAGGTATTCGTAAGCGGATATCAATCCCTGGTCGATGGCCTACAGGAAGCCGTCGGACACCGAGGTGGTCGAGGCGGTCAGGGATGCCCTTCAGAGGCACGGTGTCATAAACTCCCAGCGGAAACTCACGGAACTGGTCCTGACGGAGCTCCACAGGCACGATTCGGACTACAGCGTGAGCGAGCCGAGGCTCAGGCGGCTGGTCATCGAGAACGACCTTGCCAACATCGACATCAGGTGCAGGGAGACCGAGAAGAAGACTGCCGCGGGGGCGTGCCCGGTCTGCGGCGGCCGGACGGAGCGGATCAGGAACCTGACGGTCTACGGTGGCACGGTCACGAGCGGGTACAAGTGCAGGACCTGCGGCTATTGGACGGGCCTGAAGCGCCGTGTGCCAGTTTTGTACATTTTCTCGCCCAAGAGCCAGGTGTGATTCAACATGTTTATCATCAGGAGTCCCTCTTCGAGCTGAGGAGGCGAGTTAGATGAAACTCCTAGACTTCGGCAGAATGGAAGCTGGCAAGGTGAAGATCAGCCAGGGTGTGGGCGAGCCCCTCGGGCTGACGGACGGGAGCGAGGTGTTCAGCTCCATGTTCAGGTACGAGATCGACGGCAAGGGCGCCTTCGAGATCGTGCTGTCCCCGTTCGGGCCGGAGAACTACCGCGAGATCGCCTACATCACATTCCAGGTCAGGGACGTCCCGGGCGCGCTTGCCCAGGCGGCCCAGTTCCTGAAGACGCGCAACATCGACATACTCAACTCGGAGACCGTCAGCTCGATCCCGAACGTCGTCATGGTCTGGGAGATGCTCGTGGACCTCTCATTCTTCGGCGACTCCTCGTCGCTCATCAAGGAGTTCGACGACGCGAAGGCTGCGAAGGACCAGGGGGTCACCCTGGTCGATGTGATGGCCATCGAGACCTCGGACCTGTCGACCCGGTACACGAGGGGCGCGGTCGCGGGCAACGACCAGATCAAGGTCAAGGCGCTGAGGAAGACGGAGAAGAAGGCCAGCCTGATCAAGGACGGCTCCTTCGAACTCCCGCAGGCGTATCTCAACTTCCTCGGCAGGAGCTCATCCCCGGTCATGCTGGTCGGCGAGCCCGATTCGTGGATACTCTCAATCGTGTTCCTGAACGACGACTCGAAGCTGGCCAGGATCAAGGTCGACATCCCGGACAGGCCGGGCGCGATCTACGAGGTCATGAAGGCCCTCGGGGACGAGTCGGTCAACGTGCTCGCCGGCTACACGAACGTGCTGGTCTACTACGAGCGCATGACCTGCGAGCTGGTCGTAGACTTCCGCGGGGCCACCGTGAAATCCTCCGGGGAGCTGCACGAGATGCTCAAGAAGAAGTTCGTCGCCCTGGGCCCGCCGTTCACGGTCACCGAGGTCGCGAAGATCGATGTATGACGGGCTCAGGCGGTCCTCTCGCGGCAGTCGCACCGGCCGCTGGTCATCGACAGGTCGACCTCTGCCCCCGGCTTCAGCATCTCGGTGGTCCAGCATGGGAGCTTAGGGCCGTTTTCGACCCCTACGACCGCCAGGTTGTACCGTGTTTCGGTATCGTCGAGCGCGATCCGGAGCTTCGTGAACGAAAGGACCTTCCCGGAGTCCTTCCACTCCGCGGGCATCATAGGCTTCCCACATCTGGGGCACTTGGTCCTGGAGCTCACAGTGGCGTAACCGCACCTGCATCTGCGACCTTTCAGAGTGACCTCCTCCCTACGTAACGGTCCTGTGGCACGTGAGCGCCGCGCAGGCTCATTATATTTCTTGTGGATTGGTTCGCATCCGCGATTCTCACGTCCTACGAAAGACTATTAAACGCAGGGAGTATATTCGCTCCCAATCGTCTTTGTACTGTCCCGCGGACCCCCCCAGATTGCGAGTCCCGAGCATCCGCGGCATAGGACACGGAGGCCGAGGTTTGGACCCGATTGAGGCGTCTCGTCTGATAATGGACACATACGCCGCCAAGATACTTGTGGCATGTTCGCGCAAGCCCAAGCACGCGCTTGAGCTGAGCGCCAAGCTCAACATCCCGATAGCTGCGTGCTACCGGCGCATCCACGTTCTCGAGAAGGCAGGTCTGCTCAAGGCCGTCGAGCGCGCTCTTACACAGCAGGGCAAGAGGATAGTGCTCTACATGTCCCAGCTCAAGAACGCCTACATCTTCTTCGAAGGCGGCAAGCTGAGGGTGAGGTTCCAGATGATCTCGGGTCAGACCCAGGACTTCGGGGGCGAGTGGAAAGAGGTCAAGCTCATCGAGGAGGAAGAAGACGAGGAGGCCCTGCCCGGGGGCCTGTTCGTTCCAAGGGAGCGTTCGGGATAGATGACGGTCATTCGGTATCGTGAATAGGAGTTGGTTCAAGATGGCTCGAGATAACGAGGTAGGCACGGCGACATTCCCGCAGGAGATAGTCCAGTTCCTGTCCAACCCGGGCGGACATTCTCTAATCATCAGGGGCATGGCCGGTACCGGGAAGACCACGCTCGCCCTCCAGATGATCGAGGAGCTCGCCCAGGTCCAGCAGAGCTACTACATGTCGACGAGGGTATCGGACCAATCGCTCTTCAACCAGTTCCCATGGCTCCTGGAGAAGGTCCGGGATGGGGAGATACTCAAGGCGCGCAAGAAGATGAAGAAGAGGGCCGATTCCGAGATGCAGGTCGAGAAGATCCTCCTCGGGCTCGCGGCCATCAAGGGTGAACTGAAGAGCGAGAAGGTCAAGGCCCCGAGGAAGGAACTGCAGAGGCTCGAGGGTAACGTCGAGGAGGGTCTCGAGGAGACGCCGGCCGAGGCGACCGGTGAGAAGGAGCTCACGGTCACGGTCGGCGCGATGATGCCCGAGATCGAGATGGCCTACGACGTCGTGGACAAGGCCCTTCCCGAGAGGACGCTCATCGTGCTGGACAGCATAGACGCGCTCGCGGAGAAGTACGGGGTGCCGCAGGCCCGGCTCATCAACGCGCTCCAGAGGGACCTGGTCGAGGGCTGCGGGACGAACATCGTCTATGTCCTCGAGACACCCGACCCGTTGCTGGACTATCTCGGGGACGGGGTGCTATATCTTTCATTCAACAACTCCACCGGGCGGAGGATACGTGAGCTGGACATACTGAAGCTGAGGGGCTGTGAGATACACCAGCCGAAGTATGTCTACACCCTGCTCGGCGGCAGGATACGGACGTTCGAGTACAGCAGGTACACGAAGCCCGTGAAGCCCAAGCTGGTGGATGTCCTTGCAGACCCGGCTCAGGGTGCGGTCTCAACTGGCAACATCGACCTCGACGACATGCTCGAGGGGGGTCTGAGAAAGGGCACGATCGCCCTCATCGAGCTCAGCCCGGGCGTGCCCGTCGTCTCGTCGTCGCAGATCGAGAACGCCATGATATGCAACTACGCGATGCAGAAGCGCGGGGTCGCGTGGCTCCCGACCAGGAAGACGGGGGCGGAGACCGCCAGGAGCGAGCTCCTCGGCTTCATATCACCGGACGTGTTCGACAAGAACATCCGCGTGCTCGAGCCGCATGCGCCTTCGGAGTCCCCGAAGCCGTACGCGATGACGCTCGAAGGCGGGGATGTCAAGGTCGACATCAAATGGCAGGACGTGCAGTACTCGCTGAAGGACACCAGCTCGCCGTACCTCGCGGTGATCGGCTTCGACTCGCTCGAATCGATCTACGGGCCAGGTGTGCTCGATGGCATGATGGAGTTCCTGACATCGTTCCTGAACAGCGGCGGGATACTGGTCGCGACCGTGACGCCGTCCGTGAAGTCCACGAGCCGGTTGACCGACCTCGCGCACATGCACATCAGGATCGACAAGACCTCGGGCGTGACAATCGTGCGCGGCGAGGAGCCGTACACGGCGCCATATGCGATGACCGACCCCGAGCCCAACGACTTCAGGCCCAAGCTCGTCCCGATACTGTGAGCGGCCATCCAGGCCACACCTCAGCAGCCGGGTCCTCGCAGCGGAGGCATCCGCTAGCCGCACAAGTGTGGATGATGAAAGGGTTTTTCCAGGCCAGGTCCCGCGTCAGTGCTTGAACAGCCTGAGGCCGCTGAAGACCATGGACATCCCATGCTCGTTGGCCGCCTGGATCGCCTCTTCGTCCCTGAGCGAGCCGCCCGGTTGGACTATGGCCGACACGCCGACCTTCGCCGCCGCGTCCACGCCGTCCCTGAACGGGAAGAACGCATCCGAGATGAGTATGCTCCCCTTCGCCTCCGGACCGGCCTTCATGCCTGCGATCATGGTCGAGTCCACCCTGCTCATCTGGCCGGCTCCGACGCCAACGGTCCTCTCGCCCTTGACTAGCAGGATCGTGTTGGATTTGACGTGCCTGCAGACCTTGACTCCGAAGACCATCGCATCGATGTCCTCGGCGCTCGGGGCGAGCTTGGTCACGACCTTCAGCTTGCTCCTGTCGAGATCGATGAACGGGTCGGTCTGGACCAGCAGGCCGCTCCTGACCTTGGTCATGAATACCCTGCCCTCCTCGCGCCTGATGGGCATGTTGGTCCTGAGGAGCCTGATGTTCTTCTTCTCCTCCAGGAGCTTCTCCGCGTCGGGGTCGTACCCGGGCGCGACGACCGCCTCGACGAAGTGGGTCGAGATCTCCTTCGCGGTCACGAGGTCGACCTGGCGGTTGAGCCCGATGACGCATCCGAAGGCGCTGAGCGAGTCCGCGTTGTAGGCCGTCAGGAACGCCTCCGATATCGTCGCGGCGCTGGCGACCCCGGACGGGTTCGTGTGCTTGATCACGGCGGCGGTCGGCTTCTCGAAGTCGGACACGATTGCGAGTGCCGCATCGAGGTCGATGACGTTGCAGTAGGATATCTCCTTCCCGTGCATCTTCTCGGCGCCTGCGATGCTGAGCGGCGTGAAGTCGCACAGGTCCTTGTAGAACGCCGCCTTCTGGTGCGGGTTCTCGCCATACCTGAGGTCGCTCAGCTTCTCGAAGGACAGCGTGAGGTTCTTCGGGAAGAGTTCGCCGCCGAACTTCTTGCCGAGGTAATTGGCTATGGCCGCGTCGTACCTGGCGGTCGCCCTGAACGCCTCGAGCGAGAGCTTCTGCCTCGTCTCCGGGGACAGCCTGCAGTCGTTCTCCTTGAGCTCGGCGAGGATCGCCTGGTACTGGGCGGGGTTGACGACGACCGTGACCGCGGAGTTGTTCTTCGCAGCCGACCTAATCATCGACGGCCCGCCGATGTCTATGTTCTCGATCGCGTCCTCCAGCTTCACGCCGGGCTTCGCGACCGTCGCCTCGAACGGGTACAGGTTGACGACCACCATGTCGATCGGCTCGATGCCGTGCCTCCTGATGGCCTCCATGTGCTCCGGCTTCTCCCTCATCGCGAGTATGCCGCCGTGGATCGCTGGGTGGAGCGTCTTGACCCTGCCGTCGAGCATCTCCGGGAACTTCGTCACATCGGAGACGCCTATGACGGGGACCCCGCCCTTCTCGAGCGCGGTAGCAGTCCCGCCGGTAGAGAGAATCTCAACTCCGAGCTCCGACAGCCCCTTGGCGAACTCGATCAATCCGGTCTTGTCGGAGACGCTTACCAAAGCCCTCTTAACCTTGTTCATCGGGTCAACTCCTCGATAGCCACTCTTCAGCATGGGCTGTCATCAGATCAGTCACTGTGACGCCAGAGCAGGGGCTATACCTTGTCTGATTATAACGCTTTTCGTCCAGGCATTGACGTCGCCTCCGCGCGTTCAGTCGCGTTTGGAGATAGTCATCGCGCGCGCTCAGCCATGCCATCCCGCACGGCCCTCCGCGCGAGGTAGAACGGGAGGTTTCCGTTCCGGGCGAAGATGTCGTGGAACCTCTTGATGTCGAAGTCCTTGCCGAGCTTCGCTTCAAGCTCCGCCCTGAGCTGGAACACCATGTGCCTCCCGATCAGGTAGCATATGGGGTATCCAGGGGTCCTCGTGAAGCTCCGCACGTCGGCGGACGCCGCGGCGATCGGCGTGTTCGATTCGTGCGCGAGCAGCTCGGACATCTCCGCGACCGTCGCCTCGTCGTAGGCGAGCTTCACATCGTAGACGACCCTCACCGCCCGCCAGATGGCGGCGTCGAGCATCACGACCGCGGCCATGTCCGTCTTCTCGAAGCCGTGGTCGTACATCATCTTCTCGCAGTAGTGCGCCCAACCCTCCTGGGTCTCGTAGGCCGTGATCATCGTGTCGGGCGACATCAGCATGTGGAGCAGCTGGTGCATCCACGGGCTCGCGTTGGACGCGACCCCCTGGTGGAAGTGGCCAGGGTATGCCTCGTGGACCGCGGTGTTTATGATCATCGCGCGGTTCCAGAGGCTCCTGAGGTCCTTCGGGTCCGACGGCCTCGTGACGAGGTATAGTCCTTCCTGGACCTTCTCGAACTGGGCGGGCATCTCGAGCGCCGCCGACGGTGTGAACGTGGTCATGAACTGAGGTGTCTCGATCACCTCTAGGACGAGCCCCTCCTCCACGGTCGCCAGGCCGTGCTCGACGATGTATCGCTTCGCGCTCTCCATCTGGCGCTCGGTCTCGTCCAGGACATCCTCGAAGGTCTCGGGGCAGTCCGTCTTGATCATCTCGTAGGCGTCCCCGATGCTCCCGCTCGGCGCGATCCTCCTCGCGATGGAATCCCTCTCGGCCTTGAGCTCCGCCAGGTACTTCTGTGCGAGGGCGAGCATCTGGTCGGGCGTGTGCTCCATCCCTCTGATCCTCATGAGCTTCTCGAACCTCTGCCTGCCCATGTGGAAATCGTCGGTCGACCGGTCGAGGAGCCCCTTCAGCCAGTCCAGGTGGCGCTGTGTCTCCTTCGCGGCGAGGGCGGTGTTCGCCATCAGCCTTGCCATGAGTCCGTCCGAGACCTGCCCCTTCGCATGCTCCTCGACATAGGTCAGGAACGACGGGAAGCTCCTGCAGCTCTCGATGGCCATCTGCGTCCAGAGCCTGACCGGCCTCTGCCCCTCGAACCTCTCCCTGAACTGGGCGAGGTACCTGGGGAGCTCGGACAGCCTCGAGGACAGTGCGGCCATCCGCTCCTCGAAGGGCGCGTAGTTCCGCACGATCATCAGGAGCATGGTTACCCCGGGCGCCTCCAGCCCGTCCGGGTACATCCTCCAGAGCGGATAGTCGTCTATGGCGAACCTCTGCGTCTCGACGGCCATCTTCAGGATCTCGAGCGATATGAGCTGGTCCGGCGAGAGCTGGTCGTTTCGGGACACCTCCAGGGCGAGCCCGTGCCACTCGTCCAGGAGGTCCATCGTGTCCTTGATGCGCTCGGAGCCACCGTTGGACAGATGGTGGTCGTGCTCCCCGTGGACCCCGAACCTCGTGGCGACCTCTGGGTTGATCTCGAACAGCCTCAGGAGCATGCGGTCGTTCAATTCGTCGAATCGTCTGGAAACCATGCACTCTCCTCCGGTTCTGAACGATCGGCCCTCACTTGAAGCTAGGCCTGGGCAGCAGCCCTGCCTCCTTCGCGATCCTGGGCACGATGTCCTCCCATGCGACAGCCATGATGTGCACGCCGTGGACGCCCTTCATGGACTTGAGCACCTCGATCTGCTCGACGCAGAGCTTGATGCCCTCCTCCTTCGGGTCCGATGCCTTCTTCATGCGGTCGATGATGTTGTCTGGGACGATCATCCCAGGCACCTTGTTTTTCATGTACCTGGCGGCCCCGGCGGTCTTCATGGGCAAGACGCCGGCGAGGATGTGGACCTTCTTGTCGAGCCCCCTCGCCCTCACATCGTCCATCCATTTCTCGAACATGCCCATGTCGAATATCGCCTGGGTCTGCACGAAGTCGGCGCCGGCAGCGACCTTCTTCGCGAGTCTCGCGCCCCTCCATTCGTAGGGCGTGGCGAAGGGGTTCTCCGCGCAGCCGAGGTACACCTTCGGCGGGTCCTTGATGACCTGTCCGCCGACCTGCTTCCCCTCGGTCCTGAGCTGGTTGAAGACCGAGAGCTCGGTGATCGAGTCGAAATCGAAGACATTCTTCGCCCCCTTCTCGTTCCCGAAGATCTGGTGGTCGCCTGTCAGGCACAGGACGTTCTTCACCCCGAGGGCGGCCGCTCCCAGGAGGTCGCTCTGGAGGGCGATCCTGTTCCTGTCCCTGCAGGTCATCTGTATGACTGGCTCGACCCCTTCGCGCATGATGATGAACGCGCTCGCGATGCTCGACAGCCTGACGACGGCCGTCTGGTTGTCGGTGAGGTTGAACGCGTCTGCATATCCCTTGAGCATCTTCGCGTGGTGCGTCAGCGGCTCGGGGTTCGCGGACTGGGGCGGGCCGATCTCGGCCGTGACGGCGAACAGGCCCTGGTCGAATACCTTCTCGAGGTTGCTCCCTGCCTTCACTGGACCGCCTCCTTGCCCTTCTTCTGGTGCTGCTTCAGCCTGGCATCCTCACGGACGTAGGTCCTCCTTCCGCCGTAGTGGCCGGTGGACCAGTCCTTCGGCGGCATGACCTTCTCTATCAGGTCCAGCCGCTTCTGGAGCTTGAGCCTCTCGTGGATCGCGTACCAGGCGCACTCGATGTCCAGGTTCACCTCGCAGTGGCCGTTCGACGAGCCTCCGCACGGGCCGTTCATCATGCTCTTGGCGCATCTGGCGATCGGGCAAATCCCTCCGGTGAGGTGGATGATGCAATCGCCGCAGCCGACGCACTTCTCGGACCAGACACCCTGCTCCTCGGGGACGCCGAGGAAGCCGGTGTTCAGTCCAGGGAACACGGTCTTCTCGGGGTACATGTCCGCTATCGTCTGCGCGCCCAGGGAGCATGCCATCGAGAGCACGATGTCCGCGCCGAGGATCTTGTCCTCGACCTCCTTGACCCACTCCTTCTCGCACTGCCTCTCGACGACCAGCGTCTCGAACTGCTGGTCCCGGTGCTCCTTCCTATTCTTGACCTTCAGGGCGGAGGCGGCCATCTTGACCTCCTTCTCGCCGCCTGCGAGGCAGATCGCCACGCAGCTCCTGCAGCCTATGACCGTGATGTTCTTGTATGGTGCGACCATCTCGGCGATCTCGTTCATGGGCTTCCTCTTCGCGACTATCATCGCGTCCCACCTCCCATGTCCAGGGGTCCGAGCCGTTTGGCAACCTCGATCATCTTCGAGGCGGCCTCGGGGAACGCCCATGCGTTGGTGGATGCAAAGTTGAACATCTCGACCCTCTCCTTCTCGATCCCGAGCTCCGCGAGCATGCCCTTGACGTACTCGACCCTCTTCCTGCCCTCGATGGAGCCAGTGTCGTAGTAGCAGTTCTTCTCGAGGCAGCCGACGACGAACACGGCGTCTGCGCCGTCCTCGAACGCCTTCAGTATGTGGAGCCCGTCGACCCTTCCGGAGCAGGGAACCTGTACGACCCTGACGCTCGCGTCGTACTGGCGGCCGCTCCGTGCTGCCAGGACCGCGGCGTCCATGCCGTGCCTCTCGCAGCAGAACCCCACGACCTTCGGCCTCCTGTCAGTCATCAGAAGTCACCTCCGAGCATGGTCCTCGTCTCCTGTTGGATCTGGTCGTCCGTGTGATGCAGTAGTTCGATCGCCTTGCTCGGGCATATGCCCACGCATATCCCGCACCCCTGGCACAGCTGCCTCCTGATCTCGACCTTGTTCGCGGTACCGATGTACGGCGCTTCGTATGGGCACGTTCTGATGCACGTCAGGCACGCCGAGCACTTCTCCTGCGCGACCTGTGCGACGGACCCTCCGTACTCCACGGTCCCCTTGGACGCGTAGGCCGCGGCCATTGAGCCGGCTGCCTCGCCCTCGGCCCTCGCGGCGTCGGCAGACTTCGGGAACACGGCCGAGCCGCAGACGAAGATGCCCGGTCTCGGCGTCGCGATGGGCCATCTCTGTATGCTGCCCCGCCGGAGCCCTTCCTCGGCGGTCATCGGTATCCTGAGCGCGTCCGCGATGTCCCTGTTGTCGGGGTTCGCCGGGATGGCTGCGAACGCGAGCGTCCCGAGCCGTATGGACAGCAGCTCGCCCTGGGCCAGGTCCTTGACGGTCATCTTCGTTGGGTCCTTCGGGTCGACCTTCGGGACCCCCGTGCGGTCGTACCTCACGAATCTTATGCCGAGCTCGGCCGCCTCTTTGTATGTGATCTCGGAGAGCCCGAACGCGCGCATCTCCTGGAACAGCACGAAGACCTCGGTCTGCGGGTGTTTCTTCTTGACATCGATGGCCGTCATGAGCGCCTCGTCCCACGCGAAGTCCATGACCTTGAGCGACTTCCCCGTCGGGTCCGGTGTGTCGACTATGACGACCGGCCCCTTCGGCGCATGCCCCGCCTGGAGCATCTCGCTCAGCTTGTACAGGGGGACAGCGTCCTTGCACGCCTTGGCGAGCGGCCCCTTCAGGGAGTTCCAGCCACCGCCCGTCGCGACGACCACCGCCGCGCACTCGAGCTCCTCGGTCTTCTCGCCTGCCATGATCGTGAGCATGTAGTTCCCTGGCGTGCCCTTCGCCGCCACGAGCCTCGTGTTCGACGTCAGGATCCCGGGGGCCTTGGCGGACCTGTTGCTCTTCTCGATTATCACAGTGTGCGCGCCCGCCCGCGCAGCCGCCCCCGCGGCGGCCATGCCTGCGACTCCGGCTCCTATGATGACGACGTTCTTCGTCCTCATCTCCTCGGTCTCAGTCAGGAGGGGCACGAGCATCATGACACGTCCCAGGGCGGCCTTCAGCTTCGTCTCGGCCTTCTTCTGGGCCCCCTCGGGGTCGTCGGCGTGCGGGAGGACGACCTCCTCCCGGACGTTCACGAACTCCACCATGGACCGGTCTATCCCCGCCCTCCTGTATGCCTTGAGGAGGGCTGGGCTGACATCCCGCTTGTGGCATGCGAGGACGACGGCCCGGTCTATCTCCTTCTCAGCGGCCTCCCTCGCCACATCCGCGACGGCCTTCCCGTCGCATATCTCGTCGACGACATTGACCGACATCACGAGCTCGGCCTCGTTCGCCGCGGCTTCGAGCCTCGCGATGTCCAGGAGCTTGGGTGACTCGATGCAACACCTGCAGATGACGACCTGTATCCTCCCGCTGCTCATTGGGTCCCCCTCCTTCGACCAGAGACCCTCGAGCCAGTGGCGACCGCTCTGACGGCTGCCTCCTCGATGTCCATGGGCTCCGAGACGGCTCCGGTGATGAACACGCCCGCCTTCTCGAGTTCCCTGTCAGCGACGGCGAACCCGAACGAGTCCGCCCCGATCCCAAGCTGGCCTGCCAGGGCATCCTTCGCCCCCTGTGGACGCATGCCAACCGACAGGATCACGAGGTCGTATGCCGTCTCCTGGACCTCGGTGTCGGTCTCGGTCGCCGCCCTCACCAGGAGCGTCCCATCCGGTCCCTGGGACACGGCTGCGGGCATGCTCCTGAGGAGCCTGACGGTCTTCTTGCCCTTGGCCCATGCCTTGAACTCGTCCTGGGGCTCGTGAAGGGTCCTCAGGTCCATGAAGTAGAAGTCTAGGTTCAGCTCAGGGTCGGCATCGATCATCATCTGGGATATCTTGGTCGCGTACTTGCAGCAGAACTTGGAGCAGTACTCGACCCCGTTCTTGACCGATCTCGAGCCGACGCACTGGAGCACCGCGACCCTCTTCGGGGGCCTGCCGTCGGATGGACGGACCAGCCTGCCCTTCTCGTTGAGGATCCTCTCGGCATCGACGCTCGAGACCACGTCGGCGAACGTCCCGCACCCGAGCCTGCTCACCTCGCACGCGTCGACCGCCCTGATGCCGGTGGCATAGACGATCTCGGAGACATCCCTGGTGACGCTCCTTGCGCGGTCATCGAAATCGATGGCCTTGGTCGGGCATGCGCTCGCGCACGCGTCGCACTTGCCCTTCTTGAAATGAAGGCACTTCGCTCTATCTATCCAGTGTATCCTCGGTTGGCCGCTGCCGGTGGGCGCGAAGACGGCCTTGCCGTCGACGGGGCAGGCTTCGACGCACTTGCCGCATCCCGTGCAGTCGTCCGTGACGTACCTCGGCGAGGACTTGACCTTGACCTTGTAGCCGTCCCCGGTCCTCTGCGCCGACACGACCTCCGAGAGGAGGAACACCTCGGCGCCTGGCTCGCGCAGGAGTTCGCCAGTGCGGTCCATGGCGAAGCACACCCCGCAGTTCCTGCACTCGGTCAGGCCCTTGCAGGTGAGCTCCCTGGCCATGCCGCCCAAGGACTCGGTCCTCTCCACGAGCACGACCTGGATGTCCCTGTCGACTAGCGTCTTCGCGACTGTGAGCCCGGCCGGGCCACCTCCTACAACGAGGACTTGGTTTGTCACTATCCTCCCTCCGATGTTACCGCCTGTTCCGCGGATTCGACTGTCCAGTGGTCTGTGAATGGTGCGTTTGTCCGAGGGGACAGAAATCCCCCCTCGGAGGAATTGAAGAAAGGGGTTTGACCAGGGCGGTCCCGGCGCTCAGTTCAGGCCGGTGATGTAGCCCTTGTCGTCGATGTTGATCCTCTCGGCCGCGGGTGTGCCTGGCAGACCCGGGATCGTCATCATCTCGCCCGTGATGGGCACGATGAACCCCGCGCCTGCGGAGATCCTGACCTCCCTGACCGACAGGACCCAGTCCTTCGGGGCGCCCTTCTTGACCGGGTCGTCCGAGAGCGAGTGCTGCGTCTTCGCCATGCATATCGGGAGCTTGTCGTTCCCGGCGGCCTCGATGGCCGCGATGTCGTCCGGGGCCGTGCCCGTGTAGATGACATCCTTTGCGCCGTAGATTTGCTTGGCGATGATCATTATCTTTTCCTTAATTGGCAGCTTCTCGTCGTAGAGGAACTTGAAGTCCGCCTTCTCCTTCTCGAGCGCCTCGATCACGGCCCTGCCCAGGTCCATGCCGCCCTTCCCGCCTTCCACGAACACGCGCGAGACCGCGTAGCGGACCCCGAGCTTCTGGCAGTGCTTCCTGCAGTGTTCGACCTCCTCCGGGCTGTCGGTCGGGAACTGGTTGATCGCGACGACGACCGGGACGCCGAACTTCCTGATGTTCTCGATGTGCTTGTCGAGGTTCGAGTAGCCCTTCTCCAGGAACTCCAGGTCCGGTGTGCCGATCTCCTTCACCTTCATCCCGCCGTGCATCTTGAGCGCCCTGATGCTGGCGACCAGGACCGCGACGTCGGGCTTCAGCCCTCCCGTCCTGCAGACGATGTCGAAGAACTTCTCCCCGCCGAGGTCCGCTGCGAAGCCGCCCTCGGTCACGACGTAGTCGGCCATCTTGAGCGCGTACTTCGTCGCGATGATGGAGCTGTTGCCGTGGGCGATGTTCGCGAACGGCGCCCCGTGTATGAACGCCGGCTGTCCCTCGAGCGTCTGCACGAGGTTCGGCTGGATGGCGTCCTTGAGCAGGAGGCACATCGCACCGATGCCCTTGAGCTGGGCGGCCGTGACGGGTTTCTCGTCCTGCGTGTAGGCGACGACGATCTTGCCGAGCCTCTCCCTGAGGTCCTTCATGTCCTTGGAGAGCGCGAGGATCGCCATGATCTCGCTCGCGACCGTGATGTCGAACCCGCTCTCGTGGGGCACCCCGCCCTTGGTCCTGCCGCCCAGGCCGACGACGATGTTCCTGAGCTCCCTGGCGTTCATGTCCATGACCTTCCTCAGGACGATCCTGGTCGGGTCGATGTTGAGCGTGTTCTTCTTGGTGACATGGTTCTCGACGAGCGCGGAGAGCAGGTTGTGCGCCGTGCCGACCGCGTGTATGTCCCCTGTGAAGTGCAGGTCGATGTCCCACATGGGGTAGACCTGGGAGTATCCGCCGCCCGTCGCACCGCCCTTGATGCCGAACGTCGGGCCGAGGGACGGTTCTCTGAGTGACAGCATGACCTTCTTGCCGAGCTGGCCGAGGCCCTGGCACAGGCCGATGGACGTGACGGTCTTCCCCTCGCCCGCCTTCGTGGCCGTGATCGCCGTCACGAAGATGAGCTTGCCGTCCTTGTTCCCATCGAACTTCCTCAGCACTTCGAGAGGTACCTTCGCCTTGTACTTGCCGTAGAACTCAAGGTCGTCGCGGGTCAGGTCGATCTTCTCCGCGATCTTCTCTATGTGCTGCACCTTCGCTTCCTGCGCAATCTCAATATCTGGCTTCATAGCCATTTGAAGAACCCCCTTTAAGGGGGGTAATAATAGGTTACATTAAGACTTTTCGTAACCCCGGGCATGCCGTCCGCGCGCAGGGTCGTCCGGCCCATTCGCGCGGGCCGAGGGGAATGCTCGCTGGGCGCCATGCAACCAGGCAGAGATGGCAGCCCTGGTCCTGAGAATCCTTAAGTAAGAAATGTGTATCTCGGCCTGGAGGGTGAGCATGGTAGCCGAGATAATCAGCGGGAACGAAATCGCGAAGACCATCAGGGCCGAACTCAAAGCCGAGACCGCCAGGATGAAATCGTCCGGGGTGACGCCGGGGCTGGTCGTCATCATCGTCGGCGAGGACCCGGCATCCCAGGTCTATGTCCGCAAGAAGGGGGAGGCCTGTCTGGAGCTCGGCATCCACTCCGAGACGATCAGACTCCCGGCGAGCACATCGGAGGACGAGCTGCTCCTTTTGATCGAGAAGTACAACAAGGACCCGAAGTTCGACGGCATACTCGTCCAGCTGCCTCTTCCCAAGCACATCAGCGAGGAGAAGGTCCTCATGAGGATCGACCCCGGCAAGGACGTAGACGGTTTCCATCCGATCAATGTGGGCAAGATGGTCGTCGGTGCGACCGACTGCTACCTGCCCTGCACGCCGGCGGGCATCCAGGAGCTCCTCGTCAGGAGCGGGAACGACCCGAAGGGGAAGCATGTCGTGGTCCTGGGCAGGAGCAACATCGTCGGGAAGCCGATAACGAACATACTGCTCCAGAAGGCCGCGGGGGCCGATGCGACCGTGACGATTTGCCATTCCAGGACCGTCGACCTCCCGCACTTCACGAAGCAGGCGGACATCATAGTCGCCGCGATGGGGGTGCCCAACTTCCTCAAGGCCGACATGGTGAGGGACGGAGTCGTCGTCATCGACGTCGGCGTCAACCGAATCAGCGACCCGAACGCCAAGGGTGGCTGCAGGCTCGTGGGTGATGTGGACTTCGAGGCCGTCAAGGTCAAGGCGAAGGCGATCACGCCCGTCCCAGGCGGCGTAGGCCCCATGACCATCACGATGCTGATGAGGAACACGGTCAAGGCGGCCAAGATCCACCACAGATGGAGTGGCTGAGGCGGCCGTGCAACATTGCCGGCGGGCCGCGTCTGTGCCGGGTCCCGTCGGCGCTGGTATTTCTATTTTTCAAATATATATTAAATGTAGGATACTCAATCTCGCCCTGCGCTGCTGCTCTTTCCCGCGTACGTGCGCCCACATGCTTCGTTTCTTGCCGGATTCTGACGAATATCGTCTATCAGTTACGATTCGGCACTCCCATTCGCACGAACGTGGGGGGTGAAATCGCCATTGTCGCATCGAAAAGGATTATAAGCCCTGCAAGGATGCAGTCCTGGCAATCGATGTGAGTCCGCCTGCTGTTACTTCGGTGAAGTGAGCGGCGCGCGCGAGGCCGGACGTGCAGTGGCACATGGACGGGCGAAGCTATGCCGCTCGGACCCTGCTCGATGCGGCACTCATCGGTTCCAGATCCATACACGGGCATCGTGGCGGCCAAGGGCATGGACTTAGGCCGCTCAGGCCCGGATCGGATGTGAATACATGGTAGAGAAGAGCACCGAGCTGATACACGGCACGATCGTCAACAAGGACCCGGCGAAGCTCAGGCTGAAGTCGAACCTTCAGAACTACGAGCAGATGAGGAAGACCTTCAAGTGGGCTGACGCCGACAAGGAAGTCGAGTGGTTCGCGGACGGCAAGCTGAACGCAGCGTACAACGTGATCGACAGGCATGCGAAGGGAAAGAACAGGGACAAGGTCGCCCTCATCTACGATGACGGCGAGGGGCACGTCCAGAAGATGACCTTCCATGAACTCTACGAGGCGACGAACAAGTTCGCGAACATGCTGAAGAAGCTCGGCATCAAGAGACAGGACCGCGTCTTCGTCTTCCTGCAGAGGTCACCCGAGCTATACATCTCGTTCCTCGGCGCGATAAAGTACGGTGCAATCGCAAGCCCGATGTTCCCGGCCTTCGGCCCTGACGCTATCAGGGACAGGCTCGCGGACTGCGACGCGGTCGCACTCGTGACTGACAAGGACCTCAAGAAGAGGTTCTACGAGGTCAAGAGCCAGCTTCCGGCACTCAAGCACCTCATAGTCGTGGACGAGGACACTCCACCGGCGGGCGAGGTCAACTACAAGAAGGAGATGGCCGCCGCCTCCAAGGACTTCGAGACCGTCCACATGGACCCTGAGGAGTACATGTTCATGCTCTACACATCCGGCACGACCGGCAAGCCGAAGGGTGTAGTGCACGCCCACAAGGCCATCGTGCAGGAGACCCTGACGTCGAAGTGGGTCCTCGATCTGCACCCCGAAGACGTATTCTGGTGCACGGCGGACCTCGGCTGGGTCACCGGCGTGGTCTATGGCTGCCTCGGGCCGTGGTCGAACGGAATCACCCAGATCGGTCTGGGCGGCAGGTTCGACCCGGAGAGATGGTACAAGACCATCCAGGACCACAAGATCACTGTGTGGTACACTGCGCCGACGGCCGTCAGGATGCTCATGGCCAAGGGCGACGAGCTTCCGAAGAAGTACGACCTCTCCAGCCTGAGGGCGCTGTACTCCGTCGGCGAGCCGTTGAACCCGGAAGGGGTCAAGTGGGCCCTTGATGTCTTTGACACCAAGACGTTCCACGACACGTGGTGGCAGACGGAGACTGGCTCGATCCTGATCACGAACTTCCCCGAGATGCCGATCAAGCCCGGCAGCATGGGCAAGCCGCTGCCCGGCATCGAGGCCGCCATCGTCGATGAGACCGGCAAGGTCCTCCCGCAGGGCGCGGAGGGCAGCCTGGTGCTCAGGCCCGGCTGGCCGTCCATGATGAGGCAGGTCTGGAAGAACCCCGCCAAGTACAACGAGTACTTCAGGAACGGCTGGTACTACACCGGCGACACGGCCCAGATCGACAAGGACGGCTACTACTGGTACGTCGGCCGCGCGGACGATGTCATCAAGACGGCCGGCGAGAGGGTCGGACCGTTCGAGGTCGAGAGCGCGCTGATCGAGCACCCTGCGGTCGCGGAGGCCGGCGTCATCGGCAAGCCCGACGAACTCAGGGGCAACATCATCAAGGCGTTCATCGTGCTCACGCCAGGCCACACCGAGTCGGATGAGCTCAAGACGGAGATCCAGAAGTTCGTCAAGACGAAGCTCGCCGGCCACGCCTACCCGAGGGAGATCGAGGTCGTCAAGACCCTCCCGAAGACCAGGAGCGGCAAGATCATGAGGAGGCTGCTCAGGGCGAAGGAACTCGGCTTGCCGATCGGCGACACATCGACGCTCGAGGACTGAAACACCAACACCCTTTTCTAGGGGGGAGCCTTCCCCCTCCATCATATTCCCTCCATCGGACCGGAGACGGTGCTAGGCATGGACTCCAATCAAGATCCCAGACGGCGCTTGGTCGATGGGAACGCCTTGTTCCGCAAGGCCGTGGACCCGACGACGCTCGCCCGGCTGGCAAAGGGCCAGGCCCCGTTCATCGCGATACTCACATGCTCGGATTCCAGGGTCTCGCCGTGCAAGATATTCAACCTCTCGCTCGGCGAAGCGTTCGTCATCAGGGTGGCAGGCAACTGTGCCACAGACCCGGGCGTCCTCGGGAGCATCGAGTACGCCGTCTTGCATCTCAATGTGAGGACCGTGCTGGTGATGGGTCACACGGACTGCGGCGCGGTCAAGGCGTCGTTCACGTGCGAGGACCGGGGGAACCTCGAAGCGGTAATGAAGGACCTGGAATGCGCCAGGTCGAAGCTGCCGAAGGAGCGCGAGAGGGACCCGGACGCCGTGGCCGAGAGCAACGTCCGGATACAGATGCGCCGGGTCCAGGACTTCAGCCCTGATATACGGGAGCTGGTCCGGCAGGGGAAGCTGGAGGTCCTCGGGGCGATGTTCGACATCGCGTCCGGGGCTGTCAGATTCATTTGATTGGGATAGATGTAACAAACACGGGGAGAGACAACATGTTTGAAATGAAGCAGAGAAAGATCACGAATAGATGGGTCACGGTCATCGGGGCGCTGCTGGTGCAGCTGGCCCTGGGGTCGATCTACGCATGGTCGGTCTTCAACGGCCCACTCGCAACGGATTTGGACGCAGGAAAGAAGTCCGTGGAGGTCCTTGGCATATTCGCCACGAGCCTGGCGGCCTTCGGCATCATGGTCCAACTGGGTGGCTGGTTGCAGGATAAGTACGGCCCGATGAAGATCGCGATGCTCGGAGGCGCGGTCTACGTGGTCGGCTACATCCTGTCGTCGCAGTCGACCGGGAGCCTGCCCTTGATGTACGTGGCGTACTTCGTGCTCGGAACCGGTGTGGGCCTTGGCTACAGCTGCCCACTCGCATGCTGCGTGAAGTGGTTCCCTGACAAGAAGGGGCTCGTCAGCGGCATATCGGTCGCGGGATTCGGCGCTGGCACATTCATATTCGCCCAGGTCGGCACCTATATCATGAACAACATGGGCGGCATCGTCAACGCCTACCTGTACCTCGGTGTCATATTCCTGGTGATGGTGTTTGCCGGGGCGCTCCTGCTTATCAACCCGGAGCCGGGCTACTGCCCCGCTGGCTGGAAGCCACCGGCGGCGGGCACGGCCGGCGCGGCCACTAAGGACTACACCTGGCGCGAGATGGTCCGGACCAGGAGCTTCTGGTTCCTGTGGGTCATGTTCGTGCTGTCTGCCACATGCGGCCTGATGATGATCGGCAACGTGGGCAACCTGGCACAGTCCTTCGAGGACATATACGCGGAAGCGAACTCGTCGTTCGACAAAGATACGGCCAACATCATGCTCACGGCCCAGCTCGCAACGATCGTCGGCGTCCTGGCGATATTCAACGGGGCCGGCAGGGTCGTCTGGGGGTTCATATCCGACAAGCTCGGCAGGACGAAGACCATGAAGACCATGTTCCTGACCCAGGCGGTCGTGTATCTGGTGGCCGCGGGGTTCGTCATGACCAAGCCCACCGATGAGACCCTCGTCTTCGTGGGCGTGACTGCGCTCGTCTCCGCCGCAGGCTTCTGCTTCGGCGGCAACTTCGCGCTGTTCCCGCCGACCACCGCCGAGTACTTCGGAACGAAGAACTTCGGCGGCAACTACGGCAAGGTGTTCACGTCCTACGGCGTGGGCGGTGTCATCGGAGCGCTCATACCGGCGTTCGTATCCGGCGGGTTCGAGCTCGTCTTCGTGGCAGTCGCGGTCGGGTCCTTGGCGGCCCTCGCGATAGCCTTCATGACGAAGCCCCCGACGGCCCCGGCGAAGGCCGAATGAGGCGCCCGGGCGGATGCATACCAGGCGGACACCTGGCAAACCCCTTCCAACGATTCATTTCTGATAATGTGCTGTGGCGGTTCTGTAAATCTTCGGGTGGTGGTCCTCTAGGACCGCCCCCTTGGACTCACTCGCTCCATTCGGCTCCGGCCGTACGCCCCTT
>CAZMPY010000007.1:0-54715 GCA_964568665.1 uncultured Thermoplasmata archaeon | reverse complement strand
CCTTGTGCTGATAGGGGTCCTCCCGTGCATCGGGCTCCTCGCGTATAATTCCGGTCTTCCGAAGATCGGCGCTCCCCTGACGGCCGTCCTTTTCGCCCTGAACGGGGTGATGACGATGGGCGTGCAGCTCCTCGTCCTGGCGGTCTTCCCGGACGCATCCTTCCAGCTCCCCGACAGCATTGTGTTTGCCCTTGCCGGCGGCGGGGTCGCGTTCGCTGGCGTGTATCTCCTGAACCATCGCCCCTCGGTCCGCTCCAGCTGACCTCGGACCGCGCCCGGTCACCGGGTGGCTCCGGCTATCCGGTGTCTGTCAGGCGGGACCGCGATCTCGAACCGCGCACCCTCCCCGTGGGTCCCGGTCTCGCGGATCTCGAGCCCGGTTATCGCAAGTATCTCCCGTGCCAGGAACAGCCCAAGCCCCCCGGCGCCCTCCTGGCCCCTCTCGAATATGGAGGATTTCTTGCCAGGCTCGATGCCGGCCCCATTGTCCTCGTACACCAGCACCAGGGACCGCCCCTCGTCCCTGTCGCTGATGCGCACCTTGGATACTCTCTTCCCGTGCTTCACGGAGTTCTGCATCAGGTTGTAGAACACCTTCTCGAGCATCGGCTCGGAAAAGACCTCGACTCCCTCGATGTCCACTTTGACCTCGGCCCCGTGCATATCGAGCCCCGCCATGGCGTTGGAGAATGCCCTGCGGACGTCGATCCATCCCGGCTTTGCGAGCCCCAGGTCCTGATAGTCCTGCGCGAACTCGAGGAGCCGCTTGATCCTGCCCGTCGCCTCGCATGCCCGCACGAGGTTCGCTTTGCCTGATTTCTGGTCTTGCGACTCTGTCGCCATCTGGAGGTGTCCGTCGAGGACGGTCAATTGGTTGAGTATGTCGTGTCTAGTGATGCTGCTGAGTAGGCTCTGCTTCCTGTTCGCGTGGCTGAGCGCCTCCCCGTCCCGCCTGAGGTCGGTTATGTCCTGGAACGAGGCTATGAGCCTCTTCGTTCCAGGTATCAGCCCCCCGGTGATGATTCCATGCCTGGTCTCCCCGTTCTTGTTCACGATCCTCGTCTCGTAGGACCTTGGAGTGTTGATAGGGTCCTTCTTGCGCATCTCGCGGTTGGCGACGACCTTGGGCAGGTCGTCGGAGTGGATCAGGCTCGGCCATTTGATCTTGCCTTCGACCTCGCCTTTCGTGTATCCGGAGACCCTCTCGAACTCGGAGTTGACGAGCGAGATGGTCTCGTCCTCCTCGATGATGAGCGCTGGGTTCCCCGTCGTCTCGAATATGGTGCGGTACAGTTCCTCGCTCCGCCTGGATTCAATCTCAAGCGATTTCCTCGGGGTGTCGTCGATATGCGCGAGGACCGCCCCACGCTTCTTCTTGGACAGTGGCGTGACATGCATCGTGAACCACAGCTCGCGTCCGTCAGCGTCGCATGAATATTCGAGTTCGAAGCGGTCGTTCCTCCCTTCGAGGACACTCTGTATGCCCGCGAGCGCCTCCTTCGCGCCGTTCGCATTCGCCTCCGCGCCCGCTCTCGTCACTTCGAGGTAGTTCGACCCGATCCCGGAGCTGGACCCCGCTTTCATCCCCAGCGATGCAGCGGATTCCTCCCAGGCGCCGTTCACCGCGATGATAGTCCCGTTCCTGTCTATCACTGCGACCTTGGCGTCGAGTGCGTCGAGCGTCGCCCTGCTGAACGCCCCGCTCTCCCTGAGTCCCTCCTCCGCGGTCTTCCTCGCTGTGACATCGAGGCCCGCGCTGTTAATCTCGACCAGGTCGCCGCGAGCGTCGTACAGGTTGAACGAGTTCCATAGGAACGTCCGGATGCGTCCCGCCCGGTCCATCATCCGCATCTCGTGATTGGTGACATCGCCCCTCTTGAACTCGTCGAGGAGCTCGTCGACCTGCCCGCGGAGCTCTCCGGGATAGAACAGGTCCCACCAGTTCTTGTCCTTCATCTCCGCGGACCCGTATCCTGTGAGGTCCTTGACCCAGTCGTTGACGAAGAGCGTCCTACCGTCCCTGGCTATCCGGCAGATCAATGACGGGGCTGATTGTACCAGGGACCTGTACTTCTCCTCCGATTGCCTGAGCCGCTCGGCGGCCGCCTTCTGCTCGGTGACGTCCCTCACGATGGTTCCGAGGGCCACGACCTCACCGTCCCTGTTCCTGACGGGAAAGTACGTCCCCGCCATGGCGAACTCGGTCCCGTCCTTCCTGCGCCGTACGCTCTCGACCCGGTGGACCTGGGCATCTCGCCTAAGCGTCTCCACTAGGAACGTGAATTGATCCTTCTTGTCCTCCGGGAACATCATGGACCCATCCTTACCCTTCACCTCGGTCTCGAGGTACCCGTAGGTCTTTTCCGCGGCCCTGTTCCAGGACAGGATGACTCCCTGGAGGTCCGCGCAGATGATCGCGTCCTCAGACGACTGGACGATTGCGGCGAACCTCGCAAGGTCGTCCGCGGCGTCTCTGACGGCGACAGCCTTGCGGATCATGTTCGCCAGTTCGGCGAACTGGACCTTGGGCTCTCCTGATTTCTGGAGGTAGAAGTCGGCGCCGTTGTTCAGCGCGTCGATCGCGACGTCCTCCCGCCCGTGGCCAGTGAACAGTATGAACGGGATGTTGTCTCCCTTCGCCCTGAGTGCCTTGAGGAACTCGATGCCATCCTGCTCCGGCATCTGATAGTCCACGACCACGGCGTCGTACCTGCGCTTCGCCATGAGCTCCATGGCCGTCCTCGCCAGCGAGGCCGTGTCCACGGAGATATCGCTGTTCCGTTCAAGGAATATCCTGGATATCTGGAGCAGGTCGGGCTCGTCGTCTATAACGAGTACCTTGATCATGGGTCAACGCTCACAAATCGTCCGCGTTCAATGCCTCTGTTCCGAACCGTTTCCCGCGGTCCTCTTAAGGGAGTCCCAGGGTAGATATTCTTTTTCGTCCAGAATGGGCTCGGACATGCTTCGGACGGTCTTATGGTGAGCGCTGAGGGGGAGATTTGAACTCCCGTGGTACGTAGTACCACCAACTCTCAAGGCTGGCGCCGTAAACCGGGCTTAGCTACCTCAGCGTGTCGGATGGCCGTCGTGGAACAGGGCTTGCCTCGATAAGACTGTTTCGGAGACGTGCGCTCATCAGCAGCGCACACTTGATTGTAGCTCCAGGACGACATCAAGGTCGATCTCCAGCGCGACCATCGGATAGCCGAGGTCGAACGACCGCAGGGTCCTCGGAGACACCTCGCCGAACATCCCCACCCTCGTGTCCCCGAACATGACCGCAGCGGCCCTTCCAGGGACGAACCCCGGGACGTCCTCTGCTTCTACAGACATGCGCGCGCCCAAGCCGCTCGCGATGGACTGCACGACTGACTTTGCCTCCGTGAAACCCGCCTTTGCGTGGGTGGACGCCCCCGCAAGCCGCCTCCTGTTCATGCCGTCGATGACGACATCGCCCACCTCGAACACCCTCTGGGGGAGTTCCCGGTGCTTGTTCTTGCGTAGGATCGTCATGAGGCTGGGGATCAGGGAGGTCCTCACGAGTGTGTGGTCCTCGCTGACAGGGTTCTTGACATGGGTCGCGTGGTCCTCCGCGATTCCGAACGCGAGGTACTGGTCCCTGGTGTTCGAGAGCGAGAGCGTCACGACTTCGAAGTAGCCGAGTCCGATGAGGATGTGTCTCAGCGCGTTCCCGAAGGCAATCGTTGGTTCCTCCAGCCCGAAGGTCGCCCGCTTGGGGAGCGTTCCGCCGAACCTCTCGTACCCGTATCCAACGGCGACATCCTCCACGAGGTCGATCGGATGGAGGATGTCCGCCCTGTATGCGGGCACCTTGACGTCGACGATGCTCCCCTCATGTGTCGCGCCGTACCCCATGCGCATCAGGCATTCGCTCGTCTCGCGTGCGTCAAGGTGCCGGCCAGTCCAGTTGTTGACGTAGTGCGTGTCGAGGTCCATGTCCCGCGGGGTGAGGTCCGGGGCCGGCATCGTGCCCTCGGGGCGGTGCTGCTGGACGGTTTTAATCGTCCCGCCCCTTTCTGCGAGCGCGGTCGCGACGATGTTCACGGCATGGGTCACGGCGTTCATGTCCGTGCCTGTGCAGTCGATGAATATGTCTTTGGTGTCTTCGGTGACCGCTGTTGCCACGCCGTTGATGATGGGTGGGAAAGAGAGGACCTCTCCGTTCCTGTCGGTGATTATCGGGTAGCGTGACTTCCCGTCGAGGACGGACGCGTACGCCCTGCCTTTCTCGTGCCCTCGGAGGATCTCCGACAGCGTCATCTTGCGGTCCCCCTGTAGGGGGACGAACGATATCCCGTCCGGCGTGACTGCTCGGTACGTGAAGGGCGGTTTCACCGCGCGGAAATCGTGCAGCCCGATCGCCACCTTGCGCCTGTTCCTTCCAAGCGTCAGGTGGAGCTTCTCCTGAAGGTCCATCATGGACCGTATGAGCGCGTCGTCCACCTCGTTGGCTACCACCAACGCGGACCATATGTAAGGCCTCACGTCGTTAACGGACTCGTCGACCACGAGGTCGACATCCGATGTGCCGACATCATAGGTCCGGAGGCCGGGTTCGAAGCCCAGGAACGCCCTTAGGGCACGCGCGATTCCCTCCACGGAATAGAGGTCCGGCCTGTCTGGGAAGAACTCGATGCTCAGCTCGTCAGAGTCGTCGGGGATCGACTTCGGGTCCGCCCCGATCAGAGGGAGGCGTTCCCTGAGCACGTGGCGCGAGACGTCTCTCCCAACGAGCGCGCAGAGGTCACAGTAACTGAAGTTGATGACTGGCATCGGAATCAGAACAGTCTGATGAAGAAAGCTGCGGATATAATAAGGTTGTCGGGGCCGCGCGGAGGCATCCAGACCGATACCCTGAAGGCGTCTAGGCCCGGCTGTTTGGGACGACCTCGCGTCCGGGATATCATTATCAATCGAGAGGCGGGGATGGAAAGATATAAGGCGACAGACTAGAATCAATGGAACCAGCAGCCTGAACTGCGCCGAGCACAGGCACCCGGGATGCTTGAGATGATTAGGGAGAAGTTGAAAACAGGGATTCCTGGCCTCGATGAGATGCTCGAGGGCGGCCTGATACCTGGCCGGCCTTATGTCGTGTCAGGGGCATCCGGCACGGGCAAGACGACACTCGCCATTAGGTTCCTTCTGGAAGGGGCGAACCACGGGGAGCGGGTGCTGTATGTCGCCCTCGACGAGCCTCCGAACGAGACGAAGCGGAACATATCGGCTTTCGGGTGGGACCTATCCAACATCGTCCTCCTCGACGCCACACTGGACATAATGAGCTATGACAAGACCCCTGTCAGAGACGTCTCCACCGAGCGTAAGATGGTGCCGATGAAGGAGATTGGCGAAGGCATTCGGAAGACCCCCGAGAAGGGGCCTGCCGACATGACGGTCAACACACTCCAGGAGATGCTCAAGCAGGAGATGCGCGTGAGGAAGTACACCCGCGTTGTCATCGACTCAGTCACATCGATGAAGCATTTCTACATCCGCACGAGTGAGGAGTACGCGACGGTGCAGTCCTTCTTCAGGCTCATGTCAGACCTGGGCGTGACGACCATACTGACAGTGCAGACACCGGAGGTGTCCAAGCCCGACGCGGAGTCGCATATGTCGAGGGGCGAGATCAAGCTCCACAAGTGGTTCGACGGGAAGGGTATGCAGAGGGGCGTGACGATCGAGAAGTACAGGGGCTCGGCGCACGACCAGCGTATGAGACCATTCAAGATCACATCAGATGGCATAGATCTCAGGGCCTCAGTCACTCACAAGAAGGATGCGAAACAGGTCGGTGCGGCGGATGGTGATGGGGCTAAGCAGGCACCTGCACAGGTGGCGGATACGGTCCAGCACCCGGCCGTCCAGCCGGGCCCAGCGCTCGCTCCTGACGCGAAGGAGGTCCATGCGCCCAGTGAAGCGCCGCCTGACAAGGCCCCGGCCAAGCCGGCCGAGGAGCCCAAAGGCCAGACGGGACAGTGCTCACCAGGGGGTGCAGGTATCCAATGACAACAACTGCTCCTGGCAGGGCCAGCACGGGCATCGCAGGCCTCGACGAAATGCTGAAGGGGGGTTTCATCCCCGGCAGGCCGTACCTGGTGAGAGGGACGGTCGGGAGCGGCAAGACGACGCTGGGCGTGCAGTTCCTCCAGCAGGGCGTGAAGCAGGGCGAGAGGGCCTTGCTCGTCTCGATCGATGAACCGCCGAGCGAGGTCAGGGAGAACGTCCGGTCACTCGGCTGGGATGTGGGCAAGATACGCATACTCGATGTGCACCCGAGTTCGAAAGCATACAGCAAGAAGGTCTCCCTCGTGGAGGTCGCTGCTCAGCGCGCGGTGGGGTCCCTCCGGGATGCCAAGGCCGACGTCAAGACGGAAGCGATGAAGCAGGTCCAGCCAGATCTGAGCGCACAGACTCTCCAGCTCATGCTCCGGCAGGAGTTCAACGAAACCAGGTACTCGAGAATCGTGATCGACTCACTGACATCGCTCAAAGAGCTCGCGGGTGCCGAGGAGGACATCGAGAACAGCGTCAACTCGCTCCTAAGGTTCCTTTCTGAGTCGAATATCACCGCGCTCATCATCAGCGACCTTCCAGACCCGACCGAGCTCGATATCGAGACATTCCTCTGCAGGGGCGAGATCCGCTTGCACAAGATGATGATCTCGAACAAGATCGAGCGCAGCATCACCGTCGAGAAGTTCAGGGGCTCCGCCCACGACACCATTCCGAGACCGATGCAGATATCCGCGACCGGGATGGTCGTCGAATCGAAGAAGAAGCTCTCGATGACGCACCTCAAGACCCTGCAGGCGTTCCCGCCGATGCCGAGCAGGTGACGTGTGGGGCGGTAGATTATTTACAGGGCAAGGCTGTGCCGTGTCACGAGAGCCATGAGTGCCAAGGGCGGACTTCCAGTCGTCGAGGTGTCAGGGAAGCCCTATGATATGGGCCGAGCTGCCGGCGCCAAGTGCGCGGCCAAGGGCCACACGTACAGGAAGGGCATGGCAGAGGGCGTCAAGCACTCGACTGGCATGGACTGGTCGAAGGCGGTCGCGAGGGCGAAGCTGTTCCTCCCGTACGCCGAGGGATTCTACCCGGACTTCGTCGAGGAGATACGGGGATATGCCGACGGCGCCAAGATGCCCTTCGAGGACGCATTCACATGCTGCTGCCACGAGCTCCTGTCGCCCCTCGGTTTCAGGGGCTGCACCGACATGGCGTTCTCGGGCGAGGTCACCCTGAACGGCGATGTGCTCATCGGGCACAACGAGGACTGGAGCTCGGATGCGCTCGAGACCGTCGTGCTGGTCCACGCGAAACCGGCTGGAAAGCCGGAGTACATCGCGACGTGCTACGGCGGGCTCCTGCCGTCCTGCGGGATGAACTCCGCCGGAATAAGCCTCACAGGCAACGCGCTCAACCCCAACGACACCCGGGTCGGGGTACCCAAGGTCTTCCCGGTCCGGAAGGTGCTTGAGGCCAGGCGGATCGGCGAGGCGCTTGAGCATGCCATGCCCGCTGACAGGGCGTCGAGCTACAACAACATATGCTCGGACGGCAACGGCGAGATATTCTCGCTCGAGGGCTCAGCCACGGACTTCGCGGTGATAAGCGCTACAGATGGCTACCTCGTGCACACGAACCATTACACGGTCGAGCGGATGCAGCGGTTCGAGGACGCCCCGAGCGCCATGTCGAGCTCGCACGTGCGATACTTCCGCGCGCTCAAGCTGGCCGAGGCCATGCTCGGGGCAGTAACGGTGGAGTCGATGCAGGGCGCCTTCAGGGACCATGTCAACAAACCAGACTCGGTTTGCAGGCACGCGGATACGAGGCTCCACAGGCTCGACGTGTCGGAGACGATCTTCTCGGTGATATTCGACCTGACGAACCTGAGGGCCCACATATGCGCGGGCAAGCCGTGCACTGGCACATACGCGGAGTTCGCCTTTGAGAAGTGACGACAGCAGCATCCGCCCACATGGAAAGTATTTAATCCCAATCACAGTATTGCGCAGAAGCCACAATGGGCCCATAGCTTAGCATGGTTGGAGCACCCGGCTGATAACCGGGAGGTCACCGGTCCGAATCCGGTTGGGCCCACTTTTTCCACCCCACCTCCGATGTATGATAGTGTGCACTTAGGGGGCGTTCCCATCGAAAGGTACGAAAATAGGAACGGCTTATACCCTGAAGCATGGACGACACCGACACCAAGATCCTGAATCTCCTCAGGGAGCACTCCAGGATGAAGAACACCGAGATCGCACGACATGTCCATCTCACCGAGAGGGCCGTCAGGGCCAGGATAGAGAAGCTAGTCCGGGAGGGCATCATCAGGAAGTTCACCATCGAGACGTCGCCAGTGGGGTTCGAGGGGATCGTCCTCATCGACACGAACGTGGGGAGGACCACGGCCGTGAAGGACAAGGCTCGGGAGATGTCCGACAGCGTCTTCGAGTGCAGCGGCGAGTACGATGTCGCCGTGCGCATAAGGGCGGACTCGTTGGATGAGCTGAACAAGCGCCTGGACGAGATCCGAGCATACCCCGGTGTGCTCAGGACCGCGACCCTCATCAAGCTCATCGAGAATTGATGCCCGGTCGGCTCCTGGCGTCCGATGAACATGATTCTCGCGCATGAGAGCCAGTCGTTGCCATCATAGCGCAGCTGGGAGGAAACGTTAATATTCGGAAGAGGTCCTACCAAGGCCCGTGACCCCATGGACTTGATGGAGGCCATCAAGACTAGACGGAGCATCAGAAGATTCAAGCCCACACCCGTGCCCGACAATCTCCTCAAGGAGGTTCTGAACGCTGCGAGGCTGGCCCCGACGGCGTGCAATGCGCAGCCATGGAGACTGGTTGTGGTGAGGGACGAGCAGGTCAAGCTCAAGCTGGCGGTGAGCGCGAACGGACAGAAGTTCATCGCCCAGGCTCCAATCGTCATCGTCGCATGCGGCATCCCGGAAGAGGCGTTCCCGACGGTCGGCGGCTACATGAGCAGCCATGTGGTCGACGTGTCGATCGTAGTGGACCATCTGACGCTTGCAGCGCACTCGCTGGGTCTCGGCACATGCTGGATCGCATCATTCAAAGAGGACAAGGTCAGGGAGCTGCTGGGCGTGCCCGAGGACGTCAGGGTGGTCGCCATCACGCCGCTCGGATACCCGGACGAGAACCCTGAGAGACCCTCCAGGAGGAACCTGGAGGAGCTCGTGAGGTACGAGAAGTACCAATGACCGGGGCCACAACCGGATGCGACCAGGGATATCACGGAGAACAGGAGGCAATGGTACGGCAGCGAAAGGAGTGACCAAGACCGGTGAGGTTTTCTGCCTCGCGTGCAACGAGAGCATCGAGCCAGGGGCCACGAAATGCCCCTCATGCGAGTCGGAGCTCAGCGAGGAGGTCATGGCCTTCGTCTGCCCAAGGTGCAAGACTGTGATGGGATTCGGGACCTCCCAATGCCCGAAGTGTAACATGAAGTTCAAGATCAAGGCGGTGCAGCAGAAACCGGCGGAGGACGAGAAGCTCCTGGTCACGCTCATGGAGATGGACAAACCAGGCGAACCGAAGCCGGGCGCACCTGCGTCCCCAGCAGCGCCTACGAGCACGGAGGGCGTAGCGAAGCTCGCGGTCCTCAGGGTGAGCATCGAGGAGCTCGTCAAGAACAGGTCGGACCTGCTGAGGCGCATGGAGCGGAGGCTCGAGGAGGAGAAGACGAGGCTCGCCCAGCTGATGTCCATGGATGGCAGGTCGCCGACGGTCGAGCAGGTCGAGGCGGAGGTCGAGGCGCTCGCAGATGAGATGGCGGATATCGCCGTCCTCCAGACGCACATGGCGGGCCTGTCGGATGAGATCACGAAGCTGATCAACGCGTTCGAGGTCAGCGCCGCGACCAGGGAGCGCGGGCTCGCGGCCCGCTCGCTCAGGCGGAAGCTCGACGAGAAGGAGAGGGAGGTCGCGGAGTTCAGGGCGAAAGAGGAGGAACTCGCGAAGCGGGAGGAGATGGTCGACCGGAAGATCAAGGCCTACGCCGCGAAGAAGAAGCAGCTCGACGAGACCGAGGAGGAGCTCAAGACACGCCTGGCAGGGCTGGAGGCCGAGAAGGGCGAGCTGGAGCGGCTGAGGTTCGAAGCGGCGACGGCCGCGACCCCTGGGGAGAGACAGACCGCCAGGGCGGACTGGGCCGAGGAACAGAAGCGCCTCAGGCACAGGCTCATAGAGCTCAGGTCGGTCGTCTCACCTGACAGCGTGAGGAGCGAGGGCACCGCCGAGCAGATAGCCGATGCGGAGGCTGACCTTGGCGGGACGATATCGCTCCTGGAGAACGAGATCAGGGGACTGATGACGGAGAAGGCCACACTCGTCGGGAAGATGACCGAGGCGGAGGCACTCGACAAGGACATGAAGAGACTGTTGAAGGTGCTCGACGACATGCTTGGTCAGCTGCCCGATGCGGTCGTCGAGGAGTTCAGGAAGACGGACGATTTCGCGCTGTATGAACGCATCCTTGACAGATTCGAGATTTGAGCACATGAATTAATGTACATGCCAGAATATTACTGAAAAACCCCTCATAGACGGAACAATCCCCACGCCTCCCCCCGGTGCGCGTGGCAGAAACACGGAGAAAGCACGCATGGGATTGAGAGATAAGGCCAGAGATAGTGGGACGAAGCCCCCCTCCGAGACGCTTCCACAAGAGAATCTTTCGGAGAAGGATGAGCCTGCGGCTAACGAGGCGGCCCAGCCCGAGGTGCTCGCACCGCCGGCGGAGCCCGAGCCCCAGGACCACGGGCCAGTCCTCGAGCCTTCAGTCACATACCTTGTGGAGGAGGAGCGCCCTGAGCTCGCATATTCCCTGTTCGTGCAGGCGGCTTCCCAGGGGATCCGGGGGATGATAGTGTCAAGGACCTATCCGAAGAACCTGAGGAAGGCCCTGAACCTGAAGGACGTCTCGGTGTACTGGCTCACCAACGCGATGAGCGAAGAGGCGATCGGTCCCAAGGATCTGGAGCGCCTCACCCTGACCATCCGCAGGTTCCTCGAGGAGGGCGGTGGCCAGATGGTCCTCATCGACTCCCTTGAATATGTCATCACCAACAACAAGTTCGTCAGCGTTCTCCGGTTCCTGCAGGGGATCAGGGACCTGGTCGCCGTCCACAAGGGCGTCGGCATCGTGTCGCTGAAGTCATCGACGCTCGAGGCTGCCCAGCTGGCTTCGGTCGAGAGGGAGCTCGAGGTCTTCGCCGGCGACAGGACCAAGATCACGCCCGTCAGGCCAGAGGTCGAGAACAAGCTGATATCCGAGCTCAAGCAGGACGAGCTCCAGATCGAGGCTGAGAAGCTCGCGGAGCAGCGCCGGAGGCTCATCCTGGTAGAGGAGAAGATATCGGCTGAGGCGAAGAAGCTAGGTCTGGAGAAGCTCGAGCTCGAGAAGGAGCGCCAGGAGGTCCGCCAAACGCTGCTGAAGGTCAGGCAGACCAGGAAGGACCTCGAGGATTTCAGGGTCAAGCTCACAAAGGAGGAGGCGGAACTCACCTCCAAGGTCAGGACGAAGCTCGCCAAGGAGATGCAGAACCTGGACTCGAAGAAGTCCAACCTCGAATCCATGGAGAAGGAGGTCGAGGCGAGGTATCTGCAGCTGGACCGGGTCGTGAGCCTCAAGACTGAGCAGAGGCTCATGGAGCTCCAGGCCGAGGCGAAGCGCCTCGACGCGGAGAGGACCAGGCTCGCCGAGCTGATGTCGAAGGCCGATGCCGACAGGGGGAGCATCGACGAGACGCTGAAAGCCGTCCAGGAGCGAGAGGAATTCACGGTCAAGGCGCTCGACGAGGTCAAGTCGAGGGAGAAGAAGCTCCAGGACAAGGAACACGCCCTCGCACTCGAGAAGGTCGAGATCGAGAAGGACCGCGCGGCCGTTGATTCCGAGCGCAAGGACCTGGAACGGCTCAGGAAGGCCCAGGAGGACGAGATCGCCAGGACGCGGATGGATGTGGAGCGCTCGCTCTCCGAAGCGGCCCAGCGGGAGGAGTCCGTATCCAAGATCACCGGGGAGCTTGAGGCCCTCAGGTCCCGGCTGATGTCCCAGGAGCAGACCCTCGCGGAGAAGGACAGGATCGTCGCATCGAAGCTCGAGGACATCGCCAACCGGGAGAAGGCGCTGGCGACGGCCGACGCCGAGGCCCGCCAGGCCATGGAGAGGGCCGCGATGATGGAGTCCGCCGCGAAGACCAGGGAGTCCGCCCTCGACGAGGAGCGGGCCCGGTTGCACGACGAGACCGAGGGACTCAAGGCGGAACTGAACCGGCGGCAAGCCGACCTTCAGAAGCGGGACGAGAAGCTGCGGTCCGACGAGGACAGACTCGCGAACGAGAGCGAGGCCAGGAAGAAGGCCCTGACCGATTTCGAGGTGCAGCTCAAGGAAAGGAGCGCGTCGATCCAGGAACTCAAGCAGGAGATAGACGCCAAAGAGGACCGCGTCAAGGAGACGCAGGCGCAGGTCGACAAGGCCAGGAGGGACTCGGACGCGCTCGCACAGGACCTCGAGTCCAGGCGACAGGCGTTCGAGAACGAGTCCCAGGACCTGAAGGACAAGCTCATGCAGGAGAGGAACGCGATCGAGCAGGAGAAGATCTCCTTCGAGAACTCGACCTCCGATGAGAAGCGCAGACTGGCCGACGCCCAGCGCGTCCTCGATGAGGGCATGGCGAAACTCGATGAGGAGCGCAAGGAGGTGCAGGAGAAGTCGTTCTCGATGGACGAGATGAAGACCATCCTGGACCAGCGTTCGAGCGATGTGGCCGGCCAGGAGCTCCGGATGGCGGAGGAGGGGGTGGGTCTCGACCAGCTTCGGCGTGCCCTCGACAAGCGCAAGGATGAGCTCGAGGTGACCGAACGGGAGTTCGCGGTCAAGCAGGATGGCATCCGATCGACGGCGGAGATGATCCAGCAGACCAAGACCACACTCGACGAGCGCGAGATGGTCATGAAGGACCAGACTGAGGCCATCCAGCACGAGCTCACCGAACTGGAATCCAGGAAGACGGCGTTCCAGGAGGAGCAGGCCAGGCTCGTCGATGAAAGGACCACGGTCCAGGCGAAGGCCGAGGAGACGGCCGAGCTGCAGGGGGAACTCGAGAACTGGAAGAAGGAACTCGATGAGATGTCCGCCCTGAACACGGCCAGGGAGTCCGAGCTGAAGGCGCGTGAGATGTCCCTAGGCGCCTCGAAAGCGGAGTCCGAGAAGCTCATGGAGGATCTCCAGGCCAAGAAGGACCGTCTTGATGACGAATATGGGACGAAGGCGGCCGAGGTCGAGGCGCGCGTCAGATCCCTGACCGAGGAAGCGGAATCCCTCAAGGCCGTCAAGGACGAGATGGCCGTTCTCGAGCGGGAAGTGACCGAGCGTGAGGAGAGGCTGGCCTCGCGTGAGCGCGCGCTCGACGAGGCGATGAGGGCATCGGAGGCTGAGAGGGTCAGGCTCGAGGCCGAGACCAATGCCATCGATGCGGACCGCAGGATGCTGCTCGGGGAGAAGGACAAGCTCCAGCGCGAGATGGACGCCGAGCGGAAGGGCATCAAGGAGGGCATGCTCGAGGTCGAGGTGGCGAAGGACCGCGTGAGTTCCGAGTCCAGGAGACTTGAGGAGCTCGCGGTCCAGCTGGCGGAGAATGAAGCGCTAGTCAGATCCAAATCACAGGAGGCGGAGGCGAGGATCGCCGAGGCCGATACTATCGAGAGGGACCTTGCCGAAAGGGAGGCCGCGCTCGAGGCTAGGGAGTCGAGCCTGAAGGGCATCGAGGATGATCACAAGGATCGATCGAGCAGCATCGAGCAGAGGTTCGTCGACCTCGAGGGAGAAGCGTCGAAGATCGAGGCCGAGAGAGCGCGCCTGGCAGACCTGGAGCGTGCGCTTACCGGGAGGGAGAGGACCGTCGCGGCGTCCGACAGCGCCCTCGCCGAGAAGGAGGCGCGACTTGCCGAGGAGACCGGCGCCCTCGAGAAGGACCGGAGGGTCCTCGCGGCCGAGCTCGAGGCGGCGGAGTCAGCCCGGAAGACGGTCTCGGAGAGCGCGGCGAAGCATGGGAAGGACGTGGATGACTTCGAGCAGGAGCGGGACAGGGCCCTCAAGGAGATCGAGGGCTCCTGGTCAGACCTGGAGAGTTCCAAACAGGATGTGGAGTCGCGAGGCAAGTCCCTTGAGGAGCTGGCACAGCATCTGGGGAACAAGGAGAAGGCCTTGGAGGCCCAGGTCTCGGAGATAAGGTCGAGGACCGATGCTCTCGCGCAGGATGATGCCAGGCTCGCCGAGCTCAGGAGCACTCTTGGCTCAAAGGAGGACGAGGCGAAGCGCGTCAGCGAGGAGCTCGAGACCTGGCAGGCTGAGCTCAAGAAGACGACCGAGGACCTGAGGGTGCTGCAGGACGCTGTCTCCCAGCGTGAGAAGGCGCTCACGGACCGGGAGGCGGCCATCGCGAGCATCGAGACAGAGTCCAAGATCATGATTGACGGACATGCCACGGAGGCAGCCGCGCACATGGGCAAGGTGCAGCGGCTCAGGGAAGAGCTGGAGGAGGAGCGTGCCCGGCTCGAGTCCGAACGGATGGTCACGGCAGAGACGGCTGGGGCGGCAGCTGCACGGGAGGCGATGGTCGCGCAGCACGAGCGCGAAGTGGACGCGCGCATGAGCGAGCTCCTCGGACGCGAGGCGGAGACCGAGCAGCTGAAGGACAAGCTCGCGAGCCTCGAGACCGCCCTGAGGATGCGCGAGGAGGGCGTGGACAAGTCCCTGGACGAGTACAAGGGCATCCTGGGTGAGATCCAGGGGAAGAAGGACGAGCTCCAGGCGAAGGATGGCGAGCTCGCGAAGCGCGCGGACGAGTTCGAGAGGAACATCGAGGAGTTCGAGCTACTCCAGGGTGAGCAGGAGAAGGAGCGCAGGCTGCTCGGCGAGAAGGAGACGGGGCTCGAGCAGCTCAGGACCGAGCTGGAGAAGTGGCGCCAGGAGCTTCTGCACAGACGGGAGCAGATTGAGGAGGAGGTGCGCGAGCGCGTGGTCGTCCTCCAGAGCGACATGAAGCCCGCGCTGCCGGCCGGCGAACAGAAGGGCGTCACCGATGACGCGCTCACCAGGCGCGAGCTCGAGCTCCGGCACCTCGAGGAGCAGATACACCTGCGGGAGCGGGACGCGGAGACGCGCGAGAGGACTGTGGCCGTGGAGATGGAGCGGCTGGAGAAGGAGCGCGTGGAGATCCAGGACCTCTGGGAGAAGGTCGACGGGTCCAAGAAGGGCCTGACCAGCATGATCGACGAGAAGACCCTGGACGAGCTGGCAAGGAGGAAGCAGGAGATCGATGACCTGTTCCTGAAGCTGACCGAGCGCGAGGAGACCATCCGCAAGGACGAGCAGCGGCTCGAGGGCGAGTGGGAGCGGTTGCACGCGATCGAGGAGGAGCTCTCGGACCTCGCAAAGCTCCTGAAGAACAAAGAGGATGAGCTGAGGAGGACCGACGGGGCCGTCTAGGCACCCGTGGCCCCCTCTTTGGGGTTTGGACGCTCCGTCAGAACACGTTGAGCTTGCCGCTGACGATCTGGTCGGTGAGCTTGTCTATGTTCTGGAGCATCTCGTTGAAGACCGCAGTGGCCTCCTTCTCGTACTTCTTCCGGTTGACCCCTTCTGCGAAGATGATGTTCGCGACCGCCGCCTGCGGCGCGTCTATCGGCTTGCCTATCTGGGACAGTATCTTCGTGTGGACCTCGATTATGTCGCCCCTGCCGATCTTGTATATCTCAGCGGCGACCTGGTTCGAGAGGAGGTTGTACAGCTTGCCCACGTGCGTGACCGGGTTCTTGCCGGCGGACGCTTCCATGCTCATCGGTCTCATCGGTGTGATGATCCCGTTGGCCCTGTTGCCCCTGCCGACCGACCCGTCGTCGCCGTTCTCCATGGAGAGCCCGGACACGGTCAGGTAGTAGATGTCCTTGTCATAGTCGTCGGCCGTGTTCAAGAACACCGTGAGGTCGCGCTTCGTCATCTTCTGGGCGAAGTCGTGGACTTCATCCCTGCACTCCTCGATGACGCTCTTGTAGTGATCCTTGTCGGGTATCTTGGAGTCCACCATCGCCGCGGCGATGGTAAGCGTGATCTTGTCATTGCGCCTGCAGGCCATGACCTTGACGTCCTCCCCGATCTCCGGCATCTTCTTGCACAGCTTGCCGTTGATGTACCTCTCGGTATCGAGGGTGATCCGCTCGGTCTCGCTGAACGGCGCGAACCCGCATCCGAAAGATGTGTCGTTGGACAGGAGGCGCTTGGTCTCGTAGAGCCCCCTCAGGTCGACGCTGCCCTGACCTATCATGCAGTCGAGCACGACATCCCACTCGATGTCGAGGTTCTTGCAGGTCTTCTCGAGGTATTCGTACGCGGCTTTCATGGCCGTGGTCCTGTACGGCAGCCTCTCCCCGCTGACGTTGGTGGTCGCCCTTCCGACCAGCAGGATGTAGATCGGTTCGAGCATGGCTCCGCCGCCGAACTTGGGCGCGGATTGACCACCTACCACCTGCGTCTCGTCAGTGTTGTGATGGAGGATCCGACCATACTTCTCGATGTACATCTTGCAGAGCGCCCGGCTAACGCTCTCGGCAAGTCCATCGGCAATGCTGTCGGGGTGACCGATGCCCTTCCGTTCAACGAACTCGATCGGCTGCTTCTCTATTGTTGTGTGCGTCAGCTCTTCGATGAAAATGTTCCTTTCCATCCACTCGCCTCGCAAAACTGGGGCCGAAGTATAAGATTGTCGCTAATAACCTTTTCGGACGAAAGCCGTGGTTCCGTAAATCGTACAATGAATGTACCGGACCGACGTCATGGAAGGCGTTGAAGGGGGTCGACGGGCACGCCCAGAGGGCGTGGACCCGTGGGCCCAGCCGAGGTTTCGGGGATCATTCCCTGTTGGACGAACAATCTAGTATCTCGGGCGTCTTCTTCCCGAACTCCTTCCTCCGGGCCGCTCTCGCGTTCCCCTCAGGTATCAGGCAGAACTTCCTGCCTGACAGCACGCCCGAGACGCCTTCCTTGCTCTCGATCTCGGGGTAATCCTTGCACATCCTGCAGTTGGGCGGACATATGCTCACGCGGTCCTTGGGCTCGGGGTACTGGAACGTGCCTCCTTCGTAGTTCCTGAGGATGACGCGCTTGTCCGACATCGAGACGAGGTAAGTGGGCATCACAGGCACCTTTCCGCCACCCCCTGGCGCGTCGACGATGAACATCGGCACGGCGTATCCGGATGTGTGTCCTCGTAGGGCCTCCATAATCTCGATGCCCTTCGCGACGGATGTCCTGAAGTGCTCTATGCCGCGTGACAGGTCGCACTGGTAGAAGTAATACGGTCTGCACCGTATCTTCACGAGGTCCTGACAGAGCTTCTTCATGATGGTCGGGCAGTCGTTTATGCCCTTCAGCAGGACCGACTGGTTCCCGACGGGGATGCCCGCGTCCGCGAGCATCTCGACCGCGTGCTTCGATTCCTCCGTGATCTCCTTCGGGTGGTTGAAATGCGTGTTGAGCCAGATTGGGTGGTGCTTCTTCAGCATGTTGCACAGCTCAGGGGTGATCCTCTGCGGAAGCACGACAGGGGTCCTGCTCCCCAGCCTGACTATATCTACATGCGGTAACGCCTGGAGCCTGGATATGATGTGCTCCAGCCTGTCGTCCGACGATATGAGGCAGTCTCCGCCCGAAAGGAGCACGTCCCTGATCTGGTGGTGCGCCTCGATGTACTTGATGGCCGCGTCGAGGTCGTTCTGTCCCCTCTCAGCGTCGTTCTGCCCGGCCAGCCTCCTCCTGGTGCAGTGCCTGCAATACATGCCGCACTGGTCCGTGATGAGGAATAGTATCTTGTCGGGGTATCTGTGGGTGAGCCCGTGCACTGGGGAGTCGATATCCTCGAAGAGCGGATCCTCCATGTCGGACGCACTGAAGTCCAGTTCCTTGATCGTGGGGACCGCCTGCATCCTGATCGGGTCATGCGGGTCGTCCGGGTCCATGAGCGACGCCCAGTACGGCGTGATTGCCATGCGGAGCACCTTGAGCGACTCGTGCACCCCCGCTTCCTCCTCGGGGGTCAGGTTGATGATCTGCCTGAGCTGGTCGACCGTGGTGACCCTGTTCTTCAGCTGCCACTTCCAGTCGTTCCACTCGTTCTCTTTGACGTTCTTCCACAAAGGCATGTCCTTGTACGATCGCATCGGCGCACCCCTTAGAAATTAGACTGATTAAAGCAACGCACACTCCGTATTTAGCATCTGCCCAATCTGTCCGCGCCGGTGTTACGAAGCTCGGCCGCGAGCTACGAATTCAGGACCGCATTTCCGAGCGTTTCGAATGTTATTCGGAGCTTCGTGTCGTAATCCTCCAAGCTGACCGTGTTAATTAAGAACGTCTATATATCCGGAGCCTTGTTTCGACAAAAGCCATTCCAGACTCGCTGAAAACGTGCCCCCGGACGAGGTCCGATTCAGGGTCCGGGTCCGGTGGTTTCCGAGGTATTTGGCGAGGTGTGAACATGAGAAAAGTCGCTATCGTCGGAGCAGGACAGAGCAAGTACGGGGAGTTCCCCGAGAAGGGCATCAAGGAACTGTTCTTCGATGCATACAAGGACATGGTCGCGAGCGTCGACAAGGGCATCGATCCGAAGACGATCGAGGCGGCCTATGTCGGGAACCTCGGCTCAGGAGGGTTCCAGCTCGGGAACATGTCCGCGCTGGTCTGCGAATACGTCGGTTTGCCATACATACATACTGTCAGGATCGAGAACGCATGCGGCTCCGGGGGATACGCCCTCGTTGCAGCCGTCATGGACGTCATGTCCGGCAACAGCAAGGTCGCAATCGCCGGGGGCGTCGAGAAGATGACTGATGTCTCGGGCACGAAGCAGAAGTACTGGCTGGGCGTGTCCGGAGACACGGAGTACGAGAGGCTCGCGGGGACGACTTTCTCCGGGCTTTACGGTCTCATCGCGCACAGGCACATGCACCAGTTCGGCACGAAGCGCGAGCACCTGTCCATGGTCGCGGTCAAGAACCATAAGAACGGTGCCCAGAACCCGAAGGCCCAGTTCCAGAGGGAGATCACCCTCGAGCAGGCCATGAAGGCGCCCATCGTGGCCTACCCCCTCAACCTGTTCGATTGCTGCTCGACCACCGATGGCGCGTCCGCAGTCCTTGTCGTTGACGCTGATATCGCGAAGCAGTTCACCGACACACCGGTCTATGTCACCGGGTTCGGCACATCCAGCGACTACCTCGCAATCCACGACCGGGTCGACACGTGTACCCTTGAAGGGACCCGGCGGGCGAGTCAGAAGGCTTACAAGATGGCCGGACGGACGGCGAAGGACATCCAGCTCGCCGAGGTGCACGACTGCTTCACCATCGCCGAACTGCTCGCATATGAGGACCTCGGGTTCTGCGAGAAGGGCAAGGCGGGACAGTTCATCGAGGAGGGGCACACTCAGATCACGGGCGACAAGCCTGTGAACGCGAGCGGCGGGCTCAAATCCAAGGGCCACCCGATCGGCTCGACGGGCACGGGCCAGGCCTATGAGATGTTCAACCAGCTCAGGGGCACGGTTCAGAAGCCAGCAAGACAGGTCAAAGGGATCGAGCGCGGCCTCGTACACAACGTCGGAGGGTCGGGAGGCACAGTCGCAGTCTCGATCCTGGAGAGGTGAGCAGGATGACGGTAGGTATCTCCGGTTACGGCTCATATGTTCCGAGGCTTAGGATCAAGAAGGAGGACTACGCGGCGGCTTGGGGTTCGTTCTCTGCAGCTGGCGTGGCCGAGAAGGCCGTCATGGGCCTCGATGAAGACGTGCTCACGGCGGCGACGAAGGTCTCGAGGCGCGCACTCGAGTCGGTCCCCATCGACGGACACAGCGTCTCGAGGTTCGCTCTGGCGTCCACATCGGCACCATATGTGGAGAAGCTCCTTTCAGGGACGGTCATCGTCGGTGCGGGCATCTCCAACGGTGTCTTCTCGTCGGACCACACGACATCCACAAGGGCGGGCACCGAGGCACTCATCGCAGGCTTCGAGCACGTCATGGGGAACCCTGGCGGCCACGCCCTGGTCGCAGCGGCAGACGCCCCCAGGGCAAGCATGTGGAGCCCCATCGAGCACGGGTTCGGCGCAGGCGCAGCCGCTTTCGTCCTTTCGAGCAGCAATCTCATAGCCGAGCTCGAAGGGCACGCGTCCTATGCGACCGAGCACTTCGGGGAGCGTTTCAAGGTCACGGAGGACGAGCTTGTTCACGATTTAAGCGTGAAGAAGTTTTTCGAGGCCTCCCTGGTCAGCAACACGACGAAGGCAGCCAACGCCCTCATGAAGAGACTTGGGAGGAAGCCCGAGGAATACCAGCATGTCGTCATCCAGCAGCCGGATGCGAAGGTCCCGTCGTCCGTTGGCGGGAAGCTCACGTTCGGCGAGCCCCAGCTCGCATCGGCCCTCGTGTCGAAGAGCCTCGGTGACCTGGGGGCGGCATCGACGCCTGTTGCGCTTGCCGCGGCCCTGGACGTGGCCAAAGTCGGGGACAGGATCATGGTCATATCCTACGGGTCCGGCGCTGGCAGCGATGCCATCAGCCTCAAGGTCGTGGGAGACCGCAAGGCCATCCCTTCGGTACAGGCGCAGATTGACAAGAAGGAGTACATCAACTATGTGCAGTATCTCAAGATCAAGGGAGCTATCAAGTGAGGTGTGACAAATGGCGCATGTATCCATCCCGATGTACTGGCGCACGATCCCCCAAAGATACAAGATGCTGGGGCAGAAGTGCAAGAAGTGCGGCAAGGTCAACTTCCCACCTAAGGGCGTGTGCAAGTACTGCAACGTCTCGTCGGAGTTCGAGGAGATCCAGCTGAGCGGCAAGGGCACGGTCCACACGTTCGTCCTGATAGGCGCGGGCGGCGCCCCTCCGGAGTTCGCGGAGCAGGAGAAGGCTGGCGGGTCTTACCCGGTGGCGGTCGTCGAGCTCGCCGAGGGCCCCAAGGTGATAGGGCAGATGTCAGACATCAGCCCCAAGGATGTCAAGATGGGCATGGGCGTCAAGACCGAGCTGAAGAAGATCTACAGCGAGGAAGGCGTCATAAGGTACGGCTTCAAATTCGTTCCAGACCAGTGATAAGGGTGACATTATGGACAGCAGCAAGTTGATGACAATGAAGGACGCGGTGTCCAAATACATCAAGGACGGGGACACCGTCTACCTGGCGGGATTCACGCACATGATCCCGTTCGCGGCAGGACATGAGATCATCCGGCAGAGGCGCAAGGACCTTACGCTCTGCAGGGCGACCCCGGACATCGTCTACGATCAGATGATTGCCGCTGGGTGCGCTAAGAAGATGGCGTTCAGCTACGCGGGGAACCCCGGCGTGGGGTCGCTCCGATGCTTCAGAAGGGCTCTCGAGAAGAGTGTGCCGAAGCCCATCGAGATAGACGAATACACCCACTTCGGACTGTCCGGGAGGCTCTTCGCAGGAGCGACGCACATGCCGTTCCTGCCGATGCGCACGAACGCTGGCTCAGACCTGCCGTCGTTCAACCCGAACATGAAGACCGTCAAGGACCCGTACACCGGCGACGAGGTCTCGGTCGTGCCCCCGCTCAACCCGGACATCGCCGTAGTGCACGTGCAGAGGGCCGACATGAACGGGAACGCCCATGTCTGGGGCATCACAGGCGAGCAGAAGGACGCGGCGTTCGCGTCGAAGAAGGTCATCCTGACGTGCGAGGAGATCGTTGGCGAGGACATCATCAGGTCCGACCCCAACAGGACGCTCATCCCGGACTTCGTCGTCCACGCAGTCGTGCATGAGCCGTGGTGCGCCCACCCGTCGTACACCCAGGGGTACTACGACAGGGACAACGAGTTCTACATGCAGTGGGACGATGTCACGAAGGAGCATGAGTCCACGATGAAGTACCTGGATGAGTGGGTCTATGGCGTCGAGGACAGGAAGGCGTACATGAAGAAGCTTCCAGGAGAGAAGATACTGAAGCTCCTTCCGAAGGCCGCATACAGCGCGCCCGTGAACTACGGGAGCGTGTGAGGAGGAGATGAACATGGTCGAAGTTTCACCGAGCGAGCTTATGGTCATAGTCGCAGCGAGGGAGCTGAAGGACAAGGAGTCCGTGCTGGTAGGCGTCGGGATCCCCAACCTGGCGGCGAACCTCGCGAAGAAGCTCCAGGCACCAGGCCTCAACATGGTGTACGAGTCCGGCGCGGTCGGCTCGAACCCGAGCAGGATGCCCTTGTCGATAGGGGACCCGTGCCTTGTCACGGGCTCGAAGAGCGTCTGCTCCATGTACGAGCAGTTCGCGTACTATCTCCAGGGGGGCAGGATAGACGTCGGTTTCCTGGGTGGTGCGCAGATCGACAAGTACGGCAACATCAACTCCACGGTCATAGGCTCGTACAAGACCCCGAAGGTCAGGCTCCCTGGCAGCGGAGGGGCATGCGACATCGCATCTAACGTCAAAAAGATCATCGTGATAACGCCGCACGAGAAGCGCAGGTTCGTCGAGAAGGTCGACTTCAAGACCAGCCCTGGCTTCATGGACGGCAAGAACGCGTGGAAGGCGCTGAAGCTGCAGGGCGGCGGGCCGTACGCGGTCATCACGAATCTGTGCACGATGAAGTTCGACGAGGTCACGGGCGAGATGATGCTGACATCACTGCACCCGGGCGTGACGATGGAGAAGGTCCAGGAGAACACGCCCTGGCCGCTCAAGGTCTCTCCCAAGGTGGAGCAGACCGCCGCACCGACGGAGAATGAGGTCGCGACCCTGAGGGCGCTCGACCCGACGAAGATATACCTGGGGTGAGCCAGACATGGCAGCGGCATGGGACCCAATTGCGGAGTACAGGGCGAGGACGAAGAAGAGCGAGCAGTGGTTCCAGGAGGCCTGTAAGCATCTGCCAGGGGGCGTCACAGGCAATGTCAAGTTCTACTCCCCCTACCCGGTCTACTCGAACAAGGCAAGCGGTTCGCACCTCTGGGACCTCGACGGGAACGAGTACATCGATTACATGCTCTGCTTCGGCCCGCTGATACTCGGGCACGGCCATCCGACGGTCATCGCGGCGATAAAGAAGCAGCTCGAGCACGACGGGACACCGATATTCGGCGCGCCGCACGAGCTCGAGACGAAGATGGCCAAGAGGCTGAAGAGGATATTCCCCTTCGCCGACTCCGTCAGATACACCAACTCAGGCCTTGAGGCGACCCTCCACACGCTGAGGATATGCAAAGGAGTGAAGCGGAAGGGCAAGATCGCCAAGTTCGAGGGCGCGTACCATGGTTCCTACGACGAGATGCTCGTCAGCCTCGCGCCTGCGTTGGACAAGGCCGGTCCGGCTGGCGCACCCATCAACGTCCCGGGGTCCTTCGGCACGTCCGAGGCGGCCATGAAGAACGTCGTCGTGCTCCCGTACAACGACATCGAGAACACGGTCAGACTCATCAGGCAGAACAAGGACCAGCTCGCAGCTGTCATAATGGAACCCGTCCAGAGGGGCTTCGTGGTTCCCAGCATCGAGTTCCTGAAAGCTGTCAGGGAGGTCACCCAGGAGCTCGGGATCATCCTCGTGTTCGACGAGGTGATGTCGGGCTTCAGGATGGAGAAGATCGGCGGCGCGTGCACCGACTACGGCGTGTACCCGGACATGATCACCCTCGGGAAGATCATGGGCGGCGGGTTCCCGTGCGGCGCGTTCATGGGCAAGAAGGAGTTCATGGACGGCTGCAATCCCGTGACCACCCCCAAGGACCAGCGCGTGTTCCACGGGGGCACGTTCAACGGGCACCCGACGGTGCTGGCGGCCGGCATGGCAACGCTCGACGTGCTCGAGGAGCCCAAGACCTACCCGTACCTGAACAAGGTCTCTGACCGGATCAGGGACGGGTTGAACGACCTGTTCTCCAGGAACGGGTTCGACGCGAGGGCCATCGGGCCGGGCTCGACCTTCAACATCGTCTTCACGAAGGGCAGGATATCGTCCTACAGGGACGCGGCCGCGTGCGACTCGAAGCAGAGGCAGCGGTTCGACTACGGGCTCATGGCCCGCGGGTTCCACTTCCACCCGGACAAGCCCCTGTACACGTGCACGGAACACTCTGACAAGGATGTCGAGCATACCCTGTGCGCAGCCGAGGAAGTGCTCAAGAAGATGAAGTCCGGCTGAACCGGAGAAACCTCTACACCAGGCGCGTGGTCAGACCTTTAACCTGACCCGTCCCTCATACACTGGCACCGCGGGTCCCGTCATGGTGGCCGTACCGTCCTTTCTGAGCTCGATTGTGAGGGTGCCGCCACGCGCCCGCACCTTCACGGGCCCGGGCCTCACATGCCCGAGCATGATGGCCACGCTCGCGCACGCGGTCGTTCCCGTCCCGCACGCGAGCGTCTCCCGGAACACTCCCCGTTCGTAGGTCCTCGCATCGATCCTGTGGGGTCCGGTCACCTGCATGAAGTTGATGTTGATGCCCGCGGGGAAGCGCTTCCTCTCGGCGTTGACCGCCTTCCCTGCACGATCCATGTCGACGCCTTCGAGGTCGTCCGTCCGCACGACTATATGGGGCTCGCCTGTGTTAAGGAGCGATGCGCCGACCCTGCGACCATCCAGTGTTAGCGGGAACTCGAGCATGGAATCGTCAGGTGATCCCTTGTCCGAGACATACTTCGACAGGTCCTTCCTAAGTATCCTGACCGGGCCCATGTCCACCTTGAACTCGTCTCCCGAACGCACGATGTGTTTCACGCCATCCCTCGTCAGGACATCGACCTCGTCCTTGCCGAGTTTGTCCATGAGGAACGCGGCGACGCACCTGAGTCCGTTGCCGCACATGTCCGCCTCGTTCCCAGCGGGTTCGAAGAGTCTCATGGAGCCGTCGACCCCGATCGCGTCTTCCACGAACAGGATACCGTCTGCGCCGACCCAGAAATGTCGGTCCCAGAGGAGCTTGGCGAGCTTGCTCCGCTCCTTGTCAATCGTCCTCTTCGCCGAAGTCTCGTCCGTGAGTATGAAGTCGTTCCCACAACCCTGGTACTTCACGAACTTGATGTCGTGCTCCATCGGTCCAATTAACGGACGCGCAGGATATAACCTTTGGCCAGATTGCACGATTTCTTAAATATGCAATACGGGATTCGAATCCGTTCGCTCAGAGAGGGACGATGCACGACATAATCATCCGAGGCGGTGTGCTCATCGACGGCACTGGTGCGCCAAGCGTGCGCAGGGATGTCGCTGTGGACGGCACGAAGATTGGCGGGGTGTACAAGGGGGGCGATGGGGAGGCCGCCATGACGATAGATGTGGACGGGATGGTAGTCTGTCCCGGTTTCGTCGACATCCACACACACTCGGATCTCTCCCTCCTCGCGGTCCCGCTCGCCGAGAGCAAGGTCAGACAGGGCGTCACCACAGAGCTCGTGGGGAACTGCGGAGGTTCGGCGGCGCCACTCGTCGGTCAGGCGAGAGACGCGATCAAGGAGGCCGCCCAGCAGGCCTGCGTCGAAGCCAACTGGACGACCGTCGAGGAATACTTGCTCAGACTCGCAGACATCAAGACTTCCGTGAACGTCGGGACGCTCGTCGGCGCGGAGACACTCAGGGTCGCGACCGTGGGCTATGGCGATTCATCCGCCTCAGAAGAGCAGCTCACGCAGATGAACGGACTCCTCGCGCAGGCCATGCTCGAAGGGGCGTTCGGGGTATCCTCGGGGCTCATCTATGCCCCTGGATGCTATGCCACCACGGAGGAGCTGATATCGCTCGCATCAACGGTGGCATCCCTAGGCGGGTTCTACGCGACACACCTGCGCAACGAGGGTCACGGTCTGGTCGGCGCGGTGGGCGAGGCCATACGCATAGGGGAGGAATCGAGGTGCCGGGTGCAGATCTCCCATCATAAGGCCTGTGGTAAGCGGAACTGGGGCCTTGTGAAGACGACGCTCAAGATGATCGACGAGGCGAGAACGCGCGGGGTCGATGTGGCGGTCGATGTCTATCCATACACGGCGTCCAGCACGTATCTCGAGGCGATACTCCCGCCATGGGCCCGGGAGGGTGGGACCGAGAGCACAATCGCAAGACTGAAGGATGCTGAAACGCAGGCGCGCATCAGGGCTGAGTTCAAGGACCCGAACACCCCCTGGGAGAACACGGTGTTCGAGGACGGCTGGGACGACATCGTGCTATGTGCGTTCTCGGAGATGCGCAACAAGCACCTGGAGAACAGGTCCGTGGCCGACATAGCCCGGGAGCTGGGAAAAGAACCCGACGAGGCCGCTCTCGATATCCTCATAGACGAAAGGCTCCGGGTTGGTGCGGTATTCCACGAGATGTCGGACGATGACGTCGTCACAGTGATAAGGCATCCCGTCTCGTGCATCGCGTCGGACGGGGAGTCGGAAGCGCCTTACGGGCCGACGGGCTCCGCGCCGACGCATCCGAGATCGTATGGGACTTTCCCGAGGGCCATCAGACGCTATGCCCTCAACCTGAAGGCCGTCTCGCTCGAGGAGATGATCAGGAAGATGACCTCGATGCCGGCCGCCAGGATGGGGCTCAGGGAACGTGGCTGGATCGCGAACGGCATGGCAGCCGACGTCGTCGTGTTCGACCCTGAGAGAATCAGGGACAACGCCACCTTCGCGGACTCACACCTCTACGCAGAGGGCATCGTCCATGTCATGGTGAACGGTTCGCTGACCGTGAGCGCTGGAGAGCACACGAAGGAGCGCGCGGGCCAGGTACTCAGGCATGTGCCGAGTATCTCCTAGTCCTTGCCCTGGACGCCGCACATGTCGGCTGCGACCTTCGAGTACACATGCATGCACCTGACCAGGTCGTCCGTGTAGACATACTCCACGCGCGAATGAGCCCCCGCACCGCCGGGGCCGAAAACGACCGCCGGGGTCTTGGCGAAGTGCGTCAGGAGGGCGGCATCGGTCCAGCCCCAGAACGTGGTGGTCTTCGCAGGCTTGCCCGTGACCTCAGCCACGGAGTCCTGGAGCGACCTGACGAGTGGATGGTTCCTGGGAACGACGTTCGGCACGTGCGTCATCGTCTTCATGTTGACCGGGTCGCGCTTCATCTCCGCCTTGAACTCCGGATCCTCTGCCTTGATCCTGTCGAATATGGCGTACAACTCCCCGAAGACCTGGTCAAGTGTCTCCTCAGGGATCCATCTCCGGTCCATCTTTATGACGCAGTGGTCCGCGACGGAGCTCGGCTGTTGCCCGCCCCTGATGACGCCCATGTTGAGTGTCGGAGGCTGGGTGTGCCTGCTCCTGCGCTCCCTGAGTTTGGGAAGCAGGTCCGTCTCGACCGCGTTGACGAACTTCGCGGCCTTCGAGATCGCGTTCACCCCCCTGTCTGCCTGGCCGCCGTGCGCGGCCTTGCCGTAGAAGTGTATGTCCAGCCATTCCAAGCCACGGTGGCTCGGCTGGATCTCAAGGTCTGTAGGCTCGCCCACGATCGCCATGTCGGCCTTCGGGCCTTTGAGCACGATGTCCTCGGTGCCCTCGCTCTTCTCCTCCTCACCCACGACCGCCGTCAGGATGAGATCGCCCTTCAGCCGGACCTTGGCCCGATCGAAGGCAACGAGCGTCATGGCCATTGCCCCCAGGCCGCCCTTCATGTCGAGCGCGCCCCGACCGTAGAGCTTGCCACCCTCCACCTTGGGCGTGAAGGGTGCTATGTCCATCTCGTAGGCGGGGACGGTGTCCGTGTGTCCGTTGAGCATGAGGCTCTTCCCGCCTCCCGTGCCCTTGATGACAGCGATGACGTTCGGCCGGTCTTTCTCCGCATACCGGAGCCTGGCATCGACGCCTTCGCCCTCGAGGAACTCTTTGAGGAACTCCGCGACCGCCTTCTCCCTCGTGGGCACGTTCGAGTGGCTAGGTATCCTTACGAGGTCCTTCACGAGCTTCTCGACCTCGGCCTTCTTCACGGCCTTCATGACCTTCCCGGTCTTGTCAACGGTCTTAGCTGGCATCGTATCCTCATCCCGCAGACGCCCTCGCGGCGTGTGCTCATCGCACTGGATGGTGAAAAATGTATCTGAGCCCGGGCGCCCGTCTGGCGGCCCTGGGCTCTTTGGGGTTTTGCGTCGCACCGGCCGTGCAAGTCGTGGCAGGTCAGCCCTTCTCGAGGTGGCAGTTGACCCAGTGCTCCGGGGTCACGAAGACCTGCTCGGGCGCCTGCGTCTTGCACACGTCCATGGCGAACGGGCACCTCGGGTGGAACCTGCATCCAGGAGGCATGTTGGACGGGTCGGGTCTCTCGCCCTTCAGGATGATCTTCTCGGTCTTCATCCTCGGGTCCGGTTTCGGGACGACGGATATGAGGGCCTTCGTGTACGGGTGCCTCGGGTTCTTGATGACATCCTCGGTCGGCCCGAGTTCGACGATCTTGCCCAGGTACATGATGCCTATCCTGTCGCTGAAAACGTACGCGACACCCAGGTCGTGCGTGATGAACAGGAACGCCAGCCCCTTGTTCTCCCTCAGGTCCATCATCAGCTTGAGAATCTCGGACCTGATGGACACATCGAGCATGGACACCGGTTCGTCGGCGACCAGGAACTCTGGCTGGAGCACCAGCGCGCCCGCGATGCCCACCCTCTGCCTCTGTCCACCGGAGACCTCGTGAGGGTATCTCCACATGAAGTCCTTCGGCGGCCTCAGGCCTGCATCCTCCAGGGCCTTCTCGACCCTCTTCTCCCGGTCCGCCTCGTTCTTGCCGAGGCTGTTGACGACGAGAGGTTCGGCCACGATATCGTAGATGGACTGCTTGGGGTTCAGGGACTCGTACGGGTCCTGGAAGATGATCTGCATCTTCTGCCGCATCAGCTTCATGCGGTTCTTGGGCAGCGTTCGTATGTCGAGCCCGCCGCTTTCCAGGATCTTCTGTCCCTGGTCATTCGTGATCTTCTTCTTGGAGACCGCCTCGGAAACCATCTCCTTCAGCATCGCCTCGCGGCCCTTGCCGAAGTACCTCACGGAGCCGCCCGTCGGCTCGACCAGCCTCAGGATGGCTTTCCCGGTGGTGGTCTTGCCGCAGCCGGATTCGCCAACGAGACAGAATATCTCCCGCTCCTTGATGTTGAACGATACACCGTCGACGGCCTTGACCCATCTCTGCTCCTTCGACACGAGGCTCTCGACGAACCCCTTCCTGACGGGGAACCAGACCTGCAGGTCCTTCACTGTGAGTATGTCCTTGGCCAATCACTTCACCCCCGGCTTCACGAAGTGGCATGCAGCGAAATGCCCAGGCTCGACCTCGACCAGCGGCGGCTCCTGCTGCTTGCATATCTCCTGGACCGCATAGCACCTGGGCGAGAACCTGCAACCGACTGGCGGATGAATCAGGTTCGGCGGATTGCCCGCGATGGATGCGGGCATCTTCTTCTCACCCTTGATGTTCGGGAACGCGGCGATCAGCCCCTTGGTGTACGGGTGCTGCGGGTTCATGAACACGCTCGTAGCGGTCGACCTCTCGACTATCTTCCCGGCGTACATGATGCTGAGGAAGTCGCATGTCTCCGCGAGGACGGACAGGTCGTGCGATATGATGATCATGGCGAGATCGAGTTCCTTCTGGAGGTTCTTCAGGAGCTGCAGGATCTGCGCCTGGATCATGACATCCAGCGCGGTGGTGGGCTCGTCCGCGATGACCAGACGGGGCTTGCAGGCAAGTGCCATCGCGATCATGACCCTCTGCCTCATGCCCCCGCTGAACTCGTGGGGGTACTCCCTGATCCTGTTCGGGTTGATGCCGACCAGCTCGAAGAGCTCGCGTACACGCTTCATCGCGATCTCTTCGGTGACCTTCTCGTGGAGGAGGATAGGTTCCACAATCTGGTCTCCGACCCGCTTCACGGGGTTGAGCGCATTCATGGCGCCCTGGAATATGATCGATATGTCGCGCCACCTGATGGCCCTGAGCTTGTCGCCTGTGACCTTCGACATGTCCTGACCCATGAAGACGATCGAACCGCCGGCGATGTAACCATTGGCCGGCAGTAACTTCATGATGGACAGGGCCGCAGTGGTCTTCCCGCAGCCGGATTCGCCTGCGAGGCCCATAGCCTGGCCCTTGTCGAGGTTGAAGTCGACACCATCCACTGCTCTCAGCGTGCCTTCCTGTGTCTTGAAGTAAGTCCTCAGCTCTCGGACCTCAAGCAAGCTCATTGTCAGATTCCCCCTCAACTCTTATTGTTGTCGCCCGTCAGCGGGACCAGATACAGTGAGGGCAGAACGGTTCATGCCCCCGATGACTCTGGACATCCCGTGAACCGAATTTCGCTATAAATTGCTATCGGAGCGACATAGAGCGGTGTTAGCTGTTTGGCTACCTGCTCAGCCTCGCCACTCGGACCCTGAGCTCCTCGCCGTCCTCATCGTCCCCGTACTCCTGCTGCAGCGCGACGCATTCGCCATGGAGCCGAGCCAGCTCCGTGATCGGGTCGTCACTGAGGTCCACCCTGAGGTCATGGTACAGCCGCGGCTTCGACGAAGAGACCCGCAGCACAGCCGACATCTTCCCCCGGCTGTCCCCGCCCGCGTCCTGCCCGGCCACCAGTGAATCCAACAAACGCTGGCTGAACTCCGCCTTGCTGTTCTTGAACGCGTTCGCCATGGCGTCGAGGACGCTTATGTCTGTAAGTATGTTCCCCGCGACGGCGAAATCGTGCCCGACGAGGTGACCCTTCGCGTCGGTGCAGTCCCTCCCCGTGTACCCGAAGCCCGACCGTCTGTCGACCCCTATGACCTGGCGTCGGTCCCTCCCCTCGTCCTCGGCCAGGAGGGCCTCGAGTGCGATCCTGACGCCCATCCCGTTCCTGATGAGGTCGATCCCATGATGACCCAGGTTGACGTTCACCCACGCCTGGGAAGCAATCGCCCCTACCCCCTCGAGCACGTTGGGCAGGAACGCCCCCACGCACGGCGCCGCTGTCGCAGAGGCCCCTCCGAAGTCCGCTGACTTCCGGTCCTTGGCGACTATCGAGAATGTGGCGAGTCTCATCGGTCGGGGACAGGGGCGTGCGAGGTCATAATCGTGTGCTCAGTCCCTGTGCCTGATCACGTGCTCCGAGAATTCTTTCGGAACCTCGGAAGCGGAGAATACCTTCCGGGCCTCCACCTCGAGGATTTCTGTGTCGTCGTACCTGGGGCTCACGTGCACGAGGAACAGCTTGTGCGCCCCGGCGTCAAGGGCCACCTTCGCGGCCTCTGAGGCGGTCGAATGGCCGAACGCCGCCGCTATGTCTGAATGGCCGCTGTCCAGGGTGCAGTCGTGCACGAGGACATCGGCACCCCTGGCGAGGTCGGTCACTGCTACACAGGGACGTGTGTCTCCCGAGTAGACGACCTTCCGTCCGCTCCGCGCAGGTCCGAGGACCTGCTCGGGGAGTATCTCCTTCCCATCCACAATCACTGTCTTGCCTTCCTGGAGCCTCCTGAATAGCGGTCCCTCAGGGACGCCCAGCCGCTTCGCCTTCGCGAGGTCGAACTTCCCCGGCCGGGGCTTCTCCTCGACGGCGAACGCCAGCGAAGGCACCGTATGGACCGCTTCGGCGCATCGGACCAGGTACCGCCCGAAATCGATCTCGTCCCCCGGATTGAGGTCCTTCGTCTCGATGGGGTACGCGCACTTGAAATACCCGAGCCCGAGGATGGCTTCCACGGTCCTGCACATACCTTGGGGCCCGTATATCGAGAGCTTGTCCTCACGCCCGTTAAGGCTCATGCTCTGGATGAGCCCGGGTAGCCCGAGGAAATGGTCCGCGTGGAGATGGGAGATGAATATCCTGGAGATCTTCATGAACGAGACAGGGCTGAACATCAGCTGTCGCTGGGTCCCCTCCCCGCAATCGAACATCAGGACCTCGCCAGACATCTGGATTGCCAAGGATGTCACATTCCTGCTCTTGGCCGGGTATGTGCCCCCGGTGCCTAGGAACACCAGCTTCATTGCGTTCCCCGCGAACGGATTCCCATACGATAAAGCTCACCGGAGCGGCTCAGGCCGTACAGGAACAACAGGAACGCCACGCCAGCCATGACCGACGCGACCGCGATGGTCCCTCTGAAGTCGACCATGCTCGCTGCGAGCCCTCCGAGGACGGGGCCCGTGACCCCCGAGATGCTCATCACGGACGACAGTATCCCTGATGCCGTGGCCTTCTCCTTGTTCCGGTCCATGACATACCTGAGGCTGCCGACATAAAGGCACGCCCACGAGACTGCCAGGAGCAACTGGGACGGGATGATCTCCCAGTAGCTGTCGGCGAGCAGGAATGTCACGAAGGTCACCGCGGAGCTCGCCAGGCCTACCCCCACGAGCATCGCGGGGTCGTATTTGTCCAGGAACGGCATGATGAAGAACTGGCCGAAGGCGTTCACGGCGTAAACGACCCCGATCCACTTGACATCGGCGCCGATGCTCACGAGGAACAAAGGGTAGATGACCCATATCATGTTCGCCCCCGTGTGCCGTATGAGCATCGCGAGGTAGACCGGTCCGTTCCTCTTGATCAGTTCCCGGGGGAAGAGCGGGACATCCATCCTGGTCTGTTTCGAGAACGGCAGACGGAGCGCGATGGCGAAGGACGCGAAGATGATGATCGCGCAGTACAGGTAGGCCCATTCGTAGAGGGTCCCGAATATCCCAACGCCCAGGTTGCCGACCCCCCAACCCGCAGCTCCCCAGGAGCTGAACCGTCCCATCTTGCCCCGCTCCTCGTAGGCATATGCCAGCAGGGCCGCGGGGAATATGCCTGAGCAGAATCCGAGGAGTATCCTGACGCCCGCGAACGCCCCTATGCCGCCAAAATACAGGCTGGCGGCCTGGGCGGCGGTCGCTATGCCCGAAAGCAGGAGCCCGACCAGCAGGACCATCCGCCGCCCGTGGACGTCGGACGCCCGCCCGAACATGTAACTCGAGACGAAGCCCGCGGCGGCGAACCCACCGGCGACCAGCCCTATCGTTGCCGTGGACGCGCCGAACTCATCCTGAAGGATGAGAGGCACTATCACGGCTGGGCCGAACAGGCCCGCGCTGGACAGAAGCTGGATGGCTTCAGGCTTCACACCCTGGTATCATGCGGGCATATATCCTAGTTTTGGCAGGCACCAACCCGCCTGTCCGCAGACTCACCGGCCGAGGCGTTCCAGGGTCCGGTCCGTCTTCGACTTCTTCTTGAACGCCTTGTAGTGCTCGCGGCAGAGATGGGCGCTCTTCGACGGATCCGAGGAGATAATCAGACCTGCATTCTCGACCTTCTTGCCAGCGACTGAACGCTCAGCATCAGCCGTGCAGCCTTCGACATCGCATTTCTGGACCTTAGCGCCTGCGTGCTTGGGGTCGGGCATATCAGATGCTAATCCTGATGATGATACAAATACGCTTCGCAAGGCTCGAAAAGGGACCAAAACCCATAAAAGGCGCGTAGCTCTTCAGCGGATGCATGCCACAGGTGGCGCCGTCGATACTCGCTGCGGACTTCTCTAGGCTGGGCGACGAGGTGAGACGCGTCTCCGAAGCTGGCGCGGACTATATCCACATCGACGTGATGGATGGTCTCTTCGTGCCCAACATAACGATTGGACCATCCATGGTCCGGAGCCTGAGGAGCCACTCCAGGCTCCCGTTCATAGCCCATCTGATGATCACGCACCCCGAACGGCATGTCAAGGCCTTCGCGGACGCTGGCTCCGACATCATCGAGGTGCATATCGAGGCGGAGCAGGACCTGCTGGGGACCCTCAGACTGGTCCGCAGCCTCGGGAAGAAGGTCGGGCTGGCCATCAACCCGCCGACCAGGATCGAAGACGCCTACCCATACCTCGGGGAGATCGATCTCCTGCTCGTCATGTCGGTGAACCCAGGGTTCGGCGGGCAGTCGTTCATGTCTGAGGTGCTGCCAAAGATCGCGGCGGCCAAGAAGGAGATGGCGCGCCAGGGTGTCGTTGTCCCGGTCGAGATAGATGGAGGTATCAACGCCGAGACGGGCGAGCTCGCCGCGAGGGCCGGGGCGGACATACTGGCCGCCGGGACATCGGTGTTCAAGGCGCCGGACATGAAACGGGCGATCGATGGACTCAGAGCCTCCGGCGGTTCAAAGCATTAATATGGCCGTGCGCGCTAGGGTGGCCGAAGGCTATGTCGGAGAAATTAGCTGGGCACCCAGTGCTCGTGTACGTGACTTTCGTACTGCCGATTGTACTGCTCGCACTGGGCATCGTGTTCAAGGCGAATGTGTTCCTCCTGATACTCACGATAGCTTGGCTGGGCACCGCGTTCATCGTGCTCTTCCTGCCTGTAGCCTCGGACAACGGCACCTCGCACTGAAGGAAGACCGCGCCGGAACCAGCCGCGCGCGAATAGATACCCTGAAGGTGGGATTCTTGGGAGTCGACATATCCGACCTCGTTGAGGCCAGACCGATTAAGCTGGAGGACCTAAGAGGGAGGTCCCTGGCGATTGACGCGTTCAACACGATGTACCAGTTCGTGACGACGATCCGCCAGCCCGACGGGACGCCTCTCAAGGACCGCGAAGGGCGAGTGACCTCCCACCTGTCGGGGTTATTCTACAGAAGCGCCGCCATGCTGGAGTTGGGCATAAGGCTCGTATACGTGTTCGACGGCAAGCCCCCGGAGCTCAAGAAGAAGACCATCGAGGAGCGGCGGGCGGTCAGGGAGCAGGCCGCGAAAGAGTGGAAGACCGCGGTGGATGCGGGGGACATGAAGCGCGCCCTGTCGATGGCGTCGAGGTCGACCAGGCTGGAATCGGACATGATCGCCGAGGCGAAGCTGCTCCTGGACGCGATGGGTGTCCCGTGTGTCGACGCGCCCGGCGAGGGTGAGGCGCAGATGAGCCACATGGTGCGCAAAGGGGATGTCTGGGCGGGCGCGTCACAGGATTTCGATGCGATCCTGTTCGGGGCACCGAACCTGGTCAGGAACCTGACGCTCGCCGGCAAGCGCAGGCTTCCCTCGGGCAAGACCGTCGATGTCATGCCGGAGATCGTCACTCTCGGGCAGGTGCTCGCTGCCCTGGATGTGACCAGGGAGCAACTCGTGGACATAGGCATATTGGTCGGGACGGACTTCAACGAGGGCGTGAGGGGCATCGGGCCCAAGAAGTCCCTCGCCTTGATCAAGCGGCTCGGGAGCCTGGAGAAGGTGGCCGAGGAGGGGAAGGTCCATGTTCCAGAGGTCTTCGCGGATGTCAGACGGATATTCCTCGAGCCCGACGTCACGGACGAGTACTCCATCACATGGAAAGGCCCTGATGAGGCCGGCATCCGTCGGATAATGTGCGACGCGCACGGATTCTCCGTCGACAGGATCGACGCGGTACTCGGGCGTCTCCGGCAGGGGAAGGACCCGAAGGCGCAGATGAGCCTAGATTCGTGGGGTTGAACGACCGCGCCGTCGGCCCAGCGGAAGGACAGACTGGTCATGATTTCCAGCACACTATGTTTAAAATACCTCCCATCGATATCGTGTAAGGAAGATTGATTATGCGCCAAGTAGATGAGAACTACTCCCCCGTCCAGTTGGAGAAAGACATACGGGCGATGTGGGAACGCACTCGCATCTACGAGAAGGTCAAGAAGGCTCGCGAATCCGGCAAGCCATACTACTTCCTGGACGGACCGCCGTACACCACCGGGGCCATACACATCGGCACCGCGTGGAATAAGATCCTCAAGGACACCGTCACACGCATGAGGCGCATGCAGGGGTTCCGAGTCCACGACCAGCCCGGGTACGACATGCACGGGTTGCCGATCGAGGTCAAGGTCGAGCAGGCCCTCGGGATCAAGAGCAAGAAGGAGATCGAGCAACAGGGCATAGACAAGTTCGTCTCCACGTGCAGGGACTTCGCACTCAAGTTCAAGACCAAGATGACCGAGGACTTCAAGCTCCTCGGGGTCTGGATGGACTGGGAAAACCCGTACCTCACCATCAACCCGTCGTACATCGCATCCGTCTGGTGGACCCTGAAGCAGGCGTTCGACAAGGACCTGCTGGTCACGGACCTGAGGGTGCTCCCGTGGTGCCCGAGATGCGAGACCGCCCTGGCCGAGGCGGAGATAGAGTACTGGGACGAGACGGACCCGTCCATATTCGTCAAGTTCCCCATCGAGGGCAGGCTCAACGAGTACCTGCTCATCTGGACCACGACCCCCTGGACGATACCCGGGAACCTGGCCGCAGCGGTGCATCCGGACTTCACGTACGCCAAGGTCCATGTCAAGCGCGGGCCGGTCGAGGAGACGCTCATCCTCCTGGAGGAGAAGGTCGACGAGCTCACGAAGACCGCTGGTATCGAGGAGGCGAAGGTCCTGGAGACCATGAAGGGCGCCGACCTTGTAGGGCTGCGTTACAGGCACCCGCTGTCCGAACTCGTGCCATACCAGAAGCAGATCAGGGGCCAGTGGGTGCACGCGGTCCTCCCGTCGGAGACCGTGACCAACGAGAGCACGGGCATAGTGCACATCGCCCCGGGGCACGGCCCTGATGACTTCGAGATAGGGACCAAGCACGACCTCGAGCCCTTCTCGCCCGTGGACGAGGCGGGCAACTACACGGACGAGGTGGGCGACCACTTCGTCGGACGGAACGTCAAGGAAGCAAACGGGACCGTCATGGGAGACCTCGTTGACGCGGGGTGCATGTTCCACCAGGGCACGATCACACACAGGTACGGGCACTGCTGGAGATGCAAGAAACCCATCATCTACAGGATCACGGAACAGTGGTTCCTCAAGGTCACCGCGTTCAAGGAGGAGCTCGAAGCCGCCAACAGCAAGGTGCGCTGGTACCCCGAGTGGGCCGGGTCCAACAGGGAGAAGGATTGGATCACCAACGCCCGGGACTGGTGCATAAGCAGGCAGAGGTACTGGGGCACCCCGCTCCCTGTCTGGAAATGCAGCTGTGGCAACATCCGCGTGGTCTCGTCGCTCGAGGAGCTGAAGACCGCGAAGGGGTACGTCGAGGGCATGGACGTGCACAGGCCGTGGATCGACAAACTCACATTCCAATGCAACAAGTGCAAGAGCGACATGACGAGGGTCCCGGACGTGCTCGATGTCTGGCTCGACGCCGGGACCTGTTCCTGGGCGTCGCTGGGGTACCCCGCGAACAAGGAGGAGTTCGACCGCTGGTGGCCCGCCGAATGGATCACCGAGGCGCACGACCAGACGAGGGGATGGTTCTACTCGCAGCTGGTCACGGGTGTGATGGCGTTCGGCAGATCGCCCTACAACTCCGTGCTGATGCACGGGTGGGCCCTCACGTCCCAGGGCGAGGCGATGTCCAAGAGCGAAGGGACTGTCGTCGACCCCGTCGGGATCGTGAACACTCTCGGGGCCGACTCGCTCAGGCTATATCTGCTCAAGACGAACGCCCCCTGGGATGACATACTCTTCCAGCAGGAGGGCGTGAAGGCGGCGAACCGGACGCTGAACATACTCTGGAACGTGTACAAGTTCGCGTCCCTGTACATGTCGATCGACAAGTTCGATCCGTCGTCCGTCAGGCTCGAGGGCATGAAGGACTACATGCGCCCAGAGGATCGCTGGATGATCTCAAGGGTCGAGTCCCTCAAGAAGGATGTCACATCGGCCATGGAGTCGTACGAGATCCATAAGGCGGCGAGGGCCATCGAGGACTTCGTTGTCAACGACCTCTCGCGATGGTACGTCAAGCTCGTCAGGGACAGGCTGTGGAAGGAGGGCGAGGACAAGGACAAGATAGCCGCCTTCAAGGTGCTGCACGAGTCGCTCTCGATTGCGGTCGCGCTCATGGCGCCCATCACGCCGCACATCACTGAGGCGATGCACGCCAACCTGAACGGCAGGCCCGAGAGCGTGCACATGCTATCGTGGCCCGTGGCCAACGAGGCGTGGATCGACCCCACGCTCGAGGAGGGCATGACGCTCGTCCAGGAGATCTCCGAGATCGTCGCGAGGATGCGGCAGGATTCCAACATCAACCTCAGATGGCCGATCAAGAGGATGGTCCTCAAAGCGAACTTGACGGACGCCACGGACGCGCTCCTGCAGCTCAAGGACCCTCTCCTCTCTCAGAACAACGTCAAGGACCTCCAGATGGTCCCGACGGGCGAGGAATGGGACGAGATGCTGCTGAGCGTGGTCCCCAACCCCAACGCGATCGGGAAGGTCTACAGACAATGGTCGAGCAAGATCGCGGTGCTCCTCAAGAACAGGCCGGCGAAGTCGATCAAGGCGGGCATAGACAAGGGCGAGTACTCGCTCGGCATCGAGGGGCAGCTCGTCAAGATCCTGCCGAACATGGTGTCATTCACATCCACCCTCCCGCCAGATGTCGTGAGCGCCGAGTTCAGCAAAGGGATCATATACATAGACCTGGAGCAGACGCCCGCCCTCGAGGCCGAGGGATTCGCCAGGGAGATCATCAGGCGCATCCAGCAGATGAGGAAGGACATGGGCCTCAACATCGAGGAGTTCATCAAGGTAGAGCTCGAGTGCTCCCGGAAGGTCGAGGGGATCATCGAGACCTGGAAGGAGCACATATCCAGAGAGACGCGCTCCCGGAGACTGGAATGCGTCCAGGCCCCGAGGGGCGAATACATCGTTGAATGGAACGTCGCGAGCGAGCCTCTGCTCGTCGGCATCACTTCCCTGCGGATGAAGGCAGGGCTCGACGCCATATCCGGCATCCCGGGGATCACCATGGACAAGGCCATCAAGCTGTTCGACGCGGGATACAACACGGTCGACGCGCTCAAGGCCGCCAACCCGGAGGACATCGCCCTCATCGAGGGGATCACCAAGGTCGATGCGAAGAGGGTGTACGACCATCTCCACAAGGAGGAGGCCGCTCAAGCCGCCCAGGCATCTGCCGCAGCGGCATCGGTGCCCGTCCCGGTCCAGGCTCCGGCGCAATCGTTCCTCGAGGTCCTGAAGGGGACCGAGGGAATCGGATCGGATGTTGCGAACGCGGTCTACGATGCGGGGTACGTGTCGGCCCCGTCGATCAAGAACTCGTCCATCGATGACCTGATGAAGGTCAAGGGGGTCTCCGAGCCCATCGCGGTCAGGTTAATGGAGACGTTCATGAGCGAGGGCCAGGGAAGCGCTGGCGCACCGGTCCATGCGCCCCCGAAGCCTGTCCAGGCCGTGAACGAGCTGGAGAGGTCGTTCTCGTACCTCGTGGAGGAGGACCGGCCCGAGAGTTCCTACACGCTGTTCCTCAAGACCCTCGACAAGGGGATGAAGGGATACTGCGTCACAAGGAACTACCCTGCGAAGATAAGGAGCAAGTTCGACCTCAAGGACACCCCGATCATCTGGCTGTCCAACGTCGGCAGGGACAACGCCATCCGACCCAAGGACCTGGAGAAGCTGAGCCTGTCCCTGGAGCAGTTCCTATCCCAGACAGGGGGAGGGATAGTCCTCTTGGACGGGCTCGAGTACCTGATAACGAACAACAACTTCATCACGGTCCTGAGGCTGATACAGTCGCTCAGGGACCAGGTCGCGATCAACCAGTCCATCCTGCTCATGGCGGTGAACCGGTCCACGCTGGAGAGCCATCAGCTGAACCTGCTCGAGCGAGAGGTAGACTACACGATCCAGGGCTGAACGGTCGGTCAGCGTCCCAGGAGCTTGCAGACGATCATGTGCAGCCCGGGGACTGTCTGGAACTCAGCGACCTTCTCAGGCGGGACCCACTGGTAGGCACTGTGCTCCCAGTCCATCCTGATCTCGCACTGCTTCGTGTCGAAGAGGAACGGGTGGACGCACCACACGACCTGGCCGTCCCTGAACCTCTCGGGTTCGATGCGCTTCACGAACCTGGCCTTTCCCAGGCCGATCTCCTCCTGAAGCTCGCGCCTTGCTGCGTCCAGGTCCGGCTCGTGCGGCTCGATGTACCCGGACACGCCCGCCCAGCTACCGCGGAACGACCCCACCTTGTCGCTCCTCCTCAGCAGTAATATCCTGCCCTTGGACCTGAGCACGGTCGTGACCACATGTTTCTCCGTGACACCTTCGATCTCGACCGTGCCCTCGGAGGCGTCGACATTGAGCAGATCCCCTGGGCGGATGAGAGCGATGTCGATGCCGTCGACCATCGGGATCTCGCTCATGATGGCACCCGTGGCGACGATCGGCTCGGCCGACCTGTTGACAATGGCCGCTGGCGCGAGCCCGTTGAGTTTGAGCTGATACATGGAGTACGAGCCTACGGTGCTCCCCTTGCCATATGGGAAGCACAGCACCCTCCCGCATACGTTCTCGCCCTTGGCGTCGCTCTCCGGGTCCTGGACCATGCCGGTCCCGGGATCGATGCCGCCGAGGAACGACAGCGCCGAGGAGCTGACAAGCGCCCTGCCGGAGCCCGTGCCAGCCCTGATCCTCCTGGCCGGGATTATCGTGAGACCGCCTCCAGGAGGTCCTCCGTGGTCCTGAACGATGCGCGCTGCCTGCCCAGCGTCGGAAGGTAGACCATGGCCTTTCCCGAATCGGACGCGGTGCGCTTATAGGTCTTCTCGATCGGGGCGACCACCATGCACGTGTCGCAGAGCACCTTCCCGAAGCGCCTGAGGACAGCGACCTCCTTCGGGCATTTGGCGTATACATTCCTCGATGTGCAGAACCACACGTCGGACCTGTTGCTCGGCCGCCTGCCCTTCAATCTCCTGGCCATCGTCCTCAGCTCCGCGGGCGAGCAGTGCGGGCAACCCATGGCGACCAGGTCCCAGTCGTCATCACCCTTCAGACCGTCGGCGCACGCCTTCAGCTCAGAGGTCGGAAGGGACACGCACTCCTCTATCCGGGACAGGTCCGTGCGGGACCTCCGCCCTTTATCCGAGTAGGTGTACATGGACACGGCGCTCGTCGCCGCCAGGGCGGCCCCGAACGCCTTGTGGCCATCAGCCGTGATGTCCAGGTTCGTGATGTACGGGACGCGGTTCCCTGCGATCTTCCCGACCACGTATCCCGCGAGGGGAACGAGCCCGTCAGGTATGCCCTCGAGGTCTATCCGGACCCTCGGCGTCCTGTTCTCGTCGAGGTGGAGCCCGTACTCGGGCGTCTTGCCTATGATGGCAGCCGCCAGGGCCGAAGGCCCTCCTTCCCGGTTCGTCCTCGCCCCGAGATAGGAGTTGGCGAAGACCGTCGCGGACGACTCCGCCCAGGCGAGATGCTGACCGGCTCTTGGCCGGTTCCCGGCCAGGTACGGCGTGCATGTATAGAGCGGTTCCAGGCCCATCGCCTTGTAGGCAGAGACGATCCGGTCCTGCTTGGAGTGGAACTCCGCGTCGACCCCCATGGACTTCCACCGCCTCATGTCGAGTCCAAGAGGGTTCACGGTCGCGCGGACACTGACCTTGGCCGCCTTCGAGAAATCCTCAAGCCATTTGATGCCTGCATCACCGACCGTCTTGAAGGACGCACCCGAGACTTGCGCGGACGCTATCGGGACCAGCCTCTCGGCGTTGTAGATGTCCCCCAGGGCCACGAGCAGTTCAAGGGCCTTCCTCTTACCCTGACCGGTCTCACCCGCCAGGACCGCCTCCTCCTGTCTGGTCAGATGCATCGAACCCAAGAACGATGGGCGGATATAATAGCATGATGGGAGAGAGGAGAAGCGGGCCTGTCGGGAGTTTCGGGCCTGCCGATGGCAGACCTTTCGAACCCGAGTCCGGGGCTGTCTCCATCACCCATCGAGGGCGTTCCGGAGGCCCCTGTGATATCCTAGCTACACTACAGGCCCGGCCGTTGATAAGACGAGTCCATATATCTAACTTGGCACCGGCCAACGCGGTGCCAATCACAGTGCGATGCCCACCAGGACCAAGCCCAACAGCACGCACCCGAGCGCGAGCACGTGGAGGCCATCAATCCGCTCCTTGAGCACCGCTATCGCGAGCACCACCGTGACTATGGGATACGCGCTCGATGTCGGTCCCACGAGCGACGCGTTCCCCTCCGCGAGCGCGTACGTGTAGACGAAAGCGCCCAAGACATTGAGGAGCAGTGCTATCCCACCGATGACCCAGGCAGTCCGGCTCGGGTCGGTCCCCCTTAGGGGGCACGGGCGCACGCGTCTGAACCACGCGTACATGACGGGCGCGGTCAGTGAGGAGATGACATAGAACCCGAACAGGTTGCCCGCACCGATCCTGTCCACGGCCATCTTGGATGTCAGGCTCCACGCACCCCACAGGAAGAACGCGAGCATCGCGAAGATTATGGACCGTCGACTGATTGCGGTCTTCGACCCTGGGTTGCGTTCGTAGGACAGGGCGATGACACCTCCGATGATCGCTGCGACGCCGCCGATCTGCACCAAAGTCATCGTCTCGGAAAGAAGGACCACGGCCCCGATGACCGTTAGAACAGGGTATGCTGCCGAGATGGTCCCCACTATCGATACTTGGCCCTCCATGATGGATTCAAAGTAGCAGAGGTACCCGCAGATGCCGATGAGGCACGACGATGCTGCAAGCACTCCATCCGCTGCGCTGATAGGTCCTGGGGTTCTGAAGATAAGGAAAGCCATCGTGTACATGGGCGCTTCCACAACCGCTATGATGACCGCGACCCGCAGCACACCGAGCCTGCTCGTGCTGGCTTTCGCGAAGACTCCGCTGGAGCCCCAGAAGAGCGCGACGATGATGGCCATCACGAACCATAGTTCCATGAACCTCAGTCCCACGACGCATGTGTCCTGGGAGACGTCATCCAGAGAAATGTATTCAATCTTTCCGCCATCAGGCCCGCGCATGCCTGGTCGGGGACTTGTCAAGGTGTCTCGAAGAACGGATATACCGGATATTGCCTAACGCCGATTTCGGATGGGATGCGACTGACCGACGGCCAGGGGACTCCTAGCGTGCCCCCGAGATGGTACTATGCGTACATGCCCCACGGCATCGCCGCCGGGTGTACGACCTCGCTCCTGGTGCTCCTCTACGCCCACGCCCTGGGCGCATCCGTGGGCCAGATCGGATTCATAGCCGCTGCCATCCCGCTCACAAGCGTCCCAGCGTTCGTCTTTTGGGGCTACGCCTCCGACAGGGTTAGGCGGCGGAAGCCGTTCATAGTGGCCCTGTTCATCGGCATGTCGATCAGCCTCATGCTCATGGGGCTCTGTTCGCAGGTGCCCACCTACTTCGTCGCCAACCTGCTGTTCGGATTCCTCGCGGCCGCAGCCGCCCCTCTCGGAACCACGCTCGTGATCGAGACCGCCAAGAAGGCTGACTGGCCAATGAGGCTCGCCTACTTCAACAGGATCGGCGGGTTCGGTTACGTGGCAGGCCTGTCCCTCGGGGCCCTGTGGCTCCACATCTCGCTCTTCGGCCTCAACCAGACAGAAGCCATGCAGGCCCTGTTCGTCGTCGGGTCGATGCTCGCGCTCCTGGCAGCCGCTCTCGCCTGGAGATGGATAGACGAGCCCCAGGTGATAGAGAGCAGGCCGCCCAGCCCGTCCGTGTTCGAGCTCAACTTCCTGGTGCTCGAGCGTGTGAGGTACATGCCCATCAAGATCCTGCAGCTCATCGGGCACCGCAGGGTCCCCGGCGCCGGCAGGAGGTTCCCGAAGAGGTTCTACGGCTACCTGGCCTACGCGTTCCTCATATTCGCCGGGTTCTCGGCGTTCTACGCCATCTTCCCGATATACCTGGCGTCGTCCCTGGGATTCGACGCCTCCCTGATATTCGTCGTCTATCTGGGCAGCAAGTTCACCACGGTCGCATTCTACGCCCGTGCCGGAAAGAGCGTCAGAGGCTCAGGCGCGAGGAGGACACAGATGCTCGCCATCGCCGGGAGGGCGATGCTCTTTCCGTCCTTCCTGCTCGTGGGCGTCCTGGGGATGGGCTCCTATGCGACCTTCGGAGCGATCCTGGCGTTGCACGCGCTGGTCGGGTTGTGCTGGGCGTACATAAACATCTCCGGATCCACAATCGTGTCGTCCATGGCCACTGATGACTCGAGGGGAGAGGCCATAGGGACTTACAACTCGGTCCAAGGGTTCGGGTCCATCGCAGGGCCCATCACCGCAGGCGTGGTCTCGCAGGTGCTCGGGTTCACCGCGGGTTTCGTCCTCACGGCAGCCCTGCTCCTCTGCGGGCTGGGGCTCCTGCGTTCGCTCAAGACAGAGGACTGAGGGCCCGTCTCTGACGGGCCCGTGAAAAACATACGGGGTTTGATGAGGTTTACTTGGGCGACTTCTTGAACTCGGTGTAGCCACACTTGCCGCAGGAGGTCCTGTCGTTGTGCTCCCCCATGAACACGCCTGGCCCGCACTTCGGGCAGTGCTTCCGGTTCCTCGTGAGCTTCCCGCCTTCGAGCTTGTAGACGTCCTTCTTGGCCTTCCTCGGGGTCTTCGCCTTGGGCTCCTTCTTCTTCTCGTCCGCCATGTGCTTCACCCTTCAAACGTCTACTTCTTCACCACGCGCTTCTTCCCGGCAGCTGCAGATGCGGAGCCGCCTGCTGGCTTCTTCTCCGCCACCTTCTTCTCCTTCAGCTTGTTCCGGACGAGCACGTACTCGCGCTCGATCTTCATAGCGCCGTCCTTGGTCTTGTAGACCTTGGCGTAGCCGAAGGTCTCCATCTTCCCGAACTCCGAGTCCATGGAGTCGACGACTATCCTCTCCACGGGCGCCTTCAGGAGCCCGGAGAGCATCTGCCGCACATCCTCCCTCTTGGGCGTACCCTCCATCTGGTGGACCGCCTTGAATGTGACCTCTGTCCTGTCAAGCATCTGGTTCTCTTTCTTGGCTATTATCTCTATCTCCATGCTCTCACCTTGCCATGCGCCTGATCGCATCCGCCGCCTGGGCCCTCACCTCGGGCGTGACCCGCACCAGTACGATCCCCCTGTTCGGGAGTCCGTACAGGACATGGGCGCCCTCGGGCCCGGTCGCCATCGCGACCAGCGCGGCGAGGTCCTCCTCTCCGGAGACCTCTATCTTGACTTTTCCTTCCGCGTTCACCGCGTCCCTGACCGTCTGCCAGAGCGCGCGCGTTATCCTTCCAGCGGGGTTCTCGACCTTCACGAGCCGCCCGCCCATCCCAGCGATCCGCTCCTTCGCCCTCGTCTCCTCGGCGCGCTGGGTCTTGTAGTCGAACACGGCCACATCGGGCTCCATGTCCATCTGAAGGAGCGTGATGGTGACGACATCACCCACGGACACGACCCGCGGGCTGTCCTTGAGCTGCTTCCTCAGTGCCCACGCGGGCACCAGCTCGCCCATGGGCCTGGCCAGCTCGCTCCGCATCTCCTCCGGGAGCACCAGGTCCTGCTCGGGGAACGTCTCAGCGAACCCTGAGGGCGAACTTACCGTTGACATGCATGCTCATCCTCCTAGCCATCTCGGATTTCGTGTGGTCTATGATGATGAGATACCCCTGCCATTCCTTGGATGTCTCGCCGCCGCAAAGAGGGCACTTGTCCTCTTCGGTTATGAAGCTGCACTTCTTGCAGGCCTTCTCGATCTTCATTATTTCTTCTCCTCTTTCCGCTTCCGGTCTTCTTCGATCCACTCGAGCTTGCCCATGCCAGGCTGACGCATCGTCAGGCCGATCTTGCTCTCCCTCGGGCTGCGCTCGTTTATGCTGAGCGAGACGATCCTGGCGCGGACGGCGTCGCCGAGCCTCAGCTCGCGCTTCGTGTCCTTCCCCAGGAGCCTCCGCCCGTCGACATCGACATCGATCCTGTCATCCATGATCTGGCTGATGTGCAGGAGCCCGTCCAGGGGGCCGAACCTGACGAACGCGCCGAACTTCAGGACCTCGCAGACATAGCCCTCCACGACCTCGTGGAGCGTAGGCCTGAACATGAGGGTGTCGAACTTGACCTTCTGGTAGACCGCCCCGTCGCCGTGGATGATCCGGCCCTCGCCCATCTGCTGGATGTCCTTGACGAGCACCGTGTAGCTGCCGTCGGCCTCGACCTTGTTCTGGAAAGATTCCTGCGTGAGCCTCTCGGATAGTTTGCTGAAATCCTCGCCCAACAGGTTAGGCGGGATCCTGACGACGTCTTCCTTCGATGCTATCACGTACATTCAGACAGTCCTCTGATTATATGGCTCGCGGCCCTCTCGATTACAGTGGTTGTATATATGGTTTGCCGATGGGAGGGGCTTCCCATCAGGTGAGCACGAACAGGCCCACGAACACGAGGGTGACCGTCGACAACAGCTTCACGAGCACGTGTATCGATGGTCCGGCCGTGTCCTTGAGCGGGTCGCCCACGGTGTCACCGACGACCGCGGCCGCATGGGCCGGGCTCCTCTTGCCACCGTAGTTGCCCGATTCGATGTACTTCTTGCCGTTGTCCCAGGCACCGCCGCCGTTGTTGAACATGTTGGCGACCATGATGCCGGTGATCGTGCCTATCATGAGCAGCGCACCGACCGCCTGGGGAGCGTTGTACCCGAGGTGCGCCATCGTTATTCCGAATATGACTGGCACCAGCACGGGCAGCATCGCCGGAAGAATCATCGCCTTCAGGGCGCCCTTGGTCGCTATGTCCACGCACTGAGCGTAGTCGGGCTTGGACGTCCCGGCCATGATGCCCGGGTCGGCCTTGAACTGCCTCCTGACCTCGTTGATCATCGCGTGGGCTGCCTTGCCGACGGCCCTGATCGCGAGCGAGGCGAACAGGAACACGAGCATCGCACCCAGGAGCCCACCGACGAAGACATCAGGCTGCGCGATGTCCACCTTGAAGGCATCTACCAGTTCGATGCCCTGCTTGGCGGCGACCCTCTCGAAGTACGCCCCGAACAGCAGGAACGCCGCGAGGGCGGCGCTGGCCATCGCGTACCCCTTGGTCAGGGCCTTGGTGGTGTTGCCGCAGGCGTCCAGCCTGTCGGTCCTGCGCCTGATCTCCTCGGGCTGCTTCGACATCTCGATGATGCCGCCAGCGTTGTCCGTGATCGGCCCGAAGGTATCAGTCGCGAGGATGAACGCGCATGTCGCGAGCATGCCCATGGTCGCGACCGCGGTGCCGTAGAAGCCGTAGATGAGCCTGTAGGTGGCGTCGGCCTCGGCCGGCGCCGCCATCTGGCCGAGCTCGAACGAGCCCAGGAGAGCCACTATGATGGCGATGACCGGCAGAGCGGTCGTCTCCATTGCGATCGACAGGCCGGTGATGATGTTGGTCGCCGGGCCGGTCGTGGACGCCTCCGCGATCTCGCGGACCGGTCTCCAGCTCCCGGATGTGTAGTACTGAGTGATGTAGACTATGACGATGCTGAGGACGATTCCGATGACGCCCGCGCCGAAGAAGTACAGGTACGAATCACCGAGCATGTACCTCGTCGCGATATACAAGAACGCCGCAGCCAGCACACAGGTCACGTAGTAGCCCATGTTTATGCCTGCCATCGGGTCCTTGTCCTCCTTCGTCAGTCTGACGGTCATCACGCCGAATATCGAGGCGAAGATGCCGAAGGACCTTGCGACGAGTGGGAAGAATATCCAGACGAGCGCGTCGGTCTCCTCCCACTGCATGCCTGCAGGGACGACGGACGTCCAGAATGTGAACAGCGAGAGGCCGAGGATCATCGCACCGATGTTCTCAGCCGCAGTGGACTCGAACAGGTCCGCACCCCTGCCGGCGCAGTCGCCGACGTTGTCCCCGACGAGGTCCGCGATGACGGCCGGGTTCCTCGGGTCGTCCTCGGGTATGCCAGCCTCGATCTTGCCGACGAGGTCGGCGCCCACATCAGCAGCCTTCGTGAAGATGCCGCCGCCGAGCTGGGCGAAGAGCGCCGCGAAGCTCGCGCCGAACGCGAACCCTATCGCCGCGTCGAGCGACTCGGAGGTGCTGAGGTCCATTCCGCTGTGGAATATGTAGAACACGCCTGCGACGCCGAGCAGGCTCATCGAGACGACGCCCATGCCGGAGACCGCCCCGCCCCTGAAGGCGGTCACGAGGGCCTCGTTCAGGCTCCTCCTAGCGGCCGCCGCGGTCCTGATGTTCGACCTGACGCTGACATACATCCCGATGTAGCCAGAGGCCGCGGACGCGAGGGCACCGACGATGAACGACAGACCGACCCATGGCTTGGGCTCGATCAGCGCTGCAATCAGTATGGCCAGCAGCACGCTTATGACGATGATGGTGGTGTACTGCCGCTTCATGTATGCCATGGCGCCCTGCCTGATAGCATCCCCGATCTCCTGCATCTCAGGGGTGCCAAGGTCCTTCCTGAAAACGTACCAGGTCAGATATCCAGCGAACGCCAGACCAACCAATCCCGCTATGGGGATCACAAGGGTAATGTCGACCATTCTAACGATCTCCCAATCCCGTTGGCCGCGGGATTATGCTGCGTATATATAGTCTTAACCAAGAAGAACCGCCATTTGTCGGTCGCACCATCGAACGAGCCAGTATCCGTATCCCGAGGGCGATTTTCGAAGCGGGACGGACGTTCGGATGTGCTCATCAAAAGATGTATGGTAAGTGGTTTGAGCGGACGCGTGGAGACGCCTATCTCTCGATGAGGGTCTCGACGTACCTGACGAACCCGAGCTTCTGGATCTTGTCAGCGATCTGACCGACCTTCTCCAGTCCCTGGACCTCTATGAACGCCACAAAGTCGTAGTGACCGAACACGAGGAAACCATCTGTAACGCCAGGTATCTTCGTGATCTTGTCCGCGTCCTGGAACGTCTTCGGTTCAAGCATGACGAGTACAACTGCCTTAACCATGGAGGTCACCTCACTCCTGTGGGAACCCGATCAAGGTCTCAACGATCTCGACCCCGTCGGCCCTGTATATGTTCATCCCGATGTCCGCGATCTGTTTTAGGCTCAGATCATCCGTCTCGACCGCGATGTCCCACCGTCCGTGGACCGGAAAGGCGTCCTTGACGCCCGACTGCTTCTCCGCAAGCTCCACGACCTTCTTAGTCTTCAGTAGCTTGCAGCAAACCAAGAGGCATGCTTTGACCATGCAAATCCCTTCCTAGGCCCCGCGAACGGTATGTCTACATAAATATCTTCTGACGGCCAGGGAATCAGGTCCGCACCTCACGCCCGCGCCCCGTGCCCCGCCCGCGCTCACGCACGACGGAGGAGCGCCCGGACGTCCCAGACCAAAGCCTTATCATCCCAGACTCGGATTTGACGCCTGAGTATACGCGGAAAGGTGACCGTCAATGGGTGCCCAGGAGGAACCACTGTACAGGAAGAAGGATTTTCAGAAGCGCAGCGATGACGATATCGAGGCATTCCTGGGCAGGCGAGAAACCCAGAAGACGGCGCAGGCCGAGGCCGACAGGACGGACAAGCCCTCTGCGGCCGCTCAGGAGCCGGAGCCTGCCAGGAAGGAGCTTTCCGACGATGAGCACGACGATCTGATCAGACAGGCGAGGACCGGCAGGGCTCAGGCGGAGGCATACCACGACGTCGCCCAGCTTAGGAAGAAGGCACACGCGAACCTGCACAAGGCGGCCAAGTTCTATCACAAGTACAAGAAGAACGAATCGATCGCCCAGAAGTGCTCCGCCAGGTCCGTAGCCTATCGCGAGAAGGCGGCTGCGAGGCGGGACCGCGCGAAGGAGTACCGCATGACCGTCAAGGAGTACGAGGGCGAGCTCAAGGGCGCCGCCCAGGGCAGCTCGGACCTGAGCCCGGAATCGCTCAGGACCAGGATGGCGCACAACGAGCGCAAGGCCGCGAAACAGGACGAGATTGCGCACAAGTACGAGTCCAGAGCAGCAACTCAGACGGAGAAGGCCGCGAAGTACCGGACTCGGGCCGCAAAATCCCTCGAGAAGAACAAGCTGCTCGAGTCCGAGGCCAGGATGTACGCGAAGCGTGCGGATATAATGGAAAAGGCGGGACCCTAGGGCCCTGGCTCCGCGTCGTCGTAGCCGTCCCTGTCAGCGGTCGGCTCCCGTCGCCTGACTGGCCCGTCGTTCTCCTGAGGCAACGCCCAGTGCAACATCGACGGCTCCTCGAGGTTGACCTCGTCCCTGGTCTCCTCACCACCGACGTTCATGAGCACCCTGAGGTGGCCGTCCTGGAGGACGACCTCCGCCGCCTGTATCGTGGACCTGTAAGTGACGACCGACTTCCCGCCCTCGGACATGACCTTGGAGTCTTCCCTGATCAGCCCGGCGCTCCTTAGCGCCCTTATACGCCTGTAGCAGGCAGCGATGGGTATGCCGATGGTGTCACTGATCTCGACCGCGTTCATCGCACGCTCTGAGGTCAGATCGACGATCCTGGCGGTGTGGTCGTCCAGCATGAGTTTGAACATCTCGAAGGAATCCAAGTGCTTCACGCCCCGAACCCGACTCAGATCCTGGAAATGCCTTTCCAGTCCTGGTCGAAGCTACTAGACCCTATACCCTCGAGGGCAACCGACATTTGCTCGAGGTTGAATTTGTCCGCGAGCCTCTGCAGGTAGTTGAGCTCTCCCGTGACGACATCAAGATGCATGAACACGACATTCTCGCCGATGACCACTGGCTTCACCTTCCGAGTCGGGTCCCTGGGGTCATCCGAGATGAACAACTCCCCGCACTTCGGGCACCTCCCCTTCAGCGGCGTGATGATCTCTCCGCAGAACGGGCAGTCGAAATCGCTCTCAGCGGACGGGTCGAACTCCATGTCCGAGAACAGGCCCACGATGCCAGTATCTCCCAGCTCGAGCTTCGTCCCGCAGATCGGGCACCGGTCCACGTCCAGCGCGACCAGCGTTCCACAGTGGCTGCACTCGAAGGCGAAATCGGCCTCCGAATCGTCGCTCTCGAGGACGCTCATGATGCCTGTCTCCGCATCGAAATGAATGACCGGGCTGCCCTCCTGTTTAAGGAACTCGTCGAACCCGGCGGCGAGCTCGCTGTCGTCCTCCGCGATGTCGCCGATGGCGTCGTCCGGGATATCGGTCAGGTAGCGCACGTTGCAGCGCGGGCACCTCTCGGCCCCGATGGGGACCTGCGTCCCGCATTGCATGCATGCGAACGACCTCTTCGCGGCCATATCCTTCGATGCTGTCGGCGCCGTGATTACGCTCTCGAGCACCTGCTCAGTGATCCTCAGGTCCTTCTCGGAGATCTTGGGGGCCTCGAGCGACTCCGCCATGTGCTTCCTGGACATCGCCTTGGGCTTTATGACGCGGCGGAGGTGCTTCGTCTCCTCCCTGACCGTGACGGTCTTCGTCGTCTTCGCGGGCTCGGCCTCGACCTTGCCCTTGACCACGCCGAATATGCTCGTCTGGTCCTTCTTCCGGTCTTTCTTCACAGGCGTCAGTTCGCTCATCTAGCAGTACCCTCGCGTAAAGTTTCCACTTCCCGCAGAGATACTCACCGTCCCGAGCGCTTATACGGGTGTCGTCACGGTAATCATCGATGATAACACGCGTGCAGACCAGATGGGTGTGCCAACAATGGGTGCGCGTCTCAGAACCTCGCCTTCAGCACGACGACGCCATCCTTCCGGGTTATGTCCACGGACTGCTTCCCCGTCAGGTGGTTCGTCCCGCGCATCTTGAGGACCTCGATGTACTTGCGCCTCGCATCCCCCTCGTCCGACAACATCAGGAGTACGACGCCGTCGACGGCGTAGGATATCTCAGCGGGATACAGCTCCCCCGGGCGGACCTCACCTGTGAGTATGGTCACCGCCTGCCAGTTCTTGAGTCGGGTCGTGAGGTCGAACGCGAACACGCGCCAGTCGTCCTTCATCATGGTGCCCACGACGGTTATCGGGTCGATGACGATCCTCTGAGGCATGACCTCGGCGACCTTATGGTCGATTAGGTCGAGTATCTCATCCCCCGAGCGCTTCCTCAGCTCTGTCCCCAGATCGTAGTACACGACCTCCTTGCCGTAGTATTCTGGCTTGGCGAACTCGAACTGCCGGGTGTATCTCAGCATCCACTGCGCAGGCTCGCTGAGCGTGCTTATGAACAGCCCCTGCTCGCCCTTGTCGGCGCCTGCGAACAGGAACTTCTGGGCGAATGTAGTCTTACCCGCTCCCGCGCTCCCTGCCACGAGCACGACTGACGGGAACGGAAAACCGCCTTCGATCATATCGTCTAGGCCGGGTATCCCACTGCTGAGACGCGGAAATACGTTGGGGGGCATCTTCACATCAACTCCCTGGCTATCAACACCGACTTATCGAGCCCGACGACCTCCGAGGTCGATGGCTGCGCATCGTGCCGACCGTCTGGCTGGGATGGGCTAAGCGACCTGACTTCCCTGACAGTCATGTCGTCGGCGAGATCCACGGTCTTCAAGGCCAAGCCCGTGAGGTACTCGTAGAGCTCCGGATACTGGGTCTTGTCCATCACGAGAACCGTCGTCAGCGGCTTCGTGCGTCTTGTCGCGAGAGCCTGCATGTACGTCTTGAGGAACATCTTCAGGTTCTCCATGTGATTGAACACTAGCATGGCCGCTATGTTGTCTATCATCATGAAGTCCGCCCGCGAGAAGTCCTTGGCGAAGCTCGTGACCGCACCGACCGACCCGACCAGGAAGTCTGGGAGGGTCTCGATGTTGAACGGTCCGTTCTGGAACTCCGTCGCAACGCCACCTTTCTTCGTGTCGGACGCGTGATTGGACACCGCATCGACGAATGTGAGATCCGTCTGATCGATCCCGTGGAGTTGGAGGAGGTGTGACAGGTACTGATGGGGCCTGTCGACGGTCACCATCACCCCCCGCATGTGCTTCTCCCCGAGTTCGGCCTTGAGGACCACGAGGTTCACCCGGACCAAGTTCGTGTACTTCGTCGTGAAGAGATAGATCCCCGACGCCGACCCGTACTGGATTTCCCTCTGGATGGTATGGACCAGCCTGAGGTCCCTCTCATTCAATGGGCATCATCGCCATCGCCGTTTCCTCCGGGTTACATCCCACTACATCCGCATATACGTATGGTCCTGTCGGTTGCCCCAGCTCTTGTCACCCGGAGACCCCGCCTCGATGCATTCACAGGGCTTGCAACTAGATGCCAGCCACCCAAATCCGTCACCGGAACCATTACTCAAGCATGCCTGCCCACAGAAAAGGATATAAATGGGACCTATTATTGTCCTCACGCGTCCAGACAGATGTGTGTTCTGAAGGCGTTGGTGTATCATGACTGAGCTGGTTGGAGACCTCGAAGAAAAACGTTCGCGCCACAACTCCGATGCTGAGAGGCACAAGAGGCTCAGGGACGAACTCAACGAGAAGACCCGCGATTGGGCCGAGAAACGCGACGTGCTCAACTCGCAGGTCAGGAAGTTCATCGAGGAAGCCAACGCGAAACGCGAGGGCAGGGACAAGCTCAACTCCGAGGTCCGGGCAGTCAAGGCTAACAGGGACGAGTGGAACCGGAAGTTCAACGATCTGAGCGACAAGGTCCTCGACCTCAGGCGCGAGAAGATGCCCAAGAGCGGCATCTCGGTCCGGAAGTACAAGGCAGAGCTCAGGGCCCTGGAAAAGAAGCACATGACCTCCGTGATGAGTGCGGACAAGGAGAAGGCGCTCATGAAGGAGATCTCCCAGCTCGATGCGAAGATCAGGGAGATGGAGCGGGAGGTGGAGCAGTTCACCGAGGTCAAGGTGGCTGAGAAGGACGCCCGCGACGCCAAGGAGAAGGCGGAGCAGTTCCACAGCCAGGTCTCCGAGCTCGCCGAGAAGGCCCAGATAGAGCACGACGCGATGCTCAAGCTCTACGAGGAGGCGGACAAGGTCCGCAAGGAGGCGGACGACGCCCAAGAGAAGTTCATCGAAACGAAGCTCGCCGCCGACGAGGAGCACAGGGAGCACATAGAGCACATCCGCCAGGTGCACGACTTCGACAAGCTCATAAGCGGGATAAGGGACAAGGGCCATAAGACCCGGCAGGACAGCGACACCTCCGTCAGGAAGGAGGCCGAGGATATCTTCGAGAAGTTCAGGAACGGCGAGAAGCTGAGCACCGAGGACATCATGATACTCCAGAAATCGGGGTACATGTAGGTGCACAGGCAGCACTCGAAACCGGGGTCTGCGCCAGTGTCAAATGCGACGTTTTCCCCGTGGGATGCTGGCTATGCCTTCCAAGGGGCCCTACGGGCATGTGGAATTTGAGAGCCCCAGCGCGACAAGTATAAATACCAGCCCGCCAATATATGACTCGGGAAATTTTGGGCTAGTTGTTAGAGTGCATCCCATCCCTTCTGACAAGGCTAGCCCTTCCCTTCCCTTTTTTTGTAACAATCAGTGCGTCTGCACAACCTATTTATCCGAACCGCCTGCTTAGCCGGGAGAGCGAAGAACATGGTGTTGGAAGGCCTTGGCCAGTCCCTGAGAAACGCGATCAAGAAGCTAGCCAACGCGTCCCACGTCGATCAGAAGCTCGTCAAGGAAGTCGTGAAGGATATACAACGAGCGCTGCTGCAGGCCGATGTCAACGTGAAGCTCGTCCTTCAGATGACCAAGGAGCTGGAGGAGCGGGCCCTTACGGAGAAGCCCCCGGCGGGGATGAGCTCCCGGGAGCATGTCATAAGGATAGTATATGAAGAACTCGTCAAGATCATCGGCAAACCCAAAGAGATACTGGCGAAGCCGCAACGGATTCTGATGGTAGGCCTATA
>CAZMPY010000006.1:0-12818 GCA_964568665.1 uncultured Thermoplasmata archaeon | reverse complement strand
GCCATCAAGTGCTACGAGAAGTGCGGGTTCAGGAAGGAGGGCACGCTCCGCGAGGACAACTTCGCCGACGGCCAGTGGCAGAGCTCCCACATCATGTCCGTGCTCAGCCGCGAGTACGGGGGTGGGAAGCGATGATCCGCGGCGAGAAGGTCGACCTCGTGGCTGCGAGCAGGGTGTACCTCGAGCACTACCACCGCTGGATGAACGATGCGCGGGTGCGGGACATGCTCGGGGTCGTGAACATGGGCTTCTCCATGCAGAGCGAGAGGCAGTGGCTCGAGGGGAGCACGGTCCCGAAGGAGGACACGGTGAACCTCACGATCCTGACCAAGAAGGGCAGGCCGATCGGGAACATCGGGCTGCGGGACATCGATTACTGCCCGAGGAAGGCGAGCCTGGGCATAGCCATCGGCGAGCCCGAGGTCTGGGACAAGGGGTACGGCACGGATGCCATCAGGACGCTGCTGAGGTTCGCATTCGACGAGCTCAACCTGCACTCGGTCCACCTGACGGTCCAGGAGCAGAACGAGCGCGCCATCAAGTGCTACGAGAAGTGCGGCTTCAAGGTCGAGGGCTCGCAGCGCGAGCAGCGGTACTACCAGGGCGCCTACGTGAACTGGGTCCGCATGAGCATCCTCAGGGACGAGTGGGCGAAGGGGCGGAAGAAGGCCTGACCCGCAGCAGTATCACGTACCGCGATACGGTATCCGCCAACTCCCATCCAGCGATGCCGGTTCGTGCTCATACATGGCCAAGCTGAGGGCGAAGGCGCAGGGGAACAGGGTTCTGATCGACACATCCGAGGAGCTGCTCCTGCTGCTCTTCCACCGGTTCCCGTCGGGGTCCTGGGCGGACGTCGTCCGGAACGGGCGGCCGACCGGCCTCAGGATACACCTCGACGGCGCGAAGGACGATGATGGGTATGGACGTGCCCGGGCCGAGTTCGAATCCATCGTCCCGGACGACAGGATGCACTCATGCCCGCACTGCCGCCGGCCGGTCAGGGTCTAGCGGGCGCGGCATGTGCCGGTCCCTTCCAGACCAGGGCCGCGAACAGGAGCGCCCCGACCAGCAGGAGCACGCCCGCGATCCCGAACCCCAGCTGGAACGACACGAGCCCGACCACGATGCCCGTCATGAGCGGCCCGGCGGAGTGCCCGATGTCCATGACCGAGCTGAGGACCCCTATGGCCGACCCGTGGGCCGATGTCCCTGCGAGCTCGGACACGAGCGCCGATGTCGAGGCCGTCACGCTCGCCACGCTCACGCCGAACAGGACCGAGATGCCCACGAGCAGGTACAGGTCCTGGACCTGGGCCATCGCGAAGATTGCGAACGCCCCGACGAGGAGGCCCACGACTATGCCTGGCTCCCTGCCCCTCCTGTCGGAGAACTTCCCCATGAGTGGTTTGGAGACCAGCATGCTCACCACCTGGATGCCCATGATGGCCCCTATCTCGAGGCCGTTGAACCCGAGCGAGAGCGCGTATATCGGCACGAAGGCCTCGAACGCACCCATGGCGTAGTACTGGAGCCCCTCCGCCGACGACGTGACCATGATCCTCCTGTCCCTCACGACGCCCCTGAGCGATGCGATGGTGCCCTTCCCGTGCCCGCGGGCCACGGGTTCGGTCCCGCCGTCCCCCCACGGGATGATGAGCGACATGCCGAGGGCCAGCAGGCCCGTCGCTGCGCAGATGATGTAGACGCTCCCGAAGTTGGCCATGTATAGCAGCGTGCCCCCGAGGAAGGGCGCGACGAACCTCCCGGCCATCGTGGCCGAGGAGTAGAGCGCCATCTTCTCGCCCCTGGTCTCCTTCGGGTACCGGTCCGCGACGGCCGCCATCGCGACGGGCATGAACATGGCGGTCGCGAAGCCGTGGTAGAACCTGACGGGTATCAGCTGCCAGGGTTCCGTCACGAAGAGGTACATGAACGGGGCGGTGGCGAATATCAGGAGCGAGACGGTTATGATCCGCTGCCTCCCCCATCTGTCGGAGTATGCCCCCGCAAAGGCCGAGATGAGGATGCCAGGTATGGGGCTGATGGCGGATATGAGCCCTATCAGCGAGTCGCTGGCGCCCAGGTCTTCCGCCAGCAGGGGCAGCGCCGGGTTCTTCGACATCGTCGAGCTGAGGATGGCGAGCGCGGCGACCGCGCTCAGGATAATCAATGTCCTCCGGTACGGGTCCCCCGCCGAAGACATGCTCCCCGGATGCCCTGTGCCCTACTTAGCGTTCACCGCTGATGCAGCTTCTCCTTCAGGAAGGCCCTCTGGGCGTCCCTGTCCATTTCCTCGAGTTGCTCGGCGTACCTCTCCCTCATGTGCCTGATCTTGCAGTGCGCATAGAGTGCGTCGTAGACGTACATGCCCTTCTCGACGGCCTCGTGGTCGTCCTTGGCCATGAGGGACGCGCCGCTGGCGATGGCCCGCAGACCGATGGCCTCGGGGGCCAGCTCGAAGGCTTCGGTGTCGGCCGCCCGGACGATCGTCGCGAGGTCGAAGAGCGCCTCGTCCTGCAGCTTGTGCTTGAAGATGATGGCGTCGAAGCTGCAGAACTCGTCGTGGTGCCCAAGCTCCGCCCCCGGTGTGTCGAAGGGCGTGGCCCCGGTCTCCTTGGCGACGCCGTCGACCTGGGCCGGTGGGACGAACAGGAACTCCGCCCCCGCGTCTATGAACCTACGGATCAGCCATGGGCAGGCCACCCTGTCCACATGCACGTGCTCGCGAGTGATCCACTTCATTGTGACCTCCTTCGGCACCGGTCTGCCGGTGGATAAGGCTACCGCTCATGGCCTTGTGTCGCTCCATACGTTCCCGCGCCGGCCGCTCAGCTGGGCGTCTTCATCGTGCCGGTGTATGCCAGCACGATCTCGTCCCAGCCGGTCGCATCGACGAAGTCCAGGTCGAGCTGGTCGTAGACCCTGCTCAGAGTGTCCCAGTACACGTTGTATACGCCGGTCCCAGGCGGGACGAACACGGACATGCCCGTGCACCGTCCCCTGAACCTCCAGCTGGCCCAGTTCTTGATTATGACATCGTCCGCCGCGTCGACGACCGCCTTGCATTTCGCCGCCAGGGTCGGATGCGAGTCCTGAACCTTGTTGGCGAGGGATGTGAACATGACCTTGATGTCAGCGCCGTAGTCGCATCCCATGCAGTTCATCCACATCGCGGTGATCGCGGTCTTGGAAGACTCCCTGAACGGGCCCATGAGGTCCGCCTGCAGCGGGAGCATCTCGGCCGTCAGTGCCGCGAACGCGTCCGCGAGTGGCTGCATCATGGACAGGTCCAGGACCGACAGCGACGCGAAGTCCTGCATGTACGGGTAGAGCGTCGGGTACGTGCCCAGCGGGGCGGAGTACCATTCCGCGTAGTCGTCCACCATCTTGCATGCCAGCTCGACCGGCGTCACATCCGAGTCGACGGAGAGCCCTCCCAGGAGGGCCATGTAGTTGAGCCCGTCGAACGGCACGGCCTTCTCAGAGGCCACGAGGTAGCCCGCCTTGTCCCTGAGCTCGTAGGCGACCTCGGCCATGGCGAGCGTGCACGCGTCGAGCTCGACCACATCGATCATCTTGCCAGTGGCTTCCTTGGCGCCTCCGACGGCGCTCGCGAACCCGTGTATGCTCATCCAGGGTCTCCCGGGCTCGCTATCCTCGACGCACAGGCCGAGGTATCCGAGCCCGTGGTCCTGCACGATGAGGCAGTAGTTCTCAGCGGCGAGGCTCGTGTCGTTGAGCGTGAACTCCAGGAAATGCTGCAGCGTCGCCGGGTCCGACGAGTTCGCCTCGCCCAGAGCCTCGACCTCCTGCCAACCCGCTTCGGTCACGGTGCTTATGTTGGCCGGGTCGTAGAGGCCGTCGATGTAGATGGACATCGCGACATCGACCCTGTTCGTGAGCGACTGGAGCCACATGTCGACGAACGTGACCGTGAGGTCGTCGAGGTTGTTGTCCGCGTCCCAGTACATCGCTATGGTCCAATCCCTCAGATCGTCAGCGTCCGTCTCCGCCGAGGCGTTCTTGGTGAACGCGTCGGTCAGCACGAACGCGGGCACGATCATCATGCACACGGCAAGAGCTGTCACTACAATCTTCGTGGCTTTTCGCACTCTTCTTCCCCCCGCATGAAGAAGAACCAGTCTTCCCCCACCGGCCCCTTCCTCGTCCCCGCATCAGTTTTCCCTTAGATGAATGTTGTCAATACTGGCGTCGTGCGGGCCTGCCTTGCGGGTCGCGGGGCGTGCCACTCCGCCGGCACATGCTCTCTGTTAGCACGTTTCTAAGACCAGGGCTGTAGTCCCGAACGCTTAATGTACGGAAGTGTCCGTTGGGAGGAGTGATGTTCCCGAAACGCGTCTCCTCACTGAAGGTCTCGGGCATCCGGAAGATGTTCGAGTCAGCGCCAGCAGGGTCGATCAACCTGGGCCTCGGTGAGCCCGATATCCAGCCTCCGCACGAGATGATCCAGGCGTTCAAGGACGCGCTCGACAAGGGGTACAACAAGTACGGACCCAGCGCAGGCATAAAGGAGCTCCGGATGGCGATTGCGGAGGACCTGAGGCGGTACAGACGCGACGTGTCCTGCGAGAACATCATCGTCACCGTCGGGGCCACGGAGGGCATGAGGATCGCCTGCGAGACGATCGCGGGGGAGGGGGACGAGGTCCTAGTGCCGAACCCGGGGTTCATCGTGTACGGGCCCGATGTGTCCCTCGCAGGCGGCCGGCCAGTCGAGTACCCGCTCAGGCACGATGCGGGGTTCGCGCCGGACATCGAGGCCGTCAAGTCGCTCATCACGCCCAGGACCAAGGCCATCATCGTCAACAGCCCGTCCAACCCGACGGGCACGGTCTTCTCAAGGGACGCGGTCAAGGCGCTGTGCGACATCGCGAAGGACCACGGGCTCTACATCCTCTCGGACGAGGTCTACAACAACTTCGTGTACGAAGGCGAGCATCTGTCGTTCGCCAGGTTCCACGACGACACGATCGTGGTCAACTCGTTCTCGAAATCCCTGGCCGCAACCGGCTGGAGGATAGGGTATGTCGCGACCTCGAAGGAGATCGTGCAGCAGCTGGCGAAGGTGCAGTACTACACCCTCGCCTGCCCGCCGACCGCGACCCAGTACGCCGTGCTCGAGGGCATGAAGATCCAGGATAGGTTCGCCGCCGAGATGCTCGCGGAGTTCAGGCAGCGCCGGGACCTGGCCATCAGGAAGCTGGCGGAGATACCCTCCTTCACGACCCCGCCTGTCCAGGGGGCGTTCTACGTGTTCCCGAGGTACTCCCAGAGGATGGCCTCGGAGGAGCTGGCCATGAGGATCCTGAAGCAAGGGGTCATATGCGCGCCTGGAGGCGCGTTCGGCTCCCTGGGCGAGGGGCACCTCAGGTTCTCCTACGCCAACTCGAGGGAGAACATCGCCAAGGGCCTGGACATCGTGAAGGACGTCATGGCACGCCTCTGAACCTGTCAATGCCAGCAGATTTATATTTCCGGCCATATCTTTAGGTGTGATGGGCGACCAGTTACCGGTGGCATCACCCGAGCCAGCCCGGCTCATGAGCCCCAAGGCGGCGCTCATGGTCGCCAACAGCGTGCTCGGGGGGGTCCTGGGCACGATGGCCCTTGTCTACATCGCCCAGAACCTGGGCCCCAGCGTGCTCGGCGTGCTGGGGTACGCGATGGTCACCATCGGCATCATGAGTTTCCTGTCCGACTTCGGCGTGGGGTCCGTGCACGCGATGCACATCAGGACCTGCAAGGACGTTCCGAAATGCATCGGGGCATACGCGTCCATCCGGCTCGTCCTCGTGGCGATATTCGCCGTCGTGACCTTCGTGCTCATCGAGCTGTGGAAGGACGGGTTGGTAGGCGGCAGTATGCCGTCGAACCGTTTCATGGTCGACGCGCTCATCGACTCGATGTACGTGTTCCTGGTGTACTACATACTCCTGGGAATATGCCAGATCGCGACGCACACGTTCGACGCGCTCGACGCCTACGCCAAGGTCTACGTCCCGTCGATCCTGGAGCTCGTGGTGCGCGTATCGTTCATCGTCTACATCGCCACGACCGCCCTGGGGTCCGGGGCGAACGCCCCCGCGCTCCTCGCGTCCGCCTACGCCGCAGGGATAATCGCGTCGATGCTCCTGGTCTCGGTCCTGATGAGCCGGTACCGCATAGCGAAGCCCGATAAGGCCATCCTGTCGTCGTACATCAGCTCGCTGGTCCCGGTGTTCTTCATCTCGATCACGATCATAATCGACCTCTACCTGGACAAGGCGGTCGTGGGGTACTTCTGGGGCGAGACCGAGATGGGCCTGTACTTCGGCGTCCAGAGGATGGCGGTGTTCGTCGGCGTCTTCTCGCTGTCGGTCGCGACGCTCATCCTGCCGTCCGTGACGACCTACTTCATCCGGAAGGAGGTCGGGGCGAGCTGGGAGCTCGTCAACCAGGCCGAGCGGTACGTGTCCCTCGTGGTCGTCCCGACGGCCGCGTTCTACCTGTTCTACGGCTCCGACATACTCAGGGTGTTCCTCGGGGACGCCTTCGTGCCTGCGGTGCGCACGATGGACATGCTGGTCATCGCGAGCACCGTGCTCGCCCTGGTGCTGCCTCTGAGATCGCTCCTGGTGGGGTTGGGCAGGCCCAAGACGCTGCTCTTCATAGGCATCGGCGGAATCGGTATACAGTTCTGCCTGCTGCTCGTGCTCGTGCCCGACATGTTCCTGGGGGTCCAGATGCTGGACATGAGGGGCAGGGGGGCGGCGTTGGCGCTCCTCGTGACCTCGGTGTACTACTTCTTCATACTGCGGTACATGGCCTGGAGCGAGGGAAGGATACTCCCGAGCTCGAGGTCGTACAAGCACCTGGTGGCCGCGGTCGTCATGATCGGCGTCATGTACGTCTTCGACTGGCTGTTCGTGCCCGCGATCGACTGGGTGGCGCTCATGCTCCTGGCGGTGGTGGGCGTGGCCGCCTACTCCGTCTCAGCCTATTTCATGGGCGAGCTCGAGGCGTCCGACTATCGGCAGTTCAGGGCCATGCTGAACCCCCAGGACACCTTCCAGTACGTCGTGAACGAGCTGCTGGGGAAGCGGGTCTGACGGATGGGCGCGATTGTTTATAGCCATCGACCATGATTACCGCGCGGGGAAGCGGGCATGACCGACACTCTCATCATAGTCCACGCGTCCGAGCTCCTGACGCTCAAGGGCCCGAGGATGGCCAGGGCGAGACAGGAGATGTCGGACCTGGGGGTTATCACCGACGGCGCGGTCGTGATATCGGACGGCGCCATCATGGACGCGGGGCGGACCGAGTCCATCCTGAAGGAGCACGACGCGACCGGGGTCGAGAAGCTCGACGCGTCGGGCAAGGTCGTCATGCCGGGGTTCGTCGACCCGCACACCCACCTGGTCTTCGCCGGCTCGAGGGAGTTCGAGCTCGAGATGAAGATCAAGGGCAAGAGCTACCTCGAGATCATGCAGGAGGGCGGGGGCATCTTCAGGACCGTGCGGGACACGCGTGCCGCATCGCCCGAGGAGCTCTACGCCCAGTCTGCCAAGCGCCTCGAGTCGATGATCGCCCACGGGACGACGACCCTCGAGGCGAAGTCCGGCTACGGGCTGGACAAGTCCACCGAGCTCAGGATGCTGGAGACCATCAGGAAGCTGGGCGAGGACTATCCGGCGGACATCGTGCCCACGTACATGGGGGCGCACGCGGTCCCGCAGGAGTTCAAGGACCGCCCGGACGAGTATGTGGAGTTCATCGTCGACGAGATGCTGTACCTCGTGGTCCAGAGGAAGCTCGCCGAGTTCTGCGATGTGTTCTGCGAGCGCGGGGCGTTCACGGTCGAGCAGTCCAGGGCGATCCTGCTCGCGGCCAAGGTCCACGGAATGAAGCTCAAGATACACGCGGACGAGTTCCACGGGACGGGCGGGGCCGAGCTCGCGGCCGAGGTCGGGGCGGTCTCGGCGGACCATCTGGCGAAACCCTCGGACGACGGCATCATGGCCATGGCGAGGAAGGATGTGGTCGGGGTCGTGCTGCCGGGCACGCCGTACACTGCGATGCACGGGGAGTACGCCGACGCCCGCAGGCTGATCGACCTGGGCGTGCCCGTCGCCCTCGGGACCGACCTGAACCCCAACTGCTGGAACGAGTCGATGCAGTTCACCATGAGCCTCGCCTGTTACCACATGCGCATGACCCCCGCGGAGGCGATCACGGCGGCCACGGTCAACGCGGCAGCGGCCCTCGGCATGGAGAAGCGCGTGGGTTCGATCGAGCGGGGCAAGCGCGCGGACATACTGTTCATGGATGTCCCGACATACGCGCACATACCGTACCGGTTCGGCACCAACCTGTGCTCCCTGGTCATGAAGGACGGGAAGACAGTCTGGGAGCGGCAACCTTTCGTGCGCGGGTGACCCGAAGCGTGCCGGGCCCTGCGGGTGCGCCCAGGCGAGGCGCAGGATGGGCGTGTCCGGCGACCGGCGGGACGGATATCAGGAGCAGGGAGACCTTGGTCCCCCTCGTGTGGTCCCCCGGGACCCTGTCCTCCACCCGGAGCCTCCCGCCGATGTGCTCGGCGATGAGGGACATGAAGCAAAGCGAGGACGCGATCCCCCTCGTGAAGCGGTTCTCGGGCGCGAAGACCTCCGCCCTCAGCCCCTTCTTCACGTCGTCGGGTATGCCTGGCCCGTCGTCCGCGACCTCGACCATCCAGTACTCATGCTGCGGGGAGCCGCTGGCGGGGCGGACCGACACCTCGACCTTGACATCGTCCGAGCCCGCATGCTTCACCGCGTTGTCCAGCAGCTCCTCGACCATGGTGGCGATGAAGTCCCTGCCCGCTGCGCAGGCGGGGCCGCCGGGCGGGAATTCGATCCTGAAGACCGGCCGCTTGCCCGGATACCTCGTGATGACGTTACCCTGCGCCTCCTCCAGCACCTGGGCGAGGTCGGCGGCCTCCGTCCGCTTCTGCTCGTTCCTGTCGGAGTCGGATAGCCGCCTGGTGTTCCTGACGAACGAGGTCGCCCGCTCGATCTGCCTGACGATTGAGTTGGCATTGTCCCTGACCCACGGTTCGACGTGCTCGTCCTGGGAGATCATCTCGGCGCGGGTCATCACCGGGCTCAGGATGTTCGTGAGGTCGTGCCCTATGAAGTCGAGGTACGTCTGCGCCTTCAGCACGGCCTCCTCGGCCACGGTCTTGCGCATCCGCAGCTCCTCCCCGATGTGCTCCTTCTCGGCCATCATCCTTGCGAGGCTGATGTAGCTGTAGCCGAAGCTCGAGACGCAGCTCGTCAAGGTCACGAGATAGTCCGTCATTGTGTCCACGGTCTCCCTGCTGTACCGGGGGACCTTCCGGAGGGCCTCCATGTACGCCTCCTTGTCGAAGCCGTACCTGTCCGCCTGGGCGGCGAAGGCCTCTTCGTCTATCTCCTCGTCGTCGTAGAAGAACTGGCCCGTGTAGACGTTCCCGATGTGCCTGTCGCCGACGAAGAGCGGCGTGACCAGGTCCCACATGTTGTTCCTGCACCTGTAGGCCACATGCTCCCCCTGCCTCATGTTCCTGGCCAGGTAGAGGTCGCTCTCCGTGCAGAACCGCGCCGTCGCCTCGTTTGCCCGGTGGAACTTCGTGCAGATGTCCTGCCAGCCTGTGGCCACGACCACCTTCCCTCTCAGGTCGAGGACCGCGGTCGTCATCCCGGTGAGCTTCGTGAAATCCTCCATCAAGGCCTGTATCTTCGGCACGTCTATGACATCCGCAAGCTCCAGGTCGACCGTGTCCACGCCGGGCGTCATGGCCGCGTCGGTCCCAGGGTGCACGTTCCCCTTGTCCCAGCGGAGCCTTCGCCCCCTCTTCGTCGTCCTGCCCATGGCTCCCTGGGTTTTCCCCCATGACTGTCCGCTGGCGGAGTCGTCCTCGACGAAGAATATGACGTCCGTGACATTGCCGGAGTCGTCCAGCACCGGCGCGCCGTTGAGCGCCAGGCTCTTCCTCACCCCGTTCGGCCACTCGATGTCGCAATGCATGTCCCGGACGGGACGGCCCGCGGACATCACCCGCCTGAGCGGCTGCTCCTCCTCCGGGAGCGGCCGTCCGTCACGGTCAACGATACGCCACGGCGGGTCCCGGTAGCGCATCCGGCCGTCCCTGTCCTTCGTCAGCCCTAGGACCTTCTCCGCATGTGGGTTCGCATATTGGATCCGCCCGTCGCGACCCTTGACGAAAACGCCCACCGTGCATGTCTCGAGTATGCGGTCCAGGATTGCCTGCTCTCGCGGCTGCATTCCGACCTCCCATAGACGACACCGTCTGGCTCCTCGTTTTCCAGGGGTGTCCCGCCCGATTCCCTACCAGTGCGTCTAGAATGCCGTTAACCGGGGATAAGCCTTTCCGCAGGACGGTCGGCCACGCTCGCAGGGGCGTCTAGATCCTGAGTATGACGATCCCGAGCGCCACAGTGCCGATGCCGACCCACTGCTTGAGGTTCAGGTCCTCCTTGAGGAACATCATCGCCAGGAGCACGGTGAACACCGCGTTCGATGTGGCTATGGCCGCGGTCACGCCGGTCGCCTGCTCGGTGTGGGACATCGCGAACGCGAAGAACAGTATGCCGATGCCGAGGAACGCCCCTGCAGCCACCGGGTAGACGACCTTCAGGCCAGTCGTCTCCAGGTTACCGCTCAGGTAGAGGTAGCCGAACAGGACCGCCCCGAGCGCACCGATGGTCATCCACATGATGGCCGTGAAGAGCGTCGGGTCGATCCCGTAGGTCTTCTCGCCGTAGCCGATCAGGAAGTTGGTCGTGCCCCACAGTATGAATGTCATCAGCGCGAAAAGCAATGCCGATTCGACCATGGTCTTTCGCTCCACGGAGCCGTCGAAGACTGGCTGCGTATAAATAGGTTTCTCGGCGTTAACTTCCGGACGCCTGGCAGGCCTGCGGTGGTTATGTATTTATCCACGCAGGCGCATGCTCGCGCCGGCGGGGGTGCGCCCAGGTGTTCCAGGGCCTCCGCGCAAGGTCGGTCATCCCATGGTCTCCGTGTGCATGCTCACCGAACTCGAGAGCTACAGGAGCATCATACCTTTCAAGAACCCAGGCGGGATGGGCACGAACGCCCCCATGGTCGCGAAGGAGCTGGAGCGGCTCGGCGTGCGTGTCCTGTTCAACGATCCGGGCGGGGACTACGATGTCCTCCACTGCCATACCCCGCTCCCCAACTCGTTCTACTGGGCCCTCAGACGGAAGATCGCCGGCAAGCCGCTCGTGGTGCACGGCCGGCACCTGCCCGAGCTGGTCAAAGGGGGGTTCAAGGGCGGTGACCTCGTCTACCCGTTCGTGCGCTGGTACTCCACGATGTTCTACAACATGGGCGATGTGGTCCTCGGGGCCACACCCTATGTCGCGAAGTCTCTGGCGAGGGACGGCGTCAAGGGCCCGTTCAGGACCATCCCGAACGGCATCAACCGGCAGGTCTTCGTCAGGGACGAGGCGCTCGGCCGCAGGTATCGCGAGAAGTGGGGGGTCTCCGCCTCGGACAAGCTCGTGCTCACCGTCGGCCTGAGGATACCTCGGAAGGGTGTGGACACGTTCGTGAACATGGCCTCCATGCTCCAGGACCGGAAGGATGTCAAGTTCGTCTGGGTCGGCGCGTCGGAGGTCCTCCTCGAGGACGCCCTCGACAGCACCCCCCCGGGCAACGTGCACTTCGCGGGGCATGTTCCGTTCGAGGATATCGTCGGCGTGTACTCCGCGGCCGATGTGTTCGTCTTCCCGACGAGGGCCGAGAGCTACGGCAACGTCATGCTCGAGGCGGCCAGCTGCGGCTGCCCGCTGCTCATCAGGGACATACCCGTCTACGAGGAGTGGGTCGCTGACGGGAGGCACTGCCTCAAGGCCGCGGACGACGCCGATTTCGCACGGAAGCTCCGCCTCCTGCTCGACGACGACAGGCTCAGATCGTCCCTGGTCTCGGGGGCGCGCGCGCTCGCCGAGGAGCACGACATCAGGAAGACCGCGGTGATGCTGAAGGAGCTGTACGAGTCCCTGGCTGCGCGGAGGACGCCGGCATGATCGGCCAGGACATCATACAGGCGTTCGCCGACCTGGGAGACCCGGGCATGCTCCTCGCGCTCGTGTCGATCATACTGGTGGACGGGACCGGGTTCCCGACCCTGCCCGAGGTGTGGACGGTCTTCATCTTCGGGGCTCACCCGACCTCCCTGGGATGGGCGGTCGCGGTCATACTGGTCTCGAGCCTGGCCAGCCTCGGGGGCAACTTCATACTCTACACCGTGGTCAAGCTGGCGAGGCCACCGAAGTGGGTGCGGAAGGTCATGAAGAAGTACACCGACTTCCTCGTGGTCCACGACGAACGCCTCCTGCTGCTGAACAGGGTCGCACCGGTCGTCCCGTACACCGGCGCGTTCATAGCCATCATGGGCTGGGACCTCAGGAAGTGCGTACTGTACCTGGTCACGGGCGCAATGATCAAGTCGACGGTCGTGGTCGCGCTGGCCTGGCTGAGCTACGACAACCTGCGCCAGGACCTGGCTCCGTGGGTCGCCTTGGGGGCGGTCGCCGTCGTGATGGCCGTGAGCATCATCGTATCCTTAATCTACAGGAGGCGGGTTGGCCTCAGGGGGGACCCGGAACGATCTCAGTAGTCGTGCCGACCTACAACGAGAAGGACAACGTGCGCGAGCTCGTCACCAGGGTCAACGCCGCGTGCTCCGCCGCAGGCATGGATGTCGAGACGGTCATCGTCGACGACAACAGCCCGGACGGCAC
>CAZMPY010000005.1:0-320426 GCA_964568665.1 uncultured Thermoplasmata archaeon | reverse complement strand
GACTTCATTCACGGTCGCCGTCTGAAACCGCCGAAGACCGTGCCCTTCCTGTCCGATGCTTTGTACTCCCCGACGGACTCACCGAACTTCCTCAGGATGTCCTTCTGCTCGGATGTGAGCTTGGTGGGCGTGACGATGGCCACCGTGACGAACTCGTCCCCTGTGCCGTGTCCACCGATGTCCGGGAGGCCCTTCCCCTTGAGCCTGAAGACCGTCCCCGTCTGGGTGCCAGGGGGTATCGTGACCAGCGCCGTCCCGTCGAGCGTCGGGACGTGGACCTGGTCTCCCAGGGCCGCCTGTGAGAACGTCACAGGCGCCTCGACCACCAGGTCCCGGCCGTCCCGTTCGAACACTTCATGCTCGGCGATGTGCACGACTACGTACAGGTCGCCTGGCGGGCCCCCGTTCGGGCCGGCCTCGCCCGCGCCCCTGATCCTCAACCTCATGCCCTCGTCCGCGCCCTTGGGTATGGATATGCTGAGCGTGCTGATGGTCTGGACGGCACCCTCGCCGCCGCAGTCGGTGCACGGTTTGGTTGTCTGCTTCCCGGCTCCCTTGCATGTCGGGCAGGCGGATATCGTGACGAACGTGCTGTAACCGCGCTTCTGGCCGCGCTGGATCTGGCCCGCGCCCTTGCACATCGGGCAGGTCTTTATGTCCCCTGGCTTCGCGCCGGCGCCGGAGCAGGTCTTGCAGGTGACGGAATGCGGCACCCGGATCTCCTTGTCGGCGCCCTTCGCCACCTCGTCCAGGGTCACCTCGATGTCGTATCTGAGCGACTGTCCTTCCATCGGCCCGCTCCTGCGCCTGCCGCCTCCGAAGAACTGGTCGAAGATGCTGCCGCCGAACCCGCCCCCACCGAAGATGTCGCTGATGTCGTTGTAGTGGGTGAAATCGGACCAGTCGAACCCTCCGGTCCTGAAGGCGCTCGCGACGGCCTCGTGCCCGTAGGTGTCATATCTGGCGCGCTTCTCCTTGTCAGCGAGGACCTCGTACGCCTCTGAGATCTCCTTGAACCTCTCCTCGGCTTGCTTCGGGCTGTTCTTGTTCATGTCTGGATGGTGCTTCATGGCGAGGCTTCTGTATGCCTTCTTGATCTCGTCGTCCGAAGCGGTCCTGGACACGCCGAGGACCTCGTAGTAGTCCCGTTTCGAAGCCATCGTTCAGCCCCTTGATCGAGCCGGAGCTCATCCGGTGAAATATGAGTAGGGCGGAAGAGGTTTGTGGCGCTACTTCTTGTCCTCGTCGTCGACGATCTTGTACTCGGCGTCGACGTACCCCTTGTCATCACCAGGGGCAGGCCCTGCCTCTTCAGAAGGTGGCGGGCCCTGCTGGGGGGGCTGCTGTGCCTGTTTCTGCTCGTAGACCTTCCTGCCTACGTCGAGGAGGGCTTTATCGAGCTCGTCCAGCTTCTGCTTGATGAGGGTGATGTCATCCCCTGGCAGGAGAGCCTTCAGTTCCTCCGCCATCTTGTTCAGCCGGTCCTTGAGGTCCTGCGGGACCTTGTCCCCGAGCTCCTCGAGCACCCGGCCGACCTCGTAGGCCCGCTGCTCCGCCCGGTTCTTGACCTCGGCCTTCTCCTTGCGCTTCGTGTCCTCATCGGCGAACTTCTCCGCGTCCTTGATCATCTGGTCGATATTGCTCTTGTCCAGCTTCGTGGTCGCGGTGATGGTGATCTTCTGCTCCTTCCCGGTCCCGAGGTCCTTCGCGCTCACATCGATTATCCCGTTCGCGTCGATGTCGAATGTGACCTCGACCTGGGGCAATCCCCTCGGGGCCGGCGCTATGCCTATGAGGTGGAACCTGCCGAGCGTGACGTTGTCCGGTGCCATGGGCCTCTCCCCCTGGAGGACGTGTATCTCCACGCTGGTCTGGCCGTCGGCCGCCGTGCTGAACACCTCGCTCTTCCGGGTGGGTATGGTCGTGTTCCTCTCGATCAGCTTGTGGAACACGCTGCCCAGGGTCTCGACGCCCAGCGAGAGCGGCGTGACGTCCAGCAGCAGGATGTCCTTGACCGTGCCCTCGAGGACGCCGCCCTGGATGGCAGCGCCCATCGCGACGCACTCCATCGGGTCCACGCCGCGCTCGATCTTCTTGCCGGCGACCTCCTCGACGAACCTCTGGACGATCGGCATCCTGGTGGGTCCGCCGACGAGTATGACCTTGCCTATCTGCTCCGGAGTCAGCTTTGCGTCTGCGAAGGCCTGTTGGACTGGCTTCCTGCAGCGCTCGATCGTGGGCCGTACCAGGTCCTCGAGCTTCGCCCTCGTGAGCTTCATCGCGAGGTGCCTCGGGCCAGAGGCGTCCGCGCTCAGGTACGGGAGGTTGATCTCCGTTTCGAGCGTCGAGGACAACTCGATCTTCGCCTTCTCCGCGGCCTCCCTGATGCGCTGCGTGGCCATCTTGTCCTTCGAGAGGTCCATGCCAGTGTCGGCCTTGAACTCCCCCTCTATGTAGTCCACCATCACGTTGTCCATGTCGGTGCCGCCGAGCTGCGTGTCGCCGCTCGTCGATATGACCTCGAAGACCCCCTGTCCGAACTCCATGATGGTGACATCCAGGGTGCCGCCGCCTAGGTCGAAGACCATTATCTTCTGGTCCTTCTCACCCTTGTCGAGGCCGTAGGCGAGTGCCGCGGCCGTCGGCTCGTTGATGATCCTGACGACCTCGAGGCCGGCTATCGTGCCCGCGTCCTTGGTCGCCTGGCGCTGGTTGTCGTTGAAGTACGCCGGGACGGTTATTACCGCCTTGTCGACCTTGCCGCCTACGAACGCCTCGGCGTCGCGCTTGACCTTCTGCAGGATGAACGCCGATATCTGCTGAGGCGTGTACTCCTTTCCGTGGACCCGGACCTTGTAGTCCGTGCCCATCTTGCGCTTGATGGCCATGACGGTGCCCTCGGGGTTGGACACGGCCTGCCTTCTGGCAGGCTCCCCGACCAGCATCTGCCCGTCCTTCGTGAACGCCACATATGACGGGAATGCCTTGCCGCCAAGGCTCGTGCCCTCCGCGCTCGGGATGATAGTTGGCCTGCCGGCCTCTATGACCGCCGCTGCGGAGTTGCTCGTCCCCAGGTCGATGCCGATTATCTTGCTCTTTGACTCAGCCATGTTATTCACTCCTACGTCTCCTTCTGTTCATCCTCCGTCCCTTCGGACTTCGGGTGATCGTGACACTGTGATCCCCCGGCCTCGGCCTCCTTCCTCGTTGAGACCTTGACCTTCGCGGTCCTTATGACCTTCGGGCCCAGGGTGTAGCCCTTTTGGAAGACCTCCAGGACCCTTCCGTCCCGGCCTTCCTCCGTCTCCTCCCGCATCATGGCCTCGTGCATGAACGGGTCGAAATCGCCGTCCGTCCTGATATCCCTTAGCCCTTCGCGCTGCAACACCTGCACGAGCTGCCTGTGTATGCTCTCGAGGCCCTTCCTCAGGCTCTTGGCGTCGCCGTTGTTCTTGGCATCGTCGAGCGCCTTGTCAAAAGTGTCCAGCACCGGGAGGATGTCCGCCATGACCCTCTCCCCTGCCAGCTTGACCCTGTCGGACCACTCCCGCTCCATGCGCTTCCTGTAGTTCTCGAACTCTGCCTGGAGCCGCTTGAGGTCCGTCTCGAGCTCCTCGACCCTCCGGTCCCTCTGCTCGAGTGGGTCAGGGCCAGGCTTCGCCTGGTCGTTCTCGGCCTCACCAGCCGAATCTTCGGTAGCTTCGGGTATCTCGTCGTCGGGCGTGCTGATCGTCTCCCGTGCGTCGGGTGTCGAGCGCTTCGGCCCTGTCACAGAGCCAAAGAAGTTGAAAGGGGTTTGGGGTTTTGTGCGTTTTCCCGCTCAGTCCATGTCAGAGCCTTCGCCGCCGGGCGGGCCCCTCGGACCCTTGCCCCCGGCGCCGCCCTTGGAGGCGATGACGTCGTCGATCCTCAGTATCATGACCGCGGCATCGGTGGCCGAGCTTATGGCCTGCCTGCCGACCCTGATCGGTTCGAGGACCTTCTCCTTCTTCATGTCGACGACCTTGCCGGTGAAAACGTTGATGCCGGCGTAGATCTTGCCCTGCTTGTGGGCCTGTCTGAGCTCGATGAGCACATCGATCGGGTCGAGACCCGCGTTCTCCGACAGCGCGGTCGGGATGACTTCGAGGGCGCTTGCGAACGCGTCGATCGCGATCTGCTCCCTGCCACCGATTGACGCTGCGTACTCCCTGAGCTTCAGAGCGATGTCCACCGCCGTTGAGCCGCCGCCGGTGACGAGCTTCCCGTCCTCCAATGCGACAGCGACGACGCTGATGGCGTCGTTGAGCGACCTGTCGATCTCGTCGATGACATGCTCAGTGCCGCCCCTGATCAGGATGGACACGGCCTTCGGGTTCTTGCAGCCCGTTACGAATGTCATCCGGTCGTCAGCGATCTTCGTCTCTTCGACGAGCTGTGCGACTCCCAGGTCGTTCGCCTTCAGGTCGTCCAGCTTCGTGACGAGGCTGGCGCCCGTGGCCTTGGCGAGCTTCTCCATGTCGCTCTTCTTGACCCTGCGGACCGCGTATATCCCTGCCTTGGAGAGATAGTGCTGCGCGAGGTCGTCGATCCCCTTCTGGCAGAAGAGCACGTTCGCACCGGACTTCTTGACCGTGTCGACCATCTCCTTCAGCATCCTCTCCTCTTCGTCGAGGAACGCGTGGAGCTGTGATGGGTCGGTTATCTCGATCTTCGCATCTATCTCGGTCTTCTTGACCTCGAGTGCGGAATCGACGAGGGCGATCTTGGCCTTCTCGACCTTCTTCGCCATGCCCGGGTGCACGGCCTCCTTGTCCACTATGATGCCAGCGATCATCCGGGTGTCGTCCATGGATCCGCCCTGTTTCTTGACTACCTGGATGTTGTCATCGTCCACGGACCAGGTGCCGTCCGCCTTCTTCTCGGCGACAGCGCTCACGGCCTTCACCGCGATGTCGGCCATCAGGTTCCTGGATGCCGCTACGCTCTTCGAGATCATCGCCGTGCGTGCGATGTCCAGGAGCGAGTCCTTGTCGTTGGACGTGATGTCAATCGCGACCTCGTTGAGCAGTTCCCTGGCCTTGTTCGCGGCCGCGCGATAACCGGCGGATATGACAGTCGGGTGGACGTTCTGCTCGATGAGGGCCTCGGCCTTCTTCAGCAGCTCGCCCGCGAGTATGACCGCGGTCGTCGTGCCGTCCCCGCACTCTTCGTCCTGGGTCTTTGCGACCTCGACGATCATCTTGGCAGCCGGGTGCTCGACGTCGATCTCCTTCAGGATCGTCACGCCGTCGTTCGTTATGATCACATCGCCCATGCTGTCTACGAGCATCTTGTCCATGCCCCTCGGTCCAAGAGTGCTCCTGACGGCGTCGGCGATCGCTCTAGCGGCAGTGATGTTGTTGAACTGCGCGCCTTTTCCCTTCTCTCTTTTAGTTCCTTCCCTTAAGATGAGAATAGGTGTCTGTCCAATCATTTCATACCCTCCATCTAAATCAATCTGGATGTCCAGACTTTCGCCCTGATACCTATTCGGGGCGGATTTGTATATGTTAGTACTTCTATATAAGCGTTATGCATGGGGGGCTCAGGCACTCGCGCCGGTTGTGCGCATCATCCCAGCACCGTGCGCTCATAAACCCATGAACTGTGGTGCTGAGGACATTTTGTCGAATTCTCGGATAACACGTTTTATCTATCCTTTCCACGTTCTGCGCCCGCTCATTATGCTAACTGTACCTTATGTCAGCATCGCAGGCAGGACTCTGCTCTCTCGGCCGTACACGCGCTCGTCGATGGCGGCCTTCGCGTCCAAGCTAGCGGACAAGTACGAGAAGGTCTACGTCGCTGATTTGGACGGGATTGCGAAGAACAAGCCGCAGCTCGATATCGTGCAGGTCATCGCCGACGAACTCCCGATGATGTATGAGGGCGGTGTGAGATTCGGGCAGAACGTGATCGACATGCTGATCACGGGCGCGGCGAAGGCGGTCGTCGGGACCGCGACGATTGTGAGCCTCGACGAGCTGCAGCAAGCATTTAAGCTCTCGGAGAACATTACCTTCAAAGTAGACAACCGGGATGGGATTTCGAGTTTTGACCCGCGCATATCTGGCCGGGGGCTTCTCGACCTCTCTCGGGACGTAAAGGCCATTGGAATCGATGACCTCGTCGTCCCGCTGGAGCTGGTCGAGGAAGGAGCCATGGCGAAGGAGGAACTCGGGTTCAGCCTAGGGGTCTTCGCACCGATGTCCGAGCACGACCGCATGGCCGCGCTCGGTGTGGATTACATCGTAACAGAAGATTTCAGGGGTTCGGAGATTGATGAGTGAGCTTCAAAGGAGCATAGCGGTGCTTTTCAGGAGGAAGGGGAAGGAGCTCCTGACAGAGCGTGAGTTCGTGTTCTCAGCGTCCATGGACCTCAGATGGTTCTCGCCGAAGGACGCGCAGAAACTGCTGGACATGGGGGTCGGCGGTGGTTTCCTCGAGCGCAAGAACGGCAACCTCATGCCCACGTTCGACACCTCGAGCGTGCAGGTGCCCCTGGACTACAGGCCGCCGAAGGAAGTGCTTTTGGAGTGTGTGAAACGGAGCACGGACCTGTTCACCGAGATCGTGGAGAAGATCGTCAAGACCAAGTCCGTACCGAAGCGCGAGGTCGTCTCCAGGGTCAACAGGAAGCAGGAGATGCTGGGCATAGACGTGGAACCCGCGGCCCTGCTCGTGGCCTACGACTACGGTCTCCCGCTGGAGAAGCCATACATCGACCGCGCGGCATGCGAGGTCCTCGGAAGGGACCTCCCAGCAAGGTGAGCAAAGCACGCGTCGTGGCTAGTTCTTCTGTGTCTTCATCAGGTCCGCGAGAGTGAACGACTTCGCGCCCGAGGCTTTTGCGACGAGCACCTGGGCCACCTTCTCCTTGAGCACGATGCCGAGCTCCTTCTGGAGCTTGCCGATCATCCTCTCGTCCGGACGCATGTCCCCGGTCTCTATCTTCTGGAGGACCGTTAGCTTCTCGTTGAGCTTCATCGCGAGGTCCTTCTGCGACAGGCCGAGTTTCGAGCGCGCGTTCCTGATCCTGGTGGGGAAGTCGTCGACGAGGTCCTCTTTCTCGACCCCCTCTAACACGTCCTTCGGCTTCCCCCGCCGCTCCCGCATCTCGAGTCGCTGCACGATCACCGGTTTCGGTCCTTCCTCCTTCTCCGGCGATTTCTTCGCTTCAGTGCCGAATTTTGCGCATTCGGAGCAAACCTCAAGATGCACGCCTTCAATCGTCACCTTCTTGCAGAAGGTGACCTGCTTTCCGCACATCTCACATAACATGAAAATCACACATCTAGGTGCATTCAGCAAAGGCTAAATAGAGTATTTAACCCTATATATTCCAACGCTCGACAGTTCGTGAAACCACATGGGGTGCAACGTTTTGGAACAGTCCCAACCGGCCGAAATGCTCGAAGAGTTTCAACGCAGGATTTCGGTACTAGAGGAGCGCAACCTAGAGCTCGTCGAAGAGGCTAGGCGCTCCGAGGGCGAGAAGAGATTCGTAGAGGGCGAACTCATCCGGCTGCAGAAGGAGCTCAAGAGGCTCAAGGCCGAGCTCGAGAGGCTCAAGACCCCTCCGCTGATCATCGGACAGATCAAGGACATGCTCGCGGACGGCAGGGTCGTCGTGAAGAGCTCGACCGGCCCGGACTTCGTCGTCAGCACGTCGGACTACGTCTCGCCGGAGCTGCTGATTGTCGGCGCGCGTGTCGCGCTCAACAAGCAGACCTTGGCGGTCATGGGTGTCCTGCCGCCGTCCCTGGACCCGATCGTCGTGGGCGCGGAGATCATATTGAAGCCGGATACGCGCTATGCGGACATCGGCGGCCTGCAGGACCAGATCATCGAGATCAGGGAGGCGGTGGAGGACCCGCTGCTCAGGCCGGAACTGTACAAGAAGGTCGGCATCGACCCTCCGAAAGGTGTCCTTCTCGTGGGCCCGCCTGGTACCGGCAAGACGCTCCTCGCAAAGGCCGTCGCTCAGCAGACCAACGCCACGTTCATCAGGTTCGTGGGGTCGGAGCTGGTGCAGAAGTACATCGGAGAGGGCGCGAGGCTCGTCAGGGAGCTGTTCGACCTGGCCCGTCAGAAGGCGCCGTCCATCGTCTTCATCGACGAGCTGGACAGCGTAGGGGCCAAGAGGCTCGAGATGGCCACATCGGGCGACCGCGAGGTGCAGAGGACTCTCATGCAGATCCTGGCAGAACTCGACGGCTTCAACCCGCTGGGCGATGTCAAGATCATCGGGGCGACGAACAGGCCCGACATACTCGACGAGGCGCTCCTGAGGCCTGGTAGGTTCGACAGGATCATCGAGATACCTGTGCCGAACTACGAGGCGAGGTCGCAGATATTCAAGATCCACACCAGGCGCATGAACCTCGACGAGACGGTGAACCTCGACGACATCGCGGCGAAGGCCGACGGCGCGACGGGCGCGGACATCAAGGCGATCGCGACAGAGGCCGGCATGTTCGCGATAAGGGAGAACCGGGACATCGTGTCGATGGTCGATCTAGAGAAGGCGCTCTTGAAGGTGCTGGACGACGGCTGCCAGAAGGCCATGGAAACGGGTCCGATGTTCGCCTAGGAAACCTCACGGCGACGATGACCGGATCATTCCTTGCCCGGCACATCGTCCTCTATATCCTTCTCGATGACGAACGCGCCGATGTAGCCGCACCTCTTGCAGTGGTACTTGTAGCCAGTGATTAGGGCGTTCTCGTAGTACATGTCCGCCGAGCCGCACTGCGGACAGGTCAGCACGGTCTTTTTCATCTTCATGCCTTTCGACGCGGTCCATACGCCCGTCGGGGCATTTACCTGTTCCGACGTTCCGGTTCTGTCCAAAGTCGGGTGGTACATGTAGTGCCAACCGTGAAGACCCCCTCGACCGTTGACCATCCGATGCCAGCAAAGGCACACCAGCGGGCCGTCACGATCGGCCCGTTGAGAAGCAGCGGATCGCGCCCGACATGTGGGAGAAATCCATATTCCCGAATGGGCGCGGATGCAGCGAGCGTTCGGCCAGAGGCGCCAATCCAGTCGCCGTCCACGAACGCCGGCCCGCTGCGTACAGCCGTCCGCAACAGGACGGCAGGGGGTCTACGGTTCGACCCCGGCGCGCTCCAGCATGACGCAATGATGGCCCTCTGCGCCTTAAGGGGCGTACGGCCGGAGCCGAATGGAGCGAGTGAGTCCGGGGGGCGGTCCTAGAGGACCACCACCCGAAGATTTACAGAACCCGACGTCCCGGATGCTCAGTATCTGCCGATGCCCGTCTTCATGAACTCCCTCAGCAGGCTGGTCGCGTAGCATCCCTTGTTCAGCGCGAACTTGAACCTGACTTCGCCCTCGCCGAACTCGATGGACATGTCCTTGTACGGCGCGAGCAGCTCCCGCCTCGTGCCCTTGGACGATGCCTCTCGGAGGCCCACGATCTCGAAATCCAGCCGCGCGATGTCCTCGCTCTCGACTATCCGCCGCTCGATCTCCCCCATCCTGCCGGATGCGAAGGCCGAGTCGCTACCGTATATCAGTCCGCTCACGAAGGCCTTCCCCTCGCGGGCGTTCCTCGAGGCCTTCGCCAGGTTGTCCGCGGTCACTGGTATGGGGTTGTCGTGGTCAGGCACCCCTTCCTTGCTGAGGGGCAGGACGAGGTCGCCCACCTCGGGCTCCTTCAGGGACATCCCCTGTCGGATCCTCTCGCTCATCGTGCGGTTGAACAGGTGTGATTGGTACGCGTGGACGAACATCATGAGAAGGTTCCTCGGCAGGGTCCTCAATGCACCGAGGTAGTCCTCGGGTTCGTCCTTCAGGTGCCTGATCATCGTCCGCTCGAAGGTCAGCTTCATTGGGAATTCCCTGAAGGCGCGGTCGAAATCCCTGGTCTCCTGCAGCATCCGTCTGGCGTCGTTGGCCTCCGATTCGTCGTCGAGCGGGTTCGCGGCATACCTCATGACCGCCGTCTCGAAGTGCCCTCGGACGAGGTCCTTCCCGATCAGGTGGGTTATCGGTCTGACGGACCCGAACCTTTGAACGCCGAAGAAATTGGGGAAGCCACCGACGGCATCCAGCCGTTCCCTGACCCTGGCGCAGGAGTCCTTTGCATCCACGGAAGGGTCGGTCTCGGTGACGACTATCCCGAACCTGTTGCCCACGAGGTCCCCTATCTGTATCATCCGCCTCGCGGTGTACGCGTCATGTATCGTGACGTCCGGGATCGCGAGCGTTTTGACCGCCTCGAGGGGCGCGTCGAACGACATCAGCTGGGTGGAGACCGACCTGCCGTCCTTGGTCCCTGCGAAGCCTATCTTGTTCCTCCCGACATACAGGTTGGTCGCGAGCCTCTTGAAGAGCCGGTTCGCCTCCCAGTTCCTGTGCCACACCCTGGCGACGACGTACTTCCCGTCCGGGAACGCGGGAGGTAGTATGGATATCTCGTCGACGACGAAGTCCTCAGGGGTGCGCCTCAGCTTCCCGCCGATGCCTGGCACGTCCGCCGTCAGGAAGACCTCAAGGCCCAGATCGGACTCGTTCATGCAACCAGCTGATTGACCAGCGCGTGTAAGAAAGTATTGTCCGGACTCAGCCCAGCTGCTTCTCCACCAGCTGCCTCGCCTCGAGGAACTGGTTGGCGAGGGATTTGACGGCCTTCTTCACGGCCGCCTGGGGCTTTCCGTCCTTGACCTTGACTGAGAGCACGGGCTTGTCCAGCTGCGGGTGTCCCGTCGTGTACCGGGCGTCCTCCACGTTCTTGTCTTGGAGGAGTTCGTGTATGAGCGGGTAGATCAGGGTCTCGTCCGGGTTCAGGACCTCGACCTTGATACTGTCCTTCTTCTTCTCGACCAGCTTGAACTCCATGGTTCTCGAACTCTCTCGTATGGGCGGGGGGTTCATAAAGATTGCTGCCGGGGGCGGAGGGGTCCCGCGGCGTCCGCCAGAGTCTCTGGCTACTTCTTCGTGGCCTTCTTCTTGGCCGGGTTAGCCTTGGCCTTCTTGGCGCCGCTGCCGGCACCCTTCCCGCCGCGCGGGTACATCGTCCCGCACATCTTGCAGACATCGACCTCGCACCAGCGCTCGTCCTCGGTCGCGATGACCTTGATCATGCACGGGCTCTCGCAGAGCGGGCACTTGCTTGTAGCCACCTGGACTCAGTCCTCCTCAGCGAATTTCTCCCTGAGGATGATATGGATGCTTTCCGCAATAACCCTTCCTATTCCGTCGACCTGCGCGAGCTCCTCGGCGGCCGCGCTGGCCGTCCCTTCGACGCTCCCGAACCGGTCCAGCAGCCTCTGCGCGAGCGTCGCCGACACGTTAGGCAGCCCCTGCACAAGGAACGGCTGCCTCCAGGAAGGGTCGATCGTTGTCTGGGCCGACCCGCCCTGGCCCGTCCCCCGGGCGAGCTCCTGCCTGTGGACCGTCCCGACGGCGGCCGCCGTCTCCACGGGCCCGCTGGTCGAGAGGATGGGCATCTGGAACTCCGAAAGGAGCGCGGTGAGGGCGTCGTAGACCGCGCCGTTGACATCCAGTGCCCCCTCGCCCCGTGCGGGCCCTTGGACGATCAGGATGGGATGAGGATATTCGTCCCTGGCGGCGCGAAGGGCGGCGGTCATGCTGCCGTCGGCGATGCCTCTGATGAACTCGTCCACGGTCCTGAGGACGACGGCCACCCGCTTCGACACGGCGATGTCCGCGCTCCCCAGGTCCGCGTGTTCGGGCCTGAACCCGGCGGCTACCAGCGCGGCCTCTTCCCGGGTGCCGGCGATGCGCTGGGAGACCTGCAGCGGCGGATCGCCGCCGGATGCCCCCTCGAACTGGCCGAGGGACCTCTGACCCTTCTTCTCGGAGACCTTCCGCGCCAGCTCCTCGCGCCCGCCGGGCAGTCCGCCTGACATCATGCCCTGGATGGCCGCGCGGGTCAGCGCCGGCCTCGCGCCGGAAGGCATCGCGGGCAGGCCCCGCCTCGCCCTGAGCTTCCTCCGCAGGTTCTCCAGCTCGCGCCGCATCTGCATCTCTTTCTTGCGGCTGGTCCATAAGTACGCTTCGTCCCTCGTGTCCCTGGTTACGAGCACGATGACCCTGCCGGCCTGGCGCCTGCCGGTCCTGCCCCTCCTCTGGATGGTCCTGATCTCCGAAGGCACAGGCTCGTAGAAGACCACGAGGTCCGTCGACGGTATGTCCAGCCCCTCCTCGGCTATCGAGGTGGAGACCAGTACGTTGAACCCGCCGGCCCGGAACTTCTCTATGATCTCCTTCTGCTCCTTCTGGTTCAGGCCGACATCCCGTCCCTTGCTCGCCTGGCCGACGAACCGCACCGGCCTGAGCCCTTGTATCTTCTCGAGCCTCTGGGTCAGGATGTCGCAGGTGTCCCTGTAGTGCGTGAACACGATGACCCTGGAATCCGGCTTCGCCAGGAACTGCTGCTTCAGGATCGGCTCTATCTTCTCGAGCTTCGGGTGGTCCTGTTCCATGCCGTAGAGCATGGTCCTGGCCTGCTGGAACCTCGCGTCCTTCACGAGGTCCCTCGAGGCCTTCGAACCGCCCTTCTCACCGCCCTCCTTTATGAGCTTGTCGAGATAGCTCTCCAGGGCGCTGGTCCCCTGGGTCTGCGCGAGCTCTATGCCGTGGTTGACCTTCATCGCAAGCGCCTGCGAGCTCGCCGCCCTGAAAAGGTGGAAGTTCTTCGGGCCGGAGTTGAGCCGCGCCCTTATGGTGCTGCCCGCCACCAGCAGGTCCCTGGTGGTCGCAGGCTTCTTGGGGTCGAGGAACCCCATGCCGCGGAGCTTCTCTATCTGCTCGTCGAAGATCCTCTGGAGGATGTATGTGACCCGGGTCATGCCCTCGGGCATCCCGACGCCTATGAACTCGGTCTTGACATCCTGGATGTACTTGACGACATCCTCGTCCAGCTCGGACCTGATCTCGACGTTGGTCATCCCCAGGTTCTCGCACACCTCCGCTATCTTGGAGACCTCGGACCCTGGCGAGGCGGTCATGCCGAGGGCCAGCCCGCCGGTCGTGGCATAGCTCCTGCCTATCGGGACATAGGCGTAGTCCCCGGCGGCCCTGTGCGCCTCGTCGAAGACGATGAGTGACATCTCGGATATGTCGATCCTCCCCTTGCCCAGGTCGTTCTCGATGACCTGGGGCGTGGAGACGACCAACCTGCTGCTGGCCCATTCCTCCTTTCTCGCGGACGGCGTGACCTCTCCCGTGAACACGAGCGGATCGAACCCGATGAGGTGCTCCCGGAGGAACCCTGCGTGCTGCTCCACGAGCGGTTTCGTGGGGGCCATGAACAGGACCTTGCCTTTCTTCTTGAGGAGCGCATCGGCGATGACGATCAGCGCGACTATCGTCTTGCCCATGCCTGTCGGGAGCACGACCAGGGTCGATTCATCGACCGCGGCGTTCGCTATGTTGACCTGGTATTCCCTCAGTTCGATTGAGCGGGGCTTTATCAGCTCATGCTCCACGAACACGGGCCTTTGAGAACAGAGCGCGCGTATGAACCTTTGTCTCTAGGCGGGCCGAATCTACTAGTGGCAGCCCGCGCATCCGCTGCTGCAGGAGCTGGTTCCTGAGGACTTGACCCTGACGATCACGCCAGGTCCCTGGGGTGTGTCCACCGCGTCGACGACCGCTTCCTTCAGGTCTGCCTCGAGCTTCTTGTCGTAGATCAGGGAGAACCCGTCGACCTTCATCTCGATGTCCTCATCGCCCTTCTTGTCGAACCCCATCATGTACGCCGGACCCGAACACGAGTACCCAGCGAAGAAAATCCTGATCGGTTCGCTCTTCTTGTCCTCGGAGACGATCGCCCTTATCGTTTCTGTGGCCTTCGGTGTTACCTTGACCATATATGATGCCCTTCAGTAAATGAGAACCTGACTGTATTTAATTGTTTTTAGCCTGAACAATCCGGTGTCGAAGGTATCTTCTGGATCATGCTGGCATGACCCTGTCGAACCCCTCTCCGCCGATCGGTTTTGTGGCATCAATGCCCACCTTTGTCGTCGTCTCGTCGGCGCTGGGGTCGAGGCTGCTCCCCCTGGCGTTCTCGACCACGACGAGCCCCTTGTGCCCCTGGAACCTCGTGGCGACGGCCCACTCGACATCCTGATCGTCGTAGATGTCGATGTCGTCGTCGACCACGGTGACCATCTTCATCGACGGGTGCGCCCCCATGGCCGCCATGATGGCGTTCACGGAATCGCCTTCCTTCTGCTTCGTGATGGAGACGACCCCGTGAAGCCAGCAGCAGCCGCCCTCGGTCAGCCTGACGCCGTGGACCTCGGGGACCGCGACCCTGACGGACCTCTGGATGACCGGCTCCCTCGGCATCCCCATCATGAGGAAGTGCTCGTTGGCGCCCGGCAGGATGGTCTGGAATATCGGGTCGTCCCTGTGGTACACCCTGTCGATCTCCATCACTGGCTGCTTCCTGACAGGGTCCTGGGTCCCGGTGATGTCCACGAACGGCCCCTCGTCTGCGGTCTCCTTCGTCAGCCGGCCCTCGAGGATGTACTCCGCGAACGCCGGGACCAGGAGCCCGCTCCTGATCTTGCGGACGCACACGGGCTCCTTGAGGCAGAGCTGCCTGAGCGAGTTCGCGACGCTCAGCTCGTCCTTGCCGAACTCGACGTTCATCGCCGCCGACAGCATGATCGACGGGCAGAGGCCGATGGCGACGGCGACCTTGAGGTCCTGCCCCTTGGCGAGCGCGCGCCTGTGCAGCGCGTGCAGGTGCCGTGGCACGACCCTGACGGCGAACCTCCTCTCGCCTATGAGCATGAGCCTGTGGAACGACATGTTCCTGATGCCGTCCTGCTCCGCTATGACCACGCCCGCGGTGATGAACCTCCCGCCGTCCCCGGAGTAGAACTTCGGTATCGCGGATTCATTGAGGTCGAAATCGGTGAGCATGTTCTTGTCGAACGGGGCGTTCTCGAGCTCCTGCGGAGGGGACGGCGAATCCATGGCGTCGAGCATCCTCTTCGAGAGCTGCATCGGGTCGGTGTTCATGGCCTGCGCGATGCGCTCCCTGGTCGACCAGAGGTTCCCGACCGCCCTGTACCCGTCGAGGTTCTCGAAGAGCACGGGCCTGGTCCTCTCCTTCAGGAGCGTCTTCGTGAGCTCGAGCTCCCTGGAGACCTTGCCCTTCACGACCACCGTTTCCGGGAACTGGGAGATCAGCGCTCTTATCGACAGACCATCACCTGGTCGACAGATGACCGAATCCGTATTTCTATCCTTTCGTGTCTGGTCGTGCGCGCGCGGCGCACACTCTTTTTATAGGTACCTGACAATCGAGTGCGCCGTGGACCTAGAACCGTTGGTGCGCAAGTACGCCCTGCAGAACGCGGTGCAATACGGAGGGACGGCCACCATGGGAGCCGTCCTGGGCAAGGTCATGGCGGAGAACCCGGACCTGAGGCCGAAGGCGAAGGAGGTCACCGTCGTCGCGAAGGGCGTGATCGACGAGGTCAACAAGCTCTCTCCCGAGGCGCAGCGCAAGGCGCTCGAGGACTCCGCCCCTGAGCTCCTCGTCAGGAAGGAGAGGGTCAGGGCGACGGGCCTGCCAGACCTGAAGAACGTCCAGGGCGAGGTCAGGATGCGCATGGCCCCGAACCCGTCCGGTCCGCTGCACATCGGCCACAGCAGGATGGCGATCCTGAACGACGAGTATGTGAAGCGCTACGGCGGCATATGCTACAACAGGTTCGAGGACACGGACCCGGCTAGGGTCGACCCGAGCGGCTACGACAGCATCCCCGCGGACTTCGACTGGCTGGGCGTCAAGATCCACCGGACGGTCATCCAGAGCGATAGGTTCGAGATATACTACGACATCGCCCGGAAGCTCCTGGACATGGGCAAGGCCTATGTGTGCACCTGCAGACCGGAGCATCTGCGCGAGCTCAAGAACAAGAAGCAGGCGTGCCCGCACAGGGAGCAGCCGCTTTCCGAGCAGCTCCTCCGATGGGACCGGATGTTCGACGGGTCCTACAAACCAGAGGAGGCCTCGCTCGTCGTCAAGACCGACCTGATGCACCCCAACCCTGCCATCAGGGACTTCGTCGCGCTCAGGATAGACGACACGCCGCATCCCCGGACAGGCACGAAGTACCGGGTGTACCCGCTCATGAACCTGGCGGTGGCCGTGGACGACCACCTCCTGGACCTGACCCATGTGCTCAGGGGCAAGGACCATCTGAACAACACCTACAGGCAGGAGTACCTCTACGACTACTTCGGCTGGAAGAAGCCGGAGTACATCCACTATGGCCGTGTGTCCATCGAGGACGCCGTCCTGAAGACGTCGCTGACGGGGAAGGGCATCCGCGAGGGGCTCTACACGGGCTGGGACGACCCGCAGCTCGGCACGATCGCCGCCATACGGCGGCGGGGCATCAGGGCCGACGCCATACGGCGCTACTGGGTCGAGACCGGCATCAAGGAGGTGGACATCGAGTTCTCGTGGAAGACCCTGTACTCGTTCAACCGGGATCTCATAGACGATTCCGCGGACAGGTACTTCTTCGTGGCCGACCCCGTGAAGCTGGTCATCGATGCACCCGACGAGCTGGTCTCGAGGGCCCCCGTCCATCCAGACCACCCCGAGCGCGGGGTCAGGGATCTTCATGTCAAGCCAGGGTCGCACATCTTCCTCCCCAGGGCCGACCTGCCGGAGACGGCGGGCAGGCTCAGGCTCAAGGACCTGTGCAATGTCGAGTACGCGGACGGCAGGCTCAGGTTCATCGGGAACGACCTGTCGGTGCTGAAGGAGGGCGTGCCTGTCATCCACTGGGCGCCCTCGGACGCGGTCGACGCGGAGGTCCTTATGCCCGATGGCAAACCCACGAAGGGCCTGGCAGAGCCCGGGCTCGCCTCCGCGAAGGGCAAGGTGGTCCAGCTCGAGAGGTTCGCCTTCGTAAGGGTCGAGGAGGACAGACCGACCGTGAAGTGCGTCTTCACCCACAGATGAGCTTCAGACATCCCAGAACGGTACGATGTCGCACGACAGGCATGCGTGGCACATCGTCTTGAACGCGAGCGTCGTGAGGCCGTAGTCCCCGAGGACCTTCTTCTCCTCCGCGGCCAGGTGTAGCATCCTGTCGGCGGTGACTGGTTCCAGTGCCCCGAGCGCGTCCTCCAGGTCCGCGAGGTTCTGCTCGTCCCTCCTCAGCGCCCGGAGCGTCGCGACGGCGCCCATGTTCGCAAGCACCTTCGCCCCCTCGATGACGTTCTCGTCCGTCTCCCCGAGGCCGAAGATGATGTTCGAGCAGACCCTGTTCTTGGGGAAGACCTCGCACGCGTGGTTGATGGCGTGCATGATGTGCTGCGGGTCCAGCTTCGGGCAGACCTTCTCGAAGATGTCCATGTCGAAGGTCTGGATGTTGAGCTTGATCTCGTCGGCGCCTGCATCGAGGAGCGTCTCGACCTCGTCGGGCCTGGTCGCGTACGGCTCTACCCCTATGGGGGTGTCCGGAAGGAGCTTCCTGACGCGCGAGACCAGTCCGGCCATGCGCTTGACGGTCAGCGCCGGCGAGCCCACGACCCCGCTGGTGAATGCGACCGATGCGAACCCGTCCCTCTTGGAGGCGTCGAGTATCATCTCGACGATCCTGTCGTCGGTGAGGTCCTTGGTCGCGTGCGGACCGAGCCTGGGTGAGTTGCAGAACTTGCAGTCGTAGATGCACGCGCTGTCGATGTTCACGAACGCCTGGTACGGGGCGTGCATCAGCGTGGGGATGAGCTGGACATCCCCGATGAACGGCTCGCCGTGCCTGGTCAGCCCGAGCCTCCCGTCCGTCTCCGAGAGTTCGAACTCGCCTCCCTCCCGGGAGACATGCTTCTTCGCCCTCGTGCCACCGAATCCGAACACGACGGAGGTCGTCCCTGCGCCTGGTCCTGCCGTCGACCTGCTGGCCTGGAACGGCAGCCTGAAGTCCCGCGGCAGCCCGACCGGGCCCCCGGCGAGCAGCTCCGCTTTCAGCCTCGCCGTGCGCGGGCTCACTTTCGCTTCCATCCAGCGCCCTCTTTCGTGTCCTGGATCTCGATGCCGAGTTCGGCGAGTTTCTTCCTGATCTGGTCGGCGTAGGCGAAGTCCTTGGCCTTCCTCGCCCTGCTCCTCTCCTCCACCCAGACCTTCACGCGGCCATCGTCCGCGAGTTCCTCCTTCGTCACCTTCTCGAGGTTGAGTTCGGTCGTCCCCGCTTGGACCTCGTCCTTCAGACCGGTGCGGTCCGAGACCGTGACGAACCCCTGCCTCTCCCTGATGAGCACATCGAAGAGCCCGTTGAACCTGTCCAGCACCGCGACGATGTTCCCGGCGCCCTCCCGGCTCAACCCCCCCTCGGTCAGGAGCCTGTTCGCCTCGCGTGCCAGGTCGTACATGACGGCGATCGCCTCGCGGCTGGAGAAGTCGTCGTCCATCCGCTCCTCGAACGCCGCGACGGCCTTGGAGCACAGGTCCTTCGCGTCCTCGGTCCCCGTTGCGTGCGTCATCGCGCCCTTCATCGCGTCGTAGGTGTTCTGGAGCTTATCCAGGGCCTTCCTGGTCTCCTCGAGCGACCTCTCGTCGTAGTCCAGGGGCGCCCTGTAGCTGGCGTTCAGGATGAAGAATCTGAGCACCTCGGCCGGGTATCTGGCCAGTATGTCGTTGATCGAGAAGAAGTTCTTGAGCGATTTGGACATCTTCTCGTTGTCGAGCGTGAGCATCCCGTTGTGCATCCAATACCTGACGAACGCGGCGTCGTTGTAGGCCTCCGACTGCAGGATCTCGTTCTCGTGGTGGGGGAACACCAGATCGGTGCCGCCACCGTGTATGTCCACGGTCTTTCCGATGTGCTTGAGGCACATGGCCGAGCACTCGATATGCCACCCCGGTCTCCCCTTCCCCCAGGGCGACTCCCAGAAGATCTCGTCGGGCTTGGCGGCCTTCCAGAGCGCGAAGTCCATCGGGTCCTCCTTGTCCTCCCCGGGCTCGATCCTGGTGCCCGAGACCATCTGGTCGAGGGTCTGGCCCGAGAGCTTGCCGTACTCCTTGGCCTTCCTGACGCTGAAGTACACCGAGCCCGCGGACTCGTAGGCGTACCCCTTGTCGACGAGCCCCTTGACCATCGTGATTATCTCCGGGATGGTCTCGCTGGCCTTCGGGTAGACGTCCGCCCGCTTCACCTTCAGGGCGTCCATGTCCCTGAAGAACTCGTCGATCATCGCCCTGGAGATGTCCAGGACCGGCACGCCCGTCTCGTTGGACTTGACTATGAGCTTGTCGTCGACATCGGTGAAGTTGGTCACGTGCCTGACGGCGTACCCCTTGTGCCTGAGGTATCGGACGATGAGGTCGAAGTTGATGGCGGATTTGGCGTGGCCCAGGTGCGCCTTGTCGTAGACAGTCACGCCGCAGACGTAGATGCCGACCTTCCCGTCGAGCACGGGCGCGAACGGCTCCTTCCTCTTCGTCAGCGTGTTGAACAGAACTAGTGCCATTGGCTATCGCTTCTCAAATGGACGGAAGGCTCTTAAGCCTTGTCTCTCACGGGGCAGGCGAGCTCCTCGGCCTTCGGCTTCACGGTGACCACTGGTGGGGCCCTCTTGCCGCTCTCGATCCCGAGCTTCTTCTCGATGAGCTCCATCCGGTAGTCCATCTCGGAGAGGCTGTGGCAGATGTCGATGAACGCGTTGACCACTGGGTCCGGGAGCTCCTCGTGGTGCAGGTCGATTGCGGTCGTGCCCTCGCGCTTGACGATCTTTGCCGGGACACCGACTACCGTCGAGTTTGGAGGGACCGACTTTACGACCACCGAGCCGGCGCCTACCCTGACATTATCCCCGACCGTAATCGGCCCGAGGATGGTGGCACCAGCCCCGACGACCACATTGTTTCCAATCGTCGGATGGCGTTTCTTCTTCTCCGTGGCCACCCCGCCCAGGGTGACCCCTTGGTAGATAGACACGTTGTCCCCGATCTCCGCGGTCTCGCCTATGACCACTCCGGTGGCATGGTCGATGAAGAAGTTCCTGCCGACGGTCGCGCCTGGGTGTATGTCAGCTCCGGTGAGGACGCGGGAGATGTAGTTGACGGCCCTCGCGGTCTTGTACCGCTTCTTGAGATAGAGCCTGTGAGCGGTCCTGTGGAACCTTATCGCGTGCAACCCTGCACTGAAGAGCGCCGCCTCGGCCCTGCTCTTGGGAGCAGGATCCCGCTCCATGACGATGTCCAGGTCACTCTTCTCGCCGTCAGCCATTATGAAATCTCCGCAAACAGCTCAGTGCTCAAATATCTTTCTCCCGTGTCTGGCAGCACCACGACGATGGTCTTCCCTGGCCCCATCTCCCTTGCGACCTTGATGGCCGCGCTGGTAGCCGCCCCGGACGAGATGCCCGCGAGGATTCCCTCGAGCCTGGCAAGTCTCCTTGCGGCATCGATGGCGTCCTTCGCAGAGACCTTGACGACCTCGTCGTAGATCTTTGTGTCCAGGGTCGCTGGAATGAATCCAGCGCCTATGCCCTGTATGATGTGCTGGCCGGCCCTTCCCTCGGACAGCATCGGCGAGTCCTCGGGCTCGACCGCGACGATCCTCACCTGGGGGAACCTCCGTCTGAGCGCCTGTCCCACGCCCGTGATGGTGCCGCCAGTGCCGACCCCGGCGACGAACGCATCGACGCATTCCAAGGCCCTGATTATCTCCTTGGCTGTCGTCTTCCGGTGGGTCCACGGGTTCGCTTTGTTCTTGAACTGCTGGGGCATGTACGAGCCCGGGTTCGCCTCGACCAGCTCCTCGGCCCTCTTCACGGCCCCGGTCATGCCCTCCTTCCCCGGCGTCAGGACGACATCCGCCCCGAGCGCGGCGAGGAGCTTCCTCCGCTCAGCGGACATCGTGTCCGGCATGGTAAGGATGAGCCTGTAGCCCTTGACCGCGCACACCATGGCGAGGCCTATGCCCGTATTGCCCGAGGTCGGTTCGATGATGACCGTGCCCTGCTTCACCAGTCCCTTCCTCTCGGCCGCCTCGACCATGCTCTTCGCTATGCGGTCCTTGACCGAGGACGTAGGGTTGAACGATTCGAGCTTGGCGTACACGGTGGCCGAGCCATCTGGCACCATCCGGTTCAGTCGCACGAGCGGCGTGTTGCCGACGGCGTCGAGTATCGAGTCCATGGGCCGGTTCCTGGGCATGTCAGACCTCGGCTGCCAATCACGCGGCGCAATATATGTCCGTTGTGCCCATCGGCATCGTCTTCCGCGCCCCTGGTACGGATGAGGGATGCCCAAAGATGGACACCGTGTGCGCGGTCGTGCCGTTATCACTTTCGACGTTCGAACCTTGAACCACACTTCTAGCCTTGAACCATAACGGTATTAATGTGATACTGACCGTGTCATGTTTTGTCAGCCGTTTGGGGGGACTCACTGCGTGCGCTGCCCTTCGCCAGCCGGCTGCAAGGATTGGGGGAGAAATGAGGAACAACAAGCTGACTGTGGGTGCTGTTGTCCTGTCCATGCTTGCCATCGTAGGCATACAGGCAACCGCTGGGAATGCGATCGCTTATACGCTCACCGAGAGCGTCGTCTACACTGAGGGGATTGGCGTCGACGGTCTCTATGTGACACCGAACACTGCCACCTTCCCGTATTCGTTCGTCGCGCCCGCGGCGAACGTGGAGGTCGACTGGTCGGATGACATCATATTCCACCAGTTCCCTGTAGGCCAGAAGGTCAGGACCGAGGTAGTGCTCCATGATCTGGATATCGGCGCTGCGGTCTACACGCTGTCCGCGCACTTCAAGATCCAGGCGATATCGGACCTGGGCGGCGTCCCCGTGGGCACTGTCATCTACGAGAGCTCCATAATCGAGGGTCTCTGGCTGGACGGGCCATCGGATGCCTACACGGCCGAGATCAACTCTCTCGGGAACCTGCTCTACGGCTACAACTGGGAGACAAGGGGCCTTCAGTCCGGATGGTACAGGATGACCTTCTGGATCGAGGAGACGCCGGCCATCGACGGCTTCGGCAACCCGGTCGTCTACCAGGGAGTCGACCTGACCTGCGGCGCAGCTGGTGACACCGACCCGAACGCGGGCACCATGTATGCATCCGTGGGCTACGACCTGGGCAACAACGTCTGCTGGCTGGACATGTTCCTGTACCCGAAGAGCACGGGCAGGAAGTAGGCGTTCAAACACCAACGGGGGAGGCGCCGTCTGAGGACGGCCCCCCTCGGAATCATCTTTTTCTCGGCATAGTCGTCGCTATCCGCTCTGATGAAGTCAGTATGCCGTTATCGGTCCGTTATATCGAAGATTGTACCACAACGATGATTTATTATAGCGCTGCATAGTGCCGGCTCACGGTCGGGTGTCAGTCAGTACCGCGTTCGGGACCGCTGTGCCGGCCCAAGGAAAGGGGGAGACATGAAAACGAAGACACTGTGTGTTGGAGCTGTGATTATGGCCCTGATGACCACCGCGTTGCTGTCGGCACCTGCCGAGGCCGCGAAGAATGGCGACAGACCAGACGTCACGGGGGTATTTGATTACAACCAGAACGTGCAGTTCAGCGAGATCGTAATCGGTGATGACGGAGCCGAGTACGGCCTCCAGTATGATGGCACGCTGTTCCCGCTGGGCTCGTTCGTCAACTTCACCACGGGCAACACCTGGTACGCGACCAAGGGCCCGTCGGAGGTTGTCGCGGACTGGTCCGATGACCTGATCCTCCACCAGTGGAGAGACGGTCAGAAGGTCAGGACCGAGGTCGTTCTGAGGCTGCCGGAGATTGCATCGTCCGTGTACACCGTCAGGGCGCACTTCACCATCGAGCAGATCGACCTGGCGACCGGAGCGGTCATCATGCCGATATACGATGGCACGTCCTGGGAAGGACTCTACGTAGATGGACCGACTGACGCATACTCTGCGGAGATCAACCAGCTCGGACAGCTGCTCTACGGCTACAACTGGAACACGAAGAGTGACGCTGGCGGTGCCGGCTACTACAAGCTGACCTTCAGCATCGACGCTGTGAGCGATGTCACCTTCTCGTCGGCGTTCCCGTATACGATCAACGAGTGGTGCGGTGTGACCATAACGGATGTCGCGGACTACGCCTATGTCGCGGACGGATCCGCGTTCACGCTGGGCATGACCAACACGCTCTCGTCGACGTCGATCATCGTCCAGCTGCTGTGAGCACGCTGACGGGATGAAAACCTAAGAGGGTCGGCGCACCGTGCGCCTTCCCTGAAAAACCATTTCCTGTCTTTTCAATCCTGTTGGCGCGGGAGGCTACTGCTTCTTGCAGATGTTGCAGCCGCCGAGGTTCGCCGAGACCCTGTGCATCTCACAGAACTCGTCATCGGCCCTGATGTCCTTGCAGACCTTGCACAGGACCCCGTACCATTCGTACCTGTCCTCGCCCGCGATTATGCGCTTGGATATCTCCTGTGCATAGGTCGTGATCTGCGGGAAGCTCTCGAGCATCTTCGTCCCACCGGCCCTGGTCGAGCTCAGATATTGGCTGACCGAAGCCTGGGTTATGCCGAGCTTCTTCGCAATCTCCGATTGCTTCATATGATGTTTTTCGGACAGTTCCCTCACCACCGACGCCCTCAGCGTCGGCAGTATCTTACCTACAACAAGCTCGCAAGGAGTCTTCATCTTACGCACCGCTTTCAGGTTTGACCCATCCAGAGCCAGCGCGGCCCCGATGCCCGATTGCGGCGAATACCCGGTCAGACTATAAAGCTTTCAATCCGCAAGTGATAATGAGAGTGGTTGGGGCCGGGGAGGAGATTTGAACTCCTGTGTACGGATCTGCAGTCCGCCACATGGCCGCTCTGTCACCCCGGCACGGCATCGTGACTATGTTTGACTGTGTATATGATTGTTTTCAGCCTCGGGGCTGAAGCGACTGGCTGTACCTGCGAGGCGCGTCCCGGGAACATCATAAATAGCTCCCCGGCGATTTCTCGGCGTGAGGTTCAGCGCGGTCAGCCCGTACAACGCGTCCAGCAAAGTGAAGCTCCCCGACCGTGTGGTGGTCTACGACAGCACCCTCAGGGACGGCGAGCAGACGCCAGGCGTGCATTTCACGGTCGACCAGAAGGTCGCGATCGCCCGCAAGCTGGACGAGGTCGGCGTGCACCAGATAGAGGCGGGCTTCCCGGCAGTCTCGGACACCGAGAGGGAGGCCGTCAAGAAGGTCGCCGGGCTCGGCCTGAACGCTGACATCCTGTGCCTGTCCAGGACCCTCCAGTCGGACATAGATGCGGCCATCGCCTGCGATGTGGACATGGTCCTTCTGTTCGTCGCCACGAGCGAGCTGCACCTCAAGTACAAGCTGAAGATGAGCCCGAAGGATGTGCTCGAGAAGGCGGTGAGGAGCGTCGAGTACGCCCGCGAGCACGGACTCAAGGCGAGCCTGAGCACGGAGGACAGCACGAGGTCGGACCTCGGCCTGATGCTGGATGTCTATCACGCATCCGAGGCTGCGGGCGCGTCTCGGCTCGGGATCACGGACACGCTCGGCTGTGCTGGCCCGGAAGCCGTATCATACATCATCGGGAAGATCAGGGATGGCACGAAACTCCCGCTGTCGGCCCACCTGCACAACGATTTCGGTCTGGGCGTCGCGAACTCCATCGCTGCGCTGTCGGCGGGCGCCGAGGCCATCGCCACGACGGTCGGGGGCATCGGTGAGAGGGCCGGGAACGTGCCGCTCGAGCAGCTGGTGATGGCGCTCAAGCACATTCACAAGCGCGACATAGGCATCAGGACCGAGGGGCTCACCGAGCTCGCAAGGCTGGTCTTCGAGTCGGCGAAGCTCCCCATCCCCGTGAACCAGCCATGGGTCGGCCCCAACGCCTTCTCCCACGAGTCCGGGATACACGTCCAGGCGGTCCTCAACTGTCCGATGACCTACGAGTGCGTCGACCCTGAAGAGGTCGGGAACAGGCGGCGGCTGGTGCTGGGAAAGCATTCTGGGACGGCGATCATCCGCAGCAGGCTCGAGGAGAAGTCGGTCCAGGCATCGCAGGAGCAGGTGTGCGACATCGTGCGGGCGATAAAGACGGCCGGCGAGGAGCATGGCCGAGTATCCGACGAAGAGTTCTGGAGCATCGTGCAAGCGGTCCTTACGAAGTCGTCGGCGGACTCTGACTGCCGATGAAGAACACAGAATGGAACAGGTTTCCGGGCCTGGCAGAGCCAGGCCCGTTGGTGTGGTGGGGTTTCAATGAGTTTGCCGATTCATCCCTTGCCGAACGTCTTGACCGCCGACTTGTTCAGCCGGACCGATCTCTGGCAGTTCGGGTATGTGCACGGGGTGCATCTGTACTTCTCTCTGCAGGAAGTCTCTATCTGTTCGTAGCGCTGGTTCCACTTCCTAACTGTCTCAGGCACTGTATCCCTCTATCTTGGAGACGATGTACGCGGGCCAGTAGAAAAGGCTATCGATTCTGAAACACAATCTGTATGTCGCCAGTGCCGGATCCGGTAGTCTGGCTCCTCTTTTCGTATCGGACGCCGCCCTCTCAGACCTGCACCTTGGTCCCCGTCGGGTCGAGCTTGGTCCTGCCGAACTCCTCGGACCTCTCGAGCACATCGAGCGGGAACACGGGCCCGTCCCTGCACACATGCAGCCCGTCGAGCGCGCACGAATCGCATATCCCGATCCCGCACTTCATGAGCCGCTCGAGGGACGCGAACATCCCGATGTTGTGCCTCCTCGCGAGCGGCACGAGGCCAGCGACCATCTTCTCGGGACCACATGTGTAGATGGCGTCGAACCTCCCAGCGTCCAGGGTCTTCCTGGCCAGGTCGGTCGCGAGCCCCTTGAACCCCTTGCTCCCGTCGTCCGTGGACACGCGGACAGTCGCACCCGCCCTAGCGCACCGGTCCTCGAACAGCAGGTCCTTGGAGGTCTTCGCGCCCAGCACCGCCGTCACCGCCGCGCCTGCCTTGACCGCCGATTCGATGAACGGGGCCAGGGACGCCATGCCCGTGCCTCCCGCGACGGCCAGGACCTTCCGCCCTTCCAGCGTGTATCCGTTGCCGTACGGCCCGCGGATGCCGATCCTCTCCCCGGGCAGCCGCTGGGCAAGGGCCTTCGTGCCCTCTCCAACGATCTGATATGTCACCCCGAAGTCCATCCCTGGATAGGACACCGACATCGGGAACTCGTCGACGCCGGGGACCCACACCATCACGAACTGCCCCGGATGGGCATCCAGCGATTCCTTGAACCTGATGGTCTTCGTGGAGGGTGTCTCGTCCCTCTGCCTGTCGACCGTGAACATCCTAACGCCTTGCAGGGTGAGCCACCCCCACCATCTGCTCGATGGAGTCGTAGCCGTTCTGCGACATGAATGTCTCGAGGCCTCCGGTGATCCTCCCGAAGACCTCCACTCCGTCCGTCCAGACGGCCGTGCCGACCTGGACCGCCCTCGCGCCCGCCATGATGTACTCGAGCGCGTCCCTGGCGGTGGAGACTCCCCCGACCCCTATGATCGGGATCCTGACAGCCTCGAAGAGCTCGTACACACACCTGACGCCGATCGGCCTGATCGCTGGTCCGGACAGACCCCCGAACCTGTTCGCGAGCACGGGCATCTTTGCCTCTGGGCAGATGGCCATGCCCTTGACCGTGTTTATGGCGACGATCGCGTCGGCCCCTCCGCGTTCGGCGGCCGCTGCGAGGATCGATATCGACGCCGTGTTCGGCGTGAGCTTCGCCCAGACGGGGACCCGCACAGATGCCTTCGCCAACCTGCACACGGACTCGACCATCTCGGGCGTGGATCCGACCTCGGCCCCGAGCCCCTTCGCGTGGGGGCAGCTGAGGTTCAGCTCGATGGCATCGACCCCCGCCTTCTCCATCACATGTGCGACCTCGGCTATCTCGAGGTCGGTGCCGCCGAACACGCTCCCGATGACCGGGACGCCGCCCTTCTTCGCCTCGGCGACCTCGCCGGCGAAACCGACCATGCCTGGGTTGGGCAGCCCCATCGCGTTCAGGAGCCCGAACTCGAGCTCGACTATGCACGGGTTCGGATGCCCCGCGCGCGGTTCCCTGCCGATGGACTTGGTGACGATGGCGCCCGCGCCCGCCCGGGCCACAGAAAGCATTGTCTTGCCGGTCTCGTCCAGCACGCCGGCCGCGAGCATGGTCGGGTTGGAGAGTCTGATCCCACACAGCTCGACCGAGAGTTTCGACATCGGGCTCCCTCTGGGATTGCCCGAGCTGATACTAGAACCTTTCCAGGTCTGCGAGTCCCAGGAGCGGCGCCCCTCTGTCCTCGGCGGTCTTCCAGTGCACAGCTAGGATGAAGAACGCGATTGCGGTCGAGGCGGGCAGGCCGAACCAGTAGGAATCGACCTTGTCATACACGGCCACGGTGAGCGCGAGCCCTGCCATACCCAGAGCTATCACGGCGGCCCCGGACGCCATCCGTTTCCTGGACCGCCGGACGAACCCCGATAGCCAGGCGATCGAGCCTGCGATTATCACGGTCGTTGCCAGAACGATCCACATTCCCGAGAGGACCATCACATCTATTCCCGCCATGCTCGAACCGTGTCAATTACCGTCCCAACTCTATTAGAAACCACCGCGTGATCGTGTGCGTTGGGCCAGACGACTATCCGACTTGCGCTTCAGGCGCCCTTCTTGGCCTTCTTCGCCTCGTAGTCCTTGATGGCTTCCCTGAGCGCGTCCGAGGCGAGGTTCGAGCAGTGCATCTTGACCGGGGGCAGGCCGTCCAGTGAGTCGGCGACATCCTGCCTCGAGATCTTCTTCGCCTCCTCGAGGGTCTTCCCCCGGGCCAGCTCTGTGATCATCGAGCTCGTGGCGATGGCCGCGCCGCAGCCGAAGGTCTTGAACTTGATGTCGGTGATGATGTCGTCCTTGACCTTGATGTAGAGCCACATCACATCCCCGCACTGCGGGTTCCCGACCTTCCCTACCCCGTCCGCGTCCGGGATCTCCCCGACGTTCCTGGGGTTCGCGAAGTGATCCATGACCTTGTCGCTATACACTGCAGCTGCCTCCTCCGCCAGCAGGCATCGGTGTCTCGCTGTTGAAGGGGGATATCTCCCTCAGCTTCGAGACGACGCCTGGTAGGTGTGCTAGGAAATAGTCTACGTCCTCTTCAGTGTTTTCCCTTCCCAGGGTCAGCCTGAGGCTGCCGTGGGCCTGCTCGTGGGGAAGCCCGATGGCTAGGAGCACGTGCGAAGGCTCCAGCGAGCTCGTCGAGCAGGCGGAGCCGGTCGAGGCGGCTATCCCGAGCATGTCCAGCTGCAGGATCAGCGCCTCGCCTTCGATGTACTCGAACCTGAAGTTGGCGTTGTTCACGAGACGCTTCGTGGGGTGACCGTTCAGGTGCGCTCTCGGGACCAGCCTGGGGATCTCCTCGATGAGCCTGTCCCTGAGGCGCATGACCTTCTGGGTCACGGGCCCCATGTCCCTCTTCGCTATCTCAGCCGCCTTCCCGAACCCGACTATCCCGGGCACGTTCTCGGTCGACGAGCGCATGCCCCTCTCATGCCCACCGCCGTGGATGATGGGCTCGATCTCCGTGCCCTTCCTCACGTACAGTGCGCCCACGCCCTTGGGTCCATGGAACTTGTGAGCGGATATGGAGAGCATGTCCATCCCGTCTGCCTTGACATCTATGGGCATCTTGCCGATGGCCTGGACGGCATCCGTGTGGAACGGGACGCCGTGCGCCTTCGCGACCTTGGCTATCTCCCTGTACGGTTGGACCGTGCCGATCTCGTTGTTAGCCATCATGATGCTTATCAGGACCGTGTCGTCCCTGACGGCCTTCTCGACATCCGCCGGGTCCACCAGGCCTTCGGCCGACACCGGGACCTCGGTGAGCTCGAACCCGTACCGCTTGAGGAAGATGCACGGTTCCAGGACCGCGTGATGCTCTATCTTGGACGTGATGATGTGGCCCTTCATCCGGCCCTTGTACATCGCGGTGCCCTTGACGGCCATGTTGTCGGCCTCGGTGCCACCGGACGTGAAAACGATCTCCCTCGGCTCCGCGTTTATGAGGGCGGCGACGCTCTTCCTCGCCTGTTCCATGGCGCCCCTGGCGTCGCGTCCGAACGAGTGGAGGCTCGATGCGTTCCCGAACTTGTCAAGGAAGAACGGCGTCATCGCCTCTGCGACCTCTGGCAAAACGCGGGTCGTGGCGCTGTGGTCGAAGTAGACCCTCCTGGAGCCACTGGCGGTCATCAGATCAGTCTCTGGAGAATGAGTGGCGCCTTAAAAGTCTGCCGCAGCCAATCCGTACATGTACGGTCCCGCCCCTGGTGCGGCTGGCGGGGGCTGAAAAGCATAAGACCACAGATGGTCATGACCGTTGGAATCCCATGGATGTCGCCAGGATCCGGAAGGACTTCCCCGTGCTCCACAAGGAGGTCGGGGGGAAGCTCCCGATATACCTCGACAGTGCATGCCAGACCCTCAGACCGAGGCAGGTGGTCGATGCGATCGTCGAGTACTACGAGTCCTACCCATCGTGCGCCGGCCGGAGCGTCCACAGGCTGGCTACGGAGGTCTCTCTCAGATGCGACCAGGTACGGACTAGGGCCGCGTCGTTCCTCGGTGCCGAGAGTCCGTCGGAGGTCGCGTTCACCAAGAACACGACCGAGGGCCTGAACACCGTCATCCTCGGCTCCGGCCTCAAGAAGGGCGACGAGGTCGTCACGACTGACTACGAGCACAACTCCATGCATGTGCCGGTGCTGCGCACCGTCGAACTCCACGGGGTCAGGCACAAGGTTGTGCGATCGGCCCCGGACGGCACGTTCGACCTGGACGCCTTCGAGGCGGCGATGACCAAGAAGGTGAGGCTCGTCGCGATGTGCCTCACCTCCAACATCACCGGCTACTCGCTCCCCGCAAGGGAGGTCGTGAGCATCGCCCACTCCTACGGCGCCAAGGTGCTGTTCGACGCGGCGCAGACCGCCCCCAGCAGGAGGATCGATGTCCGCGCGCTCGGGGTGGACTACCTCGCGGCCTCGGGGCACAAGATGCTGGGCCCGTCGGGCACGGGGCTCCTGTATGCGCGTGCTGAGATCTCGGACAGGCTCTTACCAGTCATGTTCGGCGGGCACGGCGTGACCGACACCGACTACGTTTCCTACAGGCTCCTGCCGGCGCCCGAGCGGTTCGAGACGGGCCTGCAGAACTATGCCGGCATCATCGGGCTCGGGGCGGCCCTCGACTATCTGTCGTCCGTCGGGCTCGATGAGGTGACCGCCCACGAGGTCTCCCTGAACAAGCGCATGACCCGCGGCCTGAACAGGGTCAAGGGCGTCAGCATCCTGCCTCCGTCCGACCCGAACCAGAGGGGGGGCATACTGAGCTTCAACATCGCCGGGCTCTCGGCCCACGATGTCGCGATGATCCTGGACAACTCGAAGGGGATCATGCTCCGCTCGGGGATGCACTGCTGCCACCCGTACTTCCACGCACGCGGTGTCGACGGGTGCGTGCGCGCGTCCGCCTACTTGTACAACACGGTCGAGGAAGCCGATTCGTTCGTAGACGCGGTCGACGCGCTCGCCAAAGGGTTCGTAGCGAAGGCCTAGGTCCCCCCACGGACGAAGGCGAGCAGTCTCGTGCCGTCGTCGAACTCGACCGCGGCCGAGCAGACCACGAGGACCTGACCGGAGCATGCGGATATCGTCTCGGCCCCGGAATCAAGTCCCGAGACGGCCGTGTCGTTGAGGACGGAGCCGTTCCAGTGCCATGTGTGGATGGCGACGCCTGGACGGCCCCAGACGGAACCGCTCTCGGAGCTGACGGACACGGTTCCGCGCTCCAGGGTGATCCAGGTCGTCCCGCCGTGAGGGAGGCACGGCACCGTCCAGCCGAGGGCGCACTCGGTGCCCGCGAGCACCGGCGCAGAGGCCGTGGAACAGAACTCCGCCAGTATCCGTTCGAGGTCCCCCTGCTCGTCCGCGAACGCCCCTGGCCCGTAGGCCTGGGTGAGGACGAGCATCGTGAGAAGGGCGCATACTGACATCGCGACCTTCGAGACCACGAAGTCCATCATACCACCGATGCAAGCACATGGAATGTCTCCCCCTCGAGCACGCACTCCAGCCTCAGGCCGAACGTGCAGGAGCGTATGGCGAGCCCCTGCCCGTCCCCGGAGCATATCCAGGCCGGCGGGTCCTCCGCCGTTCCAGTCACTGAGGCCCCCGTGGACAGCAGGAGCACGACGGAGGCGGCTCCGGGCCCGTCGGTCGAGTCGCCCACGGAGATCCCTTCGAAGCCGAGGCTGCCCTCGGACGAGAAATCGAGGTCCAGGGTCCTGGCGCTGCCGGGCCCCTCGACGGCCACGGTCTCCGCGGCCGCGACGATGGCATCGACCTGCAGTCGCGCCCGCCTGAGGAAGTCCTTGTCCCTGAGGCCCTCAAGCCCGTCCGCCGCGACGGCGATGGACATGGATGCCACCACCGCCACGATGATGAGTTTGAGCGGCAGCGATTCGAGCCCGTGGCAATCCTCTCTGAGAGACATGTTCGTCAGCTCGGTATGACCGGTATCTCGTAGCTGGAATCGACCCCGTAGTCGCCCTTCGCGACCGTCACTGTGATGGTCGTCAGGCTGGAGCCGAACTGCTCGACCACAAGGCCTGAGAACACCACCTGACCGCTGGCATCTGTCATGCCCCTGACGGCGGAGCCGTCGGCGTACCGTATGTTGGCGCCGTCCAGGAGCACGGTCGCCCCCTCGAGCCTGTCCCCGCCCTGGTCCGTGACCACGATCGTGATGACGACGCCGTCGCCCCTGTAGAGTCCGTCGCCGTCCCCATCGTACACGGCCACCTGGCCAGGGTTCACATACACCTCGCCGATGGCATGCGGTGCCGAGATGGAGTTCATCCACCCCATTATGATGGTCAGGCCGAGCCCGGCCACGACCACCATGATTAGGAGCTGCAGGGGCAGCCCCTCGATTCCAGCGTTCTCATCGCTTCTCATGCCACCTTTCCCTCGTCTCACTCTCATGTCAGACATCTCCTTCAGGTGTCGATGCTCCGAGGGCTCGCGGGAGACTTCTCTGGAACGGTTACATGTAGCATACGGGCCGGGACCGTCTGGATAACGCCGTTGCCAACCGTTATCAGGGTTGATTTCGAAGAAAGCACGTTCATATACGCGCCGAACGGTTAGGCATGAATGCTGCGGCGGGGCGCGGGGTCGTTCCAGGCACCACGCGCACGTCGATAGGGTATTTGAGGAGCGTGACACGATGAAAAGTTCGAAGTGCCGCAACTGTGGCGAGGATCCACACTATGTCGAGCACATAGAGAAGTGGTACTGTTTCAGCTGCAACTCATACGCGGAGCCTGAGGAGCACAAGTCCGAGGAGGCAGTCGCGACGCCCCAGGCCGAGGCCCCGAAGGCCGAGGAACCAGCCGTCAATGTGGTTCCGCTCATCGCCGAGGAGCTGGCGGCGTTGGAGAAGGAGGACGAGAGGCCTACATGCGACAGGTGTGGCGCGGTCCTCCAGACCATGCCCGGTGGCGCTCTCGTATGCATCATGTGCACGGACAACGGCACAGCTGCGGTCCCGGAGGTGGAGTCCGCCTCTTCCACACTGGCCCCCGCGAACGCGCAATCGCTCATAGACTGCGCAATCGTTGAGGAGGTCCCGAAGGAGGAGCCCGTCGAGGCCGTCCCAGAGCAACCAGCCGTGGCCGCCGCCCCTGAACCGGAGCCGACACCGGTCGCACCAGCGCCTGTGGCGAAGCCGGAGGACGCCGCCGTGAAGGACGAGAAACCGGTCAAGATGTGCCCGAACTGCGGGCAGCCCCTGAAGTGGATCGAGAAGTACTCGAGGCATTACTGCTACGGCTGCAGGAAGTACGCTGCGAAGGAGTCTGCCGAGGCCCCGAAGCCGGTCCCGACACCGTCAGCGGTGCAGGAGCCAGCCGCCCCCAAGCCCGAGGCCAAGAGATGCCCCGACTGCGGCGCGGAGATCAAGTTCATCGACAAGTACAACGAGTGGTACTGTTACACCTGCAAGAAGTACCCGCTGCACAAGAAGAAGGATGCGGTGAAGCCGGCCGAGCAGAAGCCTGCAGAGCCCGCGGATGCGGCGAAGTCGTCGGTCCCGATTTGCAGCAAGTGCGGGAAGCCACTGAAGCACGTCGAGAAGTACGATAGGCACTACTGCTACGAGTGCAAGCAGTACGCCCCGAAGCCGGCGCCTCAGGCCTCCGCCCCGGCACAGGCCCCCAAGGACGAGAAGAAGGTCTGCCCGGTCTGCAGCGGGCCCATGACATACGTGGCCCAGTACAACGAGTGGTACTGCTACAAGTGCAAGAAATACACCCTCCGGCCGAGCAAGCCGGTCCTGCTGCTTTGAGCGCGGGACCAGCGTGCGCCTAGGCTTTCCAGCCACTTCCGGCCAGAGGATTCGCCGGACCGGTCAGGTCACGGCGCCGGTGGTTTCGGCTGGTCGAACCTCACGACATCGCCCGACTGCGGCACGGGTGGCGCAGCGGCCGTCTCTCCCTTCTTGACCCTCAGGGCGACGACGATCATGACCACCCCTGTGGCCATCAGGATGGCCCCGGCGACCACGAGCGTGAGTATGATCCCGGACGCGCTCATGTTGTATGTGACCTCCTGCTCGTCGTAGGTGTCTCCGTGCATGAACACGATGAACAGCTTGTCAGCGCCCTCGTCTGGGACAGTGAACTCATCGGATGCGTCCGTGGTGTGGTACAGGGACGCGGTCCCGGCCGCGAAGTCATCGTATTGGTCAGGTGTGAACACGTAGAACGCCACCGTGCTCCTGCCCGTGACCGTGAAGTCACCGGAGATCTCGAGGTTGACGATGTCCTTGGTCTCGATCACGTAGTAGGTTCTGTTGCGAAACTAGGTAGCGGCGTGAATGGCCGCTACCCCCTCGCGACTCGCTCCATTCGGCTCCGACCGTGCGCCCTTCCCAGGGTCGTAGAGGGTCATCATCACGTCACGCTGGAGCGCGCCGGGGTCGAACCGTAGACCCCCTGCCATCTCTTTCGAGAAGGCTGTATGCAGCAGGTTGAGGCTGGCGTTGATGTGCCGGTCGAGATGCCAGCCGCACTCACATGCGAACTCGGTGCCCTTTCGGGAATGTTGTAATCTCCCACACATCGGGCACTTCCTGCTGCTGTTCCTCGGGTCCACCTTCAGGACCGTCACACCCCTCCACTTTGCCTTGTACTCGATGAAGCAGTGGAGCTTCCTCCTCGGCCACATGCTCAGCCGTCTGTTGAGGGGCTTGTTTGCCCTCGGCTTGAAAACCCCTTTGAGGTCCTCGAGCACTATCGCCGCCTTTCTCTCCTCGGCGAAGTCGAGTACGGCGTTGGCCACCTGGTGCATCCGGTACTCGACCCGGTCATGCTCTCTCTTTCCTTCTCGCCTGCCCAGTCGTCTCGAGGTCCGGCGGTCATGAGACTTCTTCTTCTGGAAATGCTTCCGCCGGTCATGGTGCCTCTGCTGTATCATGGCCACTTGTGGGAAGGGTGCCTTGACGGGAACGCCTTTCCCTTCACAGACGAACACCCCGTCGAGGCTCCTCTCGTTCGTGTCGAGGGAGACCACCGATTCCGGGACATACGGTCGGGGCTCCGTCTTCCTGAAGGCAATCACGGCCCTGTCCGGGAAGAGCGTCAGAGAACCGAGGGAATAGGAAGGGTCGTCCAGGAAGCCCCTGTGATACTCGCTCAGGACCAGCCTGAGTTCGACATGACACCCGGCCCGTATCGGGAGATCGATTACCCCGTTCGCCCGTTCGAGCTTGTACGCCTGATTCACCGCCTTCATGAACAGCCGCCTGACATACGGGATATCGCCTGCCTTCCCTTTCCTGGCCTTCCTCCGATGGTTCTTGAGGACGCTTGCAGCGACCTCGAACACCGAGACAAGGTGCTGAGCGTACATACCAGGATGCTCGGTCCTGAAGCCCCTGTATGCGAGCTTGCACAGGGCGTACTTCGATGTCGCACGCGTCTGCAGTCCCGCCCTTATGGCACGATTCACAGCAAGGCGGAAGTCCTCGAGGAGGAACCTGGCCTGGACGGGCAGCTCATACTCGAGACGAAAAGACACCGCCTTGACGAGCATCGGATGTTCCTAGGCGGTCGTGGTGTTTGTTCCCATCCACTACATGTAACATCTGCCCTTTCCCGCTCCACTCAGGCACCTCTGCTGCCGGGGACATCCCGCGGGCAACAGCCGAGAGCGCGAGTTGCCGTGAGAAATCGACGGGTCACTTCATCCTGACCGCGGAACGGACATTCCAGGTGGACGGTCCTCATGCAAGATCAGCGACCTGACAGGAGGGTGCGGGGTCGATACGGTGAGGCATGGGGGAAAACCGGTGCACGGGCCAGGCGTCGATGGGCCGGCGTTGTTCGACTGGCTCTGAGTGAGAGGCTTCAATCACCGGAGTTCTGCAACACGGCCGTAGTAGTATTCGCTCCCGACGGGCAGCGTGAGGGTATCGGAATCATCTCCGGGCATGATCCCGTACACGACCCCCAGCAGTCCTACGACCACGAGCACGGCTCATATGTTCGTGAATATCTTCGATCTCCTCATTCCAACCACTCCGCGTACTGTTGCGCGCCCGGCGGGAGCGCCCTCTTGAGCGCATCCTGCACTTTCTGGGCGTAGTCGTCAGCCATAGCCTTGGCCTTGATGCCCTGGGCCCGCTTCTGCTCGGCGAGCTCCTCGGGGACCATGAGCGTCAGAGACATCTTTCTCTCCTTCCCCTCCGGGGTCGAGTACTCCATCCGCAGCGAGTAACCTCCGCCCAGGTGCCTCTTCATCCTAACGACCTTCAGGGAGCCGTGCGGGATGACGATGTTCTTGTCGTCCCTGGCAAGCTCCTCCGGGGAGGTGTTCATGTAGTCCACCGTACGCTCCTTCGTGAGCGCGTCGGCGACGAGCACGCCTATCACGCCTCCGACGGCCCCTCCCAGGACCGCATTGGTCTTCTTGTGGAAGACCAGGATGCTCCTCTGGTCCGTCAGCAGCAGGCCGTACTCCTTGGGGCCCATCGCACCAGGTGCTATGACCTTCGGGACGAGGCCTATCTTGTTCTCACCCATCGGGACCGATCTCCTCGAATTCGACCGTTCCGGTGATTGGCGAATGGCTATATTTATCCCTACGTTCACATTCCGACAACGCCGTGAAGAACAGTGCAGAGCCACCGGGGAGGTTCGAACTCCCGACCTGCTGATTACAAATCAGCTGCTCTTCCAGCTGAGCTACGGTGGCTTGAGGGCCTTTTGCCGAGTAAGTGCGGCGCCCACATATAGCTTTTGACAGGGCGGTTCTGTCCAAAGTCGGGTGGTACATGTAGTGCCAGCCGTGAAGACCCTCTCGGCCATTGACTATCCGATGCCAGCGCAGGCACACACGCGGGCCGTCACGGTCGGCCCGTTGAGGAGCAGCGGATCGCGCCTGACATGTGGGAGAGATCCATATTCCCGAATGGGCGCGGATGCAGCTAGCGTTCGCCCAGAGGCGGCTATCCCGTCATCGTCCGCGAACGCAGGCCCGCTGCGTACAGCCGTTCTGCGACAGGACGGCAGGGGGTCTACGGTTCGACCCCGGCGCGCTCCAGCATGACGTGATGATGGCCCTCTGCTCCCCTGAAGGGGTGTACGGCCGGAGCCGAATGGAGCGAGTGAGTCCGAGGGGGCGGTCCTAGAGGACCACCACCCGAAGATTTACAGAACCTGACAGGGCTGGTCGCGGCCTCCCGGTCGCGCCGGATGTGCCCGGAAAGCCCGTCCAGCGCCTGCCCGAGCGGCATCTGACACATAGCGGAATCTTTAAATCGTGGCTAGGTATCCGCAAAATCACACAGTTGCGGTGAATCTGATGACCGAGAAGAAGCAGCCTGAGACCAGTGCTTCGGCTGATGTTGAGGGCTCCAAGATCAAGGCCGGCGACATAGTCATGGCCGAGTTCGACGCATGGATAGTCGACACCAACGAGCTCTTCGACACCACCAACGAGGCCCTCGCGAAGGAGAACAACATCCACAACGAGAAGATGGTCTACGGTGCCCAGCCCCTGATCGTCGGCAAGGAGCGGCTGTTCCCTGGCCTCGACGAGCACATGCTCAAGGCCGAGGTCGGCAAGGAGTACGAGGTCGTCATCCCGTCCGAGAAGGCCGCCGGGCCGAGGGACCCGAAGCTCGTGGAGCTGCACCCGGTCAGGGAGTTCCTGAAGCAGGACATCGAGCCCAGGGTCGGGCTGGAAGTCACCGTCAAGAACAGGCCTGCCTACATCACCGCTGTCACCGCAGGCCGCGTGAGGGTGGACTTCAACAACAGGCTCGCGGGCAAGTCGCTGAAGTACAAGTACAAGATCACGCAGAAGCCGACTGATCCGAAGGAGATCGTCGCGCTCCTCCTGAAGATGGCCTACGGGAGCTCCGAGGGGTTCGATGTGGAGCACCACGGCAAGTCCTACAAGATCAAGCTCCCCGACTCCTGCAAGTACGACCAGAAGTGGTTCATCGCGAAGTACAGGGTAGTCTCTGACCTCAGGGACGTCGCGGACGCCGAGACGGTCACCTTCCTCGAGGAGTACGTCAAGCCCGAGAAGAAGGAACCCGTCCTGGAAGCGAAGGCCGAGCCTGAGAAGAAGGAGTCAGTCCCGGAGGCGAAGGCCAAGCCTGCGAAGAAGGAGCCCGCCCCTGAGGCGAAGAAGGCAGAGCCGGAGATGAAGAAGAAGCCCGAGCCGGTCGCAGAGTCGAGGGCCCCTGAGGAACTCAGCGAAGAGGACCGGAAGGTCTGAGACCGCTGTCCTTCGCACGCGGGGCTGTCCCCGTCTTCGGCTTGGTTTATATATCCGGGCGCGTTTAATGACCCCTGGAGCCGGACCCAGAGGGCGTGTGGCCTAGTCAGGATATGGCACTTGCCTCCTAAGCAAGTGGTCGAGGGTTCGAATCCCTTCACGCCCGCTCCTCCCGCCCGGTCCGTTCCTTTTCGGTACGGAAGGGTTTTTTCCTGAGAAGGCCATCCTATCCTCCCCGAGCGCCCCGGTTCAGGCGCTGAGGGCCGGAGGAATGGTGGACAGTTGGCGACTGATGACGAAGGCGTCGGGCAGGGCTGCCGGAGCCACATGAGCCTCGAGGAGCTCAAGGCGCTGGTCGACAGCATGGACGATGTCGCCCACATCGTGGACCGCGATTTGAACGTGGTCTATGCGAACGCGGCCGGGAGGCGTGATTTTGGGCAGGACTACGGGTCGCGCAAGTGCTACCAATACTTTCACGCGCGGTCCGACAAGTGCCCGTGGTGCCGGCACCAGGACGTGTTCTCGGGAAGGGCCATCCGCTGGCAGTGGCAGTCGGTCGTCAGCGGCAGGGCGTACGAGCTCATCGACATCCCGATACCGGGGGCGGATGGCAGGACCGCCTTCAAGCTGGAGATCGCCAAAGATGTGACCCAGAGCAATACGCTCGAGGACGCCCTCCTGGACATGAGCCGGAGGTACGGGACGATGGTGGAGAACGCCGTCGAGGGGATATTCAGGACGACGGTCGAAGGCAGGTTCCTTTCCGTGAACCCTGCGCTGGCTCACCTGCTCGGGTACGCGTCCGTGGATGAGCTGATGGCCAGGGATCCGATGGCATCGGACCTCTGGGTCGAGCCTTCGCAGCGCGTGGCCCTCGTGGAAAGGCTCGTCAAGGAGGGCGTCGTGAGGAACCACGAGGTGCTCCTGAGGCGGGTGGATGGCTCGACATTCTGGGCAAGCACGAGCGTCAGGACCGTGGCCGGGCCCGGGGGCGGCCTCGGTGTGCTCGACGGGATGGTCGTCGACATAGACAGGAGGAAGCGCGCCGAGCTGGAGCTCGAGCAGGCGCTCGCGAAGAGCAGGGCGTACTTCGACCTGCTCGCGCATGACATTGCGAACATCATAACCCCCGTGATCATCAACTCGGAGCTCGTGATGCTCGACCAGGACGTGCCAGCGGATGCGAGGAGGAGGGTGACCGGCATCCTGAGACAATCGCAGAGGGCCGCGTCGCTCATATCCGACCTGAGGTGGTTGGAGACGGTCGAACGGCTCCCGGAGGAGCAGAGCGACCAGTTCGACCTGAGCGACCAGCTCCCGTCCGTGATCGAGTTCGTGAAGGCGCAGTACCCCGCAGGCAGCATGACGGTCCGGTCGTCGGTCCCGCCGGGCGTCCGTGTGGTCGGGGGTGATCATGTCCGCCGGGTGCTCACGGGCATCATGGACAACTCTGGCAGGTATGCGAAGGAGGGAGGTGTGGTGGTGGGCATAACCGTTACCGAGGCGCGGTCAGGCGAGGCACGGAGCTGGTCGATCGACGTGTCGGATAACGGTCCAGGAATCCCTGATGCGCGCAAGGCCGCAATCATGCCATCTCTGACATCTGAAATGGGCATCAACCGCGGCGTCGCGTCCAGCCTGCAGTTCTACTCCCTCATCTTGGCGCATTTCGGCGGGTCCATCATGATAGGGGACCGAGTCCCAGGGGACCCCGACAAGGGGGCGCGCGTGGTCATCACAATTCCGGAGGCGAAACCGCATGGGTAAGAAGGTCTTCGTCGTGGATGACGAGAAGGAGATAATCGACATATACGCGATCATACTGGGCAGGATGGGGCTGGAGCTGTCCGGGAGGGCCTTGAACGGCGACGACGCGATTGCGGCGCTCCGGGGTCGGCCCGAACGCCCAGACCTCGTCATCATGGATCACAGGATGCCGGACAAGGACGGGCTCGATGTCATGCAGGAGCTACTCAAGGGAGATCCGAAGCTCAGGGTCCTGTTCGTGAGCGCGGACCTCAGCATCAGGACCGTGGCCAAGGACATGGGCGCGGTCGGGTTCCTCCCGAAGCCGTTCTCGATCCAGGGCTTCGTCCGCGCGGTCCAGGATGCTTTGGCCGCCACCTGAGCATCCGCAGCCGGTGTTCGGGGAACAGTTATCTACGCATCATCCGATTCGTTCAATCATGAGGCTGACAGACACCTTCGGGAAATGGTTCGAGACCCAGGTGATGGTCGCGCTGGCCGCCCTCCTAGGGTTGCTCGTGCTCGGGACCGTGTCGTACCGCCTAATCGAGGGTTGGACATGGATAGACTCGTTCTACTTCTCGGTCTGCACGCTGACCACGGTCGGCTACGGGGACCTCTCGCCCACATCCGAGTTCTCGAGGTTGTTCACGGCCGTCTACGCCCTGTCAGGCGTGGCGATAGCCCTGACATCCTTCGGCATACTCGGGAGGGCCTATCTCCTGGGGCGCGAGGCGCAGCTGCTTGGGCTCGCGAGGGCGGAGCGCGGCAAGTGAGAGCGGATCATCGTCCTATGGACCGCCTCTCGAACTCGTCCTCCCACCACTGGGCATAGCGTTTCAGCCCGGTCCTCCGCATCCTGATCGCGTCCTTGGCGAGCACATGCGCCCTCCTCGCGTCCTCACGGCGCCAGACCTTCCGCTGCTTGGGCGGCACGACGAGGTAGCTGGGGGAATCGTCTATGAGCCCCGGCGGGAGCCTCGCGAGGGCGAAGATATCGCACGGCCTCTCACCGCTCGGGATGCCCTCGGAGTTGAACTGGGCCAGGTGCATGAGCTCGTGGGCGATGGTCCAGTGGGTGGGATAGCTCCAGTGGCCGTCCGATGACCTGTGGATGTCCAGCCAGAGCCTGGTCCTTCCGTCGTGGGACTGGAACGCCATCCCGTCCAGGCGCCTGGTGATGTCTATCTTGACTGGCGCATCGACCTCCGGGAAGTGCCTCTGGACCCTCTTGAGCCGCGCCTCGACCTCGTCCCTGACATGGCCAGGTAGCCGGAGCGCCTTCCTCGTCCATAGGACCTCGAAAGCCATCGCGCCTCTGGGATGGCAGAGGTTGTGTTTAGACTGTTCTGCCGCGCGCCCGGTGCTCACGGTCCGGCGAGTATCTGACCGTTGATCCCTACCACGACGCTCCTGAGGGGGATCTCCCTGCCGGAACGCTCGATAGCCTCCTGGGTCAGTTTCATGAGACCTGAGCAGCAGGGCACCTCCATGTGGACGACCGTGACGCTCTTCGGTGTGGCGTCCCTGAAGACCGCTGTGAGCTTGTCCAGGAACCCCTGCTGGTCGTCCAGCTTCGGGCATCCGATCACGACGGGCCGGCCCCTGAGGAACCTCCCGTGGAAATCCCTGAATGCGAACGGGGCGCAGTCCGCCGCCAGGAGCAGGTCGGCGCCCTTGAAGAACGGCATCTCCGGGGAGACGAGCTTCCACTGGATGGGCCAGTTCGTGAGCTCGGGGGGCATGTCGGCCGCACGCTCATCGCCCTGGGCGTGCTTCCCGCCCTTCGCAGGGGCCTGCTTGACGAACATCGGTCTGGCCGACGGGCAGCCGCATGGTTCGGGCTCGGCGTGGGCATGCCCACGCTCCGCCACTTTCTCCGTCCTGAGGTGCTGCTTCACGGCGTGCTCGTCGAACCCGGGCGCGTCCCGCTCCACGATCCTGAGCGCTCCCTGGGGGCATTCCCCTATGCACGCGCCCAGCCCGTCGCAGAAGACCTCGTTCACCACCCTGGCCTTCCCGTCTATGACCTTGAGCGCGCCCTCGGCGCAGGCGATGGCGCACTGTCCGCAGCCGTCGCACCTGTCCTCGTCTATCTCGATGATCTTCCTCTTGGACAACGTGATCCCGTTCCTTGCTATCCAGTGGGCGATAGCCCTGCCTGTGGGAATATCCATCGCCTAACATCTTCGGACCGTGCTCGTAGCGGGCTCAGAAGGCCTTTCCGCCGCCCATCTCGAGCCAGAGAGCCTTCGATTTGGACCTGTGGAGCCGGTCCCCGACCAGGCCGGCCAGCAACGTCGCCGGCGGTGCCATGAACGCCATGATCCCGATGAATGACAGCACCTTGCTGATGGTCCTCATGTCGCAGACCTCCCGGGCGTAGACGGTGTCCTCGTGGTTCTCGCCGCCGACCAGGGACCTCGCGATGATCTCCTGGAGCCTGAGCGCGACCGTCGTGGTCATCCAGATTATGTCCTTCAGCTCGGTGTACTCCCCTTCGAACGAGGTCTTCCCTGCCAGGATGGCCTTCCTGAGGTCCTCCGCGGACGACCCCTCGTACGTGGTGTACGCGTTGCCCACCATCGAGGGCCCGTGCGCGTCGCTCCCGCCCGTGAGCGCCTTGCCCGCGCTCGCGCAGAGTCTCTGCGCTATCTCGTTGGAGTACCTGTCCCTGTGGATCGAGTTGAACGCCTCGATGCCATCTAGGTCGAGCTCGAAGACCTTCTTGCCGAGGGCGCTGCAGTGCGCGCTGAACGGGTGCGGTGCGACCGCGACGCCGCCCTGAGCATGTATCCTGTCAATCGTCTCCGCGGCCGAGAGCCCCCTGGGCACATCCTCCGTGAGGAAGAGCCCCAGGACCTCCCCGTCCGCCGTGCCGACCTCCTCCCCGACCACCACCTCGACCCTGGCCGCGACCTTCCTGGCCTCGAGCCCTCCCCTGATCGTGTTGTGGTCGGTCACGCAGACGACATCGAGCCCCCTGGCCTCCGCCGCCCTGACGACCTCCTCCGGTTCGGAGACCGAATCGGGCAGGCTCAGGAACAGGACCCTGGAGAGGCCCGAGTACTTCGTGTGAGTGTGCGTGTCGGCTTTTCCCGCCATATACTCGCGGGAATCCCCCTTTGCCTAGAAATGGCTTTGGTTAGGACCGGAACAGGGGAGGTCGGGATCAGTACCACGGCTGGAGCACGAGCATGGCCATGAGCAGGAGCGTGGCCGCGGAGACGACCAGCGTCAGGAACCTCACGAGCCGGTCCTCCCCGGGGTCGGTGAGCCTGCGCCTGTGTGTCACCCTGTCAAGGCCCAATAGCCCCTTCCTCGGGAGCTTGACGGACCAGCGGAGCAGGTCCCTGAAGACGTTCCCGCCGTCCAGGGGCAGCGCCGGAAGCGCGTTGGCGAGGCCCACCATCATGTTCCCCCAGAAGATCCAGTAAAGGAGATTCACGAGCACCCAGTAGACGTCGTTGGGGAGGAACGACAGCGCGCCAGTGGGTTCGTACAGGTCGCTCGCAGGCGAGAGGACCGGGGAGTACCCTATGAACGGCAGGGCCAGGAGCCGCACGGTGGCGTCCGCGACCCCCTCCGCACCGCTTGCGCCAGCGTACGGGTGCCCGTAGAGGCGCAGAAGGTGCTCAGGGTCCTTGACCTTCAGCCCGAACGGGGAAGTGGAGACACCCATGAAGCTCTGGTTCCTGTACTCCTCCTTGTTGAGCCAGTTGAAGTGTGTGTAGTAGTAGAGCCACTTGGAGGTCAGGTTGATGTACGCGATGCTCTTGTCCTCGACGAACCATCCGTTCGCGAAGGCGGGGTCCTGACCGTACTCCAGCACGGATATGGGCACGGGCGCGCTGCGGGTCGAGTTCTCTATCACCGACCTCAGCTGGTCCGCCGACACGATGGGCGTGTTGTTGATGCTCCGTATGATCATGCCCTGGCGGAGCCCCGCGTTCATCGCGGGTCCGTCAGTGACCTCGGTGATCACCATCCCCTGGGGCACGACGACCTGGGAATGTTCGTTCCCGTACCTCAGCTCGAGGCCGATGGGTGTCCCCGGCTGGTCGAAGGTGATGTCCATGAGGTCCGCCGCGCTGGAGATGTTCGTGCTCCCGACCGCCAGGACCTCCGTCCATGCGGTCAGGCCCCAGATCTGCCCAGGGGACCCTGGGGTCGCATCGGTCACGAGGGCCCCCGCCTCGACGGGCTCGGCGGACGGCACGAACACACCGGCCAGCAGCGCGAAGCATGCCAGCGCCACGACCATGTTCGTGGCGAGCCCGGACGAGAATATGCGCATCCGGACCTCAGGCCCCGCCTTGTTCAGGTCCTCGTCGTTCGGCTCCACGAACGCGCCCACAGGTATCACCAGGAACATGACCCCCATGGAATCGAGCCTGACCCCGGATGCGATTGCGGCCACGCCGTGGGCGAGCTCGTGCACGATGACCGCGACGACCATCCCGAGGACGGCGTAGACGAGTGTTATCATGATGTCATCGGTCGGCAGCCCTGGCCCGATCTCCGCCGTCGCCGCGGCCGCCCTGGGCAGGTCCGGCGCGAAGTAGACGACCCAGAGCAGCGCGAGGACGAGGGCGAGCATGAGCCCTGAGGCCAGGACCGACGACATCGTCCCGTACCGCTTCCAGAGCCTCCTGTGCCTGGCCGCATTCGCGATGCCCTTGCTCCAGCGGCGCGTCCTCCACATGAGCACGGGGCCGTAGAACGACACTCCGACCCTCTTCCAGAGCCCGAGCGCGTGTCCGAGCCATGCGACTGCTGCGTAGGCGAGCGCGGCAGCCAAGGCGATCAGGTATCCCTCCAATCTTCACCTCCGAGTGGCGTTCGGACGACTCACGTCGTGAAGGCCGGTGCAAGTAGAAAAGCCGCATCCCCTACGCACGCCAGCGGAGCCTCCTCCGCAGCCGGGCGAGCTTGCGCGACAGGGGCCATCCCTCCGTGAACGCCCCGTGCGGCCATATCGCCAGGTACAGGACCACCTCGGCGGCCGCTATGAGCACCGCGACCACGGCCAGGGCGGCCAGCCCGAGCGGGTCGTCGACGCCGAACGCCCAGGCGATGTGCATGACCGAGAAGACGAGGAGGGCCAGCGCGCCGATCCCGTACCAGTATCTGAGGAAATCATATAGGAGCCAGTCCCGCCACGACAGATGCGTCCGGACGATCCTGAGCGCCCTCGAGTCTTCCAGCTCCTCGTCCTTCCTCGCGTGCTCCAGGACGAGGGCCTTCCTCTCCTCGAGGCCCCCGGGCCCCATCGCGACCTTCTTAGCGCACATGGCAGGCCACGAAGTGCTCGTTGCCCCTGTCCGTCAGCGGCGGCTCGACCTCGGAGCATATGTCGGTCACGAGCGGGCACCGGGTGTGGAACCTGCAACCCTTGGGCGGGTTGGCCGGGCTCGGCACATCCCCTGGCAGGATGATCCTGTCCCTCTTGAGGTCGGGGTCGGGCGCGGGTATGACCGACAGGAGCGCCTCGGTGTACGGGTGCGTCGGTTTGTCGAAGAGGGCCTTCTTCGGCGCGTACTCGACGATCTTGCCGAGGTACATGACCGCGACGCGGTCGCACATGTACCTGATGGTGCTCAGGTCGTGGGATATGAATAGATAGGTGAGCCCGAAGTCGTTCTGGAGCATGTTGAGCATGTTCAGGATCTGCGCCTGGACCGACACGTCCAGGGCCGATGTGGGCTCGTCGAGGACGACGAAGTCGGGGTTGACGCTCAGGGCCCTCGCGACGCCTATCCTCTGGCGCTGGCCCCCGCTGAACTCGTGCGGGAACCTGTACATGTGCTCGAAGTTCAGGCCGACGCGCTCCAGCAACTTGACCACGCGCGCCCTTGTCCACTCCTTCTTCGAGAGCTTGCCCTTACCCGTGACCTTCAGGCCCATCTTGTCCGACAGGTCCTCGATCCTGGCATGCCTGAGCTGCGCCTGGATGGGCTCCGCCACGATGTCCTTGATGAGCATCTTCGGGTCCAGGGACGAGAACGGGTCCTGGAAGACGAACTGGATCCTGCTCCTCATCCTGTTCAGGTCGCTCTTCCTCTTGAAGTTGATCGTGTACCTCCGCGCGACCTCCTCGATGGCGCCGTCCGCGATGTCCCTGACGGCGTCCTCCTGGGAGCCGACCTTGGCGTCCTTGGCCTTGGCCCTGATATGCTCGGCGAGCTTCTGAGCATCGGCGCAGATGTGCTTCTTCTTGTCGTCCTTGATCTGACATGTGGGGGCGCTGACGAGCCCGTCGACCAGCTTCAGTATCTGGACGGCCGTGCCTGCCTTCATCTCCCCTTCGGGGTCCTTCTCCAGCTGCTCGAAGACCTCCTTGAACGCCTGGACGACCGTCTTCGGGGTCTCGAAGAACACATAGCCTGCGGTGGGCGGGGTCAGCATCATGATCGACCGGCCGACGGTCGTCTTGCCGCAGCCCGACTCCCCGACGAGTCCGAGCGTCTCGCCCTTCTTGATGAAGAACGTGACATCGTCGACGGCCTTGACGCTCCCCACGGACCGCTTGAGGAGCCCGCCCCTGATGGGGAAGTACTTCTTCAGGTGGACGACGTCGATGAGGTTCATGTCGTCATTCATAGCCTTTCGCCCCCGTCACCATGTGGCAGGCCACCATGTGCCCGGGCTCTATCTCCTTGAGTCCGGGCTTGACCTTCTTGCAGAACTCCTTGGCATAGTCGCACCTCGGGTGGAACCTGCATCCCGGTGGCGGCTTGACCAGGTTCGGGACGGACCCCCTTATGGTGAACAGGGTGTCCGCGTCCTTCTGGACCGACGGCACGGCGCTCATGAGCCCCTTCGTGTAGGGGTGCAGCGGCTTCTTGAATATGGTCCTCGAGGTGCCGATCTCGGCCATCGACCCGGCGTACATGACCCCCACGCGGTCGCACATCTCGGCGACGACGCCCAAATTGTGCGTGATCAGCAGGATGGATGACCCGTAGGTCTCCTTGAGCTCGCGCATGAGCTTCAGGATCTGCGCCTGGATCGTGACATCGAGCGCGGTCGTCGGCTCGTCTGCGATGAGCAGCTTCGGGTTGCACGCGAGGGCCATGGCGATCATGACCCTCTGCTGCATCCCGCCGCTGAGCTCGTACGGGTACCTGTCCACGACCCCCTCGGGGTCCGGTATGCGGACGATGTCCAGCATCCTCGTGGCTTCGATGATGCCCTGGCTGTAGATGTCCTTGTTGTGCTGGTTGAAGTACGGTATCCTCCGGACCAGCGGTATCTTGTCTATGATGTTGCCGAGGGTATGCGGGTTCTTCTCGATCATCTCGAGCATCCGCGTCCGGTAGGTCTGCTTCGGTTTCCAGCCGGCCGGCGGGTCCTGCCCGTCCAGTTTCTTGTCGATCCTCTTGCCCTTGCGGATCAGCGTCTTCTTGATTCTGCCGGTCTCCATCAGCCACTGCTCCCGGTAGACCGCCAGCCGCGCCCGCTTCGCCATATCCGACTTCCGGTGTTGGAGGATGACCTCCGCGATCTGGTCTCCGGCCGTGAAGACCGGGTTCAGGGCCGCGGTGGGCTCCTGGAATATCATGGATATGAACCTGCCCCTGATCAGCTGCATGTACTCGTTGCTCTTGGGGAGGAGGTCGTACTTCTGCCCGATGGCCTCCTGCATGACCTTGTCATCCTTCGGGACCTTCTCGAGCTTCTTCCGGAAGTGCGCCGCGAGCACGCCCGTAGGTATCCTGTTCGGCACGGGCATGACCGTCCCGTCGGACCTCAGCGCCTTCCGGTCCTTCTTGAACCCCGTGAACCTGATGCCGTACTCTGCGACGACCTTCGCCCTCTCCCCGGGCGGGAGGTTCTCGTACCAGGTCTGCGCGTCCAGTTCGGCCTGCTTCCTGGCCGCCCTGACATCCGGAGGCTCCATGAAGTAGATGGCCCCCGACTCTATCTTGCCAGGCGGGCTCAGGATGAGCTTCATGATCGTGCTCGCCGTGACGCTCTTCCCGCAGCCGGTCTCGCCTACTATGCCCAGGGTCTCGCCGTTCTTGATCTCGAGGTCTATGCCGTCGATGGCCTTGACGACCCCCTGGTATGTGTAGAAGTTGACATACAGGTTGTCGATCTCCACGAGTGTGTTGTCATCCGCCATCGGTTCACCTCCTCATCTTCGGATCGAGTATGTCCCTGAGTCCGTCGCCCATGAGGTTGAACGCGAGCACGAACATCAGGATCGCGAGGCCAGGGAAGACGGTCATCCACCAGGCGCCGTCGACGAAGTGCTCCTGTCCTGCTTGGATCATGACGCCCCACTCGGCGTACCCGTACGGGGCGCCGAGCCCGAGGTAGCTGAGCCCCGCCATGACCAGCACGACCGTGCCCATGTCCATCGTGGCCGAGACGACCACGGGGGCCCAAGAGTTGGGCAGTATGTGCCGGAACATGATTTTCAGCTCTCCCGAGCCGGACGCCCGCGCGGCGTCGACATAGGTGTTCTCCTTGATGGACAGCACCTGCCCCCTGACGAGCCTCGTGTACCCGGACCACCATATAGCGAGGAGGGCTAGCTTGGTGGAGTTGAGGTCCCTGCCCATGACCGCGGCGATGGCCATCACGAGTATGAGCGAGGGTATCGAGAGGAATATGTCCGTGGTCCTCATCATGACCTCGTCTATCGCACCACCCTTGTAGCCAGAGACGAGCCCGAACACGGTGCCGATGATGACGGAGACGCCCACGATCTGGATCGCGAACGCCATCGAGATGCGCGCGCCCCATACGATGCCGTAGTATATGTCCTGGCCGTTCTCGCCGGAGCCGAACAGGTACCCGTCGAGGGACGGCGCCTGCGGGTCCGGTTCGTACCAGTCCTTGGGGATGACATAGGGGTCGATACCTCTGGCGGCTGCGAATAGGAACGGGAACGCGGCCAGGAACACCAGGAACGCTATGAGCGCGACGCCTGCTATCGAAGTGGCGCTCTTTGCCATGAGGTGGAAGTAGAACTTCAGCTCCCTGATCCTCGGGGCGAGGGCGACCATGAGCGGGCTCGGGGTCTTGGAGGCGGCTGCCGGCTTCCTGGAACCTTTCTTCGAAGTCATGTGGTCTCACCCAAGCCTCACGCGCGGGTCCAGATATGCATAGACGATGTCAACGACCAGGTTGGCCAGCACATAGATCATCGCGGTTAGTAGTGTGAACCCCAGTATGCCGGCGGTGTCCAGGCTCCTAGCCGCGAGGGCCGCCCATTGGCCGAGGCCTGGCCAGTTGAAGACGGTCTCCGTGAGGACAGCGCCGCCGAGGAGACCTCCGAAACTCAGGCCTATCACGGTGGTCGTCGGGATCAGGGCGTTCCTGCGGGCGTGCTTCTTGATCACGACGCTCTCCGGAAGGCCCTTCGAACGCGCCGTGCGGACATACTCCGCGTTGAGCACCTCGAGCATGCTCGAGCGCATCATGCGGATGATGATCGCGGTCGATGCAAACGCCAACGTTACGCTCGGTAGCACGAGGTGCAGGACGACGTCCCAGAAGAATGACGCGTTCCCGCTCAGGACCGTGTCGATCAGCAGAAAGTTGGTATTGAAACCTATGATCGGGTGGAGATCGCCCAGGCTGTACTGGACCGTGTCGTACCTCCCGGTCGGCCCAGGCAGCCATCCGAGCTGGTTGTAGAACACCATGAGCAGGATGAGGCCGAGCCAGAAGACGGGTATCGAGACGGCGGTCAATGACAGTACCCTTGTGGATTGGTCCAGCGGGGAGTTTGCCTTGACCGCGGAGATGGTCCCCAGGTATATCCCGCCTAGTACCGATAGGATCGTGCTCACGATGGCGAGCTCGAAGGTGGCGGGGAACTTCATGGCGATGGCTGTGGTGACTGGTAGATTATTCGCCGAATGCGTGTATCCGAGGTCGCCGTGGAGAAGCCCGTTCAACCAGTAGATGTACTGGATGTAGATTGGTTCGTCCAGGTGGTATTTCTCCCGTATCTCCTCGATGGCCTGTGGGCTCGCCCGGTCCGGGTTCTGCAGGTATGACAGGGTCGGATCGCCCGCGGCGCGCGTGATCATGAACGTCAGTATGGTGACACCTATCAGGACTGGTATCAGAAGCAGGAGACGTCTGACTATATAGGTCAAGAGCTGCAGTGTCTCTCACCTTTCTGGAGTTATCCTTTACACAGTATATGGTAGTTTCTCCGTATGGGTTCTGTCCAAAGTCGGGTGGTACATGTAGTGCCAACCGTGAAGACCACCTCGACCGTTGACTATCCGATGCCAACGAAGGCACACTCGCGGGCCGTCATGATCGGCTCGTTGAGAAGCAGCGGATCGCGCCTGACATGTGGGAGAGGTCCATATTCCCGAATGGGCGCGGATGCAGCGAGCGTTCGTCCAGAGACGCCAATCCCGTCGTCGTCCACGAACGCCGGCCCGCTACGTACAGCCGTCCGCAACAGGACGGCAGGGGGTCTACGGTTCGACCCCGGCGCGCTCCAGCATGACGTGATGATGGCCCTCTGCTCCCCTGAAGGGGCGCACGGCCGGAGCCGAATGGAGCGAGTGAGTCCAAGGGGGCGGTCCTATAGGACCACCACCCGAAGATTTACAGAACCCCTTGCCCTGCAGAAAGGACTGGTCTGGCGGACGTGAGCTGGCGTTTCGCCAATCATGGAGAATGAAAACGATGGAAGAGGTTTGGGCGAAGTGGTTTGGGGCCGATGCACACCTTCAAACCTTGCTGTACAGCGGGAAGTAGAGCCCACCGAACATCGGGTTGTACATGTAGCCGTGGACCCAGGATCTCTCCACATGGAAGTTGCTCGGCTGTGTCAGCCACAAGTACGGCGCGTCCTCGTAGACCAGCTGCGAGATCTCGCTGTACAGGTCCGCACGGACCGTGTCGTCGAGCTCCGCGGCGGCCTGCCTCACGAGCGTGTCTATGGACGTGTTCTGGTAGCCCGTGTAGTACGGGTATGTGCCGTACCCACTGTCCAGCATGGGTGTGGTGTAGTCATCTGGGTCGGCGTAGTCCGGGCCCCAGCCGATGACATAGAACGGCATGTAACCGTTCGTGTCGTACACCTCGTCGAGGAACACCGGCCAGTCGAGCCCGGTGATCGTCGCCGTGAACCTGCCGTCCTCTATGGAGTCGAGCCCGGCCTTGATCATCTCGCACGCGGTCATCCTGCCGACGTTGCCCGAGTTGTAGAACAGCGGGATCGTGAACCCGTCGGTCCACCACGAGGTCTGCTCGAGCTCTGCCTGCGCGGCCTCGAGGTCGTAGCTGTACTTCGGGATCGACGCGTCGTACCCGAACATGCCCTCTGGAATCACGCCGTTGGGCTGGATTGCGTTGCCCCTGTTGACGTTCTCTATGTACAGAGAGTAGTTGATCAGGTGCGTGAACGCCTTCCTCATGTGTACGTCGCTGAAGAAGTCCGCCGTGATGTCCCCACCGTAGTTCGTGTTCGCCGTGGCGTAGTCGATGTTGAAGTTGAACGCCCCGAACGTCAGGTCGAACGACGGCATTCCCTTCGTCACCGAGTACTTCGTGGTGTCGGCTACGACATCCTCGTACTTGATGGGCAGGTAGATGCAGTCCGCATCGCCGGCCTGCAGCATCAGGATCCTCGTGTTGACATCGTTGGCCTTGATGATGTACACGTCCTTCAGCGCCGGCAGATCGCCGTAGTAGTCCGCGAACCTGGTCAGGTGGATCTTCGATCCGACTTCCCAGGCAACAAGCTCGTACGGTCCGCTACCACAGGTGTTCCGGTTCATGAAGTCGCTCTGCTCGCCGCCCACGATGCCTCCGTTTGCCTCGACATAGTCCTTGCTGACCACGCTGGCCACTGTGTAGGCCATGATCTTCAGGAAGCCGGGGTACGGGTGCGTCAGGTGGAACACGACCGTGTCGTCATCGACAGCTTCGACAACCACTTCGGACACATTCTTGATGTCGCTCTCGGTCAGGTCATGGTCGTAGCCGAGCGGCTCGAGCACTTCCCTGATCCAGGTCACATTGTTGGACCCGTCAAGATATGTGCTGACGTTGTCGCCGACACTGAACCCTATGTAGTCCGTGAGGACCTGCTCCAGCATCCAACCGGGGCCGCTCGGGTCGTGTATCTGCAGTACCCTCTGGATCGAGTAGGTGACATCCTCGGAGGTCATTTCGGTCCCATCGTGGAACACGACGTCAGTCCTGAGGTTGAAAGTATAGTTCAAACCGTCCTCGGATATCAGTTCGTTGTCGATGCTCGGGACCTCAGTCGCCAAGACCGCCTCTAGGTCGTTCGGGCTGCTCCCAGAGTACCATATGAGGGTCTGGTAGACGCTCTGCAGGATCTCGCCGCCCGCGGTCTCGTAGTCCACGGCCGGGTCGAGCGAACTGGGCTCGCCAATCGTGGCCTCGATGAACGCATCGGGGTTCTTGATGACGCCTTCGTAGGTCGCCTCAGGCGCCAGCACGTGCACGGTGACGATCACGCTGGTCGAACCGCCCTCGGAAGTCGCGGTGAACATCGCCGCGTAGTGTCCGCTCGCGGTGTACTCGTGCGTGATGGCCATGTAGTAGGCATCAGGGCTCCAGGCCGGTATGTCGATGTTGGCGACATCGCTTCCGTCACCGAAGTCTATCTCGGCAGACTCGAGCGCGCTCCAGTTGTAGGCATACGTCGGGTTCCCGTCGGAATCATCTCCGTCATACAAGGCCGGTGCGGTACCCGTCATGTTGAGGGTGACCGTCGTGTTCGGCGCTATGATCGGCTCGTCCACATTGATGAACGCATATGGCGGAGCCGCACTGGGGTCGTCCTCTGCCATGGGGTCATACCAGACGACTCCCACTGGTATCATCGCCGCCTCGTTGTCGCCGGTCGCACCCAGGTTGTCCTCGGTCATGTGGTACACGAAGTAGGAGCCACCGTAGCTGTACTCGTGCGTCGTCACGTTCAGGGGGACGGGCCCCTTGTCCACAGCACCGTCGCCATAGGCCCAGGTGTAGTTGACGATCGTGCCGTCATTGTCCGTTCCAGTCGACACGAAACTCACCGACTCGCCTATGTCTATGGTGGTGTCGCTGGTCGCTCTCGCCCCTGCGGTCGGGGCGCTGTTGACCGGCTCATCATCATTCCCGCCGAAGAGTCCGAGGCCTACTGCTGCCGCCACTGCCGCGATGACGACTATCACCGCGACGATGACTGCCAACAGCATCGTCTTCTTTGGAGCCTCTTTCTTCACTTCGGTTGGAAGGGTCTCAGCCGGAGCTTCTGGCGCAGATTCATCTTGTTTGCTAGCTACCATTCAGCATATCCTCCTTCCGTATAATCTTGGTCCCCCCCGTTGTCCCAGTTGCGAGGAACCAATATCGTTCCAGAGAACAGTCGTCCGTCATATATAGGCTTTCCTTCCTAATGCACCTTTAAAAGGGCATGAGGGCGCTTTTCGACATGCTGGCATGGGGCGTTCCGACGGAAATTGAAGCTATATAATACTGGATGTCCACTGACCGCCACGTTATGTCCGTTTATATGTGTGCACGGCGATTTTAAAGGGACGCCGTCATGCCCCGCCTAGGTCCTTAGCCGCCCTCCTGACCTCCCCTGCGTCAGCGCAGTTCCATTCGCCACAGTAGGGGCACCGGGTCTGATTGTCGTCGAGGTCGATGTCATCGGGCCTGCCCGCGAAGCTGACCGTTGCGGGATACGAGCTCTTGCACTTCCTGCACCTGAACTGTAGCTCGATCTTGTGCATCGGCCGGGAATCGACCTGCCCGGACATAGAGGTTTCCGCGGGGCCGTCAGGTCTTCCCGAAGGTTTTTGAGGGGAGAGGCCGCTCGGAGGGCCGGGCCGGAACGGCCGGTCCGGGTGAGGAAATATGGGGAAGAGCGGAGAGGATCCGGGGATCAGAGAGGTGACGGCGTCCGGTAGCCACCGCGAGGTCGGAAGGGCCTTGGGGAGGCAGTGCAAGGACCAGGCGCTCAGGATGGAGAAGCGCTGGAGGCGGCACATCGAGCGCACCCCGGGCATGACCGTCGACAAGGTCGTCGCGCTTGCGCGGCAGACACTCCCTCTATCGGAGGCATTCTATCCTCAATATGTGGAGGAGCTCAACGGGTACGCCGAGGGCATAGGCCTGAAGCCCGACCTGGTGTACGCGATGGTCTGCGACCTGCCGGTCCCGGGACGCGGCTGCACGGACATCGCCGTCAACTCGAACTGGACCAAGGACGACTGCGTCTACGCGGCCCACAACGAGGATGTCGAGCCTTACAACTACAAGGATGTCGCCATCGTCAGGGTCAAGCCCGACGACGAGCCCGGGTTCATCGGGGTCTCGTACTGCGGGATCATGCCGACCGTCGGCATGAACGCCGCGGGCATCAGCCTGACCGGGAACGCCCTCTGCCCGAACGACCTCCGCCCTGGCATCCCGAAGATGTTCCCCGTCAGGAAGGTCCTCAGGGAGAAGGGGATCTATCAGGCGCTCAAGGCGTCCATGCCCGAGGGCCGGGGGCACAGCTTCAACAACATCGTCTCCGACGAGAACGGGGAGATATACAGCATGGAGGGCTCGGCCACGACCTTCGACGCCCTGTACGCCGAGGACGGGTGGCTCGTGCACACGAACCACTACCTGTCTCCGCGGATGTGGCGGTTCGAGGACAACATGCACACGCGCTTCTCGTCGATCATCAGGTACAACCGCGCCAAGAAGCTCTTCAAGCACGAGCTCGGTCAGGTCGACATCTCGACTTTCAAGAAGGTCTTCTCGGACCATGTCGGCCACCCGGAGAGCATCTGCCGGCATCCGGACCCTGACCTGGGCGAGGAGGACCAGACCGCGACCATATTCTCGGTCGTGTTCGACCTCACGTCGAAGGTTGCGTGGATCTGCCACGGGAGCCCGTGCACCGGGACATACAGGAAGTACACGCTCTGAGGTGTCAGGGCCACCTGTGCCTGATGACCTCTCCCGCCAGTACCTTCCGCTGCCTGCCCTTCTCGACGGCGAGCCTGCCGTTGACCACGACGTACGGTATCCCGTCAGGGTACCTGTGCGGGTAGTTCTCGAACGGCGCCTCGTGGGGCCATCTGTTCGTAGCATTGTCCCTGATCCGCGCCAGGTCTATGACCGCGATGTCCGCGCGCATCCCGGGCCTGAGCAGACCCCGGTCGAACAGCCCCATTTTCTGCGCGGGGAAGCTCGTCATCTTCCTGACGGCCTCCTGGAACGTGAATATCGGCTCGTCACGTACGTATCTCTGTATGATGCCCGGGTACTCTCCGAACGCGCACGGTATGTACGGTGACGGGTCGGTGAGCGGGCCCTTCTCGGACCACGTCGCGCAGTCGGACGACACCATCATGAGCGGATGGACCATGAGCGCCCGGATGTCCTCCTCGGTGATGTAGTCGAATATGGCTATGATTTCGTTCCTGCTCTCGACCAGGAGGTCGAAGTACGCGTCGAACGGGTCCTTGCCCCGCTCCTTGGCCACCTGGGCGACGCTCTTCCCCACCATCGACTTGTCGCCCGGGCAGTGCATGATTATGATCCTCTCGAAGCTGCCGTGCTTCAGGAGGCCGCTCGGGCCGAAGGCCGGCAGCCGGTCCTCGATGATCTCCCTCTTGATCCTGTCCCTGTTCTTCCTCGACGCCAGGTGCTCTATCATGTCGTCGAGCTCCAGTTCGTGGAGGTACTGCGGGAGCGCGCCGTTCAGCCTCGGCGCGAGGTCCGTGTGCATGTCGTTGTCGATGGTCACATCCAGCCCCCGGGCCTGCGCCTGCTCCACGAGCGCGAGGGTCTCCTTCGTCCTTCCGCACGCGCCCCACTTGGGGCAGTTGTGTGATATCTGCACCCTGACCCCGCTCCTCTCGCCTATCAATATGGCCTCCCTGATCGCGTCGAGGATGGTCTCGCGCTCGCCCCTTATGTGTGACGTGTACATCCCGCCGTGCCTGGCGACGACCTTGCACAGCTCTATGACCTCCGGGGTCTTCGCGAAGCAGCTAGGGGGATAGACCAATCCGGTGGACATGCCGAACGCCCCGGCCTTCATGGCCTCGTCCACAAGGGCCTTCATCTCCCTCAGCTGACCCGGCTTCGGCTCGCCCCTGTCGGGCCCCATGACGGCCGTCCTGACGGCCCCGTGCCCGACCAGTGCCGCGATGTTGTGCCCGAGCCCCTTCTTCCCGAGCGCCTTCATGAACTCCGAGAAGGTCCTCCAGGGCCACTCGCCCTTGGTGCCGGCCCAGTCGCCCCAGTAGTTCATCATCATCCTGACGTTGGGCTCCCTGAGCGGCGCGACCGAGAGGCCGCAGTTGCCGACGAGGTGCGTCGTCACGCCCTGCCTGAGCGTGCTGTCGCACCCGGGGAACACCATCGCCGTCAGGTCGCTGTGCGTGTGTATGTCTATGAACCCCGGGCAGACATGCAGCCCCTTGGCGTTCACGACCTCGTCGCAGTCCTTCCGGCCGACCTTGCCGACCTTCTTGATGTCCTTGCCGACGATCCCGATGTCACCCACGAACCTCGGGTTCCCGGCGCCGTCCAAGATGTACCCGTCGATTATGCCAAGATCGTATCTCATCGGAGCCCCCGGTCGCCGGTATCGGCATGCGCATATTTACCGTTTGATTGGACCGGGCTCATCCGAAGAGGTGCAGCAGCGTCCCGGACCATATCTTGGGGTAGAAGTAGGTCGACTTCTGGGGCATCTTGACGCCCGTCTCGGCCACCGCCATGACCTCGCGGACGGTCGGGGGTTTCACGAAGAAGCATGCCTGGAACCCGTCTTCCGCCATCATCGCCGCCTTCGCAGGGCCCGTCCCCTTCACGAACTCGATGTCGACCTTGCCGTCGAGCATCGCGTCGGTGTATCCCAGGAGCGGTTTCAGGACCTGCTCCTGGAGCACATGCACCGAGAGCCCGTCGAGCGGCCCCGCAGTCCCCGTCCTCGGCCGCAGCAACAGCGCGGTCCCGATGGCCGGCATCCACGCGCCGAACGACCCCGCCGGGGACCGCTCGACCGCCCTGGCGAGCCCGTCCGCGTCCCCGTGCTCCTCGGCGTCGAACCTCTCCCTGAGCCGTGCCTCCAGCGCCCGCATCCTCCCGTCGTCGAGGCCCTTCACGAGCCTGTGCGTCGGCAGCACGATCAGCCCGGGGTTGCCCGAGCTGACCAGGGTCGTCATGACGTAGTCGCAGGGGAGGTCCCCGTCCGTCCTGCCGCCCCTGGCGCGGTCCCTGTACTCGAGCGAGGTCTCGTACCGGTGGTGCCCGTCCGCGATCAGGAGCTTCGCGGGCCCGAGCAGGGCGGTCATGCGTGCGACCGTTGCCTGGTCCTCGATGGGTATGATCCTGTGATGCACGCCCTCGGTGTCTATGAACCTGAGCAGCTCCCCGCGCTTCCGCGCCTCCCCGAGGATGCGCTCCATCTCGCCCGTGGGGTCCTCGTAGAGCATGAATATCTGCTCCGTGTCCCCCTCCACCGCCTGCATGAGGGCCATCCGGTCGGCCTTGTGCTTAGGCATGGTCTTCTCGTGCGGGAGGATGATTCCCTTGGAGAACTCCTCGAGCCTGACGAGCCCAACCAGGCCGGACCTGACCGTGGGCCTCCCGTCGGGGCCCTGGAACATCTGCTCGTAGAGATAGAACCGCCGTCCCTCGTCCTTGACGAGGACCTCGTCGTTCCGCCAGCGTCTGAGCCTCTTCGCGGCGGTGGCGTAGGAGTCGCCCTCGTCCCCGAGGGTTATGTAGGTGATGTTCAGCCGGTCCTCCTTGAGCCTCCTCTCCAGCACAGCGTCTATCACATCGTACGGCGGGGCGACGAACCTGGTGAGGTCCTGCCCGAACCTGTGCGTGTTGTAGTGCACCGCTTCGAAAGGTACGACCCGGGCCATCCGGCATCACTCCTGGGGGCTTGATGAGGGCCGCATCTAAAAAAGTTTGGCTTCGCGCCAGGCCTGCCCGCTCTCATCCTTCCAGTATCGGCACGTATCCGAACCAGGAGCCGTCGTCCTCGAGGTAGCGCAGGTTCTCCTTCAGCATCGCCAGGTGTCCCCGCTCCATCTTCTCCAGCTTGGCGAAGATGTCCCTGAGCTTCGGCTCGGCGTCCTTGGCGTTCTTGGAGTAGAACTCTATGGACCGCTCCTCGGTCCTCATGCCGAGCTTGACCGCCGATATCGCGTCACTGGTCGCAATCGAATCCGTCCGGATGCTCTCGGGGAATATCTCCGCGAGGCCCTTCAGGACCGTCTCGTTCGAAGGCGGCGTCGGCCTGCCACCCAGGACCGCCAGCTCCCGGGACAGTATGTCCACATGCTCCTTCTCGTCGTTCGCCAGGGCCTTCATGAGCGCCTTCGCGTTCTTGTCCGCCACGAGCTCGTGGAACCTCATGTAGTAGCTGTGGCCGTAATTCTCGAACTCGATGGCCGCGCCGACTATCTCCTTGGTGTTCGCCATGCTCTCCTCCCACGGTGGTATCGGTCAACGTCGTTAATAATCCACTGCCGGGGCCATCTGATGTGTGGCGTCCCAGCCGGGACTATTGGATTCCTATATAGATGGAAGACGATAACACCCTGTTGGACCGCCGGGGGGATGGGACACCGACCACCGGGCAGGTCCGGACCGAAGGAGGCGATGACGTGGACGTTGCTGCGGGGATTGATGCCGATGGGAGACGCGGCCCCTGTCCATCGCCTGCGCTGGTCTCCGAGCGCATGCTTGCGCTCGCGGAGATGGTCGCCAAGGGTGAGCCCGTCGCCAGGCTGGTCGCGGAGCTCAGGTCGACCTTGTCCGAGCTGCACGGTGTGCGGGAGACAGGCCTCGTGGTCGTGTCGGACCAGCTGCGGTCCGTGATAGGGCCGACCGCGTCGGCCGGGATCCCCTCTCCAGAGGACCTACAGCTGTTCGTCGACCAGTTCAGGATCACATCGAACGGCTACTTCAAGCGGTCCGCATCTTGGCTGAGCGGTCAGGTCCGTGGTGTCCCGGAAAACGAGGCGGATGGGCCGAGCCGGACATGGATGCCCCGGGACTGGCTCAGGTTCGTCATGAAGGACAGGTCGGGGGGGACCCTCGCATACCTGGATGTCGCCATGGTCGAAGGGACGCCACTGCCGTCGAAGCAGTGCGTCGAGAGTATCGGCGCGCTCGCAGCGATGGTCTCGTTCGCGCTGGGCAACGAGCTGGACAAGCTCGCCAAGGAGACCGACTCGGCGAAACTCCTCCAGCGCACCGACCTCCTCGAGGATGTGCTCAAGATATCGTCGTCGATCGTGTCGGAGAAGGACATGGGCAAGCTCTCCGACATGGCCCTCTCGTCGCTCTCGACCCTGTTCGGGTTCGAGAGGATCACGCTGGTCGTGTACGACGAGTCCGTCGGGGCGTTCAGATGGTCCGCGTTCTTCGGCTATCCGGAGCAGACCATGCGCGAGTACCGCACAAGGACGATCCCGATCGATGTCATCATGGAGGACCTCCGGGAGAGCCGGAGGGTCGGGCGCGCGGCCTACTTCACGCCTCTGGAGGATGTGTCGCCCCGCCAGCTGTCGTACTATGTGCAGCCTGAGGCGGTCGCGCTGCCCCCGACGGACGACTCCAGACGCAGGGACGAGTTCAGGGCGGGCGACTGCCTCGGATTCGCCCTCCACGATTCCAGCGGGAGGGTCGTGGGTGTGATCTACCCGTCGGGCGCGAAGGACGAAGGGATGCCGGACAGGGAGACCATCGAGACGATCGAGATATTCACATCGCTGGTCGAGGTAGCTCTGGAGAACGCCCGCCTGGCCCATGAGAAGGAGACGGCCCTGCGCATGAGCGGCCAGCGGACGGAGCAGCTCTCGCGCATATTCGACCTCACCTCGGACATACTCTACGTGAGGGACCTGGACCATCTGCTCGAGGACGTCCTGAGGACGCTCGCCCAGCTCCTGGGGCTCAAGCGCATGGTGCTGGGCATGAGGGACGATGCCGCGGGCGTCTTCAGGATACGCGCGGTCCACGGCTATTCGGACGACCGGGCGGAGGCGATCAGGAAGATCGAGTACCCGATCGGGAGGGTCGAGCACATCATCGACCCCACTGGCCGGCCCCTCAAGGAGACGCCTGTCAGGTGGCGGAAGAAGGTCGGTCGGACGACCTACTACATGCCGACCGAGAGCGTCCAGTTCGACGACTCCGAGATGGCCTACTACCCAGAACCGTGGCTCGTCCGCGTCCCCCGGAAGGGCGAGGGGTACTGGCACGAGCTCGACTACATGGACACCTTCATCTTCAGCCGCGAGGGCGTGGTCGTGGCGTACATCGAGATACTCAAGCCCAGGGACGACCGGATACCCGACCCGGAGACGGTCGAGGTCATCGAGATATTCGGAAGCATCGTCGGCATAGCGATTGAGAACGCCACCATGTTCCAGACGCAGATCGAGAGCCGGCGCAGCGCGGAGTTCTACACGGACCTCCTGTCCCACGACATCAAGAACTTCAACCAGGCCATCATGGGCTACCTCGACTTGCTCAGGACCACTCTCGTGAGGCCGGATCAGGCCGCGATGATCTCCAAGCTCACGGACCAGGTGATGGGCATCAGCATGCTCGCATCGTCGGTCAGGATCATGTCCCGGCTGACATGGGGGGATGTCAAGCTGACCCGGGCGGACCTCGGGCCCGTCCTTGAGGACTGTCTTAGGAGCGTCCCGCACTATTTCATGTCCAGGGCGGTCGTGGTCAGGCACGATGCCTGGCCCGCGAGGGCGTACACGCTCGCGGACGAGCTCCTCAGGGAGCTGTTCGTGAACATACTGACGAACGCGGTCAAGTACGATCCGCACGAGCCGGTAGAGGTCGACGTCTCCGTGGTGGAGGCGACCGACGGGGCGAGGCCATCATGGGTGGTCTCCTTCGCCGACCGCGGCCACGGCGTGCCCGACGATCTCAAGGGGAGGATCTTCGAGAGGTTCGCGCAGGGCTCGCGGAAGAAGGGCTCCGGCCTCGGGCTCAGCATCGTGCGCATGCTGGTCCAGCGGTACCATGGCAGGGTCTGGGTCGAGGACCGCGTGAAGGGGGACCACACGCAGGGTGCGGTCTTCAAGGTCGAGCTGCCGAAGGCGGAGTAGTCCGCCCGGTCACAGGTACGCGGTCCCGTCCATCACGTGGACGACCGGCCCTCCGACGCGGACCGAGTCTATCTCGCCGCCTTCACCGGTGCGGACCTCGATCGAGGTCTTGCTCGGCCTCTCGATCTCGTACCCCTGCTCGTTCGTGATCCTGACCGTCCTCGCCAGGGGCACCAGCCTCCTCTGGACCAGGTACGCCCCGAGGCAGCCGCTGGCGCTCCCGGTGGCCGGGTCCTCCATGATGTTCCTCGCCACGAGGGAGAACGCCCTGGAGTGCGTGGTCGACGCCTTCTCGACCGGGTCGAGGCAGGTGACATAGATGTCCACGACCCCCTTGGGGAGCTTCTTGACGAACTCGGAGAATACCGCGGTGTTGCCCGAGGCCCTCTCGACGGCCTTCCTGGACCGCACGGGGGCGATCACCCATGGGAGCCCCGTGGACACGAGCTGGACGGGGGCCCTGTCCGGCATGAAATCGCTCTCATTGAGGGAGACCGCCTCGGCCACTTCAGACACGTCGTCGAACACCCTGCCGAACTCGGGCCTGTTCTGGACGGTCACGACCTTGTTGATCTTCCCCTTCGACGAGTGGATCTCCACGGGCATGACCCCCGCCTTCACCTCCATCATCGCTGTCGTGACGGGGCCCTTGAGCCGTATCCGGCCCTGTCTCGCGAGCACGTAGAACGTCCCGAGGGTCGGGTGCCCGGCGTAGGGGACCTCCGCGTCGGGAGTGAATATGCGCACCCTGAAGTCCGCCCCCGAGCCGCGGCTCGGCGGCAGGACGAAGGTCGTCTCGGACAGGTTCATCTCCCTCGCGAGCAGCTGCATCTCGCGGTCGGTCAGCCCCTGCGCGCGCGGGAACACGGCGAGCGGGTTCCCGCCGAACAGCTTCTTCGTGAAGACATCCACCCTGACGTACTCGGCCTTCCTCATCGGGATCGGTACCCGGAACTCATTTCCTGCACTTAACGAGATTGCACAGGTGCGAGTACGTGGCCTCCTTGCCGAGATCGAACGCCCTGAGGTTGACCTCGACCGCCTTCTTCGGCACGTTGGCCTCCACGGACCGTCTGAGGGCGTCCTCCGGCACGGGGAAAGCCTCGATCGTGCTGAGCGCGCCGAGCATGACGATGTTCTCCGTCAGGGCGTTCCCGGCGCGCCGCGCGGTCCCGAGAGCGTCTATCAGGGACACCTTGTCCGTCACCTGGAGCAGCCTCGCCCTGACATCGTCGGCGGACATGTACCTCGCGGCCTTGTCCCTCATGTGCTCCTCGGTCTCGGACACCGGGTGCTGCACCCTCGAGTTCATCAGCACGATCCCTCCCGGGCGGAGGTACTCGACGTACCTCAGCGCCTCGAGCGCCTCTAAGGCGAGCAGCGCGTCCGCCCCTCCGACCGGTATCAGCGGGGACCTGATATCCTCGCCTATGCGCATGTGCACGTTGATGGACCCGCTCCTCTGCGACAGCCCGTGCTGCTCCCCCGTCAGGGCGCGCATGCCCGCGTCCGCGCACGCGGCGCCTATGACGTTGGACAGGAGCACGAGCCCCTGGCCTCCGACCCCTGTCATGTAGACGCTGAACTCCCTCGCCGTCACGTCACTCCCCCTCCCTCGGCCCGATCGAACCGAACGGGCATATCTTCGCGCAGACGTCGCACTTGTCGCACAGCTCCTTCGCTATCCCCGCCTTCCGGTCGTCGTCGTCGATCGAGATCGCGGGGCAGTTGAACTGGCGTATGCACGCGTACGGTTTCTTGCAGGCCTCCTTCTCGACCCTGTTGGACCCGATCGTCTCCCCGCGTTTCCTCTTGAGCCGGTCCGCGTACAGGGCGCACGCCCTCCTCGATATGATGACATTGGGGCCCTTCCTGGCCAGCGCTTCCTTCATGGGTCCGACGGCGTTCTTGACGTCGTACGGGTCGACTATGGTGATGTCGTCCAGGCCCATGCCCCGGATGACGTTCTCGAGCACGAGCCTCTTGGCCGGGCGCCCGCCCGCGGTCGTGTCGGAGCCAGGGTTGACCTGCTGGCCGGTCATGGCGGTGACCTCGTTGTCGAGCAGCACGAGCGTGATGTCGTCCCCGTGGTGTATCGCGTTGACCATGCCTGGCAGCCCGGCGTGATAGAATGTCGAGTCTCCGATCATCGCGACGACCTTCTCCTGAGCCGCATATTGCATGCCCGCGGCGACGCCGAGGCTCGCGCCCATGCTGAGCAACGAGTCGCCGAACCCCACGGGCTTGAGGAAGCTCATCGAGTAGCAGCCGATGTCAGTGGACAGGATGTGCCTCGTCCCCTTGAGCGCCTGCCTGAGCGCCCACAGGCTCGCCCTGTGCGGGCAGCCGGGGCAGAATGTCGGCGGGCGGTCCGGCAGGCCAGCCTTGAGCTCGTCTGCCTTCGCTAACACCGCGCCGTAGTCGACTGGCGGCTGCAGCTCGAGCGCTTCGGCCATGCCCTGGACGACGATGTTCGGGTTGTACTCGAACGCCTCGCTGAAATGTCCTGACCGCTTGCCGACTATCCGGAGGCCGGGGTTCGCGTCCTTGGCGATGACGGTCAAGTTGGTCTCCAGGTAGGGCGAGAGCTCCTCGACCACGATGACCGTCTTGAGCTTACTGATGAACTTCCCGATGAGCTTCCTGGGCAGCGGGTAGGTCGTCCCGAGCTTCAGGACGGACGGCGTGATGCCCAGTATCCGCGCCGCATCGACCGCGTAGTTGTACCCTGCCCCGCTGGTCACTATGCCAACATCCGAGCCCGTGTCAATCACGGAGTTCAGGTCCGACAGCTCGAACTCCTCCTCTAGCTTCGTGGTCCTCTCAAGCAGGGCGAGCTTGAACGCCCGGGCCGAGTCGGCCACCGTGATGAACCTGCCCATCCCGTGGGACCAGGGCAGCTTGGTGAACGGCTTGCGCTCGATTCCCCCGAACTCGACGATGCCACTCTGGTGGTTGACCCTGGTCGTGGTGCGGAGCAGGACCGGGACCCCGTGCCTTTCGGAGATCCCGAACGCGGCCTTCACCATGCGCATCGCCTCCGTCGGGTCCGACGGTTCGAGCATCGGGACATAGGCGGTCGGCGCGAACCATCTCCCGTCCTGCTCGCTCTGGGACGAATGTGCCTGCGGGTCGTCGGCGACCGCGATCACCATGCCTCCCTTGACACCCGTGTATGATAGTGAGTAGAACGAGTCGGACGCGACGTTCAGTCCGACGCTCTTCATGCTCGTGATGGACCTCATCCCGACCATGGACGCCCCGGCACAGGTCTCGAGCGCCACCTTCTCGTTGGACGATATCTCCATCCTGTAATCGAAGTGCGGGGAGACCTCCGAGAAAGTGTCCAGGATCTCCGTGGTCGGAGAGCCGGGATACGCCGCGACGACCTTGACATCGGACTCGATGGCCCCTCTCACGATCGCTTCGTTGCAGAGCATGAATGCCCTGCCTGGCCCCTGCCTCAGAACATCTGCTGCTACCACGCCCACCAGCTCCCGAACACCATCAGTAATGGCAGTGTGCACTAATGGCGTTTATGGTAAGGCGTCCGGGGTGTGGTCGTTGCCCCGACAATTCAGGTGTCGCGGTCGTTCTTCGGCTTCACGCGGATGTCCATTACCTCTTGGACCTTCCGCCTTACGCCGAGCGGATCGGGGACCCACTCCCAGACGACGGTGTCCTTCTTTCCAGCGGACCCGGACATCGAGAACCTTATCGTGCCGTACCCGAGCATCCTCTTCGAGAATGGTTGGTGGACGTCCACGCTCGAGATCATCGGCAGTTCGATGTCGTCGTAGTCCTTGCTCAGGATCCCCTTCTGCGTGATGATCCTCTCGTCGGTGACCGCGTACACCGTGCTTCCCCACCTCATCCACTTGACTATGAAGTAGACGAGCGCCAGCACGAACACCATCAGGAGCAGGTAGCCGATGTACTCACCGTACTCTCCGTCAAGTTGCTCCGTCAGGTACGGGATGGAGACATCCTCGGCGAACGAATCGAGCGCGTAGACGACCAGCGCGGCGAGCCCGATGAACATCACGAGGCTGGCGCTGACCATGAACTTCAGCCCGCTGGGCCTGGATTCCCAGACCACATTCTCATCGCTAGACAGGAGCTTCCTCGGGATATGTTTGCCCTTGCGCGCCATGGTCTTGACCGGATGGGCACTATGGACCTGCAGGATATTTAGACTTGACCTGGCCAGATGTGCATCGCATCATCCACCATCGCGAATCATGAGCGCGCGTACGCACGCTCGCGCGCACCCGCGGCAACTGTATATACCCAACATAGCGGTACGACGACTGAGCGGGATGCCCTTCCCCCAAGGACGTCCAGAGCTTATTGCTGTGAGGAGATCGTCTTGACCGAAGAAAGAGAGCTCTCTACGAAAAGTACCGTGTCCGTGTTTCTGTGCCTGTCCCTGATGGCAGGTCTGCTGGTCTACGCCCCTGCGGCCGACGGCGCCGACCTACCGCCCGCCGATGCGGTCATCAACGGGTATGTCACCGATGGCTCGGATCCGATCGAGAACGCATATGTCAAGGGCATGCTGATGCTGGCTGATGGCATCGAGCTGGCATCGGACTTCACCGACTCCGCCGGCTACTACGAGATCGGCGTCCCGGGAGGGTTCGACCTGATGGTCATGTCCGTCCACGAGGACTACTACTTCGCGATGGAGATGGTCTCTGTAGGTCCAGGCGAGACCGTGAGCTGCGATTTCACCCTCACGCTGATATCGGAATCCCGCGACGTCACCATCATGGGCTATGTGATTGACGATGGCGGGTCGCCTGTCACCACCGCTACGGTCGTCGGGATATCCATGGACCCGATGAGCGGGGACATGCCATTCTACGGCGCGGTGACCCTGACCGACGGTGGCGGCTACTTCGAGGTCGATGTCATCGCAAGCGCAGGTGGCGGCGGCGCCATCCTGATGGATTGGCCTGGATACAACATGGCCGGCAACGAGACCGATGATCCGTTGGTCAGCATGACCTCGTACTGGTTCAACATCACCCTCGAGCCGGCTGCGTACAACGACGACTGCATGGTGTACGGCCAGGTATTCGATGGAGTGGGGACCCCGATTGGCGGGGTCGTCGTCTCGATCAGGACCCAGAACACGGACGGTGAGTTCTCCAACTACACATTCACTGACTCCGACGGCTACTACTTCGTGAACATCACCAACGGCTCGGCCGAGATTACTTGGGCCAAGGGAGGCTATGCCAGCTACCAGCTGAACTGGGACATCAGCGAAGGGCAGATGCTCGAATGGAACCCCAACCTGATGGTCCTCGACGGGATGATGCGCGGGAACGTCACCGACCTCACCGACGACAGCCCCCTCGAAGGGGCGCGCGTGCTGCAGATGGTGTCCGGAGTGGACTGGGCGCGATGGTATTCGATGGCCATGACCGACTCGTCGGGCGCGTACGAGCTCGGGACGTTCGGCGCCTCTGGCGACGGGGTCTTCGTAATGGCCGAGGCCGAAGGGTATTCCAGGAATTACTCCCAGATGGACATGCCATCAGGGGCAGACCTCTGGATGGACTTCGGACTCTGGCCTATCGACTGCGCCGTCACTGGCGAGGTAATGGATGCTGTGACACTCCTCCCGATCGAGGGAGTGAACATCCACATGCAGAGCGACTCGTTCGAGATGTACACCAATTCCGCACCCAATGGGAGCTACTACGCGGACATGGTCGCTGGCACATACGACGTGAGCGTCTGGTCCATGGACTACAAGTACTACGAGGACACCGTCGACCTGACGTCGGGCCTCCTGAACTGGTACAACATCTCCCTGGTGCCGTACGTGAACTCGGTCCTGGAGGGGACGGTCACCAACTTCTACAACGGCACACCCGTGGAGGGTGCGTTCGTCGAGGTCTGGGGACCGACCTACGAAAGCACGTACACAGATGCCTCCGGCTGGTACACATTCGACCTGCCTGACGGCGATTACTGGTTCCAGGTCAACGCTCCGGACTATGAGATGTACTCCTCCTCAGTGACGACCCCCGAGATGGGCACGGAGACGCACGATGTCGACCTCATCCCGAATGTCCCGCCGGCGGAGTGCCTGCTGTGGGGCAACACCACGGAGGAATCCGGTCTCACCCCGGTGCCTTGGGCGACCATACGTGTCTCCATACTGGACGCCTATTACGAGAACACGACCATGTCGAACGAGACTGGCTACTACGAGATGTGGGTCCCGAACTACGCGGACGTCCGCGTGACGGCCTGGGCGAACGATCACATGGCCGCGTTCGACCAGATTGACACGACATCGGTCACGGACTACGAACTGCAGCTCCCGCTCGCCTCCGACACTGTCGGACCAGTGGTGGACTTCTCGGTCGACCCGGCCGAGAGCGTGAGTGTGTACAATCCCGCCGCGATGTTCGGCACCGTCATCGAGGAGGACCTGCGGACGCTCACTTGGTTCACGCTGCAGGAGTACAACTCCAGCGCGTCGTTCGCGAATTACACCATGCTCGAGCACCGGCAGGCGAGCACCGACCCGTACGGATACATCACGGACAGCCTAGTCTACTCACATATGGCGAGCGACCTGTACGAGGTGGACTTCGCATGGGACAGCACCGTGCCCAACATTCTGACGCTCGACGATGGGACCATCACCCAGGCCCTGATGTACTGGGAGACATGGATGGACGGCAACCAGTACTACGCGGTCAATGGAATGTGCTCGAACTCGAGCGGGGACACCTTTGGTCAGATGACGTTCAACAGGACCACGGGCGCGGTGGCGTACTTCGTGTCCAATGATCCGAGCCCCTTGGTCTCGACCGCGCCCCTCGACCCTGGCACATTCGCCCCGATGGCGATGGTCATGGTGTTCAGCGAGGCGTCCGGGTGGAACCCAATCACGATGACGAATCCCTACCTGGAGCCGATGGACGTCGACACGCTGACGGCGACGAATGTCGGGCTCGTTCCGAGCGGGAGCTGTAAGGCCGCCCTCGTGGCAGAGGACTGGGCACAGCACGCTGACTACGTGTTCGTGAACTTCACGGTGGACAACGACCCGCCGGTCGCAGATGCCGGTGCCGATTCAGAAGCCGTGGTGAACACCGACGTAACCGTGGATGGCAGTGGGTCGACGGACAACGTCGGAGTGGTCGACTACTCATGGTCCGTCGAGGACCCGACCGGCGACGTCATGCTGTACTCCACGGAGACGATAGTCCTCACGCCAGACGAGACCGGCGACTACGTCTGCGACCTGACCGTGACGGACGCAGCAGGATACTCGGACACCGACACGGTGGTAGTCACCGTCGTCGACGACGTGCCACCGGTGGCGGACGCGGGACCGGACCAGACCATCCCCGAAGACACCCCTGTGACGTTCGACGGCTCGGCATCCGAGGACGATGTCGACATAGTCAACTACACGTGGTACATCGAGTCCGAGGACGTAGAACTGTACGGCGTCTCCCCGGAGTACACCTTCACCGAACCGGGGACGTACCAGGTCTGGCTGACCGTGAATGACACGATCGGCCAGGCGTCGGACCCGGCGGATGTCATGGTCGTCACCGTGACGGACACGACCGACCCGATCGCGGACGCGGGCGCCGACCAGACGGTCAGCGCGAACGCGAACGTGACCTTCGACGGCACTAGCTCGACGGACAACGGCGTGATTGCGGACTATGTCTGGACGTTCGACGACGGCACTGGCGAGGTCACACTCACCGGCCCGACCCCGTACCATGTCTTCGAAGCGCTGGGCGAGTGCGTCGTCACGCTGAACGTGACGGACTCCGACGGCAACTGGGCGACGGACACGATGACAGTGACTGTGGTGCACACAGAGCCTCCGGTGGCCGATGCGGGCGAGGATGCTGAGATCACGGCCGGCGATACACACACCTTCGACGGCTCTGGCTCGAGTGACGACGTCGATATCGTCGATTACACCTGGACATTCACCGACGTGACGGACCAGGAGCTCACTGGCGAGACCCCGGACTACGAGTTCCTCAACGAAGGTGAGTTCGTAGTCACGCTGACCGTCACGGACGCTGAAGGCCAAACCGACATCGACACGGTGACGGTCAGAGTGGCTGCGTCCAACGAGGCGCCCTTGGCTGACGCTGGTATCGACCAGACGGCGAGCGCGGGCGGCACCGTGACCTTCGACGGAGCGGGATCGACCGACGATGTCGAGGTGACGAACTACACCTGGACCTTCACATACGACGGCTCGACAGTGACGCTGTACGGCGCCGCGCCGACCTTCGTGTTCGATGTCGCAGGCACCTACACGGTCACGCTGACCGTGACCGACGCCGACGACCTCTCCGACACGGACACCGTCGAGATAACGGTCCAGGAGTCGTCCAAGACCTTCATCGAGAACTACTGGTGGCTGCTCGTGGTCGTCGCCGTCGTCGTGGTCGCAGGCGTCGTGCTCCTCACGATGGGGAAGGGCAAGGGCCGGACCCCGTCGAAGGTCGATGAGGACGAGGATGTGGAGGACGTGCCGCCAGCGCCCCCAGAGGACGAAGAACTCTGAGGTCAGGCGGACGAGGAAACCCTTTTCAACCCTCTTCTTTTCATTCCTTCAGGCAGCTCAGGCCCTGGCCGCCTTGACCATCGGCAGGAGCTCCTCTATGCTGAGCGGTCTCGTGTCGTAGACCTTGCCGAGCCCCAGGCGCATGAACAGCTTCGCGACAGTCGGAGGCTCCAGCCCGGCAGATCCGAGGAGCGCCTCGTCGTAGAGTATGTCCGCGGGCTTCCCCTCGGCGAGGACGCTGCCGCCCTTGACTATGCATATGCGGTCCGCGAGCCTCGCGGCCATGTCCAGGTCGTGCAGCGCGACGACCACGCTGATGCCGTGCTTGTCCCTGAGCATGCGGAGCAGCTCCTCGATCCTCCGCGCGTTCGACGGGTCGAGGTCGCCCGTGGGCTCGTCCGCCACGAGTATCTTCGGGCTCATTGCCAGCACGCCCGCGATGGCCACTAGCCTCTTCTGGCCGCCGCTCAGGTAGTGCGGTATCTTGCCCGTCTCCTTCATCCCTACGATGTCCAGCGCCCAGAGCGCCCGCTCCCTCGCATCCTTCTCGGACATGCCCAGGTTGAGCGGGCCGAACATGACATCCTCGAGCACGGTCGGCGAGAACAGTTGAGAATCGGCCTTCTGGAACACCAGCCCGACCATCTTCCGGATCGATGCGACGTTCTTCTTGTCCATCTCGGTCCCGAAGATGCGGACCCTGCCCACGTCGGGGACCATGAGTCCGTTGATGTGCTCGATGAGGGTAGACTTGCCGGCGCCGTTGGGGCCGCACAGGGCGACTATCTCCCTCGGGTAGACCCTGAAGCACATGTTGTGTATCCCCTGGGTGCCGTCCGGGTACCTGTGGGACACGCAGTCCACGTGGACTATCGCCTGTTCTCCGCCCTTGCCACACACATCACAATCTGCGGACGCAACCGTCATGGCCTACCACCATCCTATCAACTGTGGGTCGAAGTATCTTGAATATGTGACTACGCCCAGGCAGACCAGCACGAGCGTGATGAGGGCGTATCCGCGCCACGTGGGACCGGGGATGTGCTCCGACACCGGGAACTGGCCGGTGAACCCCCGGGACTCCATGGCCTTCGCGATGTCCTCGGCCCTCTCGAAAGCGTGCACGAAGGATATTCCGAAGATTCCCGCGTACATGCGGGTCTGCCTGACGATGCCCCTTGCCAGGCTCCCGCTCCTGGTGTTCATGGCGTCCACGACGTCGGTGACCTCGTCCGAGGAGACATACATGAACCTGTAGGACAGGAGGAACACGGTCGCGATGGGGCCGGGCAGGACCCTGTGGGCCATGTGCGCCACATGGCTGTAGCGCGTGGTCATGAAGACCGTGAGCGAGAACGTGACGACTGCCAGCGCACGGAGCAGCAGCTTGATCAGCAGCTCCAGCCCGTGGTCCGTCACCGCGATCCGGAACCAGCCCAGGTCGAGGCCCGCGACCTCGTTGCCTGGTTCGGTGAACACGAACATGATGGCGAGGGTGACCACGAACGACACAGGGAGCGCATACCAGCCGATCAGGACCCTGATCGGCAGCCGCCCGGCCGCGTAGAACAGGATCGTCAGCGCGAACATCATGGCCAGCAGGTAGATGTCGACCAGCACGGTGGCGAACGCGACCACGAGCGCGAGGAGGACCGCCTTCGTCCAGGGGTTCATCGCGTGGACCGCGCTCCTCCCGGACTCCGCATAGTGCGTCACGAGCCTGAAGTCGGGCACATGCTTCGAGTAGGACCTAGTCGACATCCGGACCCACCTTCATCCCTCCCCTTCCTTCCGTCTGAGCTGTCTCAGCGCCAGGACGGAGACGACTGCGAGCACGGCGCAGATGACCACGAACCCTACCAGCTCCGCCTCGAGCGAGAACCCCAGGAACCCTCCGCCCTCTTCCTCTCCCGTCGTGTTGGCGCCTGTGGCGTTGGCGTACCTGTCCTCCATGCTCATGTTGCCTGTGACCACGACGGCGAGCACGCCCAGCACCGCGGCGGCGGCCATCAGGACGTATATCGCAAGCCTCCCCCGGGACATCTCCTCAGGCATCTGGCCGAGCCTCCGCCGCTGGGTTGCCCTTGGCCGCCCCCCTCTCCGCGTCCGCGAGGAGGTCCGGGCGGATCCTTCCGATGAAAGACACGATGTAACCTGTGACGAACCCTTCGACCACGCCGACCGCGATGTTCACGCCTGCCAGCAGGAGCATGTTCCTGAGCGTCTCCTGTGCCGTGTTCTCGGAGTCCTGCAGGCCCGAGACCACCACGATCCCGACGATCATGAGCGCGCTCACGGTCAGAGCCAGAGTGGCTGCGGCAGCCCCTGCCGTGAACCTGTCCATCCGCATCCTCGCCCTGATGAGGCGGTAGCCGTAGTATCCGAGGATGACCTCGACCATGTTCACGAGCGTGTTCGGGCCGATCATCCCCCAGCCGCCGTGGCCCACGGCCGCGCTGAACACGTTGATCGCCAGGACCGAGATGCTCCCGAGCGCCGGTCCTGCGAGTATCCCTATCAGGGGGGTCAGGTTGAGGTGGATCCCGCCGAAGATCGGTATGCTCACCTGGAAGACCGCGAAGCCGACGGATGTGCACATGGCTGCGATCGCGAGCTTCCTGGGGGACATCTTCCCGCCTCTCAGCGTGTAGAGGACGACGGTCATGGCCCCCGCGGCGAGCAGGGACCATACTATGACCCACAGGGGTGAGAACGCGCCGTCCTCGAGGTGAATGTGCGCCATGAATCGACCGGCCGCTCAACTGATGCTCGTTTAATAAGATTTTCGCTGCCCTTATTAAGTGCGGGTTCTCATCGTAATGGCGTTAATAACACGGTCCCTGGGGGAAAGTTAGAATCTGACATATGGGCTTACATGATGGGAAGACCTGGTGAACCGCGAGGTAGTGCTTTGCTGACCCCGACTCATGTGATGGTGGTCGTCCTCATCGGCATGCTGATGACCCTCAACCGCGACGAGTGGTTCATCGCGATCACGTTCGGCGTGCTGATAGACGCAGACCATCTGTTCGCGCTCCCCAGGTATGTCCGCGACAACGGTTGGGAGGCAATCTTCAGGTCGACCTGGGACGACGCATCCGGGCTGCCGTGGAAGTCCCTGCTGCACTACCCCGTCGGCGCGGCGATCGTCGCACCTCTGGCGGTGGGATGGAGGTACCTGCTCCCGCTCACGTTCTGGGCGGTGCATGTCGGGCTGGACGAGCTCCAGAACGCGGCGCTGGGGTATTCGATCTGGATAGAGTCCACGCTCCTGGTCGGGACGACCGCAGGCATCGTGTTCGTGAGCTTCTCAAGGTGGCGCGCGGAGACCGGCAACGCGAGCTTCCAGTGCTTCGTGAGGGACGTCGGGGCGAGGGTTAGGCGGTGGATGGCAGACCTCCGGCTCATCCGGACCCGCGCGGGTAGAACCTGAGGACCGAGACTATCCAGACTACCTCGAACAGGATGCAGATGGTGGCCGGCACGGCTACCATCGGGTCGAACAGCGCGATGGCGATCGTCGCCGTGAGCCCGAGGTTCTTGTAGCTCGCGAACAGCATGCTCGACACCCGTTCCTCCCGGGGCACGCCGGCCTTTCTCAGTACCAGCTCGGTCCCCAGCCCGGTCCCGAATGTCCGGATGAGGCATACCGCGGAGATCGCGGCGACCATGAGTGGGTCTCCGAAGAACGCATCCCTGTTCGACCCCGCGACGGCGAATATGAGCACGGCGAAGGACAGGTTCATCGCGATGGTGGTCGTCCGCTTCTCGAGTTTGACCCTCATGACCAGCCTCGAGAGCCCCATGGGCAGGGCTATCAGGAGGGCCAGCGACGTGATGAGGCTCGTCACGGAGACCGCAGAGCCTATCAGGAGCAGGGTCATGAGCGGCATGAGCCCGAGCGCCGCGAGGTAGTTCACCGCGGTCGCGAACAGCGCCTTCGAGGTCCTTCCCCCGAGGACGGTCGTGAAGGGCACGATGGATATGGCCGACGGGGCCGCTGCCATGAGGACCCAGCCCCACCAGAGCTTCTCGGAGAACAGGCTCCCGCACGCCAGGATGACTGCGGTGAGCAGTCCGTAGTTCAGTGCAAGGGCGAGGAGCGCGTCCTTCCGATGCTCCCTCCCCCTGGTCTCGGCGAACCGGACGTTCGTCAGGGAGAGCGTCATCAGGAGCGCCAGCGACGCCATCGAGACCTCCTTCGTGAGGACCGGGAACCCTCCGAGGAGCAGGCCCAGGACGAGCCCGAGCACCATCATGGCGCTGTAGCTCTCCAGGACCCTCGCCGCGTTCATCCTGCTGTGAAACGCCCGGGAGGTACAAGAACCTTCCAGGCCGTGCGCGCGTGCGACCAATCCTTTTTATCGCATGGACCGTTATTGGGCCCCGATGAGCCTGGTCGAATGGGGCGTAAACCTCATCATTGACTGGATCGCCAACTACGGCTACCTAGCCATCATCCTACTCATGGCCCTGGAGAGCGCCTGCATGCCGGTCCCGAGCGAGATCGTCATGCCGTTCGCGGGCTACCTCGTCTACCAGTCCGCGCTGCCTGGATACGACGGGGTCGCGATGACGCTCCTGGGTATCACGGTCGCAGGCGCAGTCGGGTGCAGCATCGGCTCGGTCGTGGCCTATGCCGTGGGCTACCGCATGGGCAGGCCCTTCATAGCCAAGTACGGGAAGTACGTGCTGATCCGCGAGAAGCACATGGTGACCGCCGAGAAGTGGTTCGCGAAGTACGGCGACGCCGCGACCTTCGTGAGCAGGCTCCTTCCGATCATCCGGACGGTGATATCCCTGCCCGCAGGCATCGCGAAGATGAGGTTCCCGAGGTTCCTGGCGTACAGCTTCGTGGGCTCTGTGCCATGGACCCTCCTGCTGGGATACATCGGCTACAGCCTCGGCCCCAGTTGGAGGGACTTCGAGGGGGTGTTCCGGCAGCTCGACATCGTCGTGGTCGGGGCGGTTGTCGTGATAATCGTCTGGTACGCGTACCGCGTCAGGAAGAACGGGCGGGTGGCCAAAGGCAGCGTTCAGCTGTAGTAGTACTCGCCCTTCGACTTCTGCTCCCGGTCGAGCCTCGAATCCTTCTTGTTGATCCTAGGCCTGTCCGAGTCCTGGTCCCTTCTGAACGTGATGTCCACATCCTTCAGGAAGCGGTTCATGCCGTCCCGCATATCCATCGGCCCCTCGCCCTTCCCGCTTTCCGATGGCACGCCCGTGAAGACCATGATCGAGTCGGAGATGAGGTCGATCATGTACACGTCGTGGTCGACGACGACCGCGGACTTGCCGAGCTTCTCGATGACCCTCCGGATGGTCTTGGCCGCGGCCATCCTCTGGGCGGAGTCGAGGTACGCGGACGGCTCGTCCAGGAGGTAGATGTCCGCGGTCTTGCCCAGGCACTCCGCGATGGCGACCCGCTGCAGCTCCCCGCCGGATAGCGTCTGGACGTCCTTGTCCAGCAGGTACTTGAGCCCCAGCGGGGTCGCGATCTCCACCTGGAAGAACCCCGCCTCGAGATCCTTGCCTATGCTCGCGGTGAGCATCTCCCTGACCGAGCCGTCGAACTCGGGCTTGATGTACTGCGGCTTGTAGCTGACGGCCACCTCCCCGAGCACATCTCCCGAGGTGGGTTCGATCTCAGATGCCAGTATCTTCACGAATGTGGTCTTGCCGGTCGCGTTCGGCCCGACCGCGCCGACGACCTCGCCCTTCTTGATGGCCCCCTCGGCGACCTGCATGTGGAACGTCTTGAAGCGCTTCGTCAAGCGCGAGAACCCTACGAGCGTCCCGGACTGCCAGTCCGACCTGGGCGGCCGGCGCTCGAACTTGATCGCAGTGTCCCTGATCCTGATGTTCTCCTCCCTGATGTAGCCCTCGAGGTACGCGTTGATGGCGGTCCTGACCGGCCTCGGCTGCGCCATGACGCCGTACGCCCCCTCGGAGCCGTACATGATGTGCACCAGGTCCGCGAGGAAGTCCATGATGGCGAGGTCGTGCTCGATCACGACGACCTGCCTTTTCTCGCTCAGGTCCTGGATTATCCTGGCTATCTTCAGCCGCTGGTATATGTCCAGGTACGACGACGGCTCGTCGAAGAAGTAGACGTCAGCGTCCCGGAGCAGGGTCGCCGCGATCGCCACCCTCTGGAGCTCGCCCCCGGACAGCTTGGAGATGTCCCTGGCGAGCACGTTCGAGACGGTCAGCTGCTCCGCGACCTCGCCCAGCCGCGGGCCAGAATCGATCTTCGCGAGGAGCTCCTTGACGGTCCCCTTGTGGACGGCCGGGAGCTTGTCGACGTACTGCGGCTTGAGCGCGGTCCTGACCTTCCCGTCTGCGAGCCGCGAGAAGAACTCGTGCATCTCCGTGCCTGCGTACTTCTCCAGCACCTTGTCCCACGAGGCCTTGTGCCCGAAGTCGCCCAGGTTCGGCACGACCTGCCCCGAGAGTATGGATATCGTCGTGGTCTTGCCGATGCCGTTCGGCCCGAGCAGGCCGACGACCTGCCCTTGTCTGAGCACGGGCAGCCTGTAGAGCCTGAAGGAGTTCTTGCCGTACTGGTGGACCATCTCCCCTTCGAGCTCCTTCGGGAGGCCGATGATCTTGATGGCTTCGAAGGGGCACTTGTGGATGCATATCCCGCATCCGACGCACAGCTCCTCGGATATGACCGGCTTGCCCGCATCGCCCATGGCGATGGTCTCGACCCCGGTCCTGACGGGCGGGCAGTAGTGTATGCACTCGAGGCCGCACCGCTTCGGCTGGCAGCGGTCCTTGAGTAGTACGGCTATGCGCATCGTCCAGGTTAAGGTGGGTCCCGTTTAAAAAAGTATCAGCCCGAGTCCCCTAGGCCCTGCTCGATCTCGCGTATCATCGGCTCCGGGTCCAGCTCGACATACCCTATCGTCTTGACGAGTTCGTCCGCGGTGTACTTCTGACCGTAGGACCAGAGCTCCCGGAGGTACTCCCCCGCCCGCGGGTCCGTGAACCACTCGTCCCCGAACTTCTCCGTGAGCGCCTCCCTGAGCTGCCCCTCCAGTATCCACGCCCTCAGGTACTCCGCGCAGTAGAACCCGTCGTCGACGTCCTCCAGGTAGTGCTTCTCCGAGTGCTTGAACCCGAGCCCCTTCTGCAGGCAGTTCTTGTAGATGTGCTGGAACTCCGGTCCTGGTGTGCCGGTGTGCAGCTTGGTCTCGTAGATCAGCTTCGATGCGTACCGCCGGAGGAACATCAGCTTGTCGACCAGGGCGAACCTGGTGTACTCTCCCGGGTCCTCCATGCCGACGAACCTCTTCAGCCAGGCCGGGTTCGACGGCAGGTATGTGAACAGGAACGCGAACGCCTCGGTTACGGAGTTGTCGCCGAGGTACCTGTATTCGGGGGCGAGGCTCTCGTCGGTGCTGCCGAAATGCCATGCGTGCCCACCCTCGTGGAAGAACGCCCCGTAGTCCTTCCATCCGCCCATCGGGAGTATGACCAGCTTGACATCCCCCGGGACCCTGATCGGCGCGCAGAACGCCCTCGGGACCTTCTTCGGGCGGGCCTCGGTGTCCACCTCGATGTTCGTGTACCGTTCAGGCTCGATGCCCATGCCCTTCAGCGTTCCGTGGAACACCGGCACGAGCCGGTCCTTTGCGAAGTACTGGTCGAAGTCGTCCCCCCTGAGGGCGAACGGCACATCGAAGCTCCATGCGTCCTCGAGCCCGACGCCGGCCCTGTCCGTCAGGAGGGCGTCCATGTGCTCCCTGTAGAGCCCCCCTGTCCTGTGGAGGAAGTCCTCCATCTGCTCCTCGAGGGCGGCGTAGTCCACGCCCTTCAGCGTCGAGCACATGTCCCTGTAGTTCCTGAACCCCAGGGCCCCGGCGAGCTCGTGCGCGCCACCCATGCGCTCAAGCAGGATCTCGTTCAGCCCCTCGGTCACCCCGAGCTTCGCATGGAACAGCTGCTCGCGCCGGGCACGGTCCGGCTCGCTCCTCAGCCTGACCGGCACGGACCTGTAGGGGATGGTCTCCCCGTCGAACTCAACGACGGACCGCGCCTCGTATGTGTTGGCCTTGTCCGTGAGCTCCTTGACCGCGCTGTCCAGGTGGCCGACCGTGCAGAACGCCCTCAGGTATCGTATCCTGCGCGCCTCGTCTGGGTCGTCTGGCGGCGGACCGGCCAGCGCGGCGAGCGTGTCCTTCGAGAACAGGTGGGCGTACCTGTCGTAGATCCCCGTCGTGCTCATGTCGTCCTTGAGCCCGGCGTAGTTGCTGTAGAACTCAAGCATCAGCGCGCCCTGGAAGGCCTCCAGGTCCTCCCTCAGCCGGACAAGCTCCAGCGGGGCCATGGTCCCAGAATGCGGGAGCCCCTGTATATGATTTGCCGTTCGTCGAGGCAGCCCAGGCCATTGGGCCACGCTAGCTTTAAGTCCGGCCCCCGCGATTGAGGGCGGCTGGTCAAGATGGCAAGGATACTCATCTGCGTCGCGTGGCCCTACGCGAACGGCCCCATACACCTGGGACATGTCACGGGCTCGGTGCTCCCGGCGGATATATTCGCGAGGTACAACCGCCTGATCGGGAACGATGTCCTGATGGTCTCAGGGACCGACATGCACGGCGCCCCGGTGACCGTGAGCGCGGACAAGGAGAAGGTCTCACCGGAGGTCATAGCGTTCAGGTACCACGAGATCGATTCGAAGGCGCTCTCGGACCTGGGCGCATCCTACGACCTGTACACCAGCACCCACACCAAGAACCACGAGGAGGTCGCGGCCAAGGTCTTCCTGAGGCTCCTCGAGCAGGGCCATCTGGAGAAGAAGAGCACCCCGCAGTTCTACTGCGAAAGCTGCAGGCGGTTCCTCCCCGACAGGTACGTCGAGGGCGTCTGCCCGTACTGCAAGTACGACCGCGCCCGCGGGGACCAGTGCGACCAGTGCGGGAAGGACCTGAACGCCGAGCAGCTCATAGATGCGAAGTGCCAGCTCTGCGGGGAGACCCCCAACCTCACCGAGACCGAGCACTACTTCCTGAAGCTCTCACACTTCACCGAGGAGCTCAAGGGATACGTCGAGGCGCAGACACATTGGCGCCCCCACGTGAAGGCCTTCACGCTCAACATCCTCAACGAGGGGCTCGTGGACCGGCCGATCACCAGGGACATCGCCTGGGGCGTGCCTGTCCCGGTCCCGGGCTTCGAGAGCAAGCGCATCTACGTCTGGTTCGAGGCGGTCATAGGCTACCTCTCGGCGACGAAGGAGTGGGCGGACATCGAGGGCCGGCCAGAAGACTGGAAGCTCTTCTGGACCGACCCGTCCTGCAGGAGCTACTACTTCCTCGGGAAGGACAACATAGTGTTCCACACGATCATATGGCCCGCCATGCTCCTCGGGTACGGCGGGCTGAACCTGCCCTACGACGTCCCGGCGAACCAGTACATGAACCTGGGCGGACAGAAGTTCTCCAAGAGCATGGGCGTAAGCATAGACATCCCGGACATGCTGACGAAGTTCAGGCCCGACATCATAAGGTACTACCTGTCGGCGACCATGCCCGAGCTGAAGGACAGCGAGTTCTCGTGGGAGGACTTCGCCCAGAGGATCAACAGCGAGCTCGTGGCCGCCTACGGGAACTTCGTCCACAGGACCCTGTCGTTCACTTTCAAGAACTACGGCGTCATACCGCCTTTGGGCGTGATGGACGAGCGCGACAAGGCGGCACTCCAGCGCATCTCCGATGCGAACAAGGAGGTCTCCGACGCGCTCTCGAAGTGCGAGTTCAGGCGCGCCCTCAAGGGCGTCATGGACCTCGCCCAGTTCGGGAACCAGTACTTCGACGCGGTCGCGCCCTGGGCCCTCGTGGGCACGGACAAGGAGCGTTGCGGTACGGTCCTGCACGTGAACCTGCTCATCGTCAAGGCGCTCGCGGTCATGGCGAACCCGTTCATGCCGTTCTCGTCGGAGAGCATCTGGGCCCAGCTCAGGATGGAGGGCACCGTCGAGGAGCAAGGCTGGCCAGGGATCGGGATGCCGCTGACGGCCGGGGTCACCCTCGAGAAGCCCGTCCCACAGTTCGCCAAGGTCGAGGTCGCGGCCGCATCCGAGTTCCAGAAGTACGCGGCGCTCAACCTCAAGGTCGGGAAGGTCCTGGACGTCCAGCCCCATCCGAACGCCGACAAGCTGTACCTGGTCAAGGCCGATGTCGGCAGGGAGATCACAATCGTGACGGGCCTGAAGGAGCACTACACCGCGGACGAGCTCAAGAGCAAGACGCTCGTCATAGTGACGAACCTCGAGCCCGCCGTGCTCAGGGGCGTCAAGTCCGAGGGCATGCTCCTCGCGGCGGAGGAGAGCGGCCGGCTGGCGCTGCTCCGGCCTGAGAAGGACCTGCCGCCGGGGACGCAGGTCGCGAGCGGCATGGAGCCGGGTCAGAAGCCCATCAGCTTCAAGGAGTTCCAGAAGCTGGACATGCGCGTAGGGGCGGTCGTGCCCGGGGAAGCCGACGCATTGGATGTCGGGGGCAGGAATGTCCCGTGCAGGCTCGACAAGGCCGAGGCCGGGAAGGTCTATGCGGCTTTCATCTTCGGGGACAAGGCCATGCTGATGCATGCGGACGGCGTCAAGGTCGTGTTCGACAGGGACATACACGCAGGTGCGAAGATACGATGAAACTCGACATGCACATCCACTCCGCGCACTCGCGGGATGCAGGGAACGGGCCTCCGAAGGAGGTCCTCAAGCGCTGCAGAGCCGCTGGGCTGGACGGGCTTTGCATATCGGACCATAACGCCATCGCGGGTTCGCTCGAGGCGTATTCGCTGGCCAAGGAGCACGGGCTGGTCGTGGTCCGCGGGGTCGAGGTGTCGACGCTGAGCGGGCATGTGCTGGCCTACGGGGTGGGCGAGCTCGTCCCGAGGAGCCTGTCCGTCGAGGAGACCGTCGAGAGGGTACACGCGCTCGGCGGGGTCGCGGTTGCGGCCCATCCACAGAGGTTCCCGTCCGGCGTAGGCCTCGAGGTCGCGGGCACCGTCGCGTTCGACGGCATCGAGGTGCTGAACGGCGGGAACCCGCGGAGAAGCAACCGCAGGGCCGAGGCGGTCGCCGTGAGGAGAGGGCTGGCGCGGACCGGCGGGAGCGATGCGCACAAGCCGCATGAGATCGGCAGGGCGTACACGGTCGCCGAGGGCGCCCAGAGCGAAGGGGATGTCATCGAGGCCATCGCAAAAGGGTCGACGTCCGCGGACGGAAGGAGCAGGACCGCAAGCGAGGGCATCGTCTACTCCGCTGAGATACTGCTGGAATGGGCCCGGGGCGGCTTCAAGAGGCTCTGAGGCCAGGGTCAAATCTTCTCGGCGATCCTGGCGCCGAACTGTTTGACCTGGTTCGCCAGATCGCTGGTCGGGACCTCGTTCGAGGCGGTCACGACCAGGAGGGCCCGTGTTCCGGCACCTACGACGATGAGCTTCCCCCTGGAGAGCTCGATCGCGACGTGCTGCAGCTTGTCCTTCATCTCCGCCGTTGCGGTCTCCGCAGCACCCAGGAGGATCGCGGACATGGCGACGAATGTCTCGAGGTGCACGCCCCTCGGTGAGTCCCCCGCGATGTGCATACCGCTTCGGGAGACGACCGTGACTTCATAAATCGAGGGCAACGACCGTATCTCGTCAAGCACCTCTTCTATCTCAAGGTACTCCGCCATGTAACTCCCTTTCTGACCAGGTCAGTCAGCTATGACCTGATAGGAATATATACTTTCTCGGACCAGACATGATTGCAGGGACCGTGGGACTTCCGCGATGGCTTGATATGCGCCCTGGGGCATTTGAGCATCGAAAAGGATGAAGATACTCCATCAGGACGCGAACAACAACGAGATCAAGCTCCTAGCGGACACCATCGACGACCTGTGGCACCTCTACAACCTTGTGGATGCGAGAGACCTGGTCTTCGCCACCACTTTTCGCAGGAAAGAGGACAAGAGCGACAAGCTCAGGCCCGAGCGGACCGAGAAGGTGCGCATGCGGCTCGGGCTGCGCGTGGACAAGGTCGAGTTCCACGAATCGGAGGATAGGCTCCGCATACTCGGGACGATCATATCGGGCCCGCAGGACGTCGGAGAGCATCACACGCTCATGATCGGCCCGGGCGACGACCTCACGGTCGTCAAGCCCGAGTGGATGCCGAAGCACTTCGACAGGATCAAGCAGGCCGTCGCGTCGTCCGACAAGCCGTCGCTGTTCCTGGTGGCAATCGAGGACACGGAGGCGGTGATCGCGGTCGTCAGGGACTACGGGGTCAAGGAGGTCGCGACCATCACGCGGAACCCCGGCGGGAAGATGTACGACTCCAAGCCCAATGAGCCGGAGTTCCTGGACGAGGTCGTCTCCAAGCTGACCCTGATGATCCACGGCGAACCCCTTATCGTACTCGGGCCCGGCTTCACGAAGGAGGCGCTCGTGAGGAGGATCCGGGAGAAGCTGCCCGAAGCCGCCAAGAACCTCTCGCTGCAGTCCACGGGGCAGGCTGGGATGGCCGGGGTCGCCGAGCTGATGAAGAAAGGCATCGGAGGGAAGGTCCTCGAAGAGTCGAGGGTCGCGAAGGAGACCCTGCTGGTCGAGCATCTGTTCGCCGAGATCGCCAAGGACGGCATGTTCGCCTACGGCGACGCTTCCGTGAGGCACGCGTGCGACGCGGGCGCGGTCAAGACACTGCTGATAGTGGACACGCTGGTCAGGAAGCATGGCGCGGACCGACTGCTGAGTTCGGTCGAGGCGTCCAAGGGCGAGTTCATGATCGTCAGTTCGATGCACGAGGCCGGTAGAAGGCTGGAGTCGCTCGGCGGGGTCGGAGCCATACTCCGGTACAAGCTGGAGTGATGCCCGCGCTCACTTGTCCCGCGCCTTCACGATGTCGACGGTCGCGTTGATGAGAAGGTGTATCGGGAACGGTTTCGCCCAGAAGGACACGGCCCCGGCCTCGAGGGCCTCCTGGCGAATCGATTCGTCTGCGCTTGAGAATATGACGGGGATCGTCGGGTCCATCTTCCTTATCTCCCTCGTCGTCTCGATGCCGTCCTTGCCAGGCATCCGGTGGTCCATTATGATGGCATCTGGTTTGCACTGCATCGTCTTGAGAATCTTCAGCGCTTCGTCCCCGTCTCTGGCCGAGAAGACCGTGTGGCCGTTCGACTCGAACATGTCCTTGTAGAGGTCTCTTATGAACTCCTCGTCGTCGACGACGAAGACCCTGGCCGCTCTGCCGACGCCCCGCCTGGGTTCACTCGTCGCGAAACCTCCGGACATGTTTGCCAACGCTCTCAGGCCAGGGCCACGTGTTCCCATCCCAGCTACCTCTGCCTGGCACTGTCATTCGATCCGGTCCCGGGCGAATCGCGCCCTGGACCAGCTATGCATCCCAGTTGTCCCAGTAGGCCGAACGCTTACCACTCTATTAAGATTTTCGTGCTGGGTCCCTCTCGGGAGGGCAGGCTCCCCCGTCCCCCGCCGCGTCCTGTCTCAGGTCCCCTTCCCCCTCTTGCCGTACTTCTTCTCGAGATCCTTGAGCACGAGGACGAGATCTCTCATGCTGGGGAACGAGATCGCCTCCTCCGGGCATCCCTTGAGGCAGCCAGTACATCCGACAACGCATGAGAAGGGGTTCTTCACCTCGACCTTATCGCCTTTCGCGTACACGCCCTTGTGGCAGAACTCGACGCACGTGCCGCAGCCGGTGCATAATCCTTGGTCGATTGTCGGATACCACGGGATCTCCTCTCTCGGGAACCCCTCGTACTTCTCAGCCATGTCGTGCGCCTCCAAGTGTTCGTCTGATGATGTCCTCGAGTTCTTCCTTCGATGGCACCCGTCCGGAGACGACCACCCGTCCGTTCAGGCTTAGGGCGGGCGCCTCCTCGATGTGTCGTTCGACCATCTTCTCGAGGTCAGTTACCTTGACCACATCGGCTCGAATCCCAACGGCTGCGAGCGCTTCGTTGACGGCCCGGGACATGTTGTCGCACCGGTCGCACCCGGTCCCGTACACGATCACCTCTGGCCGTCCGGACCTCTCAGTGGTCTCCCGTTTGCGAGCGAGCTGGAACTCACGCCAGATGGCCTCCTCGTATTCCGTCTCCGCCTCGGACGGGACGTAATTGCACCTTCTGAGTTCCCTGATGAGGATGGCCCTCAGATCGTCATCAGTCGCATCAGAGCAAGACAGCGCGACCGCGATGATCCCGTCGAGGTCCGATATCCCGACCTCTTGACCGCCGACCAGGATCCGCTTCGTCGTCTTCCTGCCTGGGCAGCACGGTGTCATTACCATGGTGTTACTTCCACGGGCATTATTTCAACAAAAATTGAAATAGCGAGGTGCGTATTTATCCGTTGTGCCATCGACGAGAATCGAGGTGCCGTGTTGCGGTCGAAGGCGGAAGCATCTCGAGGTCCCTCCGGACGTCGCCTCGCGCGTATCGAAGATGGGCGGGTACTCCAAACTGTTGGCCAGCATCCCTTCGGACGCCGAGCTGAAGCTACAGGCAAAGGTCAACCATGCCTTGTCAGACTTCACGAGGACCAAGATACTGTGGGCGCTGGCGAGGGCCGATCTATGCCCCTGCCTCCTGCGCGAGATCACGGGTGTCCCGTCGTCGAAGCTCTCCTATCATCTCCAGGTGCTGGAGCGTGCTGGGCTGATCCGCGCAAAGAAGATGCGCACATGGAGGGTATATTCGATGACCGCGCTAGGCCGCAGATCCATCGGATGATGTCCTTCACGCCTTGTATGGCGCGGCCTGCTTGGAGGGGGAGGGTGATAGGCAGGCGGGAGCAAACCGGTCCTACCTATCTGGGACGGAGTCAATAGTCAAGCGCTGGTTCGAGCTCCGGGTCGCAACCCAGAAAGTCATACATCTCTTCCCAGCTGTAGTGATCCACTTCTATCATTCCTGTCACCTTTCGCAAGGAGTTCTACGTGAAATCGAGGTTAATAGCCTGATGCGAGGGGGTCGCCGAAAGTGCTCGGAAAAACAATCTGGCTCATGGGGCGACATGCCGTATGTGGACTGCCTCGCCGCGCTTAACCAGCTTCATCTCGGCGGGGCTCATCCGTGCCACTCCGACCGCCCTCAGGTCCTTCCCGTTCGCCACGGCCACATCGTCCCCGATCCTGATTTCGGGACTGGCCGCCTTTACCCCTACGGCGAACAGGTTTCCCTTCGGTTTGAAATCCTCGATCTGGACGGTGTAGGCTCCGCTCTCGGCGAGTGTCCTCCCTCCGTCCAGGGTCAGGGATATCATGCCCCTGTCCCCGGTGAGCATCCCCAGCTGCAGGCCGTCCCGCACGATCTTGAGGTATGGCCATCGTCCGGCGACCCTCGCGCCTTCGCAGATCGCTTCACCAGCGGGCCCGAACTGGAACCTGCACAGCGATCGCATGTCGTCTATGTCGCGGTCCCACGATCCCTGTCCGCCTGGCTCCGGGACGTGCTCCTTGAGCGTCTCCGTCAGGCGGCCGAGGCTGTCCCTGGCCCCGGGGGCGCCCTGCGATGTGTCTATGAAGTCGCCCAGGACGGCGTTGACTGGCTCCCTCTCGTCCCCGAGGTGCGATATCACCAGGTCGTACTTCTGGCTGGACACGAGCCATGAGACCATCTCCTCGGCCAGCTTCTTCTCGTCCCTGTCCCAGTGGCCGGTGACGGGGATGTCGTAGTCCTGCGCAGGGTAGAACAGTTCCAGTTCCCGGGGGACCAGCCCCAGCGGCGACGTGACGATGACCTCGTGCACGAGGTCCTTGCGCCCGCTCGCTGAGATCGCCTCCCTGAACCTCAGGTGCGACTGGGATGTGGAGTACGGTTTCTTAGCGGAGCATGGGATGAGCACTAGGACCTTCGCCGACCTCGGCCTGGCGTACCTCTCCTCGAGCCTCCTCTGCCAGCGTATTACGTCCGGGCGAGCGAGTGACTCCTTGGAGCCCGCGTGGAATGGCGCGCCCTTGATGGGCGCGTGCATCTCCTGGAGCCCGTAGTGGTGCATGTCCAGCAGCCGGAGGTCCTGCACGAGCCACGGGTCCGCGCGGACCCTGGCCTCCACGAGCTCTCTCAGTGTGCCAGTCCGTATCGCGTGCCTCACGTGCCGCGCCTCGCTCTCCGCCACCGAGTAGTTGTGTCTGAGCAGCTCGTCCCTCGTCCGCATGCCAGAGGCGCAGGCGGGGCACGCGCAGGGGAGGTCCTTGACGCTGTCGTACCGGAGGATTCCAGTCGTCGTCAGGTAGAGCCCGTTCACGGCGGCCATGATCAATGGCACCGAGTCGAACAGGTCGATGCCGCAGTACGCGAGCAGCGCGAGCCTGTGCGGCAGGCCGATTGTGGAACAGTAGACCGGCTTGACGAGGTCGGCCCCTGATTTGACCCTCACGACCTGCTCCACGAACTTCGCGGAGTCGAGGAGGGCCTGGGAGATGTCTTCCAAGATGACCATGTCGCCCGCCGGTGCAGGCTGGGCGTATCTCGAGCCGCGGGACCCGGGGTCCAGGTGCAGCCCGTCGGACCTCACGCCCTGGAGTATCCCGAACAGGGAGCTGTCGACCGCGAGGTGTCCCTTGGCGTCGCCCTCCCCTGTCCTGACCTTGAGTCCGTGGTCGGGGGCCCGGTACCTCTGGCTGTCGACGTAGGCGACCGCCGGCGTCTCGTGCTTGACGCCATCTATCTCGAGGATGCCTATCCTCGCCAGGCCGTCCCGCTCTGCGATCTCGAAGTGCACGTCAAGTGATTGGACAAGGTTGTATAAAAGGCCGGATGGGAGGATCGCCTCCCGGATGGGGGTTTCAGAAGGTCGTGACGACGTCGTGCTCGGCCATGAGCTTCCTGGCCTCGGCGACAGGGACCGGCTTGAGCCCCTCGAACAGCTTCGACTCGGGTATGCCCCTCGCCGCGAGGTCCTCCTTGACGACGTACACGGGCACGTCGAAATCGTACAGCTCCTTCGTGGCGTCCATGTTCGACGGCATGCCGACCGCGTCGCCCCTCTGGGTCCCGACCGCGTTGTACACACCGTCCTCGACCATGAGGACCGAGGTCTTCATCCCGTTCACGCTCATCGCCAGCGCCAGCCTGAGGCCGGCGAAGGCCTCCTCGAGCCCGTACGGCGGCCTTGTTATCAGCACCAGTGTGGAACCTGCCATGTCATCATCACCTCGCGATTGTCACGAGCCTGTCGGACTCGGACACGAACCTGAACAGGTCGTTGGTCAGGCTGCCGACCTTCACTCCCGGGATCTCCTCGCCGCGTTCGAAGCCCCTGGCGGCGAAGCAGGTCTCGCACACGGCCTGGGCTATGCCGTCCTTCGCGGCCTGCTCCAGCTCCTTACCGACGTTCGGGAAGCGCTTCGGGTTCTGGCCCTTCTTGACGGCCGTGACGCCCTCCCCGTATCCGAACATGTTGACCTTGTATCCCTTGGCCCTGGCCGCCTGCGCTAGCTTGACCGCGATGTTGACGTCCATCGCCATCATCGAGCCGGACCTCCAGATTATAGTCATTGTCTTCGCCATATGAGCACCTCAGACTGTCACCGTGCGCTCGGTGCGCTCCATTATGCAGTCCACGATGTCGTCGTATCCGACGGCCACGCCGAGCTTCAGGTCCGCCTGGGTGAACCCTCTGGCCTCCATGTCCTCCCTAGAGACAAGTACCTCGTGCACGGCCTTGCCGAGCCTCTCCGATGCGTTTCCGACCAGCGCCTGGTAGACGCCGTCCTCGAAGAGTATCGCGGTCGAGTCCGCCCTGTCGGCGAGCCTCGCGATCATGTGCGTCGGGTCCAGTTCCGTCGGTGATCTGATCACGATGAAAGCGGTCTTCATGGTATCCGCTCACCCGATGAACAGGGTCGTCTTCGAGTCAGCCGCCAGGTTGAGGAACGCCGAGGCCCCGAGGATCTTCGTCCCTTCGACCAGGTCGCTCTCCTTCATGCCCATCAGGGTCATGGATGTGCTGCAGGCGTAGAACTTGACATCGAGTTCACGGGCCTGCTTCATCATCTCCTGGATGCTCGGGATGTTCAGTTTCTTCATCTTCTTCTCCATCATTCCCGTGAAGAACCTCATCATGCCCGGGAGCTTCGGCCTGTTCCCCTTCTTCAGCAGGTTCAGCCCGAAGAACGTGTAGAACACATGCACTTCCATACCCATGCTCGCGGCCGTCGTGCCCATGATCAGCGGCATCATGGCCTTGTCGAAACCGCCCTCGCTCACGACCATACAGAATTTGTCTGCCATATCCATCACCTCGTTGTCTCCATGTCGTCACTTGATGCGTATATAGAATCTGATGAGTTTGCCGTCCTCTTCCATCTGGATGAGCTGGTTGCCGGTCCTGCTGCACCATGCGGGGATGTCGTCCTTTGCCCCGATATCGTCGGCGAGGAGTTCGAGGACCTGTCCGGAAGTCATCCCCTTGACCTTCTTGGCGAGCTGCACTATCGGCATCGGGCACATCAGCCCCTTCGCGTCCAATGTCGCGTCCTTGTCCACAACCATCTCTCCTGCGGTTTTGGCATTACCGTGCAAACCCGATTGCCTTGGCAGTAAATAAAGATTTTCACGTTGTGAACGGCCGGATGTCTGGCTCGCTGTGTGTCGCAACGGTTAAGTATAATAATGGCACTACCGTGCAACATGGTTGAGCCGCAGAAGATCCTCTCGGGACAGGCGACCTGCACGGACATCGTCAAGTGCATCTACGGCCTTTCCGATTTCGAGTTGCTCATCTACAGGCGACTGGTCAAGGAGGGGCCTCTCAAGGCGGATGACCTCGCCCCTTCCATGAAGAAGGACCGGAGCACGGTCTACAGAGCGCTTCAGAAGCTAGTCGCCGCCGGCCTCGCGTTCAGGGAGACGAAGACGATCGAGCGCGGGGGCTATTTCCACGTATATACAGCGGTGCATCCGTCCCAGCTGAAGGTGAAGCTTCACAAGTGCGCGGACGATTGGTTCGAGAACATGCGCAGCGCGATCGAAGACTTCGACCTCGTGTGACGATCGGTCGGCATATTCGTTTTCCGTCGATTCCGAAGGCCGTCAATGGGCCCAATCGGCGACCCCGTTGCCATCAAGTGCTGGCGCGAGCTGTCGGAAGCCATGAAAGCGCCAGCGTATCATTTGAAAGTCTTATAAGGTGTCAATCGATTAGGTCCCTGATGTCAGGAAGTTTCCAGGGGATGGATGTAGTCTCCATCCGTGATTTTTCCAGGGAGCAGATCGAGCATGTCCTCAAGATAGCCGAGAGGATGGTCCCGATCGCAAAGGGGGAGGAGAACAGCAAGATGCTCGAGGGGAAAATCCTCGGGTCCCTGTTCTATGAGCCGTCCACGAGGACGCGCCTGTCGTTCGAGGCAGCCATGGCGCGCCTGGGCGGCAGGACGCTCGGGTTCGACGAGCCCAAGGGGTCGTCGGTCGCCAAGGGCGAGACGCTCGCCGACACCATCAGGATGGTCGACGCCTACTCGGATGCGATCGTCCTGCGGCACCCCCAGGAGGGGGCGGCCAGGCTCGCGGCGCACTTCGCGAACAACCCCGTGCTCAACGCAGGCGATGGGGCGGGGCAGCACCCGACGCAGACCATGCTTGACCTGTTCACGATCAAGAAGGCCAAGAAGAAGATCGAGGGGAACCATGTCGTCGTGCTCGGGGACCTGAAGTACGGCAGGACCGTGCACTCGCTCTCGGAGGCGCTCGCCAAGTTCGGCGCGGAGCTGACCTTCGTAGCGCCGCCCACGCTCCAGATGCCGAAGGAGCATCTCAAGCACATCGAGGCCATGGGGACCAAGCCGAAGATGAGTTCGTCCCTCGATAGCGCGATCAAGGACGCGGACGTGCTCTATGTCACGAGGATCCAGAAGGAGCGGTTCCCGGACCCCGCGGAATATCAGAAGGTCGCGGGCATGTTCAGGATCGACCTGGCGATGCTCAAGGACGTCAAGCGGGACATGATCATCATGCACCCTCTCCCGAGGGTGACGGAGATAGCGCCGGAGGTCGACGCGACGGAGCACGCGATGTACTTCGAGCAGGCCTTCAACGGGGTGCCGGTCAGGATGGCGCTCCTGTCGCTCGTGCTGGGGGGATCGAAGTGAAGGAGTTCAAGGTCACACCGATAAGGAACGGGACCGTGATAGACCACATCCAGGTGGGCATGGCGCTCAAGGTCCTCAGGATAGTGGGCGTCAAGGAGGACGTCAACTCGACCGTCAGCGTCCTGATGCATGTGCCGAGCAAGCGCGTCGGCTGGAAGGACATCGTCAAGATCGAGGACCGGGAGCTCGATCCCAAGGAGCTCGACAAGATCGCCCTCATCTCGCCGAACGCAACCATCAACATCATCAGGGACTACAACGTGGCCGAGAAGTTCGTGGTCGAGGTGCCCAACTCCGTCAAGGGCATCATGAGGTGCTCCAACCCCGGCTGCATAACGAACAAGAACGAGCCGGTGGAGACGGAGTTCGTCGTCGAGTCGAAGAAGCCCGCCTCCCTCAGGTGCATATACTGCGACCGCGTCACCACGGACATCGCGGAGAACGTGGTCTAGACCGGGTGGTCCGCTGAAGCTCAACATCGATCCCCTGCTCTGCATCGGATGCGGCCTCTGCGAGGTCGCATGCAGCTTGAGCCGGGATTCGGTCATCACCCCGATGAGCTCGAGCATCATCCTGCACATCGACGACAAGGCCAACTACTTCGGGCTCGTCCTCAAGACAAAGGGCGACGGGCTGGTGCTGGGCAGGCCGGAGGGCGCGTCCGAGGGCCAGCAGCCTCCCGGGTCCGGCGGGCCGGGCGCGAAGCCGATCCTGCTCAGGGAGCCGTGCGACCTCTGCGGCGGCGAGCCGAAATGCCCGAAGCTGTGCCCGACCGGTTGCATCACGGTGGTGGACTGACATGCCGATGACGAACGGCCGGATATGCGTGTTCGACCTGTCGTCGGGGGAGTCGTCCGAGGAGCCCCTCGAGAACTCCTTCGTAGTCGCCAAGGGCCTCTCGACGGAGGTCGCGAGGCACATCTCGTCGGCCCACGGTGGCAGCTGCCTCGTCCTGGGCTCCGGCATACTCACCGGGAGCCCGATGCCGGCGGCGTGCGCGGGCTTCGTCTGGTGCGAGCGCGGCGTGGCCCCGGTGCTGGGCCATGCGGGCCTGGAGCTGAAGCTCTCAGGTTTCGATTTCGTAGTGATCAAAGGCGCCTCGGATGAGCCTGGATACCTGTGGGTCAGGGACGGCATGGCCGAGTTCGTCCCGTCTCCCGGGCTGAAGGGCAGGGACACCTGGGCGAGGACCGACAAGGTCAGGGACGACCAGGGCGACAGGCGGATCCATGTGCTCGCTGCAGGGCCCTGGGGGGACGCCGGCCTGGCGTGCTCCCAGCTCGTGTGCGACCACTGGGGCGGGGAGGACAAGGCCGGCCTCGCGGCGGAGCTGGGCCGCAGGAACCTCGTCGCCGTCGCGTTCAAGGGCATGGGCGAGATCGCGGTCTCGGAGCCCGAGGCCCACTTCGAGTCCTGCGTGTCGCTGCACTCCGAGACGAGGGCCAAGCTCGGCGCCAGCTCGGGCATCGTGTCGTACTTCGGGGGCGCCGACCGTGAGGATTTCAGGGCGATCACGCACAGGCCGCTCGGCTGTTACGGCTGCCCGTACCCGTGCAGGACATTCGTCAAGGTCAGGGAGGACCCGCGGCAGATGGCCCTGGTCGAGAAGGAGCCAGGCTACCTGCACTACGACATCCCCGCGCTCAGGCTGTGCTTCTCGTTCGGGCTGGACGCGAGGGGCGCGACCGACGTGCTCACGGCCTGCGCCCGGGCGGGCGCGGAACCGATCGCCGTCCTGTCACACTGCGCATCTGCCTCCGGCACGGTCGACCCCGGGGCCGTCTCGAGGCTGCTCGGGGCACCGAGCGAGCTCGGGCCGCCGCCCGCTGACAGGCTCGTCGGGGAGGTCATGCGGTCGTTCGACGACGACGCCATGGACCGCGCGGTGCTCGGCCTCGGCCTGTGCCCGCGGTTCTGGTCGAAGGCGGGGCTGGGCCACGAGTCCCTGAGCACGTGCATCGTCACGGCGCTCGGGACGGGCGTCCCGATACGATGACCCAGGGAAGCGCAGCAAAGGTTTTTTCCCGACGGCGCGCATCTACCAGGCAGGTGGACCTGTTGAAGATCCTGGTAACCGCAGGCATGCCCGGCTCAGGCAAAGAGGAGTTCCTCAAGTGCTGCCAGGCGCGAGGCGCGAAGGTCGTGAGGATGGGGGACATCGTCCGCGCGAAGGCCAAGGAGTTCGGCCTCGACTCCTCGGACACGAGCGTCGGCAACCTGGCGAACGAGGAGCGGAAGCGGTACGGGATGGACATCTGGGCCAAGAGGACCATCCCGTTGGTCGGCGGTGACCTCGTGGTCATCGACGGGACCAGGGGTCTGGACGAGGTCAGGGCGTTCAAGCACGCTTTCGGGGAGGCCCTGAAGGTGGTCGCGATACACGCGTCGCCCAAGGTGCGCTTCGAGCGGCTCAAGGCCAGGGGCAGGCCCGACTCCCCCGCGAAGCTCGAGGACTTCGAGACCAGGGACCGGCGCGAGCTCGCCTGGGGCCTGGGCGAGGTCATCGCGCTCGCCGACCGCTTTGTCAGGAACGATTCGACGGTCGAGGCGCTGAAGGTCGAGGTCGACGGGCTCATGGACGAGGTCCTCAGGAAGAGGTGAGCGTCTGGAGTTCCTCGCGGTCAAGCCGTGCAGGTTCGACGCGTTCGAAGCGGTCCCCAAGGCCAGGGTCACACTGGACCTGGATGAGTGTGAACGCATCCTCCGCGGGGCCGGGTACGAGATACTGTCGAACGCCGGGGTCATGCTGGTCGTCAGGAAGGGCCCCGAGATGACCCTGTACCCCCACGGACGGGTGCTCATGCATCCGGTCAAGGTCCGTGAGGATGCGGAGGCGCTGGCCAAGGAGCTGTTCCGGGCCCTGGGGAAGTGAACTTCAGGCGAGGGTTTTATCCGGGGAATCCGCGGTTCGGATTATATACACCCTCGTGGCCTTGACGGGTGAGCGCGAGGTGCGCACATGATAGAGATCCAGAACCTGACCAAGTCCTTCGGGCCGATCAAGGCGGTCGACAACCTGAGCCTGAAGGTCCAGAAGGGTACGACCGTCGGCTTCCTGGGCCCGAACGGCGCAGGCAAGACGACGACCATAAAGATACTCACCAGCCTCATCACTGCGACGAGCGGACGGGCGACGCTGAACGGCATCGACGTCCTCACGGACCCGAAGGGCGCCCTGGGGCACGTCGGGGCCGTCGTCGAGACCCCTGAGTTCTATCCGTTCCTGACGCCGGTCGAGACGCTGGCCTACCTGGGAGGGATACGGGGCATGTCCGCCGACGAGATCAAGGTCAGGACCAACGAGGTGCTCCATCAGGTCAAGATGGACGAGTGGCGCACGACCAGGATCGGCAAGTTCTCCAAGGGGATGAAGCAGCGCGTGGCGATCGCGCAGGCGCTGCTCCACGAGCCCGAGATCATCATACTCGACGAGCCCACCTCGGGCCTGGATCCGAGGGGGATGGTCGAGGTCAGGGAGGTCATCAAGGACCTGAAGAGGCAGCACTACACCGTGTTCATGAGCTCCCACCTGCTGGGCGAGGTCGAGGAGACCTGCGACGCGGCAGCGCTCATAGACCACGGCAAGCTGCTGGTGTACGACGACATCGGCGCGCTCGAGCGCCAGACGAAGGTCGTCAAGATGGAGGTCAAGACCGCCAACGACGTGACCGACGCCCTGCTCGGGCGCGTGCGCTCGATGGCGAGCGTGCGCGGGGCGGAGCGCGTGAACGGGCGCACATTCGTCGTCACATACGAGGGCGCGTACGACGAGCGGGCGGACCTGCTCTTGTCCATCCAGAAGGAGGGCGCCAAGGTCTCGGAGTTCAGCTCCGTCGGCCTGCCGCTCGAGATGCTTTACATGGACCTGGTAAAGGAGTCGAGGTGATCATGATGGCTGATGAGAAGAAGGCGGTGCACACGGTCCCTTCCGACGCCGAGCAGGTACCCATAGTCTGGAGATACGAGCTGCTCAAGTACCTCAGGTCCTGGCGGCTGCTCGCATCGATAGGCATCGCGGTCCTGGTGCTCACGCTCATCTATGTGATACCGCCCGCGCTCGGGCATCCGTACAGCGGCACGGACTCTGACCAGACGCTGTCGCTCGTCCCCGCGGGGGCGTTCCAGGTCGGCGGCACCGGCGGACCGGTGCCCGTCGCAGCCGCGTTGCTCGACAGGAGCAACATAGACAGCTCGTCGGTGGCGATATCCCTCAACGGCACGGCATACGCGAGCGCCGACGGGGCCAACTGGTTCGTCTCCAACGTGGAGTACGGCGGCCAGAAGGTCTGGGTCGTGTTCTTCGTGCAGGACGTGAGCGCCAACACCGTCACCGCGACATACGACTGGCAGACATCGCCCGAGAGCTTCGCGGGCAACTTCCTCGGGTTCGCGAGCCTGCTCGTGGTCATATGCGCGACGTTCTTCGGTGCGGACTCCCTCGTAGGCGAGTTCCAGAACCGTACAGGGTATCTCATATTCCCCAACCCTCTCAAGAGATGGGTCCTCTACGCGGGCAAGTTCGCGGCGAGCATGACCGCGGGCGGCATCGTCATCTTCCTGTTCTACGCGGGGATAGGCGTGCTCTCGCTGGTCTCGGCTGGAGGCGTGGACGACGACTTCCTGCTGTCCCTCGGGTTCGCGGCCCTGTACCTGCTGGCGGCAACGGCCGCGGCATATCTCATCAGCACGGTCCTGAAGGGCACGACGGGCGCGACGGTCCTGACGTTCTTCCTGTTCGTCATGATCATGCCCATAGTCGACGGGATATCCAGTGTCGCGGGGACCAAGCTCCAGGGGTCGTTGACGTTCGCAGCGGGCGTCATCAGCTACATACTGAGCGACCCGTACCCGACGGACTCCTCGCAGACGCTCCCGGGCGGCATGTCCTTCAGCAGCTACTACCCGGACCCGGCGGTGGCGGCGGTCGTGATGCTCGTCTACGCAGCGGTCGCGATCGGCCTGAGCATGTACCTGTTCAAGAGGAAGCAGCTGGCGGGCTAGGCGGCGGGGCGTAGGGTGGCTGACCGGGCGGGGGCGGCGGGTAGGCCGCGTGCCTGCCGCGCCTCCTCGCGTCGACCACGTCGGCCGCTCTCAGGAGGTCCTTTCGGGTGACGATCCCGACGATGCTCCCCCGGTCGAGTACAACGAGCCTACCTATCCCGCGTGCGGTCATGATCTTCAGCGCCTCGGCCGCGCCCGTGTCGGGCCCGACCGTGGCGACCTCCCTGGTCATGATGTGACCGACGCGTGCATACTGGGCCTGGTCCCTGGGCACCCTGTGGGCGTCGGAGAGCGTCACGATCCCGACGAGCCTCCCGTCCGTAACGGGGAAGCCCATGTGCCTGGTCGCGAACATGAGGTCCAGCAGCTGCTGGACGGTCGTGTCCGGATGGACAACTTCCACGGGATGGGCCATTATGTTCGCCACCTTGAGGCCCTCGAGCGAGTCGGTGATGGCCGTCGCCCGCTCCTCCTCCGTCGCTCCGATGTACACGAAGAACGCGATGAATATGAGCCATATGTTGCCGGTGAGCAGTCCGAAGACGCCCATCGCGATGGCCATGAACCTCCCGGTCCTCGCCGCCTTCCTCGTCGCGTCGATGTGCGACATCCTCGTCGCGAGGTACGCCCTGAGGACGCGGCCACCGTCCATCGGGAACGCCGGGAGCATGTTGAACCCCGCGAGCAGGATGTTGTAGAACGCCATCAGCCCGAACAGGATGCTGAGGCCGTCGAGGAAGACCGCGTGCACGTGCAGCGAGTCGATCAGCAGCATCCCCGCGAGTGACGCTCCTCCTATCGCCAGGCTCGAAGCCGGGCCCGCGAAGGCCATCTTGAGTTCCTGACGCGGTTCCTTCGGCATCTCCTCCATCGCGGCGACTCCGCCGAAGAGCATCAGGGTGATGCTCTTGATCCTGACACCGTACCTGAGGGCCAGGTAGGAGTGCGCCAGCTCGTGGACCAGGATGGTCAGGAAGAAGATGACGCTGGCGGCCGTGCCGAAGGCGTACTTCTCCCACTGCGGGGCGTCGAGCCCGCCGAAGCCGGCTGTGAACCAGAGTATCTTCTGGTCGCTCTCGGAGAACAGCCAGACGAACAACGGCAGGATGATCAGGAACGTGAAGTGGAGGTAGATCGGGACCCCGAACACCCGGCCGATCCTCAGCGACGCGGCCATGGAACCCTGTTAGGCCTCTGTTCATATATAAGCCTTGGACACTGATTCTGAGGACTCTGGCACGGTATTATTTCCGAAAGCATCAAATAAAAGTAAGACCACTGGGGTGTCCAGGATGGGAATCACGTGCGCCTTCTGCTAGCCACGACCATAGCCGTGTTGACCATTACATCGATGCTCGTGCCGCTCTCCGCAGGGGCTGGTGACTCAACAAGCTACCCGACCGCGCATCTGGAACAGACATCGCGCATTGATTTCCCGCCCACGACGGATGCGAAATCAGTCAGCTACACCGACCTCTCCGACACGGCCCTGGGACTGCTAGAATACCCGGTCGTGTCCCGCGCACTGATGTTGCCAGGTGGGTCTACCGACGCTATCCTGGTGGACATCAACGGCGACGGTTACGATGACCTTGTCGTGGCGGTGTCCGAGGCGAAGGTCATATCCGTGTTCTATGGCAGGGTGGACGGTAATTTCTCCAGCCAGCCTTCGTACAACATCACTCTTGCAAGGACGCCATTGGCTGTAAGCGCGATTGACTGCTACTCGACAGGAGCCGCACAGTTAGCAGTTCTTGAAGGACGGGCCAGTCCTTCCGACTCCGAGCACCTGACGATACTGAACTACACATCTGACACATCGTACAGCCAAGTTGTTGATTTTTCACTATACGGTGGTGCGAACGCCCTTGTTGTCGGCAACCTTACCGGGGACATCTATCCGGACATCGCTTTCTCATGCTCAGGCTCGAACCCGGTGTCGGAGCCAGGGATGATAGAGGTCCGGAAGGGGCCTGCCTACGATACTTTCATCTTGATTTCCTGTGGCAACGGGACACGGTCACTCATCTCAGGTTCGTTCGGGACTGATGAGCTGCTGGACCTCGCAGTCGTCAACGAATATGATTCGAATGTGATGGTGTTCCAGCAGTCGTTCTCGCTCGGAATGAGTCCTGATTCCGTCCTTGAAGTGACAGGCAATCCGACCGCGCTCGCATGCGGAAGGTTGAACTCGGATACTACAGATGACCTTGTCGTCGGAGCAGAGAACCCTTCGACCCTGCAGTATTTCTTCCGGTCTTCCGGTCCATTTCCGTCGTCTGCTGAGACCACCCTTCCCATCGAAGTGACTCCCTCGAAGATAATCGTAGGCGACATCTCCGAGGACGGGAGACAGGATCTGATTGTCCTTTCGCGTGACGACTCGCGGGCAATTGGCCTCTACCAGAACGACAACTCCCCGATTTGGTCTGAGACCTGCGATTTCATGTTTCCGACTGGTGCGGGCCCAAGCAACGCGTTGATAGGCCAACTCGATGGCGATGCCTTCTTGGAGATTGGTGTTGCGAGTGCCCGTTCCGATTATACTGGGTCGAGCCTGGCCGTCTATTCATCTGAGCTGGAGTTCGTTTCTAATAGCAATCACACGACCTGGACGAACTGGGCCGCCGAAGCGACCGTGATTGCGGCCGGAGACATCGACGGGGACGACGACGAGGATCTCGTCCTTCTGTATCCTGATTCCAACACCGTCGGGTATGTCCTGTCATTCAACGGCACGACGAACGAATTCGAACTTGCATTCCGTCCAGACGATATGCTCGTCAGGGATTTCAACGGTGACGGTTGCTCAGACGTGCTGATATCCAGGTCCGGCAGCCCGTACCTCTCTCTGCTGTATGGCAGGGCCGACCTGCCGACCACGTTCGAGACCGCTCTGCTCACATGCGGGGGGAACGTGACGGACATGGCCGTTGGCGACTTGAACGGCGATTCCTTGGTCGATGTCGTCGCAAGCACAGAGGTCGGGCAGATAGACATCTTCTTCAACGCGGCTGCCTCGGATCCGTACGGCGCAGCCTACGAGATCACGCCGACTCCTGGCCAGTCGATAACGTCCGTGGTGGCAGACGACTTCGACTCGGACGGTCTGTGCGACCTGGCCTATACGAGGTCCAGCCTGCACATAGATATCTTGCTGCAGTCCGAGTCGGTGGACCCGATCTCCCTGCCCGCGGACCTTTCCCTGTCCGAGACCACTGGTGTGGACTTCACGGAGCTGTGGACCGGGGATGCGACCGGGGACGGGATGATCGACATACTCGCGATGCGTCCGGGTGATACCGGGCTCTACCTGTTCGACCAGGTGGACTTCGGGACCGCTCCGCTGCCAACTGTCCCGATTGAGTTCCCAGAGGTGCCCCAGTATGTCTTCGTCATCGACGCGACCGACAGGGGCCATGCGGATGTCGTGGCCATATTCGCAGGTGCGGACCTCCTCTTCCTTTACCGACAGGATGCTGGTACGCTCCCGGCGGAACCATCGATGGCCTTCGTGACCGGCGCGTATCCGACATGCGCGGCCATGGGCGACGCGACCCAGGACCACAGGGGCGACCTGCTCGTCTGCGACTCCGGGTCGCACTCGGTGTCCGCCTGGGAGCAGATCAACTTCCCGCCGGTGGCCCACGCGGGCGGACCGTATTCGGCCGGCCAAGGCGACCTGCTCACATTCGATGGCTCATCCTCGACAGGCACGTCTGAGCTGCCCTACATGGACTACAGATGGGACTTCGGGGACGGCAACACGACCGATTGGGTCAGGGCGCCCAACCCGGTGCATGCCTACGCGGTCCTGGGTCTGTACGACGTCACGGTCGAGGTCCGCGACCCCGCGAACCTCACGGACAACGACACGACCACGGTCGAGGTCGTGGACAGCGTGCCGCATGTCGACTTCTCGTGGTCCCCTGTGAACCCGTCCGAGGGACAGGTTGTCACGTTCACCGATGCGACCACATCCTTCGACCCGGTCGTCGAGCTCGCTTGGACCATCGACGGCATCCCGGTATCGACCGGGCTCGAGTCGTCCGTGGCATGGGAGTTCAACGACGGCATGCACATCGTGACGCTGAAGGCCACCGATTCCGACGGCTCGTTCGATGCGGTCGTTCAGTTCATCGACGTTCAGGCGCTGGCCCCGGAGCTCATCCTCACGGGCGATGAGTCCGTCCAAGAAGGCCAGTCCGTGAACTTCTCCGTTGAGATCGACCTGCTGCACGACGGGCCCGTGGACACGATCCAGAGCGTCGAGTGGAACTTCTCATACTCCGGTGGCGCGTTCGTCGCCGATCGGAACACTGGGGCTGTGAACTACACGACCTATGAGTTCGGCGCATCCGGCGTGTCCGAATCCTACGTCGTCGCTGTCCGCGTGACGGATGTTGATGGCGACTGGAACATGTCGTCCATGAACGTCGTCGTCTCGGACATAGGCCCGGAGGCGTCCTTCGCGCTGTCCGTTCCGTCGCCCGAGGAGGGCGTGCCGTTCAGCTTCGTCGACGAGACCTACACCTACGACGGCATCTCGACCTGGCTCTGGACGCTCACTTATCCCAATGCGACACAGGTCGAGTACCCATTCGACGGCGAGGCCATGGCGTCGACGACCTTCGAGTTCGGGGACGGGGCCTACGAGATGAGGCTCGATGTGGCCGAGCCCGACGGCGACCTCGGGTCGTTCGTGATGCCGTTCGAGGTCCTGGAGATCGCCCCGTTCATCGACCTCGTGACCCTTCCAGCATCCTCTCTGTACTACGAGTTCCAGGAGCTCAACCTGTCCGCCAGCTTCGAGAGCTACGACGATGTCGTCGGGTTCGAGTGGGACTTCAGCGCCTTCGGGGGCGAGTTCATATCCGACAGGACCTCCCAGGAGAACTACACGCATTTCACATATGACTGGACCGGGAACTACACCGCCAAGGTCCGCATCACGGACTCGGACGGTTCGGCCGGGGTCCAGCAAGTGTACATCGACGTCAGGGACATGGTCCCCACGGGCACCGCATCCCTGGACCTGCTCGTGACCCGGGACGATCCCGAGATGACGCGGCTGGTGACGTTCGACGCATCCTCGCTGCTCGACAGGTACCCGGACATCACGGACATGGTCTGGCAGTTCGGGGACGGCTATTCCGAGGTCGACCTCGGGATGCCGCTGGCCGTGGTCGAGCACGAGTACGACCCCGTCAGGAACTGTGTCGTCAACCTCACCGCCGCCGACGACGACGGCAACACCCTGAGGCTCAGCAGGACGCTGTACATGATCGAGCCGACCGTCGAGATGACGACCCCCGGCAACAACTCGGTCGTGCGGTCCGGCACGCCCCTCAGGTTCAGCGTCGGGGACGACACGATCCCGCTGATCTATGTCCGGTACTCCGTGGACGGCTCCCCGTTCGCCGACTTCGAGACGCTCTACGAGCTGGACACGACCGGCTGGTCCGACGGCGACCATGTCATCGATGTCCGCGCCGAGGACCGTGACGGGAACATCGCGGTCAGGAACGGCCTCGTGGTCGTGATCGACGACACCTCGCCCGTGGTCACTTTCAAGGCTGTTGGGAACACGACCTACGGCGGCGGGAAGCTCAACATATCCGTGACCATCGACGAGGACAACATCGACATCCACAGCGTGCTCCTGCATGTGCTGCTCCCGGGTGACGACGTCGTCTCACCGGTCCTGATGACCCGCGTCGGCGACACCGACACGTACTACGCCCTGGTCGAGGTGCCCACGCGGTCCGGCCCCCTCAGCTACTTCCTGACGGTGTCGGACCTCGCGGGCAACGAGTACACGAGCGAGACCTACACCGTCACGGTCAAGCTGAGGTTCTTCGACTACGCGTTCCCGTACCTGCTGGCCGTCTCCGTGGCGGCCGCGCTGGGCACGGCGGCCTACTTCCTGCACGAGTCCTCGATAGCCGTTGACGAGACGTTCGTGATATACAACGACGGCAGGATGCTGGGGCACAGCACCCGCAGGCTCAAGCCGGGCATGGACGACCAGGTCCTAAGCAGCATGTTCGTCGCGATCCAGGACTTCGTCAAGGACTCGTTCAAGGACGAGACCTCGTTCACGCTCAGGAAGCTCGACTTCGGCGAGAAGGTCGTGCTCATCGAGAAGGGCGAGTACCTGTTCCTCGCGGTCGTGCTCCACGGCAAGGCGTCCCGGAAGGTCGCCTCGCGGATGAAGAAGGTGCTGGACGCGATCGAGGGCAGGTTCGAGATCGATCTGATCGACTGGGACGGTGACCTCGACAAGGTCCGCGGGGTGAACGACATCGCGAAGGCGCTCTATTCCAAGGCCCCGTCCCTGCTCCTGGGCCTGAAGGGGAAGGCGTCCTGAGGAGGTCCCTGGATGTCCCTTCCGCTGCCCGACCTGCCGACCATCATCGGCGTGACCGTGTTCTGCGTGGTCATGGCCGTCGCGTCGTACAAGCGCGGCATATTCGATCTGTCAGGGTCCCTGTCGGCCTTCGTGGTCGGCATGGTCATCGGCATCTGCGGCAACATCCTGTGGCTCCTGCTCCTGCTCGTGTTCATGGTCACCAGCTTCGGCGCGACCAAGTACAGGTTCGAATGGAAGAAGTCCCAAGGGTTCCAGGAGGGGAAGGGCGGCGAGCGCAGGTGGCGCAACGTCGCGGCGAACGGTGCCGTCCCCGCGGCGATCGCGCTCGTCAGTTTCGTGTCCGAGTATCTCGACGTGTCCGGCCTGACCTCCGGCAACATCTTCCCTAAGAACACCGCGAGCTTCCTTTTCACATCCGCCATCGCCGTCGCCGCTGCGGACACGGCTGCGAGCGAGATCGGCATCACCGACCCGAGGGTCTACCTGATAACCACTTTCAAGCGGACCAAGCGGGGCGTGGACGGAGGGATATCCCTCACGGGCCAGCTCGTGGCGTTCGTCGCGGCCGCGTACACCTCCGTGGTCGCGTACGTCGTGTTCGCCGCGTTCGACACCGGGCTCCTGGCAGGTCCCGCGACGCTGTTCATACCCATGCTGTGCGGCTTCTTCGGGTGCCAGGTGGACAGCGTCATCGGCGCGACCATCGAGACCGACGGCAGGATAGGCAAGCTGGGGAACAACCTGACGTCGATATCCATCGGGACGCTTCTGGCGCTGGCGCTCTCGCTGTTCTGAGCTCACGCCTTCTTCAGGACGGCCACGTAGAGCCTGTCCGACTCGCTCTCGCGGCAGATCCTCTCGACCCTGAACCCTGCGCGCTTCGCGAGTTCCGCCATCTCGTCCGGGGTCACCATGAGCAGGTCGAACCATCCGCCGACGACCCCCTTGTACTTGTCCCGGATGCGCACATGTCCCCGGTACTTGCCCTTCTCCAGGTTGGCCTTGTGATACCGCAGGTGCGCGGGGTTGTCCGTGGCCACCGGGTTCACGGACTCCGCCAGGAATGCGCCGTCCTCCCGCAGGATGCCCCTGAGCCTGACCATCATCCCGAGGACCTTCTCCGGCGCGCCGCACAGTCCGAAGTTGTTGCCGAACGCAACGACGGTGTCGAAGCTCCCTTCCTCGAAATCGAGCTCGCAGACAGACATCTTGACGGCGTTCCTGACGCCGCGCTTCCGGGCGACCTCGAGCGCGAGGTCGGAGATGTCGATCCCGACCGGGTCCAGTCCCTGGTCCTGGAGGTGCAGGCACACCCTGCCCGCGCCGAGCCCCAGGTCCAGAGTCCTTCCCTTGGCGTATGCCAGCGCCTGCTTCTCGCAGGCCGGGAACCCGTCGTACCCCACGAAGTACTCCTCGAAGTCCATCTCGTCGATGTATCCGTCATCACGCTCGATCGTTATCGTCGGGGACTTGCCCTCCAGGTGGTCTTGGAGGGCCATGCCGAACGGCTCGAAGGTCATGCGCCCCCGATGTGCCTTTACGTGAATAACACTTTCACAGCCTGTCCAGGACGTCCGAGACCTGGGCAAGGTCGGTCACGTGCCCGTCGGCCGAGTCGGACACGGTAGCCCCTGTGTACAGCGCCTGGATGGCGTACATGCCGAAGTCCTTGGCCCCGCCCACGTCGCTCCTGGGGTCGTCCCCTATGTGCACGGCCGCCCTCGGGAGCGTCCGGAGGTTCTCGAGGGTGACCCTGAAAACCCCCGCCGAAGGCTTCCTCACCATCACCTCGTTCGAGAATGTCATCACGTCGAAGTACTCGAGGACCCCCATGCGGTCGAGGAGCGTCCTCAGGGTCGTCCCTGGCGTCTTGCCAGTGTTGGATATCAGGCCCGTCCTGTACCCCTTCTCCTTGACCTCGCCCAGGGTCTCCCTGACCTTGGGCAGTAGGAGCGGCGGCTGGTCGAGGAGGCTGTCGGCGTAGACCTTTACGACCGCGTCGAAATCCTCCTTCGAGAGCTTGCTCGCGAGCCTGCACTCGATGCAGTTCAGGAGGAACAGGACGTGGTCCCTGACGGGCATGTCCCTGGACTTGCCCCATGTGAAGTCCAGGAAATCCCCCGTCTTCGCATAGGCCTCCTCCACCTCCTCCCAGTCGTGCGTGTGGCCGCTCTCGGAGAGCCGGCTCGTGATCCCGTCGATCCTGAGCCTCGCGACCTTCTCGGTGTTCCCTGGAGCCTCCTTGATGAGGGTGTCCCAAAGGTCGAACGTGACCGCTACGATTTTCCTCATGGCCTGCCGTCCCTCGAATGCCGATCGGGCTAATCAATCCGACCATCTGTGTGCTGTCTGATCGGATGCCTGGGCCCCCGCCCCTCCGAGGGGGCGAGCTCCAGACAGCTTCTGCTCAACAACACTTATATAGGACGTCGTTATTTGGTGCCCTTACAGAGCGGTTTGACGGCCATAGTGGCGGGGCTACACCTGGTCCCACTCCGAACCCAGAAGTTAAGCCCGCCTACGTTCTCCGCGGTACTGAGGTGCGCGAGCCCTCGGGAAGCTTAACCCCCTTGCGGGGTCTCGGCCGTAACGGCTAGATGTACTAGCTCTGTACCTTCGGGTACAGGGTGAACTGCATTGCTTGAACCCGTTACGGTTGTGGAAAGCCGTCAGCCACTCTACCTATCCTATCATCTCTGTAGCGCGTTCTCGCCGCTGGGCGATGCCGTGTCCGCTGTGTGACAACCTCGGAGAAGGGTTTATAAGAGCACAGATATCTCAACGGAACGACCTCAGGAGGAGCTGGCTTCCTTGGCCCTCACCGACACAGAGAAGATGATTCTGATAGCCCTGCTCGCAGTGATCATGTCGCTCGTCCTCTACTTCGAGGTGAGGATCATGCGGGGCAAGGCCAAGGAGGTCCGGAAGGTCGGCGTCAAGAAGGACGCGGCGTTCAACGCGATCCACACGGTGCGCTCGGTGCTCAACGTCCTCGAGCGGCAGGGTTCGGATGTGAGCGCTGCGAGGAAACTCCTGACGAGCTCGAAGGAGGCCATGCTCAGAGGGGAGTACGAGAGGTCGATGGAGCTGAGCGAGAATGCGAAGGAGGAGCTCACGAAGACCAAGAAACTCCCCCAGAGGACGCCGGCGCAGGCCGAGGACCAGGAGGCGAAGGACCGCCTGGAGCTGGTGGCCGAGACCGCCGCGTCGTCCCCGAAGAAGCTGCCAGCCGTGCCCGCCACGGATTCCTACAGCGGCTCGAAGCTGCAGGACGACAAGGGCATGAACTACATGGGCGCCAAGTTCGAGATCAACACCGCCAGGGGTGATGTGAGCAAGGCCGCGGCCTCGGGCAGGGACGTGTTCAAGGCGGAGCAGCTGATCCAGGGGGCGGACGCGGAGTTCTCCAGAGGGAACTACTCGAAGGCCCTCTCGCTCGCAGTCAAGGCCAGGAAGGAGGTCAGCGTCGTCGCCGACGGGGAGACCATACCGCTCAAGGCCGGGGACGGCGAGGAGCTGCCTGCGCCTCCGCCGGAGGTCGATGAGGTCTCCGAGATGGAATCGCCGAAGGGCAGGTGCGTGACATGTTCGACACCGTCCCACGACGACGATCTGTTCTGCGCCAAGTGCGGCACGAAGATACTCCGGGATCGCAAGTGCCCGTCCTGCGGGAGCAAGCCGCGCGAATCCGATGCGTTCTGCAGGAAGTGCGGCTCAAGGATTCCCTGACCGGGCCTTCCTGCTGTTGAGGATCACGGCTGCGAGCGCGCCCGCGCCGAACCCGTTGTCTATGTTCACGACGCCTATGCCACTGGAGCAGCTCGAGAGCATGCCCAGGAGCGCCGCGATGCCTCCGAAGCTCGCCCCGTACCCGACGCTCGTCGGGACTGCTATCACCGGTCTGCTTGTGAGCCCCGCGACGACGCTCGGCAGGGCGCCCTCCATCCCCGCAAGCACGATGATCGCGTCGGCCGAATCGAACTGCTTGAGGTTCGAGGTCAGCCTGTGCATGCCCGCAACGCCTACATCGTAGAGCCTTTCGACGCTGCAGCCGAGGAGCTCGGCGGTGACCGCAGCCTCCTCCGCCACCGGGCTGTCTGAGGTGCCGGCGGTGACGACCAGGACCCTGCCCTTGATGGGCCTTTGCTCGACATTGACGGCTGCGATCCTCGCCTGGGGGTGCCACCGGACCTTCCCCTTGAACCTGCGCCTGAGCTTCCTGCTGGTGTCCTCGCTCATGCGCGTGAAGACTGCCTCGCCGCCCCGGGCGAGGACCTTCTCCGCGATCGCGAGGACCTGCGCGTCGGTCTTCCCAGGGGAGTATATCGCCTCCGGGATGCCCTTCCTGAGCTCCCTGTGGTGGTCCAGCTTCGCGAAATCAAGGTCTTCGTAGGGGAGCGTCCTGAGCTTCTCGAGCGCCTCAGGCACGGTCAGCCTTCCGTCCGCCAGGGCCTTGAGCACATCCTCGATCCTCTTCGGGGTCATCTTCCGAGCACCTCGTTCAAGCTTCCCGACCTGTAGCCCTCCAGGTCCAATGAGACATATGAGAATCCCAGGCGCTTCAGTTCCTTGACGACCGCCTTCCTTGTCCTGGGGGACGAGAGCCTCTGTACCTGGGCAGGGTCGACCTCTATGCGGGCGGTGTCCCCGTGGAACCGGACCCTGACCTGGTCGAACCCCTTGGACACGAGGAGGTCCTCCGCTATCTCGATCATCCGGAGTTTCTCGTCCGTGATCGGTTCGCCGTACGGGATCCTCGATGCGAGGCACGGGCTCGAGGGCTTCTTCGCCGTCGGGAGGCGCATGCTCGCCGAGAGCCTCCTGACATCGTTCTTCGACATGCGCGCCTCGGCGAGCGGGCTCCTCACCCGCATCTGCTGAGTCGCCTTGAGGCCTGGCCTGAAGTCCGCGAGGTCGTCCGCGTTCGTGCCGTCCACGACCGCGATCATCCCGTACCTGTCAGCGAGGTCCCTTATCGCGCGCATATCCCCGAGCTTGCAGATGAAGCATCGGTCCGGCTTGTTCGCCACGAACCTCCCCTCGAGGAGAGGGTTCAGCTCTATCACGACGTGCCTGATGCCTATCGCCTTGGCGACCTTCCTGGCCCTGTCCAGCTCCGTCCTCGGATAGACCGGTGAAGCGACCGTGACCGCAAGGGCCTTATCCCCGAGCTCCTCGTGCGCGACCTTCGCGACGAGTGCGGAGTCCGTGCCGCCGGAGAATGCGACCGCTGCGGAGCCGAGCGATCTGACGGTCGCTCTCAGCCTCTCAGCCTTCTCTCTCAGCGGTTCCATGGTGTTCAGCAACATCTGGCGGTTATTTCAAGCTTTTAGTGCACGCGCGCTGAGTCCGCGGAGGTGGACTCGGAGGCAACGCTCGCGCCGGAGACGGTCTTCGTGCCGTCCACGAGGTCGTGCTCGAGCCGAATATGTTCGATGTTACCGCTGCGGGTCCGGGAGCAGTCAATGACTATACTGGCACCCATGTTTTCACAAGGTTATATATACGCTCGAGGGCCGTTCCGATTCCGGTGGTCGCTGGGGGACAAATGGGCGAAGAGAACACCATCTACGTCGGTAAGAAGGCCACTATGAACTATGTCCTTGCGGTCGTCTCGCAGGTCAACGACGGTTGCTCGGACGTCTGCATCAAGGCAAGGGGACGGGCGATCAGCAGGGCCGTGGACGTCGCCGAGATCGTGAAGAACAGGTTCGTGAAGGACCTGGCGTACAAGGACATCAGGATAGCGACCGAATCACTACCAGGGGAAGAGGGCGGGAGCGCCAACGTGTCCTCCATCGAGATATATCTCTCGAAGTAGGGCCAGGGCGATCCTTCCTGCATGACGATGTCTTCCCGAGTGCCGAGCGTGAGGTCTAGCGACGGGACTGTTGGTTTTATGAAAGCCCTCGCCTATCGGCGGTCAGGTAGGTGAGCGGATGATACTGGTCAAACTCGGCGGGAGCGTGATCACCGACAAGTCCCGCCTCCGGACCTTCAGGCGCTCAGCGTGCGAGCGGCTCGCGGGGGAGCTGACCTCCGCGAAGGGCGGGCTATGCATAGTCCACGGGGCCGGGTCGTTCGGGCACATACTCGCGAGGAAGCATTCGCTGCACAAAGGCCTCAGCCGCCCCGCGCAGCTCGGGCCCGTCGCGAGGGTGCAGCGGGACGTGAGGGAGCTCGACCTGAGGGTAATCGGGGCCCTGATCGACTCCGGCTTGAACGCCGTCTCCGTCCCACCGGCCGCCGCGGCCAGGTTCGACAAAGGTTCCATCACCTCATTCTCTCCGGACCGGTTCACCGACCTCTTGGACATCGGGCTGGTCCCCGTCACGTTCGGGGATGTCGTCCCGGACTCGTCGATGGGTTTCTCGATATGTTCGGGGGACCTCATGATGGCGAGGATCGCAAAGGCGTTCAAGCCGAGACTCGTCATATTCTGCGCGGATGTCGACGGCGTGTTCGACAGGGACCCTAAGCGGGACAGGCGCGCAGTCCTGATACCGGAGTTCGACAGGCGCGCCCTGTCGGAGGTACGGAGGAGCGAGGCCGTGAACGCCGATGTCACGGGGAGCATGTTCGGCAAGCTCGAACGGATGCTGGCCATCGCGCGCGACTGCGAAAAGTGTATGATAGTGAACGGCAATGTGCCAGGTAGACTGGAGAAGGCGGTTCGGGGGAGGGGGGTCGTGTCGACGACCGTGCTCCCGGGATAGGTGCTCGTCATGTCAGGCGATGAAGTACGGCCCGAGAAACTGATCGAGAAGAGGAAGCACGACCACGTCGAGATCTGCGCCCGCGAGGACCTCTCCACGGATTACGAGTTCTGGGACGATGTGCGGCTGGTGCACGAGCCGCTCCCCGAGGTGGACCTGGACGAGATCGACACATCGGTCACGGTCTTCGGACGGAAGCTCGCGGCACCGATCATCATATCCGCGATGACCGGAGGGTACGGCAAGGCGAGGGACATCAACAGGAACCTCGCCATGGTCGCCGAGGAGTTCGGCATAGGCATGGGGGTCGGGAGCCAGAGGGCTGCCCTCGAGAACCCGGAGCTCGCCGAGACATACTCCGTCATAAAGGAGTTCCACATACCGCTCAGGATCGCGAACCTGGGCGTGCCCCAGCTCATCAGGCAGGGGGACAGGCCCCCGCTCGACATCAGCAGCGGCCATGCGGCCATGGAGATGATCGGCGCCCATGTCCTCGCGATACATCTGAACTACCTCCAGGAGGTCGTGCAGCCCGAGGGGGATACGAAGGCCAGGGGCGGGCTCAGGGCGATCGAGAGGTTCGCATCGGAGCTCCCGGTCATCGCGAAGGAGACCGGGGCCGGCATGTCGCACGAGGTCGCGCTCAGGCTCAAGAAGGCCAAGGTGAAGGGCATCGATGTCGGCGGGCTCGGCGGGACGAGCTTCTCCGCGGTCGAGTTCTACAGGGCGAAGTCCGCGGGCGATGCCGTGCGGGCGAACATAGGCAGGACCTTCTGGGACTGGGGCATACCAACGCCCGTGTCGGTCGTGGTGGCCGGCGTGGGCCTGCCGATCATAGCCACGGGCGGGCTCAGGAACGGGCTCGATGTAGCCCGCGCCATCGCCGTAGGCGCATCGGCGGGCGGGATGGCCGGAAGGCTCCTGCCAGCCGCGCTGGAAGGCAAGGATGCCCTTGTCACGGAGCTCGGCACGATCATCGACGAGCTCAAGGCCGCGATGTTCCTCGTGGGAGCGAAGGACATCGAGGAGCTCGCGCAGACGCGCGCATTGATCACAGGTCGGTCGAAGCAGTGGCTGGACCAGCTCGAGGAGTGAGCACGCATGGTTTTCCCGGACGACTACAAGGACAGGGTAAAGCGGATCAACACCCAACTGATGGCATCGTTCGAAGTGATGGAGGACAAGAACCTGAAGGCCGCCATGGCCCACTATCCAGCGGCTGGCGGGAAGCGGCTGAGGCCGCTCCTAGCGACGGTCGTCTCGGAGGCGGTCGGCGGCAGGCCTGACTCGGCCCTGCCGTTCGGCGTCGCGCTCGAGATGGTCCACAACTTCACGCTCGTCCATGATGATGTCATGGACGAGGACGACACCAGGCGGGGCATCCGGACGGTGCACGCGCAGTACGGCGTCCCCGAGGCGATCCTCGCGGGCGATGCGATGTTCGCGCGCGCGTTCGAGATAGTGCTCGAGTCCGATGTGGACGCTTCGGACAAGGTCAGGCTCGTGGACATCCTGGCGAGGTCCGTAAGGCTGCTCGCCGAGGGCCAGCAGATGGACATGGACTTCGAGGACAGGAAGACGGTTTCCGTCGAGGAGTACTTCAAGATGATCGAGCGGAAGACCGCCGTGCTCTACTCAGCCGCCGCGGAGGCGGGCGCGATCGTGGGAGGCGGGACGCGCGCGCAGCAGGAATCCCTCTTCGAGTACGGCCGGCTCATCGGCCTGGGGTTCCAGATCTGGGACGATGTGCTCGACCTCAGGTCCGACAAGGCGACCTTCGGCAAACCGGTCCTGAACGACATCAGGAACGGCAAGAAGACGGTCATCGTGGTCGATGCGCTCGAGAAGCTCAAGGGCGCACAGAAGAAGGAGTTCCTGGCGGTCCTGGGGAAGAAGGATGCGAACGAGGCGGAGCTGGTCCGCGCGAAGATGCTGCTCGACGCCGTCGGGTCGATAGACCATGCGGACAGGGTCGCGAACGAGTTCATCGCCAAGGCCAAGGACAGGCTCGGCGTGCTCAAGGACTCGCCCCACAAGGACGCCCTGAGGTCCTTAGCGGACTACATGGTCACCAGGAAGACCTAGACGACCCCGGTGCGGACGAGCCTGAAGTCCGCCCTCTGGCCCTCCTCGAGGTGCCGGTGCTTGATGATGACGGCCCGGCGGGTGCTGGCCCCGACCTTGTCCAGCCTGATGATGGCCTTCGCGTTGTGCAGCAGGACATGGCCCCCGAGCGGCTCGAACGTGTGCTTCTCGATGTCGGTGTAGACCTGGGACGTCAGCAGGACCGGCACGTCCTTGTCCCTGGCCACGCCGAGGAGCTTGGCCAGCTGAGGACTGAGCGACTTCCTCAAGCCCTTCTCCTCATCGTTCCTCGTGAGCCTGTAGTGGATCGTGGCCGAGTCGAGTATGATTGCGCCGACCTCCAGGGAGCTCTCCGCGAGCCTGACGGCCTTCTCGACGGCCTTCTCCTGGTCCTCGAAGGAATGCGGCTCGAAGAACAGGACGTTCTTCATGACGTCCTCGTATCTGTCGCCCGCGATCTGCATGAGCCTCTCGAGCGACACCCCCTCGGTGTCTATGTACACGACCTTCTTCCCGGCGAGGGCGACGTTGCGCGCGACCTGGAGGCAGATGTTCGTCTTGCCCGAGCCGGCCTCCCCGAACAGGAGCGTGATGGCCCCTCCCTCCAGCCCCCCCTCTAGGAGTTCGTCTAGCGCCAGTGAGCCGATGGGGAGGTGGGACACGCTACACAATCGGGGTCGTTGCTGATAAGCGTTGCGAGCGCATGTATCCCCATCCCTGCGATGGAACCCCTATATGCCTGGGCATGCATTCCCGTGGCGGAGGTCGTGACTGTATGGTGCGGTTCATCGTGGTTGCCAGGGGCATGGCTGTGCTGGGGGCGATGCTTCTCCTCTCGGCGATGCCCGCGGTCGGCGGGTCCTCATCATCCGCTGCGGTCGCGGACCACGGTGTCATCCTGATCGATAACATCGATGATTTCACGCCCGAGCAGGGCGTGGTCTCGGGAAACGGTCTGCTGTCGGACCCGTACATCATCGAGGGATGGACCCTAGGTCCGGCTCCGGGGCTCACGGGCGTGTCGATAGCCGAGACATCGGACTACGTCGTCATCCGGAACATGACCGTCCAAGGGTGCGGGGTGGGCATCCAGCTGTTCGAGGCATGCAATGTGCTGGTCCAGAACTGCACGGTCAGTGACAACGGCGTAGGGATATCCATCATGTACGGGCACGACTGCGAGGTCATCGACAACATGGTCTCGGGGAACGACATCGGGATAAGCATCTGGAAGTCCAGCGACATCAACTTCATCGGCAACGAACTCGTCTCGAACGAGGAGGACTGGGTGGACGACAGAGTCCCATGGGAGGTGTCTCCAGCAGTCCTCTATGTGCTCGCCGGCCTGTACGCAGCCGATCTGTGCCTGGTCCTCTATGCCTGGCGCTGGGCGCCACGCCGGACCCGCGGGATGTTCGTCGTGTTCGCACGGATCTGCACGATCGGTGTGATCCAGGTGACCGCGGTCGTGGTGTTCTTCGCCTATGTCCTGGAGATGTACGACAGCCAGTCGATCACGGGCACCGTGATGCTCGCGGAGCTGGCGTTCGTTGCCTCGGCGGCGGCCCTGCTATCCGTCCTCGCGGCACTGTTCCAGACGCGATGGCTGCGGCGCTGAATGGGACTGCTGGCTGCTCCGCCCTGATCTGCCAGAACACCTTAATAGACCGGAGCGCTTTCTCGCAGCCGTGGCAGTGCACCGGGTAGGCGCGGAGGCCAGGCTCGATTCGGCCGTTTGGATGGGCCGGGCCGTCGTCCACAAGCAGCGCGTCGTCAAGGGCTACAGGCACCCCCGGCTCGACAGGTCCCTGCAGACCTTCAGGATCAAGAACGAGGTACGTCTCATGCTCGAGTCCCGACGGGCGGGGATCGCGGTCCCGGTCATCTACTCCGTGGACCTGGCCGAGAACCGCATCGTGATGGAGGAGATACAGGGCATGCGCGTCAAGGACGCCCTGCAGACCCTTCCTGACAGGGATGCGGAGGTGGTCTGCCGGAAGGTCGGCGAGATCGCTGGGCGGTTGCATGCGAACGACATCGTCCACGGGGACCTGACGACCAGCAACATGCTCCTCGACGGGGACAGGATCGTCGTGATAGACTTCTCACTGGGGCAGAAGACCTCCGAGCTGGAGGACAAGGGCGTGGACATGCACCTGCTCGAGGAGGCGTTCCATTCGGCCCACCATGCCAGGAGCGGTCTGTACAGTGTCGTGACCGAGTCCTACTGCAAGAGCTACGGAAAGGGCGCGGACGTCCTCAACAAGGTCAAGGAGATAGAGAAGCGGGGGCGGTACACACGAAAAGAATAGCATTCATAACATCCAACAACGGGAAGTTCAGGGAGATATCGGCCCAGATGGCGGAGCACGGGTACGAGCTCGAGCACATCAAGACCGCATATCCGGAGATCCAGGCGGAGTCGCTCGAGATCACGATAATCCCGGGTCTGCAGTGGTGCATCTCCAAGTTCGACAGGCCGGTCATGATAGACGACTCGGGCCTGTTCGTGGACGCGCTGAAGGGGTTCCCAGGGGTCTACTCGTCCTACGTGTTCAAGACCGTCGGCTGCGACGGCATCCTCAGCCTCATGAGGGGCGTCGAGGACCGCAGGGCGAGGTTCGAGTGCTGCATCGGCTTCATGGCGCCGGGAGGCGAGCCGTTCATCGCAAAGGCCGTGGCCGAGGGGACGATCTCCCGGGAGAAGATGGGCGTAGGCGGTTTCGGATACGACCCGGTCTTCATCCCCCAGGGCTACACGAGGTCCTATGCCCAGATCGACCTCCCCGAGAAAAACAGGATATCGCACAGGGGCAAGGCCATGGATATCTTCCTGAAGGAGCTCCCGAACCTCCTGCCGTAGGTTCGCGGGGCCGGGCCGGAGGCGCCGTCGCGCGAGGGAATCCTTTTATGAGACAGTGCGATAACGAGGTGCCCGTGAGGCCTCTGAACGGGGTAGTGGTCTAGCTTGGTATGATACGTGCTTTGGGAGCATGAGGTCGTCGGTTCAAATCCGACCTACCCCACTCCATCCCCGCACGGGCCGTCTCACTTCTCCGTCCTGAAGCCGCCTTCCGGGACCGCTATCTCGAACCTCGCGCCCTTCCCGGTCTCCCCGGTCTCCGTGATCTTCATGCCCGATATGGACAGTATCTCCCTTGCGAAGAACAGCCCGTAGCCGGTGCCCCTGCCGATCCCGCGCTCGAATATCCTGGACTTGTCCTCCGCCGGCACGCCGGTCCCGTCGTCCTCGATCACGATCCGGGCGCCCTTGTCCTCCTTGTGCCAGTGGACCCATATCCTCGTCACGTTGCCCCCGTGCCTGACCGAGTTCTCGATGAGGTTCCGGAACACCATGCCGAGCATCGGGTCGGCCAGCACCCTGAGCCCTTCCAGCTCGACCTTGAGCCCTATCCCGCTCATCGGCATGCCGAAGTGGTTCCTGGAGGCGATTTCCTGCAGGTCCACCCACTCCCGGCCCTTCATCCCGAGGCCGCTGTACTTGGCCGAGAAGTCCAGGATCTCCTTTATCGCCGCCCCCGCTTCGTCTATCTTGTCGACATATTCCCTGACCTTCGCTGGGTCCTGGGACTTGCGTGTCATGTCTATCCAGACATAGATGCCAGTGATGCGGTTCATTATGTCGTGTCTGATGACGCTGCTCAACAGGTTCAGCTTCCTGTTCGCCTCCCTGAGCGCCGCCTCGGCCTCCACCCGCTCGGTGATGTCCCTCGCGATGCCGATGATCTCGACGATATCGCCCTTGTGGTCCCTGACCGGTATGAACAGGTCCTCGGACCAGTACACCTTCCCGTTCTTGTGGACCCATCTCATGATGAGCGGGTCCTTGAACCTCTCCGGATGCGCGAAGACCTCCTCCGTCTTGGCCAGGTCGTCCGGGTGCACGACCCTGTATGTGATCGTTGGGTCAGCATAGTACTCCTGAGGCGTGTATCCGGACATCCTCTCCGCCGCCGCGTTGATGTACGTTATCCTCAGATCAGGCTTCAGCGCGATCCGGTAGATGAGGTCCGCGGTGTTGTCGGCCAGGAGGCGGAATATCCTTTCAGTGTCCTTCGCCCTCTTCTCCGCGTTCCTCCTGATGACGGACTGGTTGATTAGGTTCGCCAGCTCTCTGAACATCGGGACCGTGTCGCTCGTCTTCTCGACGTAGAAGTCCGCGCCGTAGTTGAGGGCGTCTGCGGCCACATCCTCCCTGCCCTTGCCCGTCAGGATGATGAACGGTATGTCGTTCCCCTGATTCCTCAGTGTCTTGAGGAACTGGATGCCGTCGATGTCGTCCATCTTATAGTCCGAGACGACGACGTCGAACTCGTTCTCCGCCATCTTCCCGATGGCTTCACGAGCCGACCTGGCGGTCTCCACGCTGAAGTCCCCCGCCTTCTCGATGAAGAGCCGTCCCAGCTCGAGCACCGACTCGTCGTCGTCTACGAACAGTAAGTTTATCACGGTCTCCCCCTCCACGCGCGCCCAACGCTGCGTGGGTCTCCTCACGACGTTAAGTAATCGGGTCTGGATGGAATATATACATTCCCGAATACCCGTTGATGGGTAGGTGCCCGCACCCGTGGATGTTATATACCGGGCTCGCGGGAACTCCCACTGGACCGGCTGTCTGGTGCAGGCTTCCATCCACTCTAAATACGGGAAGCATATACCCCCTTTCGAGGAGCTAACATTGGGGGTTGACTCATCATGAGGAAATACAGGGATATCCCGCTCTGGAAGGACGTCAGTCCGAAGCAATGGACCGACTGGAAATGGCAGATCAAGAACAGGATCACGGATGTGGACACGCTCGCCAAGGTCATCAACCTCACGGACGAGGAGAAGGACGAGATCACCCACTCCATGAAGTACCTCCGGATGGCCATCACCCCGTACTACGCCTCGCTCATGGACCCTGACGACCCGGAGTGCCCGATCAGGAAGCAGGCGGTGCCGACATCCAACGAGCTGCACATCTCGAAGGATGACATGGAGGACACCGTCGGCGAGACGATCGACGCGCCCCACGAGGGCCTCACCCACAGGTACCCGGACCGGGTGCTGTTCCTGCTCACGGACCAGTGCAGCATGTACTGCAGGCACTGCTGCAGGCGCAGGATAGTGGGAACCACTGACCACCAGAGGAGCTGGGAAGAGATCGAGGAGGGCCTCGACTACATCCGGAAGACGCCCCAGGTCAGGGACGTGCTCCTGTCGGGCGGAGACGCCCTGCTGGTGTCCGATGCGCTCCTCGAGAAGGTCATACGGGAGCTCAGGAAGATCAAGCACGTCCAGATCGTCCGGATCGGTTCCAGGACGCCCGTCGTCCTGCCGTACAGGATAACGCCCCAGCTGGTCAAGATGCTGAGGAAGTACCATCCGATCTGGCTCAACACGCACTTCAACCACCCGAAGGAGATCACCCCCGAGTCCAGGCGCGCGGTCGAGATGCTCGCGGACGCCGGCATACCCGTCGGGAACCAGACGGTGCTCCTGAAGGGCGTCAACGACTGTCCGACCATCATGAAGAAGCTGGTGCACGACCTCGTCTACATCCGGTGCAGGCCGTACTACATCTACCAGTGCGACATCGCGAAGGGGCTGGAGCACTTCAGGACCTCGATCGCGAAGGGCATCGAGATCATCGAGAACCTGAGGGGGCACACATCGGGCTTCGCGGTCCCACAGTTCGTCATCGACGCCCCGACCGGGGGCGGCAAGATCCCCGTCGGGCCCACGTATCTGATCTCCCAGAGCGACACGCGCGTCGTGCTCAGGAACTACGAGGGTGGCATATTCCAGTTCCCCGAGGTCGAGGGAGACCGGGTGAGCAGGTGTCCACCTGGCTGCAGCCTGTGCGAGGACTACGAACACCTCGAGACGAGGGAAGGCGTCGCGGCCGTGCTCTCGGGCAAGAAGATGTGCCTCATCCCGGAGGGCACCCAGCGCGAGCAGCGCAGAAAGGCCTACGGCAAGGCGCCCTCAGCCTGCAAAGCCACCAAGTGCAACGACTGCTGACGCCGGACGGGCCAAGCCGGCCCCAAACCCCTACAAACCCCTGGTCTTGTCCTCCAGGACGGCCCTTTTGATCATGTACGTGCCCGAGTCCCTGTTCCATCGGACCTCGGCCTCCTCGACGGACACGGCCTTCGAGAAGTTCGGCGCGTCCAGGACGAAGGTCTCGATCTCGCCGCCCTCTCCGGACGGGCTGATGCTGAACCTGTCCCTCAGCCTCTCCAGCTCCTTGATCGACCGCTCCGTGATGATCTTCCCGAGCCAGGTCTCGTCGAACCCGTAGGCGTACACGCCCGATATCATGAACCTGAACCCTGCATGGACCATGTCCTCGAGCAGGAGGACCTGGTCCTTGCGCCAGAGCGGTGCGTGGACCGGCTTCCCGAGCCTGTGGCCTATGCCGTTCAGCCGGGACCACTGGTAGTCCGAGGCGATCGCCCCGCATATGAAGCCGTCCACATCCTCGGCCGCCATGAGCGCCTCGACGTCGTCGAGCTCTTTCTCCTTCTCCCCGGAGCTCTCCCGCACCTTGATGGGTATTCCCATGGCCTCCGCCTGGAGCGCCGTCCACCGGATGTTCGGGAAGTGGAACATGTACGAGTCCTCGGCCTTCGGCACGATCGTCAGGAGGCTCGAGACCTCCCAGCCCTGCTGCTGGGCTAGGTACACCGCATAGGTCGAATCCTTACCGCCCGAGAAAAGCGCTGACACCCTCAAACCGGACCCTCTCCCCGTAATGCGGCTATGGGATATTACTTCATCCGCACGGGCGCGCGCCCGCTCGCGTTTATGTATCGGCATCCCCATCGGGCGTGAAGTGTATTACTGTCCGAGGTGCGACCGCACGATCCCCAAGGACCGGGTCGCGGAGGCGGATGCGGAGCTGAGGGCCATGTTCGGGGACTCGTCCCTGTCGAGCCTGAAGTGCCCCGTATGCGGCTCTGACTTCATCGACCTCGAGACGGTCAGGGACGGTGGGAAGGAACATGTCGGGAAGACGAAAAGGACAGCCGGTTCTGGTTGAGGAACTCACGAGCAAGGAGTTCGCCGCGATGGTCAGGAAGGACCCGCTCGTGATCGTGCCCGTCGGCTCGCTCGAGGAGCACGGGTCCCACCTGCCGCTCGGGACGGATTCGATGCAGGCGGAGGAGGTCGCCCGCAGGGTGGCGCTGGAGCTGGACGCCCTGGTCTGCCCACCTCTGAGGTACGGCGACTGCAGGTCGACGAGGAACTTCCCGGGCACCATCTCGCTCAGCTTCGAGACCGTCCAGCTCTTCGCGTTCGATGTGGTCTCCGAGCTGGCCAGGAACGGGGTCCGGAAGATCATGGTCCTCACGGGCCACGCCGGGAGCGGGCACATGGCCGCCCTGAGGCTGGGGACGATGAGGGCGGTCGACGAGTACCCTGACATCAGGGTCATGGTCCTCTCGGACTACGACATCGCCTACGAGCTCAGGGGCAAGGAGTTCCCAGAGACGGATGGGCACGGCGGGCTCATCGAGACCTCGCGCGTGCTGGGCATCAGGCCCGACCTGGTCGGACCCGACAGGCCGTCCGGGAGGAACACCGCCCCGAAGTACATGGTGCTCCCCGATCCCGAGGCCTATTTCAAGGCAGGCATCTCAGGCGATACGAAGGACGCCTCCGCCGCGCGCGGCAAGCGCATCGACGATTTCGTCGTCGAGGAGCTGTGCAGGCTCGCGGCCGAGAACTTCGGCATCAAACGGAAGAGTGCAGGCTGCCCGAAGAGGAGGCCCTGAGCGTGGACCTCAAGGAGATGGCCGCCCGGGAGGCCGTGAAGGACATCCGGAGCGGCATGGTCGTCGGGCTCGGGAGCGGGTCCACTGCCAGCATCGCCATCAAGCTCATCGGCGAGATGGTGAAGGCCGGCACGGACATCGTGGGCATACCGACATCGAGGGACTCCGATTCGCTGGGGAGGTCCGTCGGGATCCGGATAGGCGAGCTCAAGGACTTCCCAGAGGTGGACATCACGATCGACGGGGCCGACGAGGTGGACCCTGGGCTGAACCTGGTCAAAGGGCTCGGCGGCGCGCTCGTCAGGGAGAAGATCGTCGCCGCAGCGACGAGGCAGGAGGTCATAGTGGTCGACGACTCGAAGCTCGTGGACCATCTCTGCCAGAAGGCCCCTCTGCCGGTCGAGGTCGTCAAGTTCTCCTACGAGGCGACCATGCGGCGGCTCGAGCGGTTCGGGTGCGTCCCGAAGCTCAGGACCAAGGACGGTTCGGTCTTCGTGACGGACAATGGCAACTACATCGCGGACTGCAGGTTCCAGAGGATCGACGACCCGAAGAGGATGGAGGCAGACATCAACCTCGTCCCTGGGGTGGTGGACAACGGCCTGTTCGTCGGTCTCACGAGCAAGGTGATAGTGGCGTCAATGGGTGGCATCAGGGTGCTGGAGAAAAAGCGATAGTCCGCACCGTCACTTGGCGAGTTCCTTCAGCTGCTTGATAGAGTTCTCGATGATCTCGATCTTCTTGCGCTCCTCGGCCTCTATCATCTCGATGATCTTGTCGAACTGGACACCGAGCTTGTTGGAGTGGACGGGCCTGCCCTTCCCCTCCTTCTTGATGTCCCTCTTCGAGACCCACTTGCGCCTCCGCAGCTCCTGCATCGCTATTGACACCTCGGGCTGCCTCAGGCCGGTCGCACCCTCGATCTCGACGGACGTGGTCTCCTCCTTCTTTCTGAGGTAGACCATGGTCTTGGCGATGTTCTTTGACAGCCCCGTGCGCATAAGAAGCTCCACGAGCTGTTCGTCCTTTTTAGAGAGCCCCTTGTCCGTCATATTATGTCCGAACCCATTTATTGATTACCGCATATATATTGGTTTCCATCTACGATGATATATATTTACCAGATTTGTTACCATGCTCCTGGGCGTGTCAGGATGGCCTCCGGATGGACTGATTGGACGTGTTCAGGTGCTCGGCAATGCTTTAATACCAGTTGCTTCTTACTCGTGTCCTGCCCCATGGGTCGCTGATAGACATGGTCAAGATGCCGAGAATCCGGAATGAGTATTGTCCGAAGTGCAAGAAGCACACAGCTCACGAAGTCGAGAAGGTCAAGACTAGGCCGAGGAGCGAACTCAAGTGGGGGCAGCGGAGATACAGGCGCGCCACCTCTGGTTACGGCGGATTCCCCAGGCCCAAGTACGAGGGCAGGCAGAAACCGACGGTCAAGGTCGCGCTCAGGTACAGGTGCAAGACCTGCAAGAAGGCTCACCAGAGGACCTGCGTCCGGTCGAAGACCTTCGAACTCAAGGAGGCCTGAAAATGAGCGGCATACCAGCGCCCAAGAGCAAGTTCATCAACATCAAGTGCCAGGACTGCGGCAACGAGCAGATTGCGTTCAACAAGCCTGCTACTCAGGTGAAGTGCAATGTCTGTGGAGCCACCCTGATCAAGCCGACCGGCGGCAAGGGTCTGGTCAGAGGCCAGGTCCTGGGTGAGGTCCAGTAATGCCGCGCAAAGCCGAGTTCCCAGAGCTAAGCGATCTGGTCGTCTGCACGGTGCAGAACGTGAAGAACTTCGGCGCTTTTGTCTCGTTGGATGAGTTCGGCGGAAAAGAGGGCTTCATACACGTCCGCGACGTCGCAACGGGTTGGGTCAAGTACATACGAGACCACGTGCGGGAGGGTCAGAAGGCCGTCTGCAAGGTCCTGAGCGTCGACGAGGAGAAGGGCCACATCGACCTCTCCCTCAAGGCGGTCAACGACCACCAGCGCCGTGAGAAGATACAGGAGTGGAAGAACGAGAAGAAGGCGGACAAGCTCCTGGAGATCATCGCGGGGAAGATGGACAAGCCCGCCGACGAGGCCTACGACGTCGTAGGCGCATCGCTGGTCAAGGAGTACGGTTCGCTGTTCGCAGGGTTCGAGGACGCGGCGGTCAACCCCGACGGCGTGAGGTCACTGGGGCTCGACAAGAGCTGGACCGATGCCCTGCTCGAGGTGGCCAAGGAGAACATCCAGGCACCGTCGGTCATGATCGACGGGATGTTCGAGATCACGAACCCGCTCCCTGACGGGGTCGACCATGTCAAGACCGCCCTGGCCAAGGCGGTCGAGTCCGACACGGGCGACGTCAATATCCACTACATCGGCGCTCCCAGGTACCGCATCACTGTCAACGCCGAGGACTACAAGGTCGCAGAGGAGGAGCTGAAGGCCGCTGTCGACCGCGTGACGACCTCGATCGAGAAATCCGGTGGTTCCATCTCGTTCAAGAGGAAGGAAGAGAAGTGAAGACCCTCCTTAGGAAGTGCGGCGCATGCAGGGCATACACCCTGCGCGAGACCTGCCCGAAGTGCGCAGGGGCAACCATCATGTCCATGCCTGCAAAGTACTCCCCCGACGACCGGTACGGCGAGTACCGGCGGAGGCTCAAGAGGGAGATGACGGGGGGGCAATAGATGGATGACATCGTCCTCGTCTACAAGGAGAGGCCCGTTCTCAGAGAGCCGATACTGGTCGAGGGGTTGCCGGGCGTTGGCAACGTCGGCAAGCTGGCGGCCGAGCACCTCGTGGACCAGCTGAAGGCGGTCAAGTTCCTCGAGATCATATCCAAGCATTTCCCCCCGCAGGTGCTAGTGAACGATTCGGGGATAATCAAGCTCGTGAACAACGAGATGTATTATGTCAAGCGCCCAGAGGACGAGAACGACCTGATCATACTCGTGGGCGACTATCAGGGGCTCACGCCGGACGGGCAGTACGATCTCTCCGACCGGTCCCTCCAGGTCGCCAAGGAGTTCGGCGTCAAGCGCGTGTACACCCTCGGCGGGTACGGCCTCGGCCGAATGATAGAGAAGCCGCGGGTGCTCGGGGCGGCGACGGACGAGGCGCTGGTCGAGGAGCTCAAGACGCAAGGTGTCACGTTCTCCAAGGGCGAGCCTGGGAGCGGCATCGTCGGTGCGAGCGGTCTGCTGCTCGGCCTAGGCCGGCTCTACGACATCCGCGCGGCCTGCCTCATGGGCGAGACCTCTGGCTACTTCGTGGACCCCAAGGGCGCCCAGGCGGTGCTCGAGGTGCTCGCGAACATCCTGAGGGTGAAGCTCGATTTCACCGAGCTCGAGGCAAAGGCCAAGCAGATCGACCAGATCACCTCCCGCCTCAAGGAGGGCGAGCCGCAGCCGGAGCCCAAGCGCGAGGACCTGGGGTACATCGGGTGAACCAGAATCGATAATGATAACGCCAGCTCGTGGCTTTATTGAAATAAAAAAATAGGGGGGAGGTTATCCTGATTGTTGAAGCCTCCGAAAGAGTAGTTAGAGTGCATCCCATCCCATTCTGACTACTTCTTGAGGTACGTTTCCTCGTAGGTTTTGATGGCCGCAAGCGCCTGTTCCGCGTGTTCGAACTTCTTCATGCGGTCGACTACCAACTCCAGCCTGGCATAGATGAGGTCCCTGATCCCGGCCCTGATCGCCTCAGAGCGCGAGGGGAAGTCGTCTATCTCGACGAGGAAGTCGAGCGCACGCAGGTGCCTCTCGGGTATGCGGATGGTGATCTTCTCGGACTCATGTGTCATATGTCACCGTCCCGCAGTTCCCGCCTTCCTCGCGACGCCTTCTGTACCTCTTTTGCCTTACTAGCGTCGGACAAGCCCCTTATAAAATTGTATATATATAAAACTTGGGGATTCTTGGTGTGCCAGCTCGTAACGTCGTTCCGAATGCCGCTGTGGGTGCCCGGACGAAGTCGTCCTCTGAAAAACGCTTTATATGGATTGCATGATAAGGTGCACCGGGCCTGGATGCTGGCCCGCGACAACCCGACTTAGCTCAGACTGGCAAGAGCGGCTGACTGTAGTATGGAAATCGGTACGACCGATATCAGTCGCTGAAATCAGCAGGTCCCCGGTTCAAATCCGGGAGTCGGGACCATCCATTTTCTGAAAGCTCACGTGGTGTCGGCGAAGACCTGCCACCGCTCCCTGTCCTCGGGCTTCACGATCTCCTTGTTCTTCTCGAGCAGGGCCAGCTCCTTCGACTCGAAGACCCGCGGGTCCAGCGACAGGATCAGTCTCGAGTTGCTCGTCATCGCGGTCTCGTTCCATCTGTCCACGGACCTCAGGACTTTCTGGAAGTCGTTGCTCGTGACCAGGTACTCGATGCCGTCCACCAGCACGACGCTGTTGTGCGACCTCTCCATGAAGTTGACGAGGTAGTCCGTGAGCAGGCTGAGCTTGGCAGGGTCCATGTTGTCCTTGCCAGCGACCGTGGAGAGCCATATGATGGGCGTCGTCTGGATGAAGTGCTCCGTGCGTACGTCGTTCGGGAACTGTCTCGTGACGATTATCCCCTGTGGCCTCGTCTTGTACTTCGTGCACTCCCTGCAGGGGCACGGGAGCTTGCAGGATGCGCACTCGAGACTCTCGCACTGGAAGCTGTTGTCGTTCTCGCAGTCGAAGCACCTGCCCTTCAGGATGTCGGTGAATATCTCGAACGAGAGGTCAGGCTTCTCCTCCTCGACGATGTAGACATGTCTAGCTTCGAGTCTGAACGATGCCTTCTCGCTCGAGGCCATGGCCTCCGCGACAGGCGCCATCATGGTCATCTGGCCCCGCGCGATCGAGTAGGCGAAGATCAGTCCGGACGCGGCTATGCCCAGCGCGAGGGAGAGCTTTGCGATTCCGGCGGCCGAGTCGCTCAGCATCGAGTCGCCCATGCTGCCGGCGGCGAAGCCGATCTCGCCGATGCCGTAGATCCACATGCCCGCAAGGAAGACCGAGCCCGAGCGCCACTGCGCGTCGTTCGCGGTCTTCCGCGTCGAGAGCACGAGGACCATGGTCAGGATCATCGCGGATGCCGTGCTGATCAGGAGTATCTTCATCGAGTTCGCGTCGAGCCAGACGCGGTCCGGGTTCGACGCGTCCGCCTCCACCATCAGGCCGAGCACCAGCGCGACGATCGGGGCCGCGACGAACAAGACACCGGCGATGTTCACCGGCCTGAACGATACCTTGCGCTCGATCGGGAACACGATGCAGAGCAGCCAAAGGAGCGTGTCAGCCATCAGGATCGATACGGCGGAAGCCTTCGCCAGGACGTTCGTGGTGCCGCTCTGGTCGGTGGAGATCAGGGGTATCAGAGGCGCCGTGACCGTCGATACGAATATGAAAATCATGGCCACCATGAATACGGTGGCCGCGCTCGACCTGGGGTTCTTCATCCAGCCGAGCATGCCCGCGGCGAAACACAACGCGCCCGCCCCGACGAAGACAAGCCACGGCACGTCTATCAAGTCTCATCCACCTCGATCTGCAACTGGGTCATTCATCTGGATGTGTGGCTCAGCTTCGATCCCCTTCGCGCCCCTCAGGCTGTCGTCGCTGCCCTGACGGCTTCCAGCAATCGCTCGACCTGGAAGGGTTTCGCCACGAAGTCGATGGCCCCTGCGCGCATGGCCTCCTTTCTGAGGGCCTCCTTGACCAGGGCGCTGACCACGATGATCCTGGCCTTTGGGTCCTGCTCGACGATCTTCATGATCGCCGAAAGCCCATCCATGCCTGGCATCAGTATGTCCATCAGGACGACGTCGGGCTTGAGTGCCTTGTATTTCTCAATGGCCTCGAGCCCGTTCGCAGCCTCTCCCACGATCTCGTGGTCGTGGGACTCGAGGATGTCGCGGATCATTTCTCTTATGAACGGAGCATCCTCGACAATCAGAACCTTCGCCATCCTAACCCTGCCTCGGTCAAACGAGCGGAACCCGTCCGTTTGCCCGTGAGTGAAAAAGAATCCGTGCATATATAAGTTGGCTAGTCCCGGTATCACGCGTGACAGCATGCGCGTGTTCGCATGTCGTCCGCGGTGCTCGAGGACATGCGCTTCGAGACGTGCCTCCCCGCATCGATTCCTTCTCGAGGTCCGTCCAGGGATGCCTACGGCATTCTCGTCAGACAGATGATAGCCGGAGTCCAGCATCTGAAAAACAATATATACGTGGGACTTTCATATGGTATTTCGTCCGACAACCGTCGGACTAGAAGGGATGGGCATGGTATTCGGCATCGGCAGAAAGGATGCTCGTGACGAGCAGCAGCCACCTGGCAACGGTCAGGTGCCATACAAACTCGCATCCTACGAACACGACCACGAGGGCAAGCGGTTCAAGTCGACGAATGTGGTCTACAGCTTCTGGAGCGCATCGAAATACGTGCTCATCCTGTCCCTCATGCTCTGGTGGCTGCCGATGTTCGGTCAGATGATCGCAGGCTATGTCGGTGGCAGAAGGGCCGGAGGCCCTTGGAAGGGAGTGATAGCTGCGATCGTCCCGGTGGTGTGCCTCTACGGGGTCATGACCGGGTTCGACTCGGGCATCCTCCCGTCCCACGTGTTTGGGGTCGCGATCGCCCCAGCTGCCATGTCGGCGGCGCTCAGCACGAATGTGCCGTTCATATCACCTTACATCCAGTTCTCGTCCGACTATGTCGGTTCGTTCGTCAACGGATTGGCTGGCTCCAGCCCCTACGGCATCAACCTCTACGTCATCACAGTCGCGTTCGCCTACGTCGGCGGGGTCCTCGCGGAGCAGAACAGGCGTGAGCTCGAGTTCAACTCCGGGTCGGTCATGAGCACGACGACCGTGATCGCCTACGACGGTTCGCAGCAGATGCAGCAGACACCTCAGCACCGCGGCCTTGCACATGCGATATCCGGACACCTGCCATGGGGACGGCACCAGGATGTCTACGCGCCCCAGCCCCAAGCGGCGCACGCACGCAGGCACGGCGGCGAGTGGTCCGGCGCGGTCGATATGACCTACAGGGACTCTTCCAGACAGTCCGCGCAGGCGCCGATGTTGCCTGCTGGTGACGACATGCCAGAGGGATTCAGCCGCGCGTACGCTCAGAAGAGACCGAAGAGGAGCCATCCCGTCCCTGTCCACCAGGCCCAGAGGCAGAATCCCTCCTGGATCAGGTCCGACCGGCGCGTGAAGCAGACCTTCTCGTCCGCACGCAGGTTCGCGGAGGATGACCACCACGTCGAGCGCGCGCCACCTCAGCAACCCCAGAGGCAGCACACGGTGTTCCACGCGCAGCATCCACACTCCTACGTCTCGGGCGATTCGAAGTCCATCAACAAGGCGAAGAGGGAGATCGAGCGGGAGTGGCACGATTCGAAGACGCCCGATATCCGCATGCACGATGTGGACTCGAAGCCCGCCGGAGAGGCGGCGGTCGCACAGCAGCCCGAGGCCAAGCGGGAGCACCACTCCACGGGTAGCCATTGGGACACCATCTAGGCCGGCGTGGAAGACGGTTCTGTGAATCTTCGGGAGGTGGTCCTGGAGGACCACCCTCTCGGACTCACTCGCTCCATTCGGCTCCGGCCGTACGCCCATTCCTGGGAGCAGAGGGCCATCGTCACGTCATGCTGGAGCGCGCCGGGGTCGAACCGACCCCTGCCGTCCTGTTGCGTGGCTGTGCGCAGCGGGCCTGCGTCCGTGGACGACGACCGGATAGGCGCCTCTGGGCGAACGCTCGCTGCATCCGTGCCCGTTCGGGAATACGGATTCCTCCCACATGTCAGGCGCGATCCGCTGCTCCTCAACGGGCCGGCCGTGACGGCCAGCGGGCGTGCCCTCGTTGGCACCGGATGGTCAACGGTCGAGGGAGTTTTCACGGGTGGCACTACATATACCGCCCGACTTCGGACAGAACCGTGGAAGGCGAACATTTTTAAGCGAACACCGCTTCGTAGCAGTCCAGCACACGGTGAGGTGTGGAGCGGGACCTGATGTTCTGTCCGAACTGCAAATCGCTTTTGTTTCCGAAGGATGGGAAGCTCGTCTGCAAGAAGTGCGGAGCCGCGCAGGATTTCAAGGGTCAGAAGACCCAGGTGATCAAGCACAAGGCCCATGAGAAGGATATCCCCGTGTTGGGCGATATCTCCGGGACGCTCCCGACCGACGACGTGGAGTGTTCCAAGTGCGGCCACAACAAGGCGTACTGGGTCCTGAGACAGACCAGGGCCGCGGACGAGCCGGAGACGAGGATATTCCGGTGCGTGAAGTGCTCGCATTCGTGGCGCGAATACTAGCCGTTCCAAGCATTGCTGGATGCGGCTAGTTGTATGCACAATCTTTTTAATGGGCCGATTGGTTACAGGTAAGAACACGGAAGGGGGGCTAATGTTCCAGGCGAAAGCCAGAGCGGAGATATTGAAAGAGGTCGTGAACGTCGTTTCAACCCTTGTTGACGAAGCCAAGTTCACTGTCAACCCGAGCGGGCTGACGCTCAGGGCCGTGGATCCAGCTCACATAGCCATGGTGGATCTCACGCTGAGCAAGGATGCATTCGAGGAGTTCAAGGCCGACGAGGCCGAGATCGGTATAGACATCGACAAGCTCAACCAGTTCCTGAAGCTTGCGCGCGCCGACGATATAGTCGACCTCAAGCACGATGAGGAGAAGCGCAGGCTCAACATCGTCGTCGGCGACATAACGAGGCGCATGAGCCTCATAGACACCACCGGCATGAGCGACCCGAAGGTGCCCAGCCTCAACCTGCCCGCGAAGGTCGTCGTGAGGGGTGACGATCTCGCTCAGGGGATCAAGGCGAGCGAGGCCGTGTCTGACCACATCGCGTTGATCGTATCGGCCGAGGCGTTCGAGATGAACTGCGAGGGCGATATGGATCAGGTGAACTGGAGGAAGGCGAAGAAGGACCTGGTATCGCTCGAGACCACGGGGAGTGTCAGGAGTCTGTTCCCGCTGGAGTACTTCTCGAACATGCTGAGGTCCGTCTCCGGAGGCAACAACGTGACGATGCATCTCGGGAACGACTACCCTGTGAGGATGGAGTTCAGCATCGCGGGCGGCAAGGGCGAGGTAAGATACCTGCTCGCGCCCAGGATCGAGAGCGGTGACTGAGCCTCGTCGGACGAGAGGGTCGACAAACCACTTCGACATTCCACACAAGACCATTGGGCAAGCTGGTCTCGGACCATGAAGAGGACTAGGATAGGCGTCTTGGCGTCTGGAGGCGGGACTAACCTGCAGGCCATCATCGACTCCTGTGACAAGGGTGAGATCGATGGTGACCTAGTCGTGGTCATATCCAACGTCCCCGAGGCGTTCGCGCTCGAGCGGGCGAGGACGCACCGCATACCCGCCTTCTGCTTTCCCCACACTGGGGTCACGAGGGAGCAGCAAGAAGCGGATGTGGTCGCGTGCCTTGAGCAGCACGATGTGGACCTGGTCGTGCTCGCGGGATACCTCCGGGTGCTGACCCCTGTGCTGATCAATAAGTACGCGGGCCGGCTCATGAACACGCATCCTGCACTGCTCCCATCCTTCGGTGGGACGGGCATGCACGGACAGAACGTGCACAGGGCCGTGCTCGACTACGGGTGCAAGGTCTCTGGATGCACGATACACTTCGTCACGCTCGACGTCGACGGCGGGCCAATCATACTCCAGAAGGCGGTGCCCGTGCTCGAGGGCGACACCCCAGAGGTGCTCCAGGAGCGCGTGCTCAAGGAGGAGCACAAGCTCCTCCCGAGGGCGGTCCAGCTTTTCGCCCTGGGCAAGCTCAGGCTCGACGGAAGACGGGTGCGGGTGCTGGAAACGTAGCCGCTGGGTCCGTTCGAATAGTTTAAACCATGCTGACAGATATCCCGGATGCACCTGTCAGCATATGTCGGGGGGACTCGCGCTTGGAAGTTTACGACGGAGAGTTCATCAGGGAACTTGAGTCCATCGCAAAGAAGATCCGAATGCACAGCATCAAGATGATCTACGATGCCGGATCGGGCCACCCAGGTGGCTCCCTGTCCTGCGCGGACATCGTCACTGCCCTGTATTTCCACATCTTGAAGCACGACCCGAAGAAACCAGACTGGGCAGACAGGGACAGGTTCGTCCTGAGCAAGGGTCATGCGGCGCCGACGCTGTACGCCGCGCTCGCCGAGGCGGGGTACTTCGAGGTGGAGGAGCTCTGCACGCTCAGGAAGATGGGCAGCAGGCTCCAGGGGCATCCGTGCATGGGCAAGACCCCCGGCGTCGAGATGTCCACTGGCTCGCTGGGCCACGGGCTGGCCGCCGGGAACGGGATGGCCCTCGCCGCGAAGCTCGACCGGAAGCTGCACAGGATCTATGTCCTGTGCGGGGACGGCGAGATGGACGTCGGCGAGACCTGGGAGGCCGCGATGCTGGCATCGCACTTCAAGCTGGACAACGTCACGGCCTACATCGACCGGAACAAGCTGCAGCTGGACGGTCCAACGGAGAAAATCATGTCGCTCGAGCCCCTCGCCGACAAGTGGAAGGCCTTCGGGTGGCACGTGATCGAGATCAACGGGCACAACATGAAGGAGATCATCCAGGCGACGAACGAGGCGAAGGGTGTCAAGGGCCGCCCGACCATCATCATATGTCACACGATCAAGGGCAAGGGCGTCAGCTACATGGAGGGGAGCCTGCACTTCCACGGCAAGGCCCCGAGCGATGAAGAGTACGTCCAGGCCATGAAGGAGCTGGGGGGTCCCTGAGATGAAGTGGAAGATCGAGAGCCAGAGGAAGCAGTACGGGCGCGCGCTGGTCGAGCTCGGGAAGGAGCGCGGAGACATCGTCGTGCTCGACGCGGACCTGTCGACCTCCACCAGGACCGCGGACTTCGCCGCCGCGTTCCCTGAACGGTTCTTCAACGTGGGCATCGCGGAGCAGAACATGATGGACACGGCCGCAGGGTTGGCGGCATCGGGGAAGACGGTCTTCGCGTCCACCTTCGCGGTCTTCGGGACCGGCAGGTGCTACGACCAGATACGGCAGTCGATCGCCTATCCCAAGCTCAACATCAAGATCGTCGCGACGCATGCGGGCATCACCGTCGGCGGGGACGGCGCGTCGCACCAGATCATCGAGGACATCGCGCTCATGCGGGTGCTGCCCAACATGACCGTCATCGTGCCGGTCGACGCCCCCGAGACTTACAGGGTAGTCAAGGCCGTGTCGAAGATGCCTGGGCCGGTCTATGTGCGCGTAGGCCGGGCGGATGTGCCGACGGTCACGAAGGAGACGGACCAGTTCGAGCTCAACAACGCCCAGGTCATGCGCGACGGGAATGACGTCACGCTCATAGGATGCGGGATCATGGTGTCGAAGTGCCTCGAGGCGGCCGAGGAGCTGGCCAAGCACGGGGTGGACGCCAGGGTGGTCAACCTGCACACGATAAAACCCCTGGACGAGAAGACCCTGGTCAAGGCCGCGCGGGAGACCGGGGGCGTCGTGACCGCCGAGGAGCACTCGGTCATGATGGGCATGGGCAGCGCGGTCGCCATGTGTCTGGTCGAGAACTTCCATGTGCCGATGAAGCGCGTGGGCATACCGGATGTGTTCGGCGAATCCGGTTGCTGCGACGAGCTGATGGCCAAGTACGGTCTGACGAGTGACAACATCGTGGAGGCGGCGCACGATGTGCTCCGCAGGAAGAAGTGAACGGGAGGTCATGGCATGAGGATATTCATAGACACGGCCAATGTCGAGCAGATCAGGGAGGTCAACAGCTGGGGGATCCTTGACGGCGTCACGACCAACCCGACCCTCGTCGCGAAGGAGGGCTGCGACTTCAAGACCAGGATCAACGAGATATGCGCGATCGTGGACGGCCCGATCAGTGCGGAGGCCGTTTCGATGGACTCCGCCGGCATGGTCCGCGAGGCCAGGGAGCTGGCCAAGCTCCACAGGAACGTGGTCGTCAAGATCCCGATGACATCCGAGGGGCTCAAGGCGGTCAAGGTCCTGTCGGCCGAGGGCGTCAAGACCAACGTCACGCTCGTGTTCTCGCCGAACCAGGCGCTGCTTGCGGCCAAGGCCGGAGCGACATACGCCTCGCCGTTCATCGGCCGCCTTGACGACATCAGCCACAACGGCATGGACCTGGTCAGGGACATAGTGACGATCTACCGCACGTACGGGTTCAAGACGCAGGTCATCGCCGCAAGCATCAGGCATCCGGTGCATGTCACCGAGGCGGCCCTGGCGGGGGCGCACGTCGCGACCATCCCCTACGATGTGCTGAAGAAGATGCTGAAGCACAACCTCACGGACGAGGGCATCCAGAAATTCCTGAAGGACTGGGAGAAGGTCCCGAAGGGGCTCTAGACCTCAGCCCATGTAGGCGTCCGTGCTGGACCTGTCGAAGCCTTTCTTCACGGGCTCGAGGATGTCAGCGAACCCCCTGCTCGGAACGAGCAGACCGGCGTGGTCCCCTTCCGCCCTCACGGCGACATGATCGTCGCCGGCGCGATACTGGCGGATCGCCTGACATCAGTCATCGCCCTGGGCAACCCTGAAATAGGCACCATCGCTCTCTGAGAGGCGTGCGGACCGATGTCTTGGTCGTAGGGGGCGGACCTGCCGGCTCGACGGTCGCCAGGATGCTCTCCAAGGAGCTCGATGTGCTGCTCGTGGAGGAGCACCACTGCCCCGGCAGGCCGGTCCAGTGCGCCGGCCTGGTCACCCCTCGCGGCATCCCGCCGTCGGCCAGGAAGAGCATCATCGGGAGGGTGAGAGGTGCGCGGATACACTCCCCGCTCGGGTTCACGCTGGCGCTGGAGGCCAAGGAGACGCGTGCGTGCGTGATCGACCGCGGGGCGTTCGACCAGGCCCTGTTCGACGAGGCTGTTTCCGCAGGAGCGACCACGCTGACAGACGCGAAGGTCACATCGGTCCGGGACGGAGGCGACGCGGTGGATGCGGTGGTCTCACGGCAGGGGGCCGAAGAGACTGTGCAGGCCGCGGTCGCGATCGGAGCAGAGGGGTTCAAGTCCATCTGCCGCGAGGCGGCCGGCCTGCCGCCTGCCAAGCACATGCTCACAGGCATCCAAGTCGACCTCGCCGGTCTGAAGCCAGACCCTGACACCGTGGACCTCTACATCGGCGCGAAGGTGGCACCGGGTTTCTTCGCGTGGGCCATCCCTGCCGGCGATGTCGTCAGGGTCGGCCTCTGCACCTGGCGGTCGGAGCACACGCCTTCGATCTACCTGAGGTCCCTGCTCCGGCGCCAGGAGTTCGCCGGCGGCAGGAAGGTCGGCTCCTCTTCGGGGAAGATCCCGCTAGGTTCGGGGAGGAGCGCGCAGGCGGGCAGGATCATGCTCGTGGGGGACGCCGCATGCCACGCGAAGCCGCTGTCGGGAGGGGGCGTCTTCATGGGCGTGCGGGGCGCCGAGCTCTGCGCCCAGTCGGTACTGTCGTTCAAGGAGACCGGCAAGCCTTCTTCGCTCGCGGGCTACGACGGTCTCTGGCGCGAGGGGTTCGGCCGGGAGCTATCCAGGGCGTTCAGGCTGAGGAAGGTCTTCCTCACGCTGACGGACAAGAAGATGGACAAGGCCCTGAGGATGTTCGACGACCCGTCGGTGAAGCGCTTCATCGAGGAGAATGCCGATATCGACTATCCGGCCTCACTTTCCTCTTCCGTGCTCAAGTTGGCTCCTAAGCTGGCACAGTTTTCCCCTCAGCTTATAGAATCTCTTTTCTAGCCTGGGGTACCGCCCGGGGTTGTCTAGCACGAAGTAGTAGAGCGCGCCGAACGCCGCGAGCCCGCACGCCCCGATGAGCAGCGCCAGGGGCCAACGCGGGATCTGGACCTTGATCCCGAACGAGGAGTCGGGGAGGAGGCCGTCGACGCCCAGCGAGTTCATGTAGGTGGTGTTCACGATGCTCTCGTACGCGTTGAAGGACACCATCGTATCCCACTCCTCCGCAGTGAAGAAGCCGCGCGACTGGAGCGTTACCGGCGTGTCGTTGCCCTCGAACCGGAACTCGAGCCTGAGTCTGACGAAGTATGTGCTCTGCGAGAAGTACGACCCGTGGGGCGTGTCCCTGTCGGTCTCTATCTGTAGTTCGACCCTCAGCGCCTCGTCCGGCCCGAGCGAGTCGTAGTGCAGGAGGACCTGGATCCCCTCACCGTTCACCACAGGTGCGTGCGGGAAGCTCTCGTTGACGTCCCTGACCTCCTCCTGGGTCGCGTACCTGTACACGCCGAACGTCAGGTCGAGTCCAGTCATGACCGCGTCGGGGTCCGAGTAGGGGTTCGTCAGGTTGAACGAGAACTCGAAATCGTCCCCGGGCCTCACGGTCGGGGTGATGAACCCTCCTGTCATGTTGTTGGTGTACTTCGGCGCCCCCGGATCCGCCACGTCCGCAGAAGCCGTCCCTGAGATGATGAGGACGATTGCCAGTGCTGCGATCAGCGTCTCGTGAGTCCTCCTCATCGGGTCCGTAGAACCCGGATACCGACTATATGGTTTTCGGTCAATAGGCCATCGGCCACTCGGACAAGGGTTTTTAGTCCTGTGGGCCATAAACCGGAGTGTGCTCGGGGTCAAGGTCCCAAGGGTGCTGGCCGAGCAGTGCAGGACGGCGCTCTGGTCCATGCACCTGGTCGACCGGCATGTTGGCATAGTCGAGGAGGGGGGCGATGTCGTCATCCCCCTCGTCGGGAGGCCCGAGCCTTCCCTGCTCAGGGCGTTCGGGGCGGTGCTGGTCGACAGGGCGTTCCCATCCAGGGACGCGCGGATCGGCCCCATCGACGCGATCAGGGCCGCAGCGGCCATCCCGGAGTCGCTCAAGGAGCATCTGCCAGATAAGTGGGAGCTGTTCGGCGATGTCGCGGTGATCAGATTCGGCAGCGAGCTCGACGAGCACGAGGCCGAGATAGGTCGCGTGTACGCATCCGTCCTCGGGATGAAGGCGGTTCTCAGGGACGCCGGGGGCATATCAGGCGACCTCAGGATGCCCGTCACCCGGAGGCTGTTCGGCACGGACACCGTCGCGCTCCACAAGGAGAACGGCGTCTTGTTCAGGTTCGATGCCGAGAGGATAATGTTCTCATCGGGGAACATCGATGAGCGCATGCACATGGCCACCGTCATATGTGACGGCGAGACCGTCGTGGACATGTTCGCGGGCATCGGGTACTTCTCGGTCCCGCTCGCGGTCTACCAGAGGCCGAGGAAGATCGTGGCCTGCGAGCTCAACCCGGTCGCGCACTCGTACCTCGTCGAGAACATCTCGCTCAACAAGGTCTCCGGCATCGTCGAGCCCGTTCTTGGCGACAACCGGGGCCTGCAGGGCGAGGCGTTCGCGGACCGCGTCATCATGGGCTATGTGAAGACCACCCACGAGTTCCTGCCGACCGCCATGAGGCTCGTCAAGGACGGCGGGATCATCCATTATCACGAGACCTGCCCGAACGAACTCCTCCCTTCGAGGCCGCTCAAGCGGCTGACCGAGTCGGCCGGTGGGCGGAATGTGGAGGTGGTCCGGATGAAGGAGATAAAATCCTACGCGCCAGGCGTCAGCCATGTGGTCGTCGATGCGAAGATCGTCAGACCCTCTTGAGTTCCTCTGTGCTCCCGGCATCCCTGAGGAGCGCGGCGAAGGCCGCATGGTGCTCCTCGGCCGTCTCGCTGTTGAGCAGGTCCTTCGCCAGCGGCTGCAGGTGCTTTCCGAACTCCTTCTCCTCGTCGGTGAACTTCCATGATTTCGTGGATATGTCCAGGGCGAGGTAGAACGCGTGCGTCATCGCCCTGACCCTGTGATCGTTCGATTTGTTCCCGTCGAGCACCGAGACCGCTCCTGCCTGGCCTCTGGTCTTGTACGCCTTCGTAACATCCTCGGCGAACATGCCGTGTAGGGACAGGTTGGAGTACTTCGGTATCTTCGAGGTCACGGTCCTGTGGTCGGATTCCTTGATGGCCTGCCTCACGACCTTCATCGGCGATCTCTTCGATTCGTCGTCGTCCTTGAAGTGCTTCTTAGCCACTTCCTCGGGCACGACCGCCCCGAGGGCCCGCTCGCCATTGGTCGACCAGTATCTCGAGAGGAGCTTGTTCACGGAATCCGAGGAGTCGAGGACGACTGGATTCTCGACATCTGCCAGCAACCCTATGATGACCTTCACCTCGACCTCGTCGGATGTGAGGTCCTTCACGAATGCCTCCATGTCATCGCCGAAGCACCGGTCGCCCCTGATGTACAGCCGCTTCTTCTCCCCTTCGAGGTGTTCCAGCACCGCCTGCATGTGCTTCTCGGCGAGTTCCCTGTCCCCTATCTTCCCGGCGGTGTAGTCCTCCAGGAGGTCCTCGTCGATTTGGCGGTCCAGGGCGCCCTTGCATCCCCCGTTCCCCGACACGACCTTCAGCGGCCTCCTGACCGAGATGTCGAACTCGTTCAGGACCCTCGGGACTGCCATCCCTTCGGCCAGCTTCGCGAGGGAGTTCTTCGACTTCGATGAACAGGATTCGCAGAGCAGTATCTTCTTGCCGGCACTGACCCAGTCGAACTCGATGTGGTTCACTGACGACGGGCTGTGCGGGCAGGAGTAGACATCGCCGTCCAGCCGGGAAGCGCCGACCGATTCAGCGGCTGACCTCACGTACTCCTCTGGCGGAGCAGCCTCTCTCCCCGTGCAGATGAACGAGTCCCCGAACGAGTAGATGTGGAGCCCCTTCTTCTTCACGAGGTTCGCCACACCGAGCACCCTCCACTTGGGCGAGTCGTAGTTCTGGACGGCTATCAGCTTCTCCCTGTCGGTCTTCCCCCTGAGGGCGAAGGTGATAGTGCCCGCGGGGTATGTCGCGGATGCGAGATAGGGCGTCTTCTCCTCATGGACCAGTCCGATCGTCGCCGCGTACGCCCGCGCGAGCCTGTCCCCGCGGTTCGCGAACTTCGCGAGCTTGTAGGGATCGTCCTTGTACTTGGTGATCTTCTCCAGCCGCGCGCGCGTCTTCTTGAGGGGGCACGAGCCGCACTCCTGCGGGCAGTCGGGCAGGATCAGCTCGTAGTCGTCCTTGAGAGCCTTGGCCTTGTCGATGAGGTCCTTCTCCCTCACCTTCGAGGCGATCCTCGCCCTAATTCGGAACTGTTTGAAGCTCTTCTTCGTGATGGGCATTTCGGGACGCCCCTCCGATGTTCAGCTAGGATAATAGGTTTTGTCCGTCGACAATCCAGGCGACACCTGGATTGGGTGAAATCGCAAAAGGTTATTAGTCTGGCCTGACCATAGGGAGCCCTGCAGGATGCGGATGGGTCAGATGCCTCAGGACGACGACTACGTCAAGGGTTTTATCAAAGGTTTCCAGGACGGCCTTCAGGACGCCTGGGACGAGATCATCAAGCTGACCACGAAGGGCTACACCTCCCGCGAACTCCAGATAATGGCCAAGACCAAGAAGTCCATGCTATACCAGCGAGTCCAGTTGAAGGCGGACGAGATTGGGAAGGCGACCGGGAGGAAGGTCGTCGTCGAGGATGTCCTAACACCCTCCAGCGGCGCGCCTCCCACCGCACTGCTTCCTGGCTGGAGCTACGTCATCAAGGAGGACCGCCCTGAGAAGGGCTTCGCGCTGTTCGCCGGCCTGCTCTCGCAGGGAAGCCGCGGCCTGTGCATCTCGCGCACGCACCCGTCTGTGCTGAAGCAGAGGTACGGGTTCGATGCCGAGTCCCTCTGGCTCACCAAGACCGAGCTTCAGTCCAGCCAGGCACCCCCAGGGGAGCCTGAGTACGTGTCCCCCAACAACCTCGCGCACCTCGCCTCCGCGATAAAGGAGTTCCTCCACCAGGGCGAGAAGGGCGCCGTCATCGTCGAGGGCCTCGAGTATCTGAACACGCAGAACGACTTCAAGAGCGTGCTCAAGTTCGTGCAGTTGATCAACGAGCAGGTGATCCTGGACAAGGGTTACCTCATCGTGCCAGTGGACGCTGCGACGATGGATCTGAAGGATTTCTCCCTCATCGAGAGGGAGATGAGCAAGGTCCTGTGACGAGGGCTGGGGCGTAAGGGGTTCTGCAGGCTGGCGCTCGTGCGCCCGCCATCGTGCTCTCCATCCCTGGTGGGCGTGTCGATCATCTTCACGCCGCAAGTGTCCTTCGTTAGTCTGTTTGGCATCGTAGACCTCTCTCGCGGCGGGTGATGCGACCGCGGTCCCTGTCCGGGACAATGAACAAATATCGCCACGCATGATTCGGAGCCGAAAGAGGAGGCTGTGAAATGGCTTGCGGAGAAGTATCTGGAAGAGGCATCCCGTTGCTCGGAGAGAAGTTCCCTGAGATGGAAGTTCAGACGACCCACGGCAAGGTCGCGCTGCCGAACGCCTATGATGGAAAGTGGTTCGTGCTCTTCAGCCACCCCGGCGATTTCACGCCGGTCTGCACGACGGAGTTCATCGCGTTCGCCAATATGCACGACCAGTTCAAGGCGCTGAACTGTGAGCTCATCGGTCTTTCGATCGACCAGGTGTTCTCGCACATCAAGTGGATCGAATGGATCAAGGAGAAGATGGGCGTGGAAATCAAGTTCCCAGTCATCGCTGACGGGGCCGCCACCGTTGCAACGAGGCTCGGGATGATCCACCCTGGCAAGGGCACGAACACTGTCAGAGCAGTGTTCTTCGTGGACCCGAACGGGACCATCCGGCTGATGCTGTACTATCCACAGGAGGTAGGCAGGAACATGAACGAGATCCTGCGCATCGTGAAGGCGCTCAAGACATGCGACGAGAACAAGGTCGCCACGCCGGCCAACTGGCCGGAGAGCGACCTTCTGAAGGACAGGGTCATCATACCGCCTGCAACCGATGAGAAGACCGCCCGCGAGCGCCTGAAGAACTACGACTGCTACGACTGGTGGTTCTGCCACAGGAAGCTGTAGCGGGACGGGAGAACCGTCCCCCGCTCCTGCGACTGGTCTTCGTGGCTCGGCTCGACAGAGTGGATGAGTCAGCCTCTGCTGAGCATGGACTCGCCGGCCAGCGCCGACCGCACCAATGTGGCCGGGTCGTCCCTCGAGAAATGTGAACCGGCTAGGGGCGCCGTCGAGGGGATGGCTGGTCAGGAAATCGAGGAGAGTGCTCCCGCCGGGATTCGAACCCGGGTATCCAGCTCGAAAGGCTGGAATGATTGGCCGGACTACACTACGGGAGCGTCAGGTGCATCGCCGGCGCCAGTCCGGCCTATGGGTTGTCGATATTTAATCCTTGGGCGCTCCACTTTCTGAGAGGTCATTTGAATCCCGAGGCCAAAGTTTAAGGGCCACATAGTGAATCGCGCCCGCCGATGGATGAGCCGAAGGAGAAGCTCACAATCGCCGAACTCACGAGGCAGTACATCGACAGGCACCCAAGCGTGAGGGACTGCATCAGCAAGGACCTGGTCAACTTCTCGTCCCTCTCCAGGCTGATCATGAAGGAGACGGGGGTCAAGCACGAGGAGGCCGTCCTGGCGGCGAGCAGGAGATATGCGGCCAAGCTCGCCAAGAGCAATTTCGAGGGTGACATCATGCGCGTGTTCGAGGAGAGCAGACTCGAGCTCAAGACGCGCATCTGCATAGTCGTCGCGAAGAACGAATGGGTGGTGCTGAGGAACCTCGAGGAGGTCGTCAAGAAGCTGCTCGCGGAGAAGGCGACGATGCAGATCCTCCAGAGCGCCAACGGCATCACGGTCATCTCCGAGGACAAGCACCTCCCGGCGATCATCAAGGCGATCGGCCAGGATCACATCATGACGGTCAAGCAGAACCTTGCCGAGATCACGGTCAAGAGCCCGCCCAGGATAGAGGTCACGATGGGCGCGTTCGCATACATCACGTCGATGCTGTCGGAGCAGAACATCAACCTGCTCGAGGCCGTCAGTTGCTACACGGACACGATAGTCATAGTCACCCGTGACGACATGATGCGGGCGTTCGAGATCCTATCCGGGATAATCGAGAACCGCGTCTCGTCGGTGAACGGCAAGTGATCAAGGCCAGATTATCGCGTTCACCGATGAGGTCTCTGCCCTCATCCTTCCGAGGTCGTGTTCGGTCCGGGTCATCGCCGCTTCGGCGAGCTTCTTCTGGGCCTTGACCGCCTTCGTCGAGGTACCGCCTCTGGACCCCCTTCGTTCGACGGCGGCCGATGCAGAGTGGAGGTCAAGATCCGACGGCTTGAACCCCTTGACATGCGCCCTCAACGTCCCCTCGGCCAGCTTCATGAACCTGTCGTTGTCCCCGCCCGAGCGGCCGACGATGTCCCTCACGATCGAGTGAGCGGTCCTGAACGGCACTCCGGCTTTAGAGAGGAAGTCGGCGAGGTCGGTCGCGGTCATCAACCCGGCCTCGGCCGACTTCCCCATCCTCACCGTGTCGAACTCGATCTCTCTCAGGAAGTGCGTGAGGGCATGGAGCGACGCCCCTGTGGTGTCCAAGACATCGAAGAGGGTCTCCTTGTCTTCCTGAAGGTCGCGGTTATACGCGAGGGGAAGAGATTTTAGCACGGTGAGGATCGCGATCAGGTCTCCTACGGCTCTCCCGGACTTCCCCCTTATCAGCTCGGGCAGGTCCGGGTTCCTCTTCTGTGGCATCATGCTCGAGCCGCTCGACATGCTCTCGGGCAGCTTCACGAAGCCGAACTCGTGGGAGGACCAGAGTATGAGCTCCTCGCAGAGCGAGGAGAGATGGATCATGATCAGTGAGAGGTCGAAGGCGGTCTCCGCGACGAAGTCCCTGTCCGAGACCGCATCGAGGGAGTTCTCCGTCAGTCCTTCCATGCGCAGCATGTCCGCCGGGACCCGCCGGTCGATGCCGAAGGATGTGCCCGCGAGCGCTCCCGATCCGAGCGGGGACCGGTTCGTGCGCGAGTAGCACTCGGTCAGCCTGTCGGCGTCCCTCTGCAGCCTCCAGAAGTGTGCCATCAGATGATGGGCCAGGAGCACGGGCTGCGCCCGCTGGAGGTGCGTGTACCCCGGCATCACTGTGGTCATCGCCTCGTCGGACCTTCTGACGATCACCGTCTGGATTGCGAGCGTCTCAGCCAGGATGTCCGTGATGGCTTCCCGCACCAGCAGGCGCATGTCGAGGGCGACCTGGTCGTTCCTGCTCCGTCCCGTGTGGATCTTCTCGCCTGCTCGCCCTACCTTCTCTGTGAGCATGCGCTCGACGTTCATGTGGATGTCTTCGAGTTCCGGCCGGAACTCTGCCACGCCGTCGCCGATGTCCGCTGCGACCGCCCGCAGCCCGCCGACCACAAGGCGTCGTTCCTTCTCCGAGAGGATGCCCGCCTTCTCCAGCGCGTATGCATGGGCGATGCTTCCAGCTATATCGTACTTCCAGAGTCTCCTGTCGAATCCGACGGAGCCCGTGAATGCGAGGAACTCGTCATTTGCAGATGTCGACGATTCCCTCTTTGACCGCTCCTTCATCCGCCAAACCTGCCTTCTCAGCCATCGCCTTCACGATGCTGCAAGTCCTGACTGGCAGCCCCCAGACGTATACGAACCCTTTCGCTGCCGACTGGTCGAACTCGTCCCTCTTATCGTAGGTCGACAACGCCGTCCTGTAGAGCGAGAACGGCGAAGCCCTCCCGGTCACCGCCACGCTTCCCTTGAACAGCCTGAGCCTGACCTTTCCAGTGACGTTCTCCTGGGTCTTCTCCATGAACGCATCGAGCGCCTCCCTCAGCTGCGAGAACCAGAGACCGTTGTAGACCAGGTCCGCATACTGCATCTCCAGCTCTCTCTTGGAGTGCAGCATGTCCTTGGTCATCACCATGCTCTCGAGGTCCTGGTGGGCCTTGATGAGGACAGTCGCCGCGGGGGCTTCGTAGACCTCCCTCGACTTGATGCCCACGAGTCTGCTCTCGATGTGGTCGATCCTACCCACGCCGTGCTTCCCCGCGGTCTCGTTGAGTCTGAGAATGATGGTCTGGAGGTCGAGCTCCTCGCCGTTCAGGCTGGCAGGCCTGCCGCATTCGAACCCGATCTCGATGCTCTCTGCCTGTTCCGGTGCCGCGCTCGCTCCCTTGGTCCAGGCGTATGCGTCTTCCGGGGGTTCGGCCCACGCGTCCTCGATCACTCCGCACTCGATCGCCCTGCCCCAGATGCTCTCGTCTATGCTGTACGGGGATGACGATGTCACGGGGACCTGGATCCCCCTGTCCTCCGCGTACGCGATCTCCTCGTCCCGCGACATCGCCCAGTCCCTCGCCGGTGCGATCACGTTCATCTCGGGCGCGAGGGCTGCGATCGAGACCTCGAACCTGACCTGGTCGTTCCCCTTGCCAGTGCATCCGTGGGCGATGGCGTCCGCACCCAGCCTCTTCGCCAGGTCGACGAGCTTCGCCGCCATCAGCGGTCGCGCGAGCGCCGTCCCGAGGGGATAGTTGCCCTCGTACAGCGCGTTCGCCTTGATCGCCGGGAGCAGGTACTTCTCGACGAACTCCTGTCTCGCGTCCACGATCCATGCCCGCGAAGCGCCGATCGCCGTCGCCCTCCTCATTGCGTCCTTGAGGTCGTCCGACTGACCGACATCGACGGTCGCGGCGACGACATCACAGCCGTATCTCTCCTTGAGCCAGTGGATCGCCACTGATGTGTCGAGGCCTCCCGAGTACGCCAGCAGGATGGTCTGCATGTCCGGTCCTTTGACAGGGTCCTTCATCGTGCTTCGCTTCCGTCCCCGTCGATTCTCAAGAGCGTATTAGTGTGTGGCGACAAGCGAGCAACATTGCGCGGACGCGATGTCCGGTTTGAGACACGGTCTCATTCCAGGGAGGTTCCCGTTGTCCAACTGGACAGATTCATGTGGCTCGGCCGGGCCCAGCACCCTTAAGTATGGGCAGAATGTTACTTCAAGCACTGGTTGAGACCTTTGCGGTTCAGGAGAAATCAGCAAGAAGAAGCGGCGGTGATGGGCCCAGACGGCATGCCTGAGTTCGTCAGGGTGCGCCTCCCGAGGAAGAAGGAGAACGAGATCTTCGGCATAGCGGACCAGCTCATGGGCGCGTCGAGGATCCGGATACAGTGCGCCGACGGCGTGGCCAGGATGGGTCGCATCCCTGGCAAGATCAAGAAGCGTATGTGGATCCGTGAGGGCGACCTCGTCATCGTCCAGCCGTGGGAGTTCCAGGACGAGAAGGCCAACATCGTCTACAGGTACACGAAGACGCAGGCGATGTACCTGAGCAGGAAGAAGATGATCCCCAAGTCGATCGACGTATTCTGAGCCTTTCGGGGAGGACCCTTGGGCGCGAAAAAGCTGCAGGAATTCGAACACATGCTTGAGCGCCAGCGTGATTCCTGGCGCATGCGCCGCAGGGACGACGATGACAGGAAGACCTATGACGAGGTGTTCAACAAGGAGAACCTCCTCAGGGTCTACAAGCTGTTCACGGACGGCGTGATAGACAGGCTCGACTTCCCGATATCGACGGGCAAGGAGGGCAACGTCTTCAGGGCGTCCACAGAGGACGGGAAGCTCCTGGCGGTCAAGATATATCGCACATCCAACGCCACCTTCATGGACATGGCCAAGTACATCAACGGGGACCCGAGGTTCAAAGGCATCATGACTAACAGGAGGAAGCTCATACTCGCATGGGCCTCGAAGGAGTTCAGGAACCTCCAGCGGTACACCGAGGCCGGCCTGCGGGTCCCGAAGGCCGTCGCGCGCAACCAGAACATCATAGTCATGGAGTACATCGGCGACGAGGTCGCCCCTGCCCTGGAGCTGAGGAACGTGAAGCTGGAGGACCCCGCGGACGTGGCGCACCAGATGCTGGAGTTCGTGAGACAGGGTTTCCAGAAGGCCCAGCTCGTGCACGCGGACCTGAGCGAGTACAACGTCCTCGTCAAGGGCGACGAGCTCGTGTTCATAGATGTCGGACAGGCCGTCCTGACCGGCCATCCCATGGCCAGGGAGTTCCTGGAGCGGGATCTGAGGAACATAGCAAGGTATTTCAAAAGGTTAGGCGTTTCCATCGATGCAGCCAGTGAGATGAAGGAGGTCATAGGCAAATGACGCAGCTCGTCAGGATACCGACGGACAGGATTGGCGTCCTCATAGGCACGGGGGGCGAGACGAGGTCCCTGATCGAGAAGCGTTCAGGGGTGAAGCTCACCATAGACTCCGAGGAGGGGGATGTGGGGATCGATCACACCCACGCCAAGGACCCGTCGATGGCGCTCGCGGTCACGGATGTCGTCACGGCCATAGGACGCGGGTTCTCGGCCGAGAAGGCCGTGAAGCTCCTGGAGGACGGCTACTTCCTGGAGGTCATGGACATCAGGGACTACGTGGGGAAGAAGGTGGAACACGTGGGGCGCATGCGCGCGAGGGTGATCGGCACCAATGGGCGTACCCGGGAGATCATCGAGGAGCTCACAGGCGCTTTCATATCGGTCTACGGCAACACCGTTGCGGCGATAGGGGATGCGGTCCAGATCAACGTCGCAGCGCGCGCGCTTGACATGCTCCTGTCAGGGAGCGAGCACGCGGCCGTGTACAAGTTCCTTGAAGGGCGCAGGATGCAGATCAAGGTCGACGGGATGGGCTTCTAGGACCACATCCTGGGCACGATTGAAATAGGTACAACCTGATTATCCGAGCGGATATGCCCGAGGATTTGGTCAAGTCGGTCGAGCAGGACATGCAGCACATCCCGTACGACGATGTGCCCGCCTCCAGCGAGCGGGAGAAGGCCATGAAGCTGGCGGCCCACATGCTCCTGAGGCTCTGGACGAGGTTCGCCCTCGAGACGGGGCGGAAGCTGGACATGGCACCATCGCCACACGCGCTGGGGATGTACGAGGGCAAGATGAACTGGGCCCTGAACGAGACGGCCAACTACCGGACCATGGACCGGGTCGAGCTCGGCGGCAGCTTCGGCAGGAGGCACGCCCTGGTCTCCGAGGTCTACTCGCAGAGGGGGGACGACCGCATCAGGCTGGTCTTCTCCTTGGAGGAGGATGAGGTGAGGGGCAAGCCAGTGTTCGTCAACTATCATGTGTACGACGCCCCGCTCGCGGAGTTCAGTGTCGAGAAGGCGGTGCACGCCCTGAGACCCGCGCTGAAGAGCTGGTTCGAGACCATCGTCACGGCGTCGGACGCCCCGCTCTGGGGCTACTGTTCTGAGAAGCTGGAATGCGTCGGCGTGTGAGCCCGGTCAGAGGGTCGCGCCGCAGGATACGCACTTTGAGGCTCCCGTGTCGTTGAGCGAGCCGCAGTACCTGCACCTTACCTTGATGACTTCGACGGTCCTCTCGGGCACGGGCTGCGCGGCCTGGAACTGGGCGCTGACAAGGTCTCTCTGATAATCCTCCTGCGCCTCCTCCCGCCCCTTCACCTTCCAGCTCAGCAGCAGGAGGATGGCGCCGACCAGGATGGTTCCGACGCCCATGACCGTCGCCACCGTGGAGAACCCGTCGGTGGTGTCCTCGAAGAATGGGTCGCTGCTCTGGTCAAACATGACCGATGACATCGCGAGCGTGGCGCACCCTGAGAAGACGAATATGATCCCGATGACCGTAAGGCCGATCCATCCAGCGCCTCGCGGCTGATATGTCCCTCCGCCTATCATTCCCTCAGCTCATCCGAACATGGGCCGGGGGCTATAGCCTTTCCGGAGGGTATCCGACGTGCCCGTCTGTGTGCGCCCGCATGTTCTGGACGGCCCGGTTGCCAGGGAACCAATATATATCGGCACGACCTCCGAGACGGTGTCGATGTCCGCACGACTTGAGATCGCAGGACGAGCGCTTGAGCGCCCCCTGTGCAACCACTGCCTCGGCAGACTTTTCGCAACCGTGTCCAGAGGTCTCTCGAACGACCAGCGGGGCAGGCTCGTCAGGGTGGCGATGGGCCCGGATGCGCCAGTGGAGTCGAAGGCCGACGACTGCCCCGTGTGCAGGGGTCTGTTCTCCGAGTTGGGCAAGTTCGCTGACCTGGCCGTCAAGTCCGCAGAGGGGTTCGAGTACGCGACGTTCCTGGTGGGCACCAAGGTGGATGCCGAGCTGATCGAGAAGGAGGAGCAGCTCTGGACGGACCTGGGTGCCAAGGAGACTGAGTCGGTCAAGACCGAGCTCAACAGGGAGATCGGCAAGCTGGTCGAGGCGCGGCTGGGGAAGAAGGTGGACTTCACGAACCCAGATATGGTCTTCCTGGTCGACACGATGTTCGACCGCGTGGTCATCGATGTCGCTCCCCTGTTCGTGTACGGGCGGTACAGGAAGTTCTCCCGCGGGATTCCACAGACCAGATGGCCATGCAGGGAGTGCAGGGGCAAGGGGTGTCCCCACTGTGGGGGGAAGGGGCGGATGTACGAGACGAGCGTCCAGGACAAGGTCGGGCCGGTCGTCATGCGTCACGCAGGCGGTGAGGACGATTTCTTCCACGGGATGGGCCGCGAGGACATAGACGCGCGCATGCTCGGGAACGGCCGCCCGTTCGTGGTCGAGGTCAGACGCCCCCGGATGCGGTTCCTCGACCTCGGGGCCATCGAGCGCGAGGTCAACGAAGGTGCCAAGGGGGAGGTCGAGGTGGAGGGCCTCAGGCCGTCGAAGAAGTCCGAGGTGCAGGCCATCAAGGCGGCTGCCAGCCCCAAGACCTACCGTGTGAGGGTGCGCTTCCAGCACGAATTCGACGACAGAAAACTTAAAGACATAGTTAGGTTATGGGTTGAAAAACCCATAGCTCAGCTCACTCCGAACAGGGTTGTCCATCGACGGGCGGACATAGAGCGTCAGAGGACCGTAAGACGGATAGACTTGGAGGCCATCGAAGGCCTTGAGGTTGTGTTCGTCATCGAGGCGGATAGCGGCACATACATCAAGGAACTGATGCACGGGGACAACGGGCGCACTCAGCCCAATGTCGCCGAGGTCGTAGGCGTGCCCTGTCAGGTTGTCGAGCTCGATGTCATCGGGATCGGAGACAAGGGGGCGTAAGTCATGGTTAAATCCTCCAAAGGTTACAGGCGCAGGACGCGGAACGTGTTGCAGAAGCGCGCGAGAGAGAGAGGTCTCTCCCCGATCACCCATCAATTCCAGAAGTTCGAGATCGGCGAGATGGCGAACATCGCCATCGACCCGAGCGTTCACAAGGGAATGCCGCATGTGAAGTTCCAGGGTAACACAGGCACCGTCGTCAGCCAGTCGGGCAAAGCCTACAGGGTAGACTTCATGGACGGCGGCAAGAAGAAGCAGGTCATCGCCAGGCCTGAGCACCTCAGGAAGGTCAATAAGCAGGGTGCGAAGCGGGTCAATAAGCAGGGCACGGAGCAGGCCACGAAGCAGATTGCGAAGCAGGCCGCGAAGCAGATTGCGAAGCAGGCCACGAAGCAGGCCACGAAGCCTTAGACCGGCTGGTGTTCTATATGGAAGACAAGAAGATAGCCACGCTTGCGGAGGTGAAGGAGATCATCGAGCTGCGCCAGCAGGGCGGGGAGCTCACGATGGAGCAGAAGCTCGCCCTCGAGCACTCCCAGAGGTTCTCCCGAATCGACGCCAAGAAGGCAAGGAAGCTGGTCAAGGAGCTGTCCGAACTCGGTTTCGTGTCGGAGATCAATGCGGTGAAGATCGCCGACATCATGCCCAACCATTCGGACGATGTGAGGGCCATATTCGCGAAGGAACGTTCGACCGTCGAGAAGAAGGACATCGAAAAGATACTTAGCGTAGTAGAGAAGTATCTCTGACGGGCTTTGGCGGGGGATTGTCGTTGGAGGACTACGCAAGGATACTAGATTACTTGCCCCATGGCAAGCCGGACGATAACATGTTCAGGCGCGAGCCGGTGGCCTATGCCCTGGGGGAGGACCAGTTCAAGCTCTTCGAGCTCGTCCCGAAGGACAATGTCAACCTCGCGGTCGGGGACAAGATATACATAGGCAAGGACCTCGACCTCAGGCAGGAGATTCTGCATGTCAAGAGGCGCATAGGGTTCAACGAGCTCACGCACGGTTCGCAGAGCGAGCTCCAGATCGTCATCACGGGTATCATCAGGGCCCATGAGGAGCGGTTCGTGAAGTTCTTCAACGAGGCACAGGCCATCACCACGCGGTTCCATATGCTCGAGCTCCTCCCGGGGCTGGGCAAGAAGACCATGTGGGGCATCATCGAGGAGCGCAAGAAGGGCCCGTTCAAGTCGTTCGAGGACATATCGAAGCGCGTGCCCATGGCGCACCAGATCGAGAAGCTCGTGGCTAAGAGGATCGAGGCGGAGCTGGCGAACCCGGACGAGAAGTACCGGCTCTTCGTGGCCAGGTGAGGGCCCAAGGTCGCTGTTCCGATGAGGGCCGAAGAGGTCAAGACCGTACTCGAGTCCATCGGCAAGCGCCCGTCCAAGAGGCTCGGCCAGAACTTCCTGCTGGACGAATCGGTCATCCGGAGGCAGGTGGAGTACGCCCATCTCCGCGGCGGCGACACCGTCCTCGAGATCGGCCCTGGGATAGGCAACCTGACCGAGGAGATACTGAGGTCCGGGGCGAAAGTCGTGGCCGTGGAGCAGGACGCCGCGTTCTGCAGGTTCCTCGAGCGCAGGTTCGGGGACCGCGTGAAGGTCATACAGGCGGATGCCGTCAAGGCCTTCCTGCCGTCCTTCGACAAGGTCGTTTCGAACCTGCCGTATCAGATATCCTCGCCGATCATCTTCAAGCTCCTCGGGACCGGCTTCAAGGTGGCGGTCGTGATGCTCCAGCGGGAGTTCGCGGAGAGGATGGTCGCGAAGCCGGGGACGGGCGAGTACGGGAGGCTCTCCGTCGGCGTGGCGTACAGGGCCGACTGCGAGATCATGTTCGGTGTGCCGAGGCACGCCTTCTGGCCGCAGCCAGGGGTCGACTCGTGCGTCGTGAGGCTCGTGCCCAGGGAGCCGCCGTTCAAGGTGGTGGACGAGCAGGTGTTCTACAAGGTGACGCAGGCCATCTTCTCGCACAGGCGGAAGAAGATATCGAACTCGCTGGCGAAGGACCCGGCGGTGTCGGACCTCGTGACGCCAGAAGTCGCGGACCAGCTGGTCACGCTGCCCTATGCGTCCGAGAGGCCGGAGACCCTCACCCCTGCGATGATCGGCGAGCTCGCAGACGCGCTCCTGGCGCTCAGGCGCGGCCCGGGAAGAAGCGTTTGATGATGGCGTCCGCGATCTTGGCAGGCCCGTCGACGAGCATGTCCGCGGCCGGGACACCGTACTCCTTCTCGTATTCCACGATGAGCTTCTCGACCTCGGCCCGTGTCAGGTGTTCGTGGTTCAGGGTGATGCCGACCACATCCGAGTGGGCGTAGACCTTGATGAGCTCCATCTCCCTGTCGATCGTGCCGTTGGGGAGGTGCAGCTCGTCCGGGTGGAAGCTCCTGTACTTCCTGCCAGGCGCGTGCTGTAGGACGACCGCCGAGGGGGCCGACGCGCTGACTATCGTCCGGGAGCCGGTGACATACGCGGGATGGCTGAGCGCGCCCTGGCCTTCGATGATTATGACCTCCGGGTGTTCGTTCACGTAGGCCTCGTTGATGGCGTTCTCGAGCTCGCCGACGACGTAGTCCCCCCTGATGGCGTCCAGGGGGATGCCGTACTTCGACCCCTGAAGGAGACCCGTCTGGCCGGTCGCCACGAAGGTCGTCCTGATCCCTCTCGCGTTCAGCTCCTTCGTCAGGATGACCGCGGTCGTGCGCTTGCCGCTCGCCGCGTCCGTCCCCAGGACCGGGATCCGGATGCAGTCCATCTTGCTGGCGAGGTTCTTGAAGTAGTGCATCTTCGGCAGAGGCGGCTCCTTGCGGATGTCGACGATCTGTACCCTGTGCTTGTCTGCGAAGGCCCTGAGCTCAGGGTCCTGGCCGAGCCACTCGTGCAGCCCGGAGATGACATTGACGCCGCTGGACATGGCATCCATCAGCGGCTGCCTGAACTCCGGCGGGAGCATCCCGCCGACCGTGGCGACGCCCACGATGATCCAGTCAGGCTTCGCCTTCGAGACCGCCTCCTTCACGGACGCGTAGATGGGGATCCCGTTCTTCTTGCCGTCCAGGACCTCCCCCGCATCCTTGCCCGCCTTGGTGCTGTCCACGACTCCGAGGATCTTGAACCTGAGCGAGTGCCTCACGAGCCCCGCTGCCGTCTTCCCCCCGACCCTCCCGAACCCGTCTTCGCAGAGAATGATGGCGGTCTCCATGGTTCCTGGCATCGTCAGCCTCGTATAAATCAGTTAACGTGGTGTTCATCCAGAGGTGCGGACGGCCACTCGCCACACCGAGGGTTTTTCTATGTATACCCTCATCAAGGCCGGGGGAGCAGATTGCTTGTCGGCATAGTCGGGAAACCAAACGTTGGCAAATCGACATTCTTCTCGGCGCTCACGCTAGCGACGGCCCAGATCGCATCGTATCCGTTCACGACCATCCAGCCGAACAAGGGCGTAGGCTACGTGCGGAGCCCGTGCCCGCACACCGGGTTCGGCAAGCCGTGCAACCCGCGCAACTCCATATGCGAGAACGGCACCAGGTTCGTCCCGATCGAGGTCCTCGATGTCGCCGGGCTCGTGCCCGACGCGCACACGGGGAAGGGCCTGGGGAACAAGTTCCTGGACGACCTCAGGCAGGCGGATGCGTTCATACACGTGGTCGACGCCAGCGGGGGGACGGACTTCGAGGGGAACCCCGTCGGAGTGGGCACGCACGACCCGGTCCAGGACGTCACGTTCCTGGAGCAGGAGATCTCCTACTGGATCAACGGCATACTCGAGAAACAGTTCCTCAAGATGGCCCGCCAGGCGAAGCTCGCCGGGATCAAGATCGAGAAGCAGCTGGCGGATAGGCTCACGGGCCTCTCCATCACGGAGCCCCAGATACTCGCAGCGCTCAGGGTCGCCGGGGTCGCGGGGGACGCGACGCTCTGGACCGACCAGGACCTGCTGAAGTTCTGCCAGTCGCTCCAGAAGATCAGCAAGCCGATGATCATAGCCGCCAACAAGGCGGACATCGCCCCCAAGGAGAACCTGGACCGGCTCAGGGCCACGGGCCACCCGATGGTCCCGACGAGCGCCGAGTTCGAGCTGGCCATGCGGCGGGCCGCGAAGGCTGGCCTCGTGAGCTACATCCCTGGCAGCGACCACTTCGAGCTCGTCGACAGGTCGAAGCTGAACGCGAACCAGATCGGCGCGCTCGAGAAGATGGGATCCTGGCTCAAGGAGAACCGGACCACGGGCGTCCAGAACGTCCTCGAGGACGTGGTGTACAAGGTCCTTGACATGGTCGTGGTCTACCCCGTGGAGGACGAGCACAGGTGGACGGACAAGGAGGGACGGGTGCTCCCGGACGCCTTCCTGATGCGCCGCGGGACCAACGCCAAGGACATGGCGTACAAAGTCCACACCGACCTGGGTGAGAACTTCATCAGGGCGATCGACGGGAAGACCCACATGACGATCGGTCACGACCATGTGATCAAGGACGGCGACGTGATCAAGATCGTCGCAAGGGCATGATGCAGATGGGGCAGTGGGACGTCCGGCTCATCGGAGTGTCGTACAAGGAGGTCGCGGGCGAGCTCGCGATCCACATGTACGGGAAGACCGCCGACGGCAAATCCATAGCTGTGAAGCATGTCGGGTTCGAGCCGTACTTCTACGTCGTGGAGCCTCCTCCGGACATCCTCGAGATGCTCGCGAACGACAACCGGATCAAACGACTCGAGGACTGCGAGCTGCTCGTCAAGGGCGACATGCGGAAGGCCAAGAAGGTCGTCGTGACGCGTCCATGGCTCGTCCCCGAGATACGCCGGCCGATCATCGAGCGCGCCACCGTGCTCGCGGCTGACATCCCGTTCCACTTCAGGTTCTTGTACGATCTGGACATGGGGTCCTGCGTGCGCGTGTTCGGCGAGGAGTTCGAGGACCAGACATACAGGACGGACCTGGTCGTGAAGGCCGAGAGGTACGAGCAGATCAAGGCCTTCAGGCCCCGCCTGAGGATACTCAGCTTCGACATCGAGACCAGCCTCAAGGCGCCCAAGATCTACACGATATGCTGCGTCGTCAGTGGCGACGGCATCGAGGAGTCGAGGAACTTCTTCGGAGACGAGCGCGAGATCATCTCAGGGTTCACGAAGTACATCGGGGAGACGGACCCGGATGTCATCACGGGCTACAACATAGACGGGTTCGACATCCCGCAGATCGTCAAGAGGGCCGAGGCGCTCAGGATGGGGCCGCTCCACTGGGGGAGGTACCCGGGCGCTCTCGAGCAGTACAACAACAGGTTCTGGTGGGCCGAGGGCAGGATCATCGTCGACGCCTGGTGGTCCGTGAAGAAGGTGCTGAAGCCGAAGCAGGAGACCCTGAACTCCGTGGCAAAGCTCCTGCTGGGCGAGGAGAAGCACGACGTGGACCCGAAGAAGATGGACGACGAATGGGCCGCGGACAAGGAGCGGGTCATGCGGTACTGCGTCCAGGACGCCGCGCTCGCGCTCAAGATCCTGGAGAAGATCGCGATCCTGCAGAGGAGCATGGACCTCGCGACGGTGTCCAAGCTCCCGCTCGACGATGTCGTGAGCGGCACGACCTCCCAGCTCATCGACTCCATCCTCATACGCCAGGCTGACAGGAACAAGGTCGGCGTCCCCATGACCATGAGGTCGGGGGACGAGACCGAGACCATCGAGGGCGGGTACGTCCACGAGATGCAGCCGGGGCTGTACCACTGGGTGGTGACGCTCGACTTCAGGAGCATGTACCCGAGCATGATCATATCGAACAACATCTGCTTCACCACGCTCCATCCGACGGGGTCGACCGTGTCCCCCACCGGCGCGAGGTTCCTGGACAGGTCCGTCAGGGAGGGTCTGCTCCCGAAGATACTGGCGGACCTGATGCAGGAGCGGGCGGCGACCAAGAAGGCCATGAAGGAGGCCGCGACCCCGGATGAGAAGGACTATTACAACGGCCTCCAGGAGGCCATCAAGATACTCATGAACTCGTTCTACGGTGTGCTCGCGTCGTCGTTCTACCGGTTCACGGACCCGCGGATCGGCGCGAGCATAACTGCCTTCGCCAGGGAGGCCACGAAGGACCTGATCCGGAAGCTCGAGGCAGAGGGCCTCAAGGTCATCTACTCGGACACCGACTCCGTCTTCTTCATATCGCCCCACCAGACCGTCGAGGAGACCGTGACGTTCGGCCAGCAGATCGCGGAGCGCTTCTCGAAGGAGGGCATCGTGCTCGAGTTCGAGAAGGTCATGGAGCCGTTCTTCTCCCACGGCATGAAGAAGCGGTATGTCGGCCGCATGGTCTGGCCGAGGAAGGAGATGGTCGTGCGCGGGTACGAGATGCGCAGGACCGACTCGTTCGACCTCCAGAGCGAGACCCTGCAGGCGGTGTTCGAGAAGATCCTGGACGGGGACAACGCGGGCGCGGTCGCGTACACGCGCGGGGTGATCGACAACCTCATATCCGGCGCCGTCGACCCGTCCAGGCTGGTGATCTCCCGGTCGGTCAGGGACGAGAGCGAGTACAAGTCCAGCGACAGCATGGTCAACGTGCGCGTCGCGCGCAAGCTCAAGGAGCTCGGGTACGAGATCATGCCCGGGATGAAGGTCTCATGGGTCGTGACGAACAGCCGGCGGTCCCCCGCCGAGGTCGAGCCCTGGGTCGAGGGCAGGCCGTTCACCGCGAAGCCTGACTTCAGATACTACGCCACGAGGCTAGCGGGCACCATCGCGCGCATAACGGATTCCTTCGGATGGGATGAGAAGACCCTGGTCTCGGGTGTGCAACAGGCGACCTTCAAGGACGACGACTACGCGGTCAAGCGCGAGGCCAAGGCCGCGGCCCAGCCGAGGAAGACTGATAAGAAGCTGAAGCTCGACGACTTCATGTAGCCGTCGAGTCCAGCATTAGTGGTTTAGCGCTTCTCGGACATGACCCCCACGCGGGAGCCCTCCGATGCGCCCAGCTTCTGAAGGTCGGACCTGCTGAGAAGCATCTCCCTCTGCGCCATGCCTGGAGCGCGTTCGACCTTGACCTCGAGGCTCTTGCCGCCGAACGCTAGGTGCGCCTTCTGGCCAGCCTTCAGACCGAGCGACTGCAGCATCTGGTCCGGGAGCCTCGCGACGCCCGTCTTGATGTCTTCTGCGGCCTGTACCCTGAGGTTCTTGGTCGACGCGTACGCGGATGAAAGTGCCGGGCTCTCCCTGCTGAGCTCCTGGGCCACCGTGTGCCTGAGGTCCCCGCTCTGCATTCCTTCCAGGGGCCGCACCTTGGCCGCGACCCTCTTCACGACGTCCGCCGATGCCCCGGTCTTTGCGATCGACGACTCAAGTTTCCCCTTGCTGAACTCCTCGAAGCTGCCGTTTGCCTTCTGTATCCGTACCATTTGCCCAACTTCCGAGCCGAACGCTCTGAGCTCTCAGCTCCCCGAGGGATTATAAATGGCTGTGCTGTCATTATCCTCGATGATAGTGAGGCGCCCATGCCGCTGGATGCATGCGGGCTCCGGCCATAGCCGGAGCGGGGACCGGATCGTCCTGTCCAACACGTTTAAATAGGCATATCCTTTTGTTCCGGCCGCAGCGGCGAGACACGCCGGTCTCGTAAGGGGATGTGCGCCCATGGGCGTGAACCCGCGAACTGCTGAAGAGTGATTGTTCATGGCAGAAGAGGCGAAGAGCGCTCCCAAGAAGGAACGCAAGGTCAAGCAGGCGGCCCCAGCCGAGACCGCCCAGACCCCGGTCCCTGCAACCGCGCCCGCGGAGGCAGTGCCAGAGGCGAAGAAAGGCGTCAAAGCGAAGAGCATGTATCATTTCATGGGCGAGGCCTGGAAGAACCCGTCCAGCCCAGAGATGAAGCAGCTGATGTGGCAGCGGCTCGTCGACTGGAGGAAGGAAGGGACCTTCGTCAGGGTCGAAAGGCCGACGAGGCTCGACCGCGCACGCGCCCTCGGCTACAAGGCGAAGCAGGGCATCGTCATCGTCAGGGCGAAGGTCCGGAAGGGCGGCCTCAGAAAGCACAGGATCCGGAAGGGCCGCAAGCCCAAGAGGAAGGGTATTCTGAAGATCACCATGAAGAAGAACATCCAGAGGATCGCCGAGGAGCGGACGTCCAAGCGGTACCCGAACCTCGAGGTCCTGGCTTCCTACTGGGTCGGAGAGGATGGCAGGCACAAGTGGTACGAGGTCATACTCGTGGACGTGAACCACCCGGTCATCAAGTCCGACGCGAGGCTATGCTGGATATGTTCCTCTAAGCACACGAACAGGGCCATCAGGGGCCTCACGCCCGCAGGCAAGAAGGGCAGGGGTCTCGTCAGGACCAGGGGCATTGGCGCCGAGAAGGTCAGGCCGTCCCTGCGTGCGCACAAGAGGATGGGCACCTAGGCGTCGATGCGTCCCAGGAGCCTGTCGACTTCGTCGCGGGTCATTCCAACCAGAGGATAGAACACCGGGAGGTCTCCCTTCAGGGGCCGGCCCTCTGTCAGATCCTCGAGCATGAGCTGGAGCGTGAGCCCGATGCAGTCGCTGGTCCGCGCCTGGGACACCAGATCCCCGTTGCGCTCGGCGAACCTGAGGTCGGGGTCCCAGCGGAGGAGCGGCTCGACGAGCCGACGGTCGGGCCCGGTCACGATCACGGAGCATCCTCTCTTCATCAGGAGCCACGAGGAGGCGACCCCGTCTGCGGAGTCCACGACCGAAAGCAGCCTTCCCTGGGTGCCCTTCGGCATCCCGCCTGGCCCCGGGAGCACCGTGCTGTACAGGGCCGCCTCCCGCTCGCGGACCTCCACGAAGAGCTCCACGTCCGGCTCATCGAGCGCCACCCTTATGCCCCTGTCCGCGAACTTCTCGAGCAAGACCTCGCCGAGCCTTGCGGCCAGCGTCTGACTCGTGTACGGGTGGGTGCCCGTCCTCCGCGTCCTGACCGCGAAGGTCGCTCCCTTCGACAGCAGGGGCTCCGAGTATTCGATTGCCGCCTTCTCGAGCGTGGCGAGGTCGCTGGAGGCTTTCGTCACAGGGCTGAACGACACGACGCCGAAGGTGTGGGAGAGCAGCTCGCAGCTCCTCTTCCAGTCGTCGGAGTCCACGTACACCCTCCCGCGCTTGGATGAGATCAGGCAGGGCACCTTCGCGAGGAGGTGTTTCCTGCGTATGTCCTGGACCAGCGCCTGCTCGAACCGCCTTCGCACGCTCTCGCTCTTGAGGCCGAGCTCGCCGTACCTGATAAGCAGGGTTGGCATGCGGACTGCCATGCGCCTGTCCTCGAATAAGCTTTTCATCCGTGACCCCCGACCTAGAGAAAGTCTAAACTACGTGTTGCGCGTTCACGTGAATCAGAGCCCGAGAGAGGGGTATATTGAACACTGAGCGAAAGAAGAAGGTTTCTTTGAAAAGAGTGTGTGATCCCCCAGGACCGAAAGCTAAGGATTGGGTCAAGAGGGACAAGGCCGTCTTGTCGCCGTACAACCGGCCCTACTACTACCCGATGGTGGTGGAGAAGGGCAAGGGGTGCATCATCGAGGACGTCGATGGCAACGAGTACGTGGACTTCAACAGCGGCCTGGGCGCGATGAATGTCGGGCACTGCCATCCAGAGGTGGTGAAGGCCATCAAGGACCAGTCAGAACGTCTGTTGCACTATTCGTACACGGACTTCTACTACAGGTACGCTGTGCAGCTGGCCGAGAAGCTCAGTGGCATCACGCCTGGTGATTTCAAGAAGAAGGTGTTCTTCAGCGGCAGCGGCGCCGAGAGCATCGAGGCCTTCGCGAAGGTCTCGAGGTGGCACAGCAAGCGCCCGCTGTTCATGGCGTACACGGGCGCGTTCCACGGGCGTTCCATGGGCGCGCTCAGTTTCACGGCGAGCTCGATCGTGCAGAAGGCGAGGTACTTCCCGACCATGCCTGGCGTGTACCACGTGCCCTACGCCTACTGCTACAGGTGCGCCTACAAGATGACCTACCCCGACTGCAACTACTGGTGCGTCGACTTCATCGACGACTATGTCCTCAAGAAGTACGTGCCGCCGGACGAGGTCGCGGCCAGCCTGATCGAGCCGATCCAGGGAGAGGGCGGATACGTCGTGCCTCCGAAGGAGTACCACCAGCGGCTGAAGAAGCTGTACGACAAGTACGGCATCCTCTACGCCGTCGACGAGGTCCAGTGCGGCTTCGCCAGGACCGGCAAGTGGTGGGCGATCGAGCACTACGGCGTCGTGCCGGACATCATCTGCAGCTCTAAGGCGCTCGGGGGCGGCATCTCGCTCGGGGCGACCATCGGCAGGGCGGACATCTTCGACTGGGAGCCGGGCTCGCACTGCACGACCCTCGGGGGGACGCCCGTGGCGTGCGAGGCGTCCCTCGCTACCATCCGCGTGATCGAGAAGGAGCGGCTGATGGAGAACGCGACGAAGCAGGGCGAGTACATCATGAAGCGCATGAGGGAGTTCCAGAGGACCTCGAAGATCGTCGGCGACGTCAGAGGCAAGGGGCTGATGATCGGCGTCGAGATAGTCCAGGACAAGGAGACGAAGAAGCCTGGCGGGGACATGGCCCACGACATCATCCACCACGCGTGGAAGAAGGGCGTCGTCGCCATAGGCGCAGGCCCCAGCTCCTTCAGGATCGCCCCGCCCCTGTGCATCAGCAGGGACCAGGTCGACTTCGGGCTGGATGCGCTCGAGGAATCGATCACGGAGGTAGAGAAGGACATGTGAGCCGCCTCCGGTCGGAGGCGGCCCCGAAACCCCTTTCAATCATATTCATCAACGGACAGGAGTGAGGTAGGTTGGCAAACACATCGAAGAAATGGAACCTGAAGGGTCCGAAGATAGTGGTGGAGCCGCCAGGGCCCAAGTCGAGGAAGATACTGGCTCGCAAGGAGAAGTGCGTCACGACCGGCATAAGGATCGGCCTTCCGACGGCGCTCGAGGTCGCCGAGGGACCGTTCCTCAGGGACGTCGACGGCAACGTATTCCTGGACTTCACTGTCGGGATCGGTGTCCACAACTGCGGGCACAGGGCCCCGGAGATGGTCAAGGCCTGCAAGGACCAGCTCGACAAGTTCATACACATATGCGTGATGGTCTCGCCGTACGAGTCGTACATCAAGCTCGCCGAGGAGATGGCCAAGATATGCCCCGGCAAGATGACCAAGAGCTTGTTCTTGAACAGCGGGTCCGAGGCGATCGAGAACGCGCTCAAGATCGCGAGGAACTACAACAAGAAGAAGTGGATCCTGTCCTACAAGACGTCGTTCCACGGCAGGACCTTCATGGACATATCGCTGACCGGCAAGGAGAAGCCATACAGGGAGGGCTTCCACCCGCTCGTGCCGTATGTCCAGCACCTGGACTACGCCTACTGCTACAGGTGCCCGCTGAGCCTCGAGTACCCGTCCTGCGGGCTGGCCTGTGCCGACTCGATCAGGACCGTGATGGAGACGAAGCCCCTCGAGGGCGACGTCACCGCGCTGGTCGTTGAGCCGGTCCAGGGCGAGGGTGGGTTCGTCAACCCGCCGCCGGGCTACTGGGAGAAGGTCAGGAAGATCTGTGACGACAACGGCGTCGTGTTCATAGACGACGAGGTCCAGACCGGGTTCGGCAGGACCGGCAAGATGTTCGCGATCGAGCACTGGAAGGCGGACCCCGACATGATCGTGTCGGGCAAGGGCCTGTCCCTGGGCATGCCCCTGGGCGGCGTCACCGGGACGGAGGCGATCATGTCCTCCGCGCCGCCGGCGAGCCTCGGAGGCACGTTCGGCGGGAACCCCGTGTGCTGCGCAGGAGCGCTCGAGGCGATTAAGATGACCAAGAAGCTGCTCCCCAACACGAAGATGATCCACCGCGTAGAGACGAAGCGGCTTGAGGGGTGGAAGGAGCGGTTCGAGGTCGTCGGGGACGTCCGCGGACTCGGGGCGATGATGGGCTGCGAGTTCGTCAAGACTAAGCGGGGCAAGGAGCCGGTCCCGGAGCTGGCCAGGAACATCCAGCTCAACTGCTTCAAGAAGGGCCTGTACATCCTGACGGCCGGTCAGCACAACAACGTCGTGAGGCTGCACCCGCCGCTGAACATAAAGCAGGACCTCCTGGAGACGGGCCTGGACATATTCGAGAAGGCCATCGTCGAGGAGATCAAGAAGGCAGGGCTCGGCTAGGCGACGCTCCAAACCCGTTCCACCAAACCACTTGTTCTTTTACATTCCGCAGAGCGCCCCGGGCAACTTTTATCTCTTCACAGCCCGATATTCGACCATGAGGTACCATGCTCCCGACCGATGAACTGATGCGAGAGCACAGGCTGATCGAGCGGATGTTCAAGCTCATGTGGACCGGGTGCAACAGCCTCGAACGCGGCGAGCCAGTGTCGCCGGAGTTCTTCGCGGATGCGGCGGATTTCGCCACGGCGTTCATCGAGGGATGTCACCACATCAAGGAGGAGACGTACCTGTTCGCCAAGATGGCGGAGCGCGGGGTGCCCGAGGCGTCCGGACCGCTGAAGATCATGATTTTCGAGCACCGCGAGGGCCGGTCCCGATCAGTCGCGATCGCGTCGCTCGCGAAGCAGCCCTTCACGGACAAGGTGAAGGCGGACATCGTCCGCCTGTCGAGGGAGTATGTGAACGTCCTCGTTCCGCACATCCAGAAGGAGGACAGCGTCCTGTTCCCCCTCGCGAACGACATCCTCTCCCAGGCGGACCAGGATGCGGTCTCCCGGGGCTTCACACAGCTTGATGAGTCCTTCGGAGGCGGGGCCTTCCGCCGGCAGTTCGAATCCAACATAGAGGGGTGGGAGCACAGAAGGGGCATCGTCTGAGCCTCCCGCCCCGCAAACGTGTATCTTTTCCCGCAGGGCGTCCGATCCGTTGAAGGAGCGCGCTTGCGGCACCTATGCCAGCAATCCGAATCCGGGCCGTGTGGCACGGCCTTCTGGGGACCCCCGGAACCACAACGTTAATAGATATGCAGCACATTCCGGCGAACGAGGCCACAAATTACTGACATATCTGCAGGTTTGGGCCCGAAAAGCTGAACGTATTCCAAAATGGACCGATATGATGGAACACTGCACCTTTGCTCGCAGGCGCGTGCCCGGGGACTGGGCGATTGTTCTGACGGAGCCTGCGGAGTGTGTTCAGCTTCCGTTTGGGGGACCAGGTCGCAGCTCGTGGCAGTCGTCCTGGCCGAGTGGCAGGTCCGCGTAGCGATTCAAGGAGAATGGATAGAATGGCAGTACTGGCTGAGGTCAAGAAGGACTACGGGAAGATCAAGAACTTCGTGAACGGCGAGTGGATCGATTCGAAGACCTCGAAGTTCATGGACGTGGTGAACCCGGCGACGACGGATGTCATCGCGAAGGTGCCGATGTCCACGCGCGACGAGACTTCCGCGGCGATAGAGGCGGCCCAGGAGGCATGGTGGTCGTGGAGGGAGACGCCACCGATCTCCAGGGGGCGGCTGATGTTCAACCTCAAGACCATAATGGAGCGCGACTTCGAGGACATCGCCAGGATCATCTCCCAGGAGCAGGGCAAGACGATCGACGATGCCAGGGGCGAGACCAGGCGCGCGATCGAGAACGTCGAGGTCGCAGCAGGTGTCACATCGCTGATGATGGGCTACAACCTGGAGGACGGTGCAGCCGCCAACATCGACGAGGAGGTCATAATCTCTCCGCTCGGCGTGTTCGGCGCGATATGCCCGTTCAACTTCCCGGGCATGGTGCCGTTCTGGTTCTGGCCGTATGCGGTCGCGGCAGGCAACACCTATGTCATCAAGCCATCGGAGCAGGTCCCGCTGACGACGATGCACATGGTCAAGCTCATCGAGGAGGCTGGCTTCCCGCCGGGCGTCGTGAACCTGGTGAACGGAAGGGAGGACGCTGTCAACACGATGCTCGAGCACCCGAGCATCAAGGGCATATCGTTCGTCGGGTCCACGCCGGTCGCGAAGTACATCTACAAGAAGTGCGGCGAGACCGGCAAGCGGGTCCAGGCCCAGGGCGGCGCCAAGAACTCGCTCGTGATCATGCCGGACGCGAAGCTCGACGCGAGTGTCAAGAACATGCTCGCATCGTTCTACGGCTGCGCGGGCCAGAGGTGCCTCGCAGGCTCGAACATGCTCGCGATCGGCGACATCGCGGAGCCGCTCCTCAAGAAGTGGCTCGATGAATCGAAGAGGATCAAGGTCGGCTACGGTCTCGACGAGAGCTCGAACATGGGCCCCGTCATCTCCGCGGCCGCCAAGGCGAGGGTCCTCGGATACATCCAGAAGGGCGTGGACGAGGGCGCGAAGCTCCTCCTCGACGGGCGGAACATCAAGGTGCCTGGGTACGAGAAGGGCTACTTCATCGGGCCGACGGTCTTCGACGGCGTGACGCCTGACATGACCATCGCGAAGGAGGAGATATTCGGGCCGGTCGTGTCGTTCATGCGCATGGGCACGATGGACGAGGCCATCGAGTTCATCCACAAGAGCCCGTACGGCAACGCCGCATCGATATACACGCAGAACGGCAAGTGGGCCAGGGACTTCAGGTACAGGGTCCAGTGCGGCAACATCGGCATCAATGTCGGCATAGTCGCGGCGATGGCATACTTCCCGTTCGCGGGGGCCAAGGGGTCGTTCTTCGGCGACATGCACGGGCAGGGCAAGGACGCGATAAACTTCTTCACGGACAGGAAGGTAGTGATCACCAGGTGGTACTGATGGTGGAGAGCGAGTTCCCGGAATGCACGTCCTTCGGGACGGTCATGAGGTTCGCCCTGGAGCTCGAGAGGGTCGCCGTCGTGGTCAACTCGGAGCTTGCCGCCGACCCGCGGCTGGCCGAGGGCGCTGAGACCTTCCGGTCGCTCGTGGAGAACCACAGGAAGCGCGGGAACTTGCTTGAGAACACGAGGCGGGAGAAGCTCAACGAGATGGTGCTCGAGCCGATCTCGGACATCGTGCGCGAGGACTATCTGATGCAGCTCGACCTGTCCAAGGACGCCGACCTCAAGGCGGCGGCCAGGCATGCGGCGATGATCGAGGAGACCTCAGCCAGGTTCTACAACGACTCGGCGAAGATCGCGAAGCACCTGCTGTCGGAGGCCGCCAGGATCATGGAGCGCATGGCCAAGGAGAACCTGGTGAACAAGGCCAAGCTCGAAGCGCTCTAGGCCCGAACGCAAACCCTTTCGCTAAACTCATTTCCTTGTCCTTTCGAGGGTCGCGAACCGGTCGATTGTGACTTCTGTGAGCCCGCCCTTCGCGAGGTCGTCCAGGGCCGCGCGCGCGAGCGGGTCGCTGGCGAGATACACCTTTACGCCGGCGTTGTGGAGCCGCATCAGGGATGTCGGGGTGAGTCCCGTGACCACGATCTTCGCGACTCCCCTGCTCGCGATGGCGTCGACGGGGTTGACGCATGCCGCGTCCCCGCAGTTCCTCATCTGGGCCGTGTGCTCGAACCTGCCATCCGGCAGGAGCTCGTAGTAGTCCAGCAGGTCGGTCTCCTCGAACGGCGACGCGATGACCGCATCTGGCCCTCCCGGCGAGTTGCACGGAACGCAGACCTTCATGGCGGTCCGCTAGCGTCGGTCTCCCAGTTCAGCCTTTCGCTGGTCACTCCCTCGAGAACATGTCCGGGTATAGCCGGTGCGATGCCATCACTCCGAGGACGATCAGCGACACCGGGATGGCGAAGACTATCCAGTCGGGCGTCTGGGCTGTCCCTATTATCATGTTGGACAGGAACACCCCTCCCTGGTGGAACGGCGACAGGAACGCCACCGCGGAGCCGTAGTCCGCGTACATGCCACCGTAGCTGTCCGTGTCGAACCACATGTCGAACAGGAAAGACATCCACTCGAACACCGTCATCGTGGCCAGGAGCGAGAGGTACATGAAGATCCTCGAGACGACCGTCGGCTTGAGGACCATCCTCTTGGCGCCCAGGTAGATGAGGCACGAGCCGTAGGCCGCGGAGACCATGGTCAGCACCGCGAGCGCGTAGGCGACGAGGGTGACGATCAGCAGGTCGCTGACCGGCTGGCCGAACGGCGAGAGCGCTATCATGGTCAGGGGGATTATGAATACCGGACCGATTATGATCGGGTACAGTATCTTCGAGAAGACCATCGTTGTCACGGATATCGGTCCGAAGAACAGCACCTTGATCGTGCCCTTCTGGATCTCGTGGGCGAAGCCCTTGGCGAACAGCCCGCCGATGAAGATCACCGATGCCAGCAGTGCTATGCCGTAGACGTATGTCAGGAGGTTGAACGATATGTCCGCGCCGAGGGGCGTGGATGTCCAGGGCAGACCGGCGACCTCCATGCCGACCGGCAGGGCGATGATCGTCATCTGGTTCGAGCCTGCGTTGCCCGAATTGTCCCTGACTGCGAGCGTGATCTCGTACGGGCCCCATTCGTTCGGGGTGAAGTGGGCGGTCATGCCCGAGAGCGTGTAGAGCGTCGCGTTGTGGCTGATGTACCACGTGTACGCCACTATTGTGCCGTTGTCGTCCCGTGAGTTGGATGCATCCAGGTTGACCGTCTCGCCGACGGTGGCTATCCCGCCGTTCCCGGGGTCTGCGTAGGGCTGGCTCCAGTCATCGCCCATGGGCTGGACGTTGACATTGGTGTTTCCCTCGGCCGCGTTCCCGGCTGCGTCCCTGGCGATGAGCTTCACCCAGTAGTTCCCTGAGTTCTCGAATGTGTACTGCGCGCTCTCCCCGTACAACAGCCTCGGGATGATATCGTCGAAGCTCCAGGTCCAGTTCACGATCCCGATGTTGTCGGTCGCCGAGGAGCCGTCGAATGTGACCGTCGACCCGACCTGAATGTTCTGGTCGGGCATGTAGCTCGTGGACGGGTTCTCGGTGTCCGATGATGACTGGGACACATGGACCATCATGCTGTCCTCCGCGAAGTTCCACGAGGAGTCGACGACGGTGAGGGTGACGTTGAAGTCACCAGCGTATTCGAAGGTGTGGTGGGCGCCCTCGCCATAGAGCTCGGTGTCGATGCCCAGCTCGCTGAGATGCCATGACCAGTAAACGATTGCAGCGTTGTCGGTGGACCCTGAGCCGTCGAGATGGACCTCGGCGCCCGCGTCTATGCTGACATCGTTGCCAGCGTCCGCCACGGGCGGCACGCTCTCGGTCGCACCAGGCAGGGTCATGCCTTCGCCGTCCCCTTCACCGAACATGTCCGTATTCATCACCGTGTTCATGGAGTAGCTCATGATGTAGAACACGAGAGTGAGGAAGACCACGAGTATGACCGAGCTGACCAGGCCGTGCTTCGCCATCGTCCTGAGGTCCTTCTCGAATATGGTGAAGGCGCGCCTGACGGTCGCGAGGGCACCTGACCTCACGACCTTGATCTCCGGGAAGTTGTTGGTCTGATCCGCGATGTCGCTCGGGGGCGGGGGCAGCTCATCGTCTGGCGGTGGGGTCTGCTGCATCATGCCGCACCACCCCTGGATGTGCGCTCGAAGACCTCTTCCATCGTGCCCGTGCTGCGCATCTCATAGAGCTCGATGTTCTCCTGGACCAGGATCTTCGCTATCTGGGCGGCATCGGACCGCGTCCGCAGTGTCAGCGCGACGTCGCCCTCGACTATCCTGAGGTCCTGGAGTTTCAAGCCGCGGTCGAGCATCTCCTTGGCCTTCTGGGGGTCCGAGACATGGAGCAGGTACGACGGGGCCAGGTACTTCTCCTTGAGCTCCTCGGCCGTGCCCACAGCTATGAGCTTGCCGCGGTGTATGAATGCGAACCTGTCGACGATGTGTTCCGCCTCGATCAGGTTGTGCGAAGTGAAGAAGATCGTGTTGCCCCCGGCCACGTGCTTTCTCAGATGTTCCCTGAGCGCGCGCCTGTGCGTGATGTCCACGCCCTCGAAGGGCTCGTCCAGGAACACCAGGGGCTTGTCGGCCATCAGGACCCTTGCCAGCGAGACCCTCTGCCTCTGTCCCTGGGACAGGGTCCCGATCCTCTGGTCCATGAACTTGCGCAGGTCGGCCAGGTCGGCCGTCTTGTTGATCGCCGCCAGCCTATCGGACCTGCCCATCAGCATGAACTTGCCGAACATGTTGAGGTACCTGCGCGCCGTCATCTCCTCGTAGAACCTCGTCTCCTCGGACAGGATCGCGATGTTGTCCCTGACGTGGACAGGGTGCTTCTTGACATCGATCCCGAGCACGGTCGCATGGCCGTCGGAGACCCCGGTCAGGCCGCAGAGGACCTTGATGCAGGTGGTCTTGCCGGCGCCGTTCGGCCCGAAGAACCCGAATATCTCGCCCCGACCGACCTTCAGGCTGATGTCGTCGAGCGCTCTCACAGACTTATAGTCCTTGACTAGGCCTTCGGCTTCGATCAAACGGACACCACCTCGTGCTAGGCCCATCTCCGGTAATAAAGGCGCACCGAGCGGTTATCGTACTTGATAATGCTCACTGGCTATATGAGCGGCGGGCGCGGCCTCAGATGCTGATGCCCAGCCTGTCCAGACAGTCCCTGGTCGGGACGCCCTCCCTGGTCCAGCCCCACAGCGCGTAGTACGAGTCGAGCTCGGCCTCGAAGTCCGCCTTGTTGACGACCGCGCCCTTCGACGGGCCGTCGTGGATCGGCGTCGTGAAGAGCCTCTCCGGGAGCGTGTCGTCCTTCCTGGACAGCCCCTCCCTGAGGTTGAACAGCCGCTCCATGGTCCAGCCACGCACGCCCACCGTCCTCAGGTCGTCGACCGTGTAGCCGAACCCGGTGGCGGCGTTGGCGAGCATGACGAAGTTGTCCCAGCTGTTCGCGAAGGCGTTCCTGGCGCCGAACTTGCAGAGGATCATCGAGTCGAGCACGGTGAACATCTCCTGCATGCCCTTGAGCGTCTCCGCCTTCCCCTTGACCGTGAACCTGTCGAGCACACCCTGGAACAGCTCGGGCACGTACATGGTCGCCCTGAGATGGCATGCGCCCCTCGTGGAGGTGGCGTACGCCAGGGACATCCCCTGGATGCCCCTCGGGTCGTAGCCCGGGAACTCCATGCCCTTGACGTTCATGGCGTACATGTGCGCCCCGGGCCCGTACTTGGCCGCAAGCCTCCTCGAGCCCTCGCCTATGAGTCTCCCGAAGCCCTCTCCCCTGCCAGTCCTCTCGACGAGCTGCACCATCGCCTGATGGTTCCCCCAGTCGAGCTTGAGGCCATCCGTGTCCTTCTCGCCGATGATGCCCTTCTCGTACAGCTCGAACGCGCACGCGATCGTGTCCGCGCACGATATCGTGTCTATGCCGTACTTGTTGCACAGATCGTTCGCCATGATGATCGATTCGAGGTTAGGGTTGCCGAGGTTCGAGCCGAACATCGCGAGCGTCTCGTATTCGGGCCCCTCGGTGACGACACTGTAGTCCTTCTCGGCCCTGGTCTCCTTGCCACAGTGCAGGGGACACCTGGCGCATGCGATGCTCCTGTTGACATGACCGTTCACGAGCGCGTCCCCGCCAATCTTCTCGAACTCGGGGAAGTAGCCCGTCTGGAGGTTCCTGGTGGGGATGGTCCCCGCCTTGCCGGTGATCCCGACCACCATCGACGTGCCGTACTTCATGAATGCCTGGCTCTTCTCCTTGACCGTGGCCGTCGCGGCCTTGAAGCTCTCCCTGAGCTTCTCCGGGTCGGCCTGGGGCACATCCCTGGTCCCGTGAACGACGACGGCCTTGAGGTTCTTGGAGCCCATGACCGCACCGGCGCCCCCTCTGCCGGCAGCCCTGTGCTTGTCGTTCATGATGGCGGCGAACCTGACCTTGTTCTCCCCTCCTGGTCCGATCACCAGCGCCTTCGCAGCCTTGTGTCTCTCCTCGAGGGCCCCCGTGGTCTCGAAGACGTCCTTGCCCCAGAGGTCGGATGCGTCCTTGAGCTCTGGACCGGCGTCCGTGATGCTGAGATAGGTGGGCGCAGGGGCGCGCCCCTTGAACACGATGCCGTCGTAGCCCGTCTTCCTCAGCATCGGTCCCCAGTGGCCGCCCGAGTGGGCCGAGAGTATCGCGCCTGTCAGGGGCGACTTCGTGGTGATGTTGTAGAACCCAGTGAACGAGCCCAGGGTGCCTGTGTATGGCCCCGTCATGATTATGAGCCTGTTCTCGGGGTCGAGGGGGCCGACCTTCGGTTTGTTCTCGACGTACAGCAGCCTCGCCGCGAGCCCCCGCCCACCGAGGTACTTGACCTGGTCCTCCCTCGGGATGTCCTGGTCATCGAACCTCGCGGACCTGAGGTCCACCCTCAGGAGTCTCATGCGGCCCGCCTCTGGCATACGTCCGAATGAAATGCTACTGTCTATAAAAAGATTTGGTCCTTTTCGATATTATGCGGGGATTGTTCGCAGCACGTTCATAAATGAGGTCGGATGTTCGAACGATTGTACTCTCCCACGGATTTAATATCCCGCGGGCTTTCCACACCCCGATGGACTTCGCGGGAATCGGTTTCGACACGATCCTGGTCGTGATGATGCTCACGGGTGTTGTCGCGTTCCTCTACTCCAACCTCGGGCTTGGAGGCGGACAGCTCTACGTGCCGATAATGGTTCTCTTCTTTGGGGGGAGCCTGGCCATGAAGGAGATCGTCCCCCTATCCCTGTGCTTCGCGTTCTTCACGATGCTCAGCGCGGTCTACAGTCACAACAGGAAAGGCCTCGTAGACTTCAGACTCGGGCTCTTGCTCGCGGCTGGAGGTCTTGTCGGGGTCGTGATCGGCGTGACGTTCACCGCATCGACCGACGAGCAGTTCGTCAAGGCCGCTTTCGCTGCGTTTCTGGTAATCGTCGCCACTAGGATGCTGTACGACCAGTACAAGACGAAGAATGAGGGGTGTGTCTCTGAGTGCGAACTCACGTTCAAGAGGAGACTCGCTGGCATCGGTGTGAGCGTCCTCACGGGTGTGCTCGTCGGGAGCTTCGGAATCGGAGGAGGCGTCGTCAGCGTCCCGCTCATAGTCTATGTGTTCAAGTTCGACACGCGGAAGGCCATCGGGACATCCGCGCTCATGGGCGCGGTCCTGACTCCAGCGGCCGTGCTCGCCTACGCCTTCAAGGAGGGCATAACGATCCACTACGACCTCGCGCTCGTGCTCACCCCGGTCGTCTTCGTGCTTGCGCTCATCGGATCGACCTGGGGCCTCGCGAGACTCAAGACGAGGTCCGTCCGGACGATATTCACGCTGGGCGTCTACCTGGCCGCCTTCGTGATGGTATACAGCCTGCTGACGCAGTGAGCACCCTCCTCGGGGTCCGAGGCCAAAATGTGGGCTGCCCCCCATCCCAGACAGTCCAGGTAACTCGTTTCGTGGGGTTTACGCGTCCGAGGCCAGTCTCATCTCTCGAACCTGACGCTGAGCCTCGCATCCTCTCTCGCCCCGAGCCGCTCGAAGTCCTCCTTGCTCAGGTGGATCTCGTTGGCCCGTCCTTCGGAGGCCTTCTCGATGCGTAGTCTGGCCTCCTTGCCCTCGAGCGAGAGACGCACGGTCTTTCCCGACTCCAGGCCAAGGGACTTCAGCAGCTCGTCGTGCGCGCGGATGACCCCCGCGCTCGTGGCTGCGCTCGCCCTGACGTTCAGGCGCTTCGTCGCGACGTACGCAGCGGACACTGCTTGGTTCTCCCTGCGCAGCTCCTCGGCGACGGCCTTTCTTAGCTCGCGCGAGGACTGTCCGTCCATCGGCGTGATCCGCGAGGACACCCTCTTCGCGACGTCGGTCGTGGCACCGGCCCTTATCAGGGACTCCTCGAGCTTGTGCCTGTCGAACTCCTCCATGGCTCCAGAGCTTTTCTGTATCCTTGCCGTCCAGTTCACCTCCCCATGTTAACATGGTTATGCTGGGTAGATACAGTTTTCGCCAGTATGCGCCCTTTGGGGCCTTGCAGGGTGTGTCGGACAGGTGTCGTCTGACGGACGACGCCTTCACGGACAGGGTTTATCACCCCTAGTGGCATATCCGTGCCCGGTGTCATCTCTTGCCGAAGAAGGCAATCGTCCCTGAGATCGTGGTCTCGGGCTCGTTCAACGACATGGGCGCCAAGGCGGGCGAGAAGGCAAAGGCGGTCGTGAGGTCCTACGTCGTGGACGCGAAGGCCAGGCTCAATGCGAGCGGGCCAGGATGGGACCGCATGGTCAAGTCAGCGCGCGTGCACGTGCATCACGCGCAGGATTACTCCCCCGATTACTTCGATTATCTCCAGGGGTATGCCGAGGGCTCGGGCGTACCTTTCGCGGACCTGTACCTGCTCATCTCCGAGGACGAGAAAGGGCTGTGCACCGATGTCGCCGTCAACGGGCTCGCGACGGCCGATGGCTCGGTCCTGTCGGCCCACACGGAGGATTGGAGACCTGCAGACAGGGCGCGTGTCATGGTGCTCAGGGCGCGGCCGAAGACGGGGCCTTCGTTCCTGGCTGCGACCCACGCGGGACTGGAGTGGATCTCCGGCGTCAACTCCGCGGGCCTGAGCGTGACGGGCAACTCGCTCTACATGAACGACGCGCGCGTTGGCTTCCCGAAGATGTTCATGGCGCCCAAGATACTTGCGTCCAAGACCACGAGCGAGGCCCTTGCTGCCGCCACGGACCCGGGGCGCGGTTCCACCTACAACTTCAACATATGCCACTCGAGCGGGGAGATCTTCAGCATCGAGGGCTCAGCGACGGACTTTGCCATCATCTACGGCATCGACGGGTACCTCGTGCATACCAACCACTACCTCCACCCGAAGATGGCCAGGTTCGAGAACGTGTTCGGTCCCGTGGGCTCGAGGACCACCTGGGCAGCGACGAGCACGATCGTGAGGTACGACCGGGCACTGAAGCTGATACGTTCGCAGCACGGGGAGGTCACCTCCGAGACGCTGAAATCCATCCTGAGGGACCATGTGGATCGGCCGGGTTCGATCTGCCGGCACCCGGACCCGCAGTCGCCCCCGCACGACCAGAGCCAGACGAACTACGCTGTGCTGTTGGACCCGAAGGGGCTGAGGATGGAACTCTGCCTGGACAACCCGTGCAAGGGGATGTTCGTCCCCTTCGAGCTGGGTTAGACCCTAGGCGACCGTCCCTCGGTGCAGACCTTGACCGGGGCTACGGGCAGCAGCCAGGCGTCGGCCGCGGCCGGTTTTAGAACAGTTTCCAGTAGGTTCTGGTCGTATGTGAACCGCAAGCTGAGAATCGGTCTGTATGCTACGCGGTCCTTTCCATCTCTACAAGCAGGGGGTTCGCGGTCGCTTTCCCTCAGGCGTATCCAATCCTCACAACAAGGTCGCCCGTGGTGGCAATCTCAGCGGAGTTCGCACCATCATCCTGTGATACGGTCCACGACGTTGCCTGGAGATTGAATGCAGCAAGGATTGAAACGGCACGCAACCTAGCTACCCTAGAGGCATCACCGTTCGTGGCACCATTTCCCCCCGTTTCCGTCGTCAAGCCGCGCCTGACAACGGTGCCAAGGGCAGCATATCGGTGGTTTGCTATATAAGTGGGATGATGGGCAACCGCTATCAAATTTGAACTGAATCCATTTGTGCTATTATAATCGGGAATCCTGTCGCACAAAATGCAATGACACGATGATAAATGCACAGATTGCTCATGGGCCGGATGCACGCGCCCGATTAGAGCGTGCTGTCTTGGGAGATCGCGCGCTCCAGCTTTGCCTCGAAGTCCGTGAGCTTCTCTTCACGCTCGTGGGTCCGGGGCACGTTCCTGATGTAGGTCATCAGCCCCGCCCTCGGGACCGCGGTGATAAAGTTGGTTCTGTTGATGGCATGCTAAAAGTGGTTCCTCGATCACTCTCTCAATGGTTGTACCGTTATTTCATCATTCTTCCCCGTTGTCTTTCTCGAGCCTCGTCGACCGCAACATTCGGACAAGCAACAGGGCCAAAGTTGAATACATCCAGCGATATATGCACGGCCGTTGCTTTGCCGCACGGGTAGATCCACATGGGTTCTCTCGACCGTACTTCGGGCGCGCCGTCTCTGACCGTCGTCTTCGTCACACTGCTTGCATTCTCCGCCGCCGCTGTCCTCGTCACGCCGACGGAGGTCCGCGGCGCATCCGCGTCCTGGACATTCATGGTCTACCTCGACGGGGACAACAACCTCGAGCCCGCGGCGGTGGATGACTTCCTCGAGTTGTCATCCGTCGGTTCGACGGCGGATGTTAACATAGTGGTGCAGATGGACCGGTGGGACGGGTTCCCAAAGCCCGATGACGACACGCGGTACGGCGAGTGGGAGGACTGCGAGCGCTTCCTCGTGACCCCGGGCATGGAACCCTACGATATCGCGGCCGTCGAGTCGCTCGGCGAGGTTGACATGGCCAGTCCGGCGGTCCTCACGGATTTCATCAACTGGTCCATCTCTAGTTATCCCGCCGACAGGTACGCGCTCGTGCTCTGGGACCACGGTGGCGGGTGGAGGGGGCTGCTCGTCGACGATTACTCCTCGACCGTGATGAGCGTGGCCCAGCTGGGGGACGCGCTCGCCCAGGCGAGCGCCGACAACGGCGGCATGAAACTGGACCTGATCGGCTTCGACGCCTGCCTGATGGGTGCCATCGAGGTGTCCGCCGAGGTCGCAAGATACGGGGAATACATGGTCGCGTCCGAGGTCACCATCCCGTGGCAGGGGTGGAACTACGGGCTGCTCCTCGACGCCCTCACAGCCGACCCGTCGATGACCCCTGAAATGCTCGGGGCGGAGGTCGTTGACAGCTACATCTCATCATACTCGCTGCCGATCGACCCCTACCCGCAGCTCGATGTCACGATGTCGGTCACGAACCTCTCCCGCTCGGCGCCTCTCGAATCGGCCGCGGACGCCCTCGCGACCGAGCTCCTCGCGGATATCCCGGGGTACATCAACTACATCGCGGGCGCACGTGCGTTGGCCGAGACATATGACGATGGCCTAAATGCCAACATGGACCTGTACGACTTCGCCTACGAGCTCTCTTCCGTGATACCCACGCCTACGGGTGTGACCTTGGCGGACGATGTCATGACCGCGCTCACCAGCGCTGTTGTCTACGAGGACCACTGGAACCGGACCGGGGGCCTGAGCACGGTCGACGCTCACGGGCTGACCATATACTTCCCGGCCATTCTGGCGGATTACTACTCCGTCTACGGTGACTCAGGAACACTGGCGTTCACGGGGGCGACATCGTGGGACGAGTTCCTCGAGGCCTACTACGCCTATTCGCCCTCCAACAGCGCCCCGGCCATCGATTCGTTCTCGCCGGCCGGCGACACCTATGTCGATCAGGGGGACCAGGTGACCTTCTCGGTAGAGGCGTCCGATCCCGATGGGAATGTACTCGGATGCTACTGGTCGGTCGACGGTCAAGTGGTCGGGTACTCGGACGCCCAATCGTTCCTGTTCAACGCCACGGATTACTCGTCCGGAGCGCACACCGTGACAGTCGAGGTCTGGGACGGCGAGTACAGCGTGTCCCATTCATGGACCGTCGAGGTCAACGCCGCGCCGGTGGCCGATGCCGGCGGCGACGTCCAGGTCGAGGTGGATGTCCCGTTCGCGTTCGACGGGTTCGGTTCGTACGACGACCTGGGGATCGTCAACTACACATGGAGCTTCGAGGCGGACGGTTCGATCGTCACGCTCTACGGGGTCTCCCCGTCCTACACGTTCACGGTTCCGGGGGTCTACACCGTCACGCTCAACGTGACGGACGCGTCCGGGCTCTACGACCTGGACGCGGTCTTGGTGAGGGTCGTCATCCCTGACATCGTCCCGCCGGTCGCGGACGCCGGGGTCGACATGACGGTCCTGACGGGCATGACGGTCACCTTCGACGGCGCGGGCTCGACGGACGATGTCGGCGTTGAGGACTACATTTGGACTTTCGTCTACAACGGCTCGGAGGTCGTCCTGACGGGCCCAGCGGCGCAGTTCGTGTTCTGGACGCCCGGGACGTACACGGTCACGCTCAATGTGTCGGATTCCTACGGGAACTACGACACCGACATGGTCATTGTGACCGTGGAGCCGCAGGCCATCCCCGAGTTCGGGTCCCTGCTGCTGCCTGTGCTGGCCGTGCTCGCCATCTTCCTGTTCGCCAGGTCCAGGCGCGGGCGCAACGGACCGTGAGTCGCGCGCGGGCGTTCACCGCGACCGGCACGCCGCCATCCCGTGCTTCTCGCGGTACCTCTGGTGGTACTCCTCTGCCTTGTAGAACGCGCCCGCGTGCGCGATCTCTGTGACTATCCTGCGCCCCCCGGACCCGCCCGTGCTCTGCAGTCTTCCCACTGACGCCTGCGCGCGTGCGCGCTGGTCATCGTCGTGGTAGAATATGGCCGACCTGTACTGGCGTCCCACGTCCGGGCCCTGCCTGTCCCTCGTTGTCGGGTCATGCATGCGCCAGAACGCATCCAGCAACCGGTCGTAGCTCACGACCCCCGGGTCGTATTCGACCCGGACCGCCTCCGCGTGCCCCGTCCTGTCGGTGCAGACCTGCTCGTAGGTCGGATGCTCCGTCGTGCCCCCGGTGTAGCCGACCGTCGTGTCGGTCACTCCCCCGATCTCCCTGAACGCGGCCTCGATGCCCCAGAAGCATCCAGCCGCGAAGGTAGCTGTCGCCATCGTGATAGTCCTCCCGGGGCTGATTCGCGCACGGACACATCGGTTGATGCCCGAACAGGTACGCCCCTGACCTTCGCGGAGACGTCGTTGCCTGCGAGAACTACATCCGCTGGAGGACTACATCGGGTTCGAGTTCCCGGGAATCGCCTGGTGGCCGTTCCTGCTTGAGTCCTGGGGCGTCTGACCGGAGCATCCGGAGCGTTGAAAACCCCTTAACACATCCTTTTCCAGACCTTCCATCAGGGTCACCTGTCTTCCCCTCGTGCGCTCTTCCGCTCGGAGAAGTCCAGGGCCGCCGAGTTGATGCAGTACCTCAGGCCTGCCGGGCCGGGGCCGTCGCCGAACACGTGCCCCAGGTGTCCCGCGCATCTGCGGCAGAGCACCTCCGTCCTGCGCATGCCTTGGGACAGGTCTTCGTGCTCCTCGACCGCTTCACGCTCCGCTGGTCCAGTGAAGCTCGGCCACCCGCAGTCCGTGTCGAATTTCGCATCGGACGGGAACAGCTCCTGCCCGCACCCGGCGCATCTGTACATGCCTTCGCGCGTCTCGGTCAGGTGCTTGCCGGTGAACGGTCGCTCGGTCCTCTTCTGCCTAAGGACCCGGTACTGCTCGTCCGTGAGCCGTCTCTTCCACTCGTCATCGGACCTGCGGACCTTGAGCCTCTTCGCCGCCACGTGTCCTGTCTAGGCGCCCGTGCCCGTTAATGGTTGCCCCGTGCATCCGCTCACGGGCATGGGCCACGCCGGTCAGTGATGGCAGTTGCAGTCGTGTTCTCCTTCGTGACCGTGCTCGTGTCTGTGGTCCTTGCAGGCGTTGTCGGCGTCGGCGACCGGGAGCGCACCCTCCTTCCACATCTTGATCGTGTCCCTGGCCGTCCCCGTGGCTCCGGAATAGACCTTGATGCCAGAGGTCGTCAGCAGGCGTATCGCCCCGGGTCCGATCCCTCCGCAGACGACCACCGTGGCCCCTGACTGGACCACGTTCGAGGTAGCCCCGCCGTGGCCTCCGAAGTGCTCTCCGTCGTTCTTGAGGACCTTCACTTCGTTCGTCTCGATGTCGACGATCGTGAACGTCGGGGCCCTCCCGAAGTGTCCGCTGACCGAGTCATCCAATCCGCCCTTCTCCATTGTCGGCACGCATACCTTCATTTCTTCACATCCTTCGTACCCTTCGCTCTGATCCTGTCCTTGAAATGCTGTCTCCAGCCTTCCCTGATGATGTCCGATGAGTCGCAGCAGAATCACCTGTCAGGCCTATCCTTGAGGGCCATCGCGAGGCCGCACCCCGCGCTCTCTTGATGAAGCCGTCAGCACTTCTTGAGCCTTTCCCAGATCTCGATGACGGATGTCCTCGCCCGGCTCTCCTGCGCCTCTATGAGTGTCTTGGAGACGGCCATGGATGCTGGGATGCCCTCGTCGTAGGGGACGCGTCCAAGCGGCTCAATCCCTCTCAGTTTCGCCATGCGCTCGATCGCGTCCGTGACCTTCCTGTTGATGTCCCATCGGTTCACGACCAACGCCGCATCCGACTTCAGATGGGCGCAGAGGTCCGCTATCCTGGCGAAGTCGCTCAGACCCGAAACGGTGGGTTCCGCGACGAGGACGAGCAGATCGGCCCCCGCGGCCGCCGAGATGGCGGAACAGCTCAGTCCGGGCGGGCCGTCGACCAGGATGGTCTGTGCCCCCGACTTGTTCGCTATGACCTTCGCCTTCTGTTTCACCAGGGCCACGAGCTTGCCGGAGTTCTCGCCTCCCGGCGCCAGGAGCGCATGCACCATGGGCCCGAAGCGCGTGTCCGAGACGAACCACTCGCCCGAATCCCGCTCCACGAGCCTGACGGCCCGCGACGGGCACATGCGCACGCACACGCCACACCCTTCGCACGCATCGTCGTCCACCGTGACCTTCTGCACGCAGCCGCTCCCGATGGCCTTCAGTGCGTCGAATCTGCACGCTGGCAGGCACTCCATGCAGCTGCTACATTTCCTTCCATCGATGACGGCCACCTTGCTCGAGGTGAACCTCCCACGTTCCCTGACCTGAGGGTTCAGGAGGAGGTGCAGGTTGGGCGCGTCCACGTCGCAGTCGGCAATCACTGGGTGGTCGGCTAACGACACGAAACTCGCGAGCATGACCGTCTTGCCCGTCCCTCCCTTGCCGCTGAGCACGACTATCTCCTTCATGGCCCCCTCACCTCCTCGAGGATCCTCGCCAAGGCAGACCTGAAGACGCGTTCGTACTCGGGGTCTGACAACAGCAGCCCTCCCTCCGAGTAGATCTCGGCGATCCTTCTCTCGTGTCGGACCTCGCCCACTATGGGTATCCCGTTCTCTCTGCAGAACGCGCAGACATCCGGGCCGGGGAGGCCCTTCTTGTTCAGGAAGACGACACGCGGTAGATTGAGTTTCTCGGTGACCGCCAATGCCAGTTTGAGATCGTGGAACCCGAAAGGCGTGGGCTCCGTCACCAGGACGCACAGGTCGGAGCCTCGCATGCTCTCGACCGCTGGGCAGGCGGTCCCTGGCGGGCAGTCGATGATTGTGAGCCCGTCGTCAGGGATCTCCTTCTTGACGCGCTTGATCAGGGCCGAGGCCGACGCCTCGCCGATCCTCAGCCTCCCGTAGACCAGCCCCCGTAGCCCCTCGGCGCTTGCGCGGACGACCTCTCCAATCTGGTGGTCCCGCTCCTCAATCGCCTCCTCGGGGCAGAACCTAGAGCATGCGCCACAGCTGTGACAAAGCTCGTCGAACACGAGGATGTCCTTCGGAAGGGACGCGATGGCGTGGAATTCGCACACCTTAGCGCAGATGCCGCAGGCCGTGCACTTCGCTTTGTCTATGAACGGCACCTTCCGGTTCACCACTTCTCCTTCCTCCCCCGTGCACCTGAAGAAGAGATGTGAGTTGGGTTCCTCGACATCGAGGTCGACGAGGAGCGCGCTCCCCGCGACCGCTGCGAGGTTCGTTGCCACTAGTGTCTTCCCGGTCCCTCCCTTGCCGCTGGCGATTGAAATCCGTACCATGGTTCTCACGCTGGTCCGTAGGCTGTCTTCTCTAAACGGCGAAGAATCGCTCCTGGCTGAGTGATCCGCAATTAGTGACTGTGCTCTTTGCAGGCGTTCTGGTCGGAGGCCTTCTGGAGCTTGCCCGCGCGCCACATCTCGATGGCCTGTCGCGTGCTCCCTTGGGCCCCGACATAGACCTCTATCCCGAATGATTCGAACATCTCGATGGCCTTGGGGCCCAGCCCAGAGCACACGAGCACCTGCGCGCCCGTCCGGGCTATGTGCTCCGGAGGCTTGCCCGAGCCGCCCATGTGCTCGCTCGTGTTCGCGACGACGTTCACTTTCTCGCTCTCGGTGTCGACGACGGTGAACGTCGGAGCCCTTCCGAAGTGCTCGCTCACCATGTCATCGTATCCGCCTTTCCCGCCCGTGGGCACACAGATTTTCAAGATATCATCTCCCTTCTGTCGACGATTCGGCTTTGATTCTCCTGTACCTCTCCTTCCATCCTTCGCGGACCATGTCCGTTGAACCGCAGCAGAAGCATTTCTCAGGACGTGCCTCCACCAGCAGCTCCAGACCGCACCCCTTGCACCTGTACCTGACGAGCCTCATCGCGCGCCTCCCCCTCCTCCCCGGACACGCGCGTCGAAGTCCCGGAGGGCGTTCCGGAGCGCGATCACCGCGAGAGACGCACAGTGCTCGTGGTCTGGTGGGAGCCCGTTCAGCAGCGAGATCAGGTCGTTCGGCGTGACCACCTTTGCGGTGTCTGGGTCCATGCCTGTGACGAAACGCGCCAGCCTGTTGCCGCAGGCGATCGTGGTCCCACAACCGTCCGTGTAGAACGTGCATGTTGCAATCTTGTCCGATGCGACCTTGATGTAGAACTCCATCGTGTCGCCGCAGAGCCCATCCGCGATGCCGCTGCCGTCGGCGTCTGGCATCCGCCCGGCATGGGATGCGTCCCTGAACTCCGCTACGACCTCCCGCGAGTAGAGCTTCTCATCCTCCCCTCCGAGGATCCTGGAGATGTTCTCCACCAGCGTGTCCAGTTCCTCGCGGTTCCTCTTCTCGTGGTCCAAACCCATCACCGCTCTCCTGCCCCCGGTCCATTCACCTGGGCCCGTGTCCTCCCATCCCGTGGTGTCCCTGCCCGGTGGGCGCTGTGATCTCGGAGAGCTTGCCCTCCCGGTATTCTGAGAGTGCCCGGTTGGCGTCACAGCCAGATGCGTGGAACATCCTGATCCCCGCCGCGAAGAGCACACGGAAGGCGTTCGGTCCGAGGTCTCCCGTTATGACCGCTGTGACTCTCAGGTTGGCGACCTCCTGGGCCGCCTGGATGCCCGCGCCGTTCCCGAGGGACCTCGCGTGGTTCTCTACAGCCTCGAAGCCGTCCTTGCGTCCATCGACTATGAGAAAGAACGAGCACCTTCCGAATCTCGGGTCGACCGGGTCCAGCGCTGTGCGCCCGGTGGACGTGATGCAGATCCTCTCGTGCTTGGTTTCCTGTGTAGTGCCTCCATTCAATGACATCACTCCTTGTCTTCCGTGCACTTCCTGCCTTTCATCATGCTTCCGCAGCTCGGGCATCTCGTCTCCGAACAGGGCACGCCTCGCTTTGCGTGTGGGACCTCCTTCCCGCATTCGGGGCACACGCACCTGTTCGAGCCGAAGTCCACGTCATCGAGGTCGATGGTCATGCTCCACCTCTGTGGGCTCGTCCCGCTCCCCCTCGCCCTCTCCCATCGCTCGACGGCCCTCCTGGGCCGCACCGTCCGCCGGACGCAGCCCTGGGTCCCCGGTCCGCGCCGGACCTGTGGATGTCGGCGCTGCGGCACTTGGGGCAGGTCGAAGGCCTGCCAGTCCCGTAAGGGACCTCCCATTCGTGCCCGCAGGCGTGGCATTTGAACGATCTCATCGGAGCCATTGGAATCTCATCTCCGGTTCACCGCTCGGTGGTCCCCCTCGACTCCTTCAGCCTCTTCTCGAGCTCACGAACGCGGTCCTTGAGGCGCTCGACCTCGGTCTCCGATCTGTCGTGCGTCGGTTCGGGCCGTGACTCTTCCGTCTCCTTAGCGTATGGCAGGCTTGCAGCATGCACGACCTCGCCGTCCGCGAGCCTGTAGTAGGCGCGAGGTCCGCGCCCGCAGCGGCATGGGCCCACGTAGGCCGCGCCCTTCGGTGCTCCGGCGACCGACGCGTATCCCTGGGGATGTCCTGCCCAGAACATGCCGCGTTCGTTGCGCCTCCAGTTGTCTCCCCTTCCGAATCCTCTTGGCATATCTCTTCTCACCCCTTGCTCTCGGTCGGATTCTTGATCATGTCGACCGTCTCCCCGCAAGTCCTGGTAATCCGTATGCTGACCGAGGGCACGGGCGGGCCGTCCCGATGGGCTGGCATGGTGTCCAGCCAGCCGGTTGCCTCAATGCCCCCCCTTTGCCTTCTCAGTCAGCGAGACGACCTTATCCGCGATGGCGTCGAACGCCTTCGCGGGCCGGCTCCCGGACGAGAGGACGAATGGCTTGCCATCGTCCCCGCTCTTCGAGACCGCAGGGTCGAACGGTATCTTCCCCAGCAGGGGCACGGAGAAATCCTCGGAGGCGGTCTTCGCGCCTCCTCCGACGAACAGCTCGACCTCCTTGCCGCAATGGGGGCAGAGGAAGCCGTCCATGTTCTCCACGAGTCCGATCACGGGCAGGCCCATGGCCTTCGCGAAGTTGATGGACTTCCTCACGCTCAGGAGCGCCACATCCTGCGGCGTCGTCACGATCAGCGCCCCGTCGGGGGCCGGGACCAGCTGGGCCACGCTCAGCGGCTCGTCCCCGGTCCCCGGGGGCAGGTCGATTATCAGGTAGTCGAGGGCGCCCCACTCGACCTCTTCTAGGAACTGCTTGATTGCGCCCATCTTCAGCGGCCCGCGCCATATGACCGGGGCGTCCCGGTCATGGAGCAGGAACGCTATCGACACGACCTTCATCGATGGGGGCACGTGCACAGGCTGTATCCTGCCCTTCTCATCGACCGCCAGCGGCAGGTCCGGCAGCCCGAGCAGCTTCGGCACGCTCGGGCCGTGCATGTCCGCGTCCAGCAGCCCGACCACGAACCCTCTCCTGGAGAGCGCGGTCGCGAGGTTCACAGCGACCGTGGACTTGCCGACACCTCCCTTGCCGCTCATGACTATGATCTTGTGCCTGGTCTTCGCCAGGTTCTCCGCCGCGGACACCGCCGGTACCCGGCCGATGTCCGTCTGGCATTTCCCGCTCTTTCCGCTCCCACACTGCCCCGTCATCGGTCCAGCTCCCCTCAGCAGCTGTAGACCTTGTCCGCCTCGATCATCGCGGAGGCGAAGTCCATGAGGTTGACGAGTTCGACGCCTGGCAGGAAGCTCTTCCTGTCGATCCCGCGGGAGTCCGCGCAGGGCACGCAGGCCTGGATCCTCCCTCCGGCCCCGACGAAGGCGTCTATGAGGTCGCTTATCGAGGCCATACCCTCGACCTTGCGCATCTTCGCGGCGAAGCCCTTCTGTGCGAGCTTCACACCGTCGACCGTGAGGAACACGGTCGTCTTGACGCCCAGCGCGGCGGCCGCGCCTGCGCAGGCGAAGGTCATGGTGGCCCTCTCGATGTCGTCATCCGCATGCGTCCCTACGACTATCAGTGATTTCTCGGAGTAACCGGTCTTCTTCGGCATGATGTGATCTCCTCTGTAAGGCACCAGGTCGTATCTAGGGGAAGCCAGATGCGGCGAACATGTCAGCCTAGCGTCCTCAGGCCATGCGCCCGAGCTTGTCCGCGACGAGCTTCCTCTCGGCTCGCCTGAGTATCACGTCGAGCGTGGCCTTTGAGACCTCCAGCCGCTTCGCCAGGATCGCGAGGGTGACCTTCCTGGGTATCTCGTAGTAGCCTAGCTCGTAGGCCATCGCCAGAACGTGTTCCTGGGCCTTCGTCAGCTCGGACCCGGTCCTGAGCAAGGAGACCCTGTCGACGGTGACCGTGCATCCCAGGGCCTTGATCTTGTCAACGAGCGTGTTCAGAGCAGCGGCGTTGGGGGCGACTATGTTCCACTGGATATCCCCGTCGCCTGTCGTCGTGGCGGAATCCATGAAGCACCCTGTCTCGCTCACTAGCTGGCAGGCCTTGCAGGTCTCCAGCTGGACGGTGGCGAGGTGTCTGCCAGGCCCGAGGTTGTCCAGCTGGACGACGCACCTGGGCTCTAGCTCCTTGATGCGCCTGACCAGCTCCTCCTGCGTGAGCTCCGCCGGCGCGTCTATCTGCAGGATGCTCTGCCCCCCCTCGCTGTTCCGCGTGGAGCATTTGAGGACCCGCACGGACAGGTCGCATGTGCTGGACAGGCACCCGATCCAGTTGCCTGGGATGTGTACGCGGAGCGTCGCGGACCTCATCTCGCCATTCCCTCCGTCCTTCTGCCGCACTTGCGTGCGCATCCCACGCCGCGGGGTGCCGCTGCCGGCTCGGTTGTCGCCTCGATCCTGAGCGCGAGCCCCTCGACGAGGCTCCTGGCCACCTTCCCCCGGGCGCCTGAGAGCACCCGGTTGAAGGTCGCCTGGGAGATGTCCATCCTCTTGGCCGCATCTGTCTGGGTGAGCCCAATCAGGTCCGCCAGGTTGAGCGCCTCGAGCTCGTCGAGCCCCAGGCTGACCGATTCCAGCCGGTCCATGGGGACGCCCTGTGGCTTGAAGTAGCAGCAGGCGGGGTCGAGGCACACCCTCCTGCACCGTTTCGGCCTCGGCACGGTTATGGATAATAATTCATAACTATATCAACGCTGTCCTCACTGCACCCCTGCACCGTTCCGGACCTTCCCTCTGGCCAGGGATGCCAGCACGCCGATGGAGCACAGCGCCGCGAACACGATGAACGCCGGCTTGAACGCGCTCAGGAACTCTGGCGCGAGGTCGGCCGTGATCTCCACCCTGCCGACATATATGGCCAGGAACATGCTCGCTATGCCCATGCTCATGACCTGCCCGATGAGGCGCATCGTGCCGACCGATGCGGCCGCGGTCCCATAGTGCCTCTTCTCGACGGCGCTCATGATGGCGTTCGTGTTCGGCGACGAGAACAGCGCGAACCCGAACCCGAGGACCGCCAGCACCGCGATGATCGTCCACGCCGGGGTCCCGGAACCGAAGAACGCGATGCCGACGAGGCCAGCGGCGGCCACGGCCATCCCCGCTGACGCGATGAACTGCGGCTCGACCCGGTCCGAGAGCTTGCCAGCCACGGGCGAGAACACAGCCATGACCACGGTCTGCGACATGAGCATGAGCCCGGTCTCTTCGGGGCTGAAGCCCTTCACGAACTGCAGGTATAGGCTCATCATGAAGCCCACGGCGAAGGTCGCCATGTAGTTGATGAGCGCGGCCATGTTCGAGAACGCGAACGCCCGGTTGTGCCTGAACAGGCGCATGTCGAGGACGGGGCTCGCCTGCCTGAGCTCCCAGAGGACGAATGTCGTGAGGACCACCACGCCTGCGACGGTCAGCACGATGCCTGCGATGTCGGGGAGCAGCGAGAAACCTACGATCACCGCGGTTATGGATAGTATGTAGAGTGTGGAACCCTGCGGGTCGTATCTCTCGCCCTTCGCCTCGGACCACTCGCCCTTCAGCTTCGTCGAGCCGAGCCAGATGACAGCTGCCATGAGCGGGATCGGTACGAGGAATATGCTCCTCCAGCCCAGGAACGATGTCAGGAAGCCACCCAGGACCGGCCCGGCCGACAACCCTATGTACGTGACGGAGACGCTGAGCCCGAACGCCTTCCCTCTCTCGTTCGGTGGATAGACCGAGCTGATGATCGCGATGGACGTGCCGAACATCATGGCGGCGCCCAGCCCCTGCACGTAGCGCGCCGCTATCAGCAGGTCCGCCGATGGCGCGAGGGCGCACAGGGCCGATGCGATCATGAAGACCCACATGCCCATGAGGAAGACCCTCTTCCTGCCCCTGATGTCCGCCACCCTCCCGAAGGGCAGGAGGAACGCCGCGGCCGCGAGCAGGTACGATGTCGCGACCCAGCTGAGCCTCACCGCTGTCATGCCGAACTCGTCCGAGATCGCCGGGAGGGCGACGTTGATCGAGGACGACATGAACGGGGTCAGGAACGCGCTGAGGAGGGCGAGTGTGAGCGCGTACCGTTTCTGGTCTTCCGAGTCCATGCCCGAGACACACCTCGGAGGTGGCGGAGGCTTTGCGCGCGTATGATTCTTTCTTCCGATGTGAGTGTGTACTGGCGGGTGAGGCCGGGCCGCTGATCGGGTTCTCGACCGCCGCCAGTGGCGGTCCAGGCAAGACGCCCATCCAGGAGCCAGATGTCTTGTGGTCAGACTAAGGGGGAACTCCTTTATACCGAGTAGTTGATTTCGGAACAGCTTAGGGGGAGCCGCCGGGGGATGTGAGTGTGAGCATGGCCGTTTGGCCGCATCCCACGGACTGTTTCTCCATTGATCAGGGGGATCGTAGTGGGGACTTCTTCAGAACAGCAGAAGACCGAGATAGTGGCTCCTGCGCGCGCGTCATCGAGGCCTAAGGGCACGATGGTGTGGGTCGCAGTCATAGTGGTTGTACTGATCGTCGCCGGGATTGCCGGCGCATGGGCAGCGGGACTCATAGGGGGGACGAGCGACGAGAAGGTCCTCGTGATCGCCATGAGCTCGAACGTCGAGACCATGGACCCTGCTAAGACCAGCGCCATGTACGGCCCTCCGGGGATGATCTACGAGACACTGATCACCAGGGACCTGACGGGCGCGTTCCGACCCGGGCTCGCGGAATGGTGGAACCTGAACACGACCGATCCGGACCACCCGACATTCGAGATCCGGCTCCAGCAGGGCGTGACCTTCCATGACGGGCTCCCGTTCGACACGGACGCCGTGAAGAGGATCATCAACTACTACTCGAACGAAGACAGCTGGGTCCAGTACGAGTTCTGGGCCGTCTACGGCTGCGAGAACAAGACGGGCTGGCCTGACGCGGGCATCTGGTGCAAGGACGCCTACAACATGGTCCTGAACCTGACATGGGCGGATGTCGCCCTGCAGTTCAACCTGTCGCACCTGTACGGCTCGATGATGGGCCCGGACGCGCTCGAGTCCGACGGCCTCGAGAACTACGGCACCGTCGACCACAAGGTCGTCGGGACGGGGCCGTTCATGCTCGATGAGTGGGTGGCGAACGACCATGTCACGCTCGTTAAGAACCCGGACTACAGCTGGGGTGCGCCCTGGTACGAGAACCAGGGAGCCGCTAAGATCGACAAGATCATCTACAGGATCATCCCGGACCAGGCGGCCAGGTTCGCAGGGTTCGAGAGCGGTGCGATCGATGTGCTCCAGCAGGTGCCTCCGAACAAGGTCCAGACCTACATAGACAACCCGAGCGAGTACACGGTCATCACCGGGCCCGGGCAGGGCACGTACCATGTCGAGTTCAACTGCCAGAAGGACCCGTGGACGAACGCCTCCCTCAGGCGGGCGTTCGGGTACGCCATCGACAGGTCCGTAATCCTTGAGACTGTGTGGCACGGCTTCGGCGAGGAGGGGGTCAACTACCTCTCGCCGATCGAGCCCGAGTCGACGAACGTGCCGGCGGAGTACAACTACTCCTACGATGTCGACAAGGCGCTAGAGCTGTTCGCGATCGCGGGCTACACTGACACCGATGCCGACGACTGGCTCGAGGACAGCGCGGGCGAGGAGCTAACGTTGCCTCTGTGGACCACGAGCAAGGGCGAGGATGTCTCCATGTCAGAGATACTCCTCTCCCAGTTCGAGACGGTCGGGGTCCATGTCGAGCTGACGCAGTACTCCGAGAACCAGCTGAGGTCGAACGCAGCCGACGGGGCCCAGGACGCCATCCTGTTCTGGTACTCGTGGCCGAGGGCGGAGATCCTCGACTGGCACTTCGGGACATGGGCCGCGGGCGGGTCCAACACAGGGTGGTACGAGGATGTCGTCTTCGACAACTACGTCACCAACTGGACCTACGCGACGACGGAGAAGCAGTTCTCCGATAACGCGACCGCTGCGCACATCAGGCTCCTGACTCAGGGTGCGTGGGCGCCTATCCTGTTCTGGCACCAGATCTTCGCCGTGCACAACTATGTGACTGGCTGGTCTGTCAACCCGCTCGGACAGGAACAGGTCATCGACATAGTCGATGTGGACATCACGAAGTGATGTGAACAAACGCCACCAAACCCTTTACGGTTTCATCCAGGCGTCTTGACCGACCGCTCCGACGGGGCCCGATGAGAGTCATGTCCGGACCGAACACCAGGACCAATCCAGGAGGAAGCATTTGGCGGACCTAGTCTCCTATATCATCCGGAAGATGATGCTGGCTGTCCCCGTCATCATACTCGCGACCTTCATCGTGTTCCTGATGCTCTATCTGACGCCCGGGGACCCGGTGATCGCAATCGCGCCTCCGCACGCCTCTGCCGAGGATCTCGATGCGCTCAGGGACAAGTACGGGTTCAACGACCCGCTCCCGGTGCAGTACGGTTCCTTCCTCTGGAGGCTCCTGCACGGGGACCTGGGTCAATCGGTTAGCGTCGGGACGCTGCACGTGAGCGTCGGGGATCTGCTCATCCAGAAGCTGCCCAGGACGCTCGAGCTCATGGCGATCGGCCTGACGATATCGTACTCGATGGGCATCCCGCTCGGAGTGTACGCCGCCCTCAGGCAGAATTCCTGGGGCGACAGAGGCGTGATGGTGTTCACGCTGGTCGCTTATGCGATGCCTTCGTTCTGGCTGGGCATCCTGCTGATGATGGCGCTGTCCGTCTACACGCACATACTGCCCGCCGAGGGCACGATCGGCGGCTTCGGCAGCATCATCCTGCCCGCCCTCACGCTCGGCCTGGGGAACGCCGCGCTGACCACGAGGATGATGCGGTCGAGCATGCTCGAGGTCAAGCGCCAGGACTTCGTCACCCAGCTGCGGTCCCGAGGCCTGCCCGAGCGCGAGGTCATCTTCAAGCACGCCCTCAGGAACGCCATCCTGCCAGTCATAACCGTCATAGGTCTGGACATAGGCTGGTTCGTCGGCGGGGCGGTCGTAGTCGAGACGGTGTTCTCGTGGCCTGGGCTCGGCATGCTCATGACGACCTCGATACAGAACCATGACTTCCCCGTAGTCCAGGGGTGCATCCTGGTGCTCGCGATATTCGTGATCCTGGGAAACCTCATCGCGGACATGCTCTATGCATATGCTGACCCGAGGGTGAGGCTGGGATGAGGCTCAGGAAGGGGCTGAACGACCGGCTGCTCGCCTGGAAGATGGCGGGCGGCGTCAGGCAGACCATCGTGGAGATCCTCGACAACGGCCGGAGGAACTCCATGGTCGTGGTGGGGTTCACCATCATAGCCATCATGGTGGCCCTCGCGCTCCTGGCGCCGTGGCTGCCGATGGCCGACCCGACTCCGAGGACCATCGTCCAGGACGATGTCCTGCTCTCGCCCTCTCCCAGCCACTGGTTCGGGACGGACGAGCTCGGCCGGGACGTGTTCAGCAGGGTCATCTGGGGCACGCGCGTGTCCCTCACCGTGGCCACGACGGCCGTGGTGCTCTCGCTGATGGTCGGTGTCATACTCGGCCTGACCGCGGGGTACTTCGGCGGGGCCGTCGACTACATCATCTCCGGGACCATCGACCTCTTCTGGACCTTCCCCGCGTTCCTGCTGGCGCTGGCGTTCGCCGCGGCGCTGGGCCCCAGTCTGATGAACGTGATCCTGGCGATATCGATATCCTACTGGGCCGGGTTCGCCCGGCTGATGCGCGGCCAGGCGCTGACCGTCCGCGAGCGACAGTTCGTCGAGGCGTCGCGCGCCCTGGGCGCCAAGAACAGTCGGATCATGTTCACGCACGTGCTCCCGAACTGCCTCGCGCCGCTCATCGTCTGGGCGTCGATCGGAGTTGCGGACGCCATCACCATCGAGAGCAGCCTGAGCTTCCTCGGGGTCGGCACGCAGCCCCCGACCCCCAGCTGGGGGTACATGCTCTACCGCGGCATACCGTACCTGGAGGAGGCGCCCTGGATGGCGACCTTCCCGGGAATGGTGCTTCTCATCACGATCCTCGGGTTCAACCTGCTCGGGGACGGCCTCAGGGATGTGCTCGACCCGCGCATGAAGGGGCTGAGGCCGTGACGGACGATAGGCTGCCAGTCATCGAGATCACCGGTCTCCGGACGCAGTTCTTCCTGCGGGAGGGGACGGTGACCGCCCTGGATGGCGTTGACCTGACCGTCTACGAGAACGAGAGCGTCGGGATCGTGGGCGAGACCGGCTGCGGGAAGAGCATGACTGCCTTCTCGATCCTGCGGCTCGTGCCCTATCCGGGCAGGATCACCGCCGGCTCCATCAAGTTCAAGGGCATAGAGCTCACCAAGCTCACGGATGAGCAGATGCGCGGGATCAGGGGCAGCCGGATCTCGATGATATTCCAGGACCCCTCGACCTCGCTGGACCCAGTGTTCACGATCGAATCACAGCTCGGGGAGGTCATATCGCTCCACCAGAACATCTACGACCATGCCGCCCTCGAGGGGAAGATCGTCGACGTGCTCAAGCTCGTCAGGATCGCCGCGCCCAAGAGCGTCATGAAGCAGTACCCGCACGAGCTCAGTGGCGGGATGAAGCAGCGCGTGATGATCGCCCTGGCCCTTTCGTGCAAGCCCTCGCTCCTGCTCGCGGACGAGCCGACGACCGCCCTCGATGTCACGATCCAGGCGCAGGTCCTCAACCTGCTAAAGGATGTCGTCCGGAGCGTCGGGAGCACGATGATCCTCATCACCCACAACCTGGGCGTCGTCGCCGAGACCTGCGACCGGGTATGCATCATGTACGCCGGCAGGGTGGTCGAGGAGGCCCCGACCGGCGAGTTGTTCGAGCGGCCGCTCCATCCGTACGCCTGGGGGCTGCTCAGGGCCTTCCCGAAGCTCGGGGAGCAGAAGGAGGAGCTCGAGGTCATCAGGGGGACCGTGCCCAACCTCATGGTGCCGTTCAAGGGCTGCCCGTTCGTCGAGAGGTGCGACAAGGCCATGGACGCGTGCAAGTCCGTCCGGCCCCCGCGGGTCGAGGTCAGGCCCGGGCATTTCGTATCGTGCCATCTCTACCATCCGGGGGTCGAGGCTTAGATGGCCGGCAAGGCGGCGGAGCCAGAGCCTGCCAGGGGCCGGAGGCCGCTCATCGAGACCGTCGGGCTCAAGAAGCTCTACCCGGTCAAGAAGGGCGTGTTCGGGAAGACCGTCGGGCATGTGCACGCCGTCGACGGCGTCAGCCTAGGCATCTTGCGCGGCGAAACCCTCGGCCTCGTCGGGGAGTCGGGCTGCGGCAAGACCACCTACGGGCGGACCGTCCTGAGGCTCGTGGAGCCCACGGGCGGGAAGATACTGTTCAACGGGAAGGACATCACGAGGCTGCCCACGGGTCAGCTGCGGTCCCTGCGGAAGAAGATGCAGATCGTCTTCCAGGACCCCTACTCGAGCCTCGACCCGAGGATGACCGTTGAGAGGATCGTCGGCGAGGGCTTCGCGATACACGGACCGCCGCCCTCGGTCGGGAAGGACATCAGGTTCGCGGAGCGCGAGAGGATCCACCAGCTGATCGAGCAGGTGGGGCTGTCGCACGACCACCTGTCCCGGCTCCCGCACGAGTTCAGCGGCGGGCAGAAGCAGCGCATCGCGCTCGCGCGGGCGCTCGCGGTAGAGCCGGAGTTCGTCGTGCTCGACGAGCCCACGTCGGCCCTCGATGTGTCGGTGCAGGCGCAGGTCCTGAACCTGCTCAGGAAGCTCCAGCACAAGTTCGGCCTCACCTACCTGTTCATATCCCACGACCTGTCGGTCGTGGAGCACATGAGCGACAGGATCGCGGTCATGTACCTCGGGAAGGTCATCGAGCTTGCCCCCAGGGGCGAGTTCCTCACGAACGCGCGCCACCCGTACACGCAGGCGCTCATAGCGTCGATACCGATCCCGGACCCGAAGATGAAGAAGGACCGAAAGGGGATCGAGGGCGAGGTCCCGAGCCCCATCGACCCGCCGAAGGGGTGCAGGTTCAACCCCCGGTGCCGTCTCGCGGTCGACCTGTGCCGGATGAAGGAGCCGCCGCTGGTGGACATAGGGAACGGGCATCTCGTCGCATGTCATCGATGGGAAGAAACATGAGCCCCGCCGGGCAGTCGCCCGGCGGAGCCGACGGGGCCTGATGCCCCGGAAGTCGTTTTTCAGGCGCTCTTGCCCTGGTCCTGCACCTGCTCGGCGCCGGCCTTGCCCTTCCTGCGCGGCTTGATCACGACGATGTAGGCGAGGGCCGCGGCCAGGAGCGCGACGAGCACTCCGAGCATGGCGAACGCGAACATCGTGGTCGAGAGCACGGACGGCGGGTAGTCTCCGAACGTCAGCGTCGCCTCGGCCCCGTAGGACACATCCACATCGGTCTCGACGTACATGTCGACATGGGTCATCATGTACTCGTCGACCAGGCGGCCCTGGACCGTGACCGACTGGTCAGGTAGCCAGAAGCCGACCTTGCCGTCGACCGTGACGCCGTAGGCGAGCGCGTCCCCGCTGGAGTCATAGACGACGACCTCGACGCCGTCGAGGGCCGTGCCGTCGGAATCGACCGCATAGACGGTCAGGTAGGACACGGCGCACAGGACGGTTATGTTGTCGTTGGCCGTCAGCACCGCGGAGGTCGTGTTCACCGTCGCTCCGAACCAGTAGGTCTCGATGTCGTAGGTGCCTGCGGGCAGCCTCGCGACCGCCCAGCCGGTGTCGTTGACGAACCTGGCGTCGATGAGTATGTGCGACTCGGCATCGATCCACGCGACGGTCGCCATCGGGATGATGTTACCGTCGAAGTCGGTCACGAGGACGCCGAGGTAGTACACCTCGCAGGTGACGCCCGTGGCGCCGTTGTGGTCCACCGTTACCGTGCCGTTGAACACCATTGATCCGCGCCACCAGACGCTGACGGCGCTCTCGCCGACAGGCACCTGGGGGATCTCGCCCACGGAGCCGTTCAGGTCGGAGACCATCGCGGGAAGCGTCATGCCGTCAGGGTAGGTGAAGAACACCGCCGCCGATGGCAGGGACTCTCCCATGGAGTCGAGGATCGTCAGCTCCGGGTAGTACACGGCGCACTCGACCTCGAGCTCGGCTGTCACGGTGACGTCCACCCAGGACTCGTTGACCGCGACCGCGTGCCAGTAGATCGTGAGCGTGCCGTTGCCGAACACCGTCAGGTCCGCGTAGCCCGTCTCGTTGGAGTAGGCGTCTATGCCCTCGTAGGAGACGAGGGCGCCGACGAGGTCCGCGCCCATCGTGTCGATGAGATGGGCCGACAGCTCGTACATGACGCCTATCACGAACGTGCCGGTGAAGGTCTCGTCGTACGGCTGGAAGTCGTACTGGGCGAAGTAGTAGAAGTAAGTCCACCCGGAGTTGTCGACGGCCCAGACGACGAAGGTGTACTCGCCAACGGCCAGGCCGCTGTAGTTGAAGTCGACCTCGTAGACCTGGTATGCGGACACATCGGTCCCGGACACGTGCTCCATGGGCAGGTCGTCGAGGCCCGCGACGGCGACGCCGTCAGGGTCGTAGACCGTCAGGTTGACCCAGCGGATGTCGTAGCCGCCGTACGGGTCGGAGACGTTCGCCGAGAAGTACATCGTGGTGTCGTCCTCGTCTATGAACCCGCTGACTTCGGCCTTCTCGGAGTCTAGGGTCCTGGCCGTGTCTATGGTCATCGGGTTCTCGGTCTTGAGTATGAGCCTGGAGTCGAACAGGTGGTAGCTGTCCCAGAAGACCGTGACGTTGGTGTACTGCGACCCGACACCGCCCCCGGACGTGCCCGGGTTGATGGTGAGCACGAACCTGAGGGTCGAGTTGGCCGCGAAGACATGTGTGAAGTTCATCGAGAAGACCATCGGGGCGGACGGCGGGTAGGTGTAGATCGGGGTGCTGCTCGGTATGTTGTACAGGCCCGCCTGCGTCCCGTTGAAGTTGAGGCTCAGGATGTCCTGCTCCGTGACCTCGTAGATCTCGACGCTGCCAGCCATGTTCGGCTGGCCAGTGCCGATCTCGCCCGTGATCCACAGGACGGCGTCGACGCCGGACACGTTCAGTTCAGACCCGGTCGCGGGGTACATGTACCACTGCATCGCGAACTGCTCCTGGCCGGTGTAGTTCCTGCCGACCGTGTCGGTCGGCACGAGCGTGTCGAAGTAGTTCAGCACGCTCAGCTGCGGGGAGAAGTACCTCGCAGTGGTCCCGGTGTGCAGGAAGTGCGTTATGTTGTGGGGCGGGTCGGCGGCCATTACGGCCGCGGGGATCTCGTTCTCGGTCTCTGCCGCGGTGCCGGCTCCGAAGACGTATATGCCGGACAGGGCTATGTTCACCGCAAGCAGGGCGGACATGAATATCGCTGTTCTCTTGTTCATTAGGTTTCCCTCGTTTGGGGATGTGTGCTGACCAATCCGACTAGGAAGGGATATTTAGCCTTTGTTCGGATTTCTCAAGGCCTGGTACAATGTTAGAACCGTCTCCGGCGATGCCTGGCTCTGGCATCGCGCCGTTAATCGCCGCTCGCCGTTCGCGGAATGCATATGCTCGGGTGAATGACCCGCGGAAGCCTGTCCCCGCTTCAGGGACCACCGGTGAAGGAACCGCCATGTTCATTAGCCCGGAATGTCAGTCTCTCCGTCGTTGGGATGGCTGAGGGAGATCGAATGAACCGGATGACCCTGACAGTGGCTCTTGCTCTGCTCCTGTCGCTTTCGGGTCTGGTCGCCATGGCAGGAGCGTTCGATACGACCGGTCGCAGTCAACCTGCGGAGTCTTGTCCCCAGTGTCCCGTGCGCTTGTCCGCCACCCCCTTGGATGCTATCGTAGAAGCCTATCCGATGCTCGTCCAGCCAGGAGGGACGGTGCGGTTCGATGGGAGCGCGTCCTGGTGGGATAGTGACATGTTGAACTACACCTGGACGATAACCAACGGCCCCGAGGTCGTCAACAGGTACACGGCGGTGACGGATTTCACGACGGTCGCAGAGGGGAACTGCACGGCTTTCCTGACTGTCTTGGGCATGTATGACGAGTCGGATAACGCGTCGGTCACGGTGACCGTCTCCCCCGATGCGGAGGACAACCCTCCTGTCGCGGATGCGGGCCGCTACTGGGTCGTCCCTACGAACTCGACCGTCACGCTTGACGGACGCGGGTCGTTCGATGACTGGGGGATCACGGAGTATGTGTGGACGTTCGACGACGGGGTTACTCATATGCTCGTCGGTCCGGTCTGCGACTACACTTTCGAGGACGAAGGCACCTATGACATATGTCTTGAGGTGACGGATACTAACGGGAACCATGGTTCAAGCTGGACCTGGGTGATGACATACGCGGTCGACAATCCGCCGATCGCAGAGGCGGGGCCGAACCAGACCGTCCTCGAAGGGACAGAGGTCACACTGAACGGGTCGGCCTCGACTGACGACAGTGAGATCCGGGAATACGAGTGGAAGTTCTTCAACGGCACGGACCATGTGTGGTTGGTCGGCCCCGTTGTGAGCTATGTGTTCGACCAAGCGGGAACATTCGCGGTTGTGCTGACAGTGGTCGACGATATGGGCAACTCCGCCACGGATCTAGCCACCGTCACCGTGACCAGGCCACCTCCTGTAGCCGATGCAGGTGCGGATATGGTCATCGAGGTCGGGGAGGGGTGTCGGTTCAATGGTACCGGTTCGTCGGCAGCTGGTTCGGAGCCGAGCTTCGTCTGGAATTTCAGGTATGGTGGGGCTTATGAGATCCTGATGGGCCCTGAGCCGACATTCACATTTGCGGAGCCGGGGACATTCTACATCACGCTCACGGTGAGGGATGATCTGGGCGAATCCGACATCGATGTGGTCGTGGTGACCGTCATCGTGCATGTGGAAGATGATCGGTTGATCGACTGGCTCATCGTGGCTGGCGTCGCAGCTGCTGCGGGTGTGGCGACTGTGACGGTGATGAGGTTCAAGAAGCTGCTGTGACCCGGGGGCTCACGCATCGAACGGCTTGCCCTCTCCGAGGACCCTGTGCACCTTCGGCATCCACTCGCTGACCTTGATTCCCTGCGGGCACTTCTTCTCGCACTTCCTGCAGCGCACGCACGCGCTCGCGCGCTCCTTCGCGCCCATGAACCGGGAGTAGCTCGTCCGGGAACCCTTCGGGTCCTCGTGCGCGTACGCGTCGTTGTAGAGCTCGAAGTTCGATGGGATGTCCACGCCGTTCGGGCAGGGCATGCAGTAGCCGCACTTGGTGCACGGGATGGGCATCCTGCCCCTGTAGGCCTTCCGGACCTTTGCGACGAGCCGCTGCTCCTTTGCGCTCATGGACCCGACGCCTGAGCGCCCCGCGGACCCTAGGTTTCCCTTCACATGCGCCATCGTGCTCATGCCGCTCAGGACGACCGATACCTCGGGCTGGTCCCAGAGCCACTGGAGCGCCAGGTCCGAGGGCGTGCGCTTCCATCCGCCTCCCCTGACGACCTTCCTTATGGATGCGGGCGGGTCGGACAGCCTCCCGCCGAGCAGGGGCTCCATTATGATGACGGCGAGACCCTTTGCCGCGGCGTACCTGAGCCCCGCGGTTCCGGCCTGGTTCTCGATGTCCATATAGTTATACTGTATCTGACAGAATTCCCAGCGGTCGTAGCCGTCGGCGATCTCCTTGAACGCGTCGAGCTTGTCGTGGAACGAGAACCCCAGGTGCCGTATCCTGCCGTCCTCGAGGGCGGCCTCGGCCCTCTTCAGGAGACCGTGCTTGAGGACCGTGTCCCGCCACCGGTCCCTTCCGAGCCCGTGGAGCAGGTAGAAGTCCACATGGTCCATCTGGAGCCGCTCGAGCTGCTGGTCGAGGTAGGTGTCGAAGTCCTTCCCCTTCTTGATGAGCCAGATCGGGCACTTGGTCGCGACCTTGACCCTGTCCCCGTAGCCCGCCTTCAGGGCCCGCCCGACCAGGACCTCGCTCCTGCCCTCGTGGTACGGGTAGGCCGTGTCGATGTAGTTGACGCCCTGGTCGATGGCGTGGCGGATCATCCGGATGGATTCCTTCTGGTCGATCCGTCCGCTGAGCGGGTTGCCGTCCGTGGTCGGCAGGCGCATGCAGCCGAAGCCGAGCGCGGACACATCCCAGCCGAGCCTCCCGAAAGGTCTGTACTTCATCCAAAGGTCCCCTGTATGCGAAGTCCTCGCGCGGGCGAATCCGCTGGGCCGATTATGTACCTTCTCCCTGCCTGAGGGCATGTCGTGCGAAGATCAGATGCGGGACCCGACGAGGAACAGCTTCGGCAGGACGCCCACGAGCGCGGTGACGAATATCAGCACGACCGCGAGCACGAAGTGCATCGTGATGAATGAAGCGATTGTGGCAAGGGCGAGGACCACCAGGAGCGATGTCCAGATCGCGGTGAACGCGATCGCTCTTTTCCCGGGAGCTCCTCCAACCCACGGGAAATCGTTGAGGAAGTCGTCCCTGCCGGGCCCGCGCCTCATGTGTTCGAGCTCGTGCTCGGACGGTTGATGGCGCAAAAGCCATGCTCCGCACCTCGGGCAGATGTTGCCGCGCTGGTTGAACCCGACCCTCCTGCCGCAATGCGGGCACCGCATGCCCTTCGGATTCACTGGCCGGATATTAATCCATGCGGTCCAGGGGCGGACTTCGTAACAGTCGGTCCCGCCTGCATCCGTCATCGTCAGCCGAGCACGAGCATTCCGACGACTGCTAGCACGATGAGGAGCGCCACGCCGACGATGATCTTGATGACGCCCATCTGCCGGTCCCGCGGGACCGGCCTTTCGATGCGCCGCGTCGCCCTCTGCTCGTCCTGCTGCGTGTAAGGCTGAGGATAGGGTATCGATGTTCCGGACATTTCCTCCCTGCAGTGAATGCATCGCCTCACGCGCTATTTGGACCTTGGCTTGAGGTTCACTTCCGGTCGCGCTCGATCATGCCCATCAGCAGCATGCAGGAGATCAGGGTGCGCCTGTCGAACGATTGCGGTATCCGGGAGCAGTCTACCTCCCAGATGTCCCCGATGATCTTGAACTGCTGCTTGATCTCGGCCACCTGCTGTCCCTGGAACTCGATCACGAGCTGCTCGGGCACGAGATTGCCGAGCGGGATGTACTTCCTCGCCAGGCCCCTGCCGGCGCGCTCCGCGACCTTGCCCACGGCCTGCCCGTAGGCGTCCAGGAGAAGGTACTCATCCTTGTAGAGTCCGGATTTCAGCGCCTGCCTGCGCAGCTTGCCGACGCACGTGCCCGTCGCGGAGTCGACGACCGCGAAGGTCCCCCACATGTCCATGACCTGCTCCTGCTGTATCCGGAAGAGCTCGGTCGTCATGCTGTCGTCGGTGAACACCTTGATGTTCTCCCTGATCGCGAGGATTTTCTGCTTCGAGTATCCGATGACGGACCCCTGGACGTCCTCGATCGAGTACTGGTTCGCGATGGCCAGGACCTTCTTCCGGATCCGGTAGAAGTTCTGATACCATAGCACGTTATGCGCGGCCCCCGGGGGCGGCGTCATCCGGGCATCCACCCTCGCCCCGCACTTGCTGCAGAATGCAGCGCCTTCTACCGCCAGAGTCCCGCACGATGGACAGTTCGACATGTTCCCAGCCTCCCCAGGAATCCCCGGGCCGCGTATAAAGGCCTTCGGGAGGTTCCCTGGGGTCGTGCCGTATCAGATCAGTAGAGCGGGACCTCGCCGCTGTCCAGCACCTCCCCAGATATGGAGATGTATTCGAACGCGTAGCTGTCATCCAGGAGCGTGAGCTTCAGCACCCCGAACTCGCTGTCCTGCCCCCAGTCGAAGTTCGCGGGCTGCGGCGGCTTGCCGAGGTTGTTCGTGTAGTAGCCGCCTGCGCCGACGATGTACTGCCGGATGCCGTCCTCCTTGTAGTTCCCGTAGGCGTCCTGGGGTGCCCAGCGCTGGTAGTTGTGGGCGTGGCCGTTGATCACGATGTCGACCCCGCTCTCGTCGAGCAGTTCCCAGATGGGTATGAGCTCGAGGCTGGGCCACATGTCGGAGGGCGGGAGCTCCCAGTCGAACAGTGGGTGGTGGAAGTAGGCTATCGTCCCGCGGAACCGGTCGTTCGGGTGTTCCGCCAGATCCTGTTTGAGCCACTCGTACTGGAGGTATGCCGGCGAGCCGATCTCGGTGTAGTTGTAGTCGATTGCGATGATGGAGTTGAGGGCGATCACGTGCCAGTTCGTCCCTATGTCGAACGAGTAGTAGGAGTACTCGAGTGTGGCCGGGTCCGTGCTGATCTGTTCCAGCCTGTCGCTGAAGTAGTCAAGGAACCCGGAGCCGTTCGACGAGGACCACGGGTTGTTGTGCTCCTGGTACTGCTCGGCGTCCCAGTAGTAGTCGTGGTTCCCGGGTATGGGGTATGTGATGTCCCTGAGCCTGCCGAACTCGCTATCGTAGTACGTCAGATAATCTTCGAGGACCCCGAAGTCGTGCTGGAGGTCGCCTGCGGCCAGGAGGTACTCCGTGTCCATGGCGTCGATCAGGTCGGCCACCTTGTCGTACTGGTCCCTGTCCGAGAGCTCCTTGGGGAAATGCTCCCCGCAGGTATCGCTCACGGCGACCACGACATAAGTCTCGCCAGCGCCTGCGCCCAGCTCGGCGGGCACTGACATCCCCACGATCATCATCACGACGGCCAGCGGGACCAGTCTCGCGATCATACCCCGCGGTCCGATGCTCACACTGTATCTCCCGAAAGCAGCCAGCGAGCTCCCCCCCGAGGGACTGGAATCGTCATCACCGGTCATATCTCTTGTGGCACGCGGGCCGGTCATTCGTCATGTGGGCTGCTAGTTCTTGCGCGACGCGTGCCCGAGCGGGAGTATCCTCGGCTGCTTCCATTCGTCCCTGAGGATGCTGTACATCGCGGTGTCCCTGTACGCGCCCCTGCTGAAGAAGGACCTGCGGATGATGCCCTCCTTCGAGAAGCCTGCCTTCTCCAGGACCCTCTGGGACGCCTTGTTGTCAGGGTGCGTCTCCGCCTGTATGCGGACGATGTCCTTGTGGAGGAACAGGTAGTCGACCATGATCTGCACGGCCTCGCTGCCGTAGCCCTTCCCCCTCTCCTTTCCGACCAGCATGTACCCTATCGCCATGCAGTCCTTGGACTTGAAGTGGCCCATGTAGCCTATGCGGGTGCCGTTCTTCTTCTGGACGAGGAACCACTGCGTGTCCCCCCTGGCGTCGTACTGTTTCTCGAGGTCGCTCAGGGACGCTTGGGAGAACGGTTCGAACTCGCCGACGAAGTCGACGTCGTTCCCCCAATCCTTGAGCACGGGCAGGTCGATCTTCTCGACGATCGCCAGGTTGACCTTGTGTCCCTTGAGCATACATGTCCCTGTGGCTCGGAAGCAGGAGGCCGGATATGAGGTTTGCCTAGGACCAGATGGCCGCTCGTTCTTGGCGGGTGTCGAACGCTGAGGGCCGGTCGTCGGGAGGCCCTTTATGTACGCGCACCTCGATTCACCATTCGGCGGGGCCGAACGGTTCTGGCAGTGGGGGGAGAGCATGCGTTTGCTCGCTTCGGGGAGAGCTAGGGGATTCGCTTTCGTCTTGTGTCTAGGCGCAGTCGCGATGATGGTCGTCCCGTCGGCCGGTGCGGAGGTCCTGCCGGCGAGCGCGTTCATCGACGGGGTGCCGCTCTATCAGCAGATCGATGCCAAAGGCTGCGGGGCGGTGTCCCTGCAGATGGTGTTCGACTACTGGGGGGAGTTCATCGACCAGAAGGAGATATACAACGCTGCGAGGAGCGGCGGGACCGCCCTTCCCGACATGGCCAGGGCGGCCCAGTTCAGCTCACTCAGCACAACCGTGGGCAGCAGATGGCCGAACTCGGTCGTCACGGGATACACCGGGAGGGACCTGGGCTACGCCGGGTTCTTCTACGCTTCGACCACGCCTTGGCTGGACGAGATGAAGCAGATCCTCGACCAGGGGTACCCGGTCATCGTGCTGGTCTACTGGCTGCCGGGCTGGTACAGCGGCGACCACTACCGCGTGGTCGTCGGGTACGACGATGCCGAGGGGGTCCTGCTCATCAACGACGGATGGTCGAGGGAGTTCAAGATGGACCAGGACTACCAGGGCTCCACATCGCAGTCCGCGAGCGTGAACGCGTGGGACACGGACTTCGTCCCGATCAAGTGGACGTACGAGGACTTCCTGGACACATGGACCTGCGACACGACCAAGTGGGGCGTTCCCGGCATGATGTACGGCGGTGTGTTCTGCGCCCCGTGGGATGTCGAGATAGCGGCTCCGAGCACGGTGGTCGCCGGGGAGAAGTTCCAGGTGACGGCGACGGTCGGGTACCCGTGCATCGCCCCGTTCGGAACGGATGCGTTCCCGGCCTCCCCGATCGAGGCGTTCGGTGCGGTGCTGACGACGACGACCGGGTTGAACGTGTGCAAGACGCCCGACCTGTCTGCCATCGGCACGTTCGTCGCGGGCCAGTCGGTCACGCTATCCTGGGAGGTCTGCGCGTGCAAGAACCCGGGCACGTACTCGTTCGACATGACCGCAAGCGGTCTGGTGTCAGGCTCGCTCGATGTGTGGAAGGACTATCCGGCTTACGATTACCATGACCTGATTGGTGGGATGGCGTCGTGTGTCCTGGAGGTCGTCTGAGAGGATTCGGTCAGGGCCTTTTCAGCTCGTCCGACAGGCTTTTCTGCAGGTACTCGACGTCCTTCTTCTTGCGCCATTCTTCCTGCGCATGGATAGTGGCGGGACCCAGCATGAGCAGAGCGATGATTGTCGCGGCGACCGCCGCGACGGGGAGTGTGGACATTCCCGCGGTCACGACAGCGGAGATCGTCGCATCCCCCTTGTCGGTCACTGTGGCGAGCGTGATGTAGTATCCGTCCGAATGTGGCTCCGTACTCTCCGCCCTCGCATAGACTATTAGAGGTCCGCCCAGGTTGTGAATCGAGACTCCCGCCGTCATCGTGACCGACAGACCGTCGCTGCACTCGATCTCGGTCGACGACCACTCGCCCCCCTCGTCCGTGAAGTAGACAAGCGTTTGATTGTAGGTCGAATCTGCCTGGGAGAAGTTGGTGGCGTAGTATGCGACATCCAGTGTGCCGTCAGTACCCAGACATATGCTGCTGGCGTGGGGCCCTTCAGCGTTCCCCGCAGTCCCGAGGTGCGTGGTGCCGATCGTGTCCCCTCGGACGGTGGCGAGGTTCATCAGATATGTCGAAGTCGTGTCGTCATAATCGTAGTACGGTATCTTGACGCTCCCATCTCCATCCACTGCGACAGATGCCCCCCACAAGATGTAACCGATCGATGAGTCAGAGTCAATGTTTGCTGTCATCCACACATCGCCGGAAGACCATGTGTCGTTAAGGTATGTCACACGGTTCGCCCCAGATAGGTCGCACACCTTCTCCCCGATGACCGCATGGATGGTCCCGTCGGCAGCGATGTCCATCGCGTACACGGTATGGTAGGTCCGGACATTAGCGTCGAGCTGCCTGACGACCTCATCTTCCCATCCATCCTCTCCCAGTGTCATGTGCGTGACGCTGGAGCGCTGGTAACTATCTGTGGAATTGGAGATTGTTTCAAACCAGTAGTCGGAGACCATGATGTGTGGGACCGAGTCCTGGTCGAGTTCTATCACCGATCTGCCCAGATCGTGCTCCCAGGTCATCATCTCGACTTCCCACGCCCCGTTTCTGTCTGTCGCGAAGCCCAACGCGCTGGGCTGGTCGCTGAACCGGTCTGTCGCCTTCGTCCATGTGATATAGACATGGCCCATGGGGTCGATGGCGATGGATGGCCCGCTGTCATAGATGTTGGCGACGGCTACCCTGGTAATATCCCAGTCATCCCCGGACTGGACTGCGTGGTGAAGGCCGTAGAAACCGGTAGATCCTCCTATGTATGCGATGTGGATGTTCCCGCTCGGGTCGAGGGCGGAATCGAACGATTCATGGATTCCAGATGTCGAGAAGACGTCCCTGAGAGCCCAATCACCTATCGCCGAGACGTTGACTGCGGATAGTGCCGCGAAGACAATCACCGGGACGACGACAATGAGTGCAAGCACTCGTCTCTTCAGCTTTCGAGCCCCGCCCATCATCCCACCAGATACCCAAGGGGAATGGCGGCAACTCGGTGATAAGTATTTCGGTTCATTGGCGAACGCAGATCGTGCTCTGGCGTGGTCCACTGCGCAGAAAGGATGACTATCACGTGATGCCATTAGCCATCCGCGACAGGGTCGGTTCCGATGAATGGAATGAGGCGGAAGGAGAAGGAGGTCACGGACCGAGCGGAGATGGTCTGGGTGCTCGAGGCCGCGAGGTACGTCACGATCGCGATGTGCGACGAAGACGGACCTTACCTCGCGACCTTGACCCACGGCTTCGACGCAGAGAGGAACGCCATCTACTTCCACTGCGCCCAGGACGGACGGAAGGTCGATGCGCTCAAGCGCGATGGGCGGGTCTGGGGCCAGGCGCTCGTCGACCTCGGCTACGCCGACGGCCGCTGCGACCACCTCTACGAGACGACGCAGTTCCGCGGCAAGGTCACGTTCGTCCAGGACATCGGGGAGAAGCGCCATGCCTTCGAGACCATGATCCGGAAGAACGAGAGGGACCCGGGCAAGGTCACGGAGGAGCAGGTCACCGACGAGTCCCTCATGCGTGTCAATATCGGGCGCATCGACATCGATCTCATGACAGGGAAGAGATCCGACAAGGTCGTCGTGTCGTTGTAGGCGTTCTTCGGCAGGGGTCTTCGATCTACGCTTGTTTCGTGGGGCTTGCGTCATCGCCGGATAGGCGCTGGTCGGCGCCAGTCCTCGTCGCATTCTTCATGGTCCGGGCGTGCCTCGCCGCGTGATCGATGGCCTGCTGTCTATCGTGCAGGTTCTCAACATAGATGTCGACCAGCGCCGACCCTTCCACGACGCCTGACGCGCCCTTGCGGACAGCCTCCTCGATATGGGCAGGGGAAGAAATCCCGAAACCGAGTATGATCGGCACCTTCGTCCTCGTCTTGAGGTCGCGGAGGAGCGCGGCCGCGGACTCCGGCATCGCCCTCTTCGCCCCCGTCACACCCGATGCGGAGACGGCGTACACGAACCCCGACGCGGAGGCGAGGATCCGTTCCATCCTCTGAGCGCTCGTCGTCGGAGCGACGAGCCTGATCACGTCCAGCCCGTTCGCCCTCGCGTGCCCGTCCAGCTCTCCGGACTCTTCGAGGGGCAGGTCGACGACAAGAATGCCATCCGCTCCTGCATGTGCCATGTCCTCGCAGAACCGCCCGATGCCGTAGCGCAGTATCGGGTTGAAGTAGCTCATGATGACGATCGGCTGGGCGAGCTGTTTCGCTCGGATACGTCTGATGACATCGAAGATATGCTTGACCTCGAAGCCGTTCGACAGCGCGCGCCCCATCGCCTCCTGGATCGTCGGGCCGTCCCCGACGGGATCCGAGAACGGCAGGCCGAGCTCGACTAGGTCCGCCCCTGACGAGCAGAGTCGTGACACCAGGTCGACCGTGAAATCCTTGTCCGGGTCACCCGCGCACACGTACGGTATGTATGCTGCCTCCTGATTCCTCGCGAGCGCCTCGAAGGCCCCTGCTATCCTGCTCATCTCGCTCCCTCCATCTCGGCGATCTGGGCGACGTCCTTGTCGCCTCTCCCGGACAGATTCACTATGATCGCCTCGTCCTTGCGCATCTCCTTCGCGAGCCTCACCGCGAAGGCTATCGCATGGGCGCTCTCGAGGGCGGGGATGATGCCCTCGGTCTCTGACAGGAGCCTGAACGCTGCGAGCGCTTCAGTATCGTCGACTGCAGAGTACTTCGCCCTGCCCGTCGAAGCTAGGAACGAGTGCTCGGGCCCGACGGCGGCGTAGTCGAGACCGGCTGCGACCGAATGCGTCTCCAGGATCTGGCCATCGTCGTTCTGCAGCAGGAGCGTCCTCGAGCCGTGGAGGACCCCCTCGCTTCCCCCGACGACGCTGGCCGAGTGCTTCCCCGTGTGTACCCCCTCTCCCCCTGCCTCGACGCCGTACATCCTGACGCCGGTATCGGAGGCGAACGGATGGAACAGCCCGATGGAGTTGCTCCCTCCGCCGACGCACGCCACGAGAGCGTCGGGTAGCCTCCCCGTCGCCTTCGCGAACTGCTCCTTGGCCTCCCGCCCGATGACCGACTGGAAGTCTCGGACCATCGACGGATACGGGTGCGGTCCGACGACGCTCCCGATGAGATAGTGAGTGTGTCCGCTCGAGGCGGCGTAGTCCCTGAGCGCCTCGTTTATGGCGTCCTTGAGCGTGCGCGAGCCGGTCCTCACGGGGTTGACCTTCGCCCCCAGGAGCTCCATCCGGTAGCAGTTCAGCCTCTGCCTCGCGACATCGACCTCGCCCATGTAGACCTCGCACTCGATGCCCATGAGTGCGCAGGCAGTCGCGGTGGCCACGCCGTGCTGCCCAGCCCCTGTCTCGGCAATGACTCGGGTCTTGCCCATCCGCTTGGCGAGCAGCGCCTGGCCGAGCGCGTTGTTGATCTTGTGCGACCCGGTGTGGGCCAGGTCCTCCCTCTTGAGGTATATCGCAGCGCCACCGGCCTTCTCGGTCAGGCGTCTCGCGTGGTACAGGGGCGTGGGCCTCCCCGCGTACGTGGACAGGAGATGAGAGAGCTCGTCTGCGAAGCCTTTGTCCGTCGATATGCGGGCGTATTCCTTGTCGAGTTCCGTCAACGCGCTGACCAGCACCTCGGGGACGTAGGACCCTCCGAAGGCTCCGAAGTAACCTACTCTGCTCAAGCCTTGCACCTCCTGATGAAATCGCGGACCAGTTCCGGGTCCTTCCTCCCGTGCGTCCTCTCGACGCCTGATGAGACGTCGAGCGCGTACGGCCCGAGGCTCTTCGCCCGGTCCAGGTTGGATGGGGTAAGGCCTCCGGCGATGATCGCCCTCGGGCACGCGTCTATCGGTATCGAGGAGTAGTCGTACTCCTCGCCCTTGCCGGGGACGCCCCCTTCGAACAGTATCGCATCTGCGGAGTCGCGGTAGCGGAGCGCCTCCGCCCTGTCGGGCTTGATGGCCCTTATGACGCCGAATCCGCTGCTCCTCACGGCTGAGACCTGCTCGGGTGAGAGCGTGTAGGTCTGCAGGATGTCCGTGCCTGCCATGTCGCACATACCTATCGCCTGCTCCTCGTCCTCGGGCTCGCACACCAGGACCTTCGCGGTCAGAGGCCCGAGCGTCGCGCATATCGCGGCGATATCCTCCAGGGCGATGCTCCGCTTCCTCCCAGGGACGTTCACGAAACCTATCGCGTCCGCCCCCGACTCCTCGCACAGGACGGCGTCCTCCTGGTTCGTCACCCCGCATATCTTGACCTTCATCCTCTCACGCTCCTCGCGACGGACACCGTGTCCGTGACGGTGTTTTCCAGGTCCTTCGCCTGCATGAACATCGATCCGATGAGGACGGCGTCGAACCCAGCGAGCCGCTCGAGGTCGTCCGGAGACCTCATCCCGCTCTCCGCGACCTTGAGGTAGTCGGACGGGACCTGCTCCGCGAGAGTCCGCTGGCGGGCGAGGTCGATCTCCAGGGTCCGCAGGTCCCTGCTGTTCACCCCGACCGTCGCGACCGAGCGCGCGTTCGCGCATGCGGCGAGCTTCCTGAGGTCCTTCCCGTCGTGGAGCTCCACGAACGGTTCCATCCCCTTTGCGGCTACGGCCCCTATCAGAGTGTCCAATGCCTCCGTCGAGAGCACATCCGCGATCAGCAGGACCGCATCCGCCCCGAGTGCCTCAGCGAGCCGTATCTGCTTCTCGCTCACGACGAAGTCCTTGTAGAGCATCGGAAGGGTGATCCTGGAACGCATCGCGGAGAATATGCCGGGGCCGCCTCCGAAGAACTCGGGCTCCGCGAGGACCGACACTGCCGCCACGCCTGCGCGTGAGTATGCATCGGCTGCGGACCTGACGTCGGGTGGCACCTGGAGCGGGCGCGCGCCCGGTGAAGTCGGCTTGTACTCCGCTATGACCGCGATGCCGTCCGCGGACCCGATCGCGTCCGAGAAGCCGGTCTTCGCCCTGCGTCCGTCGGCGGGCATCGGCCCGTCGTCCGTGAGGATGTGTCTGATCCGTCTGAGCGTGAGGACGCTGATGACGCCGGGGTTTGCGGTCAGCTCCGCATCGAGGGACATGAGGAGTTCGGTTCCTCCGTCGCGTGAGGCGACCTCCGCAGCGAGACTGTGGACGATCTCCGCGCATCTCGTCATGATCACATCCGGGAGGGTCTTCCTCCCGTTGAGAACCCCTACGGGCTCTGCGGACTGTCTCTCAGATTCCAGCATCCTCGCGACGGCCGCGTACTCCTTCAGCTTCTCGAGGGCCAGGCCTTTGCGTAGCGCTCCGGTCGCGATGTCGAGCCCCTTCTGTAGGTCTCCGCACTTCCCCGAGACGTATATCGCCGCGGCGGCGTTGAGTGCGACGGCGTCCGCCCTCGCGGACCTCTCGCCCTTCATGATCGAGAGCGTTGCTCTCGCGCTGTCGGAGGGATCGCCGCCCATGAGGTCCCTGGGCTCCGCCATGTCGAGCCCGAACATCCCGGGCGAGACGCGGTACTCTCTGATGCTCCCGCCGGAGAGTTCGGTCACCTGCGTGTCCCCCAGGTTCGACAGCTCGTCAAGGCCTTGGCTGTGGACGATCATGACATCCGTGGCGCCGAGGCCCATCATGGCCCTCGCCATGGTGGGTGCGATCGCCGGGTCGTAGACCCCGATGAGCTGGCGCTTGACGCCCGCGGGGTTCGTCATCGGCCCCAGAATGTTGAAGAAGGTCCGTATCCCGACCTCCCGTCTGTGGACCGCGACGTTCCTCATCGAGCTGTGGAAGACCGGTGCGAACATGAACCCGAAGCCGGTCTCGTCGAGCGACCTCTGCACAGCTGCCGGCGGCAGGTCGTGCGGTATGCCCAGGGCGACCATGAGATCGGCCGAGCCGGACCTGCCCGACACGGCCCTGTTGGCGTGCTTCGCGACCGGGACCCCGGCCGCGGCGACGACGAAGGATGCGATCGTGCTGATGTTGATCGTGTTCCTGCCGTCGCCTCCGGTACCGCACAGGTCGACCGCGCCTTCGGGGGCCGATATCCTGCTCGCGCCCCGCCTCATCGCGGATGCGAACCCGCGCAGCTCGTGCTCGGTCTCACCCTTCATGCGCATGGCGGTCAGGAAGGAGCCGACCTGGGCGGGCGTGGCGGTGCCGTCCATCATCTCGGACATGGCTGCCGTGGCCACCTGTTCTGACAGGTCCGTCCCGCCGACGATCTGGCGGATCGCGTCCTGGATCATCTCCGGCACATCCCGAGGAAGTTGGACAGGATTGTCTTCCCGCACGAGGTCATGATCGATTCCGGGTGGAACTGCACGCCGAAGACCTTCTTCCCCGCTAAGCGCAGGGCCATGATCTCCCCGGCCTCGGTCTCGGCTGTGACTTGGATCGATGCCGGCAGACCCTCGCGTTGCACGACGAGCGAGTGGTACCGGGTCGCGTTGAACGTCTCGGGCACGTTCTCGAAGAGATCGTCGGGCACGTGGCGCACCTTGGAGACCTTCCCGTGCACGACGCGTCCGGCCCTGCCGACCGCCGCGCCGTTGGCGTAGGCTATTGCCTGGTGGCCGAGGCAGACCCCGAGGACCGGCCTGCCGAAGCCGTCGTTCGAGGCGACCTCCAGCGTCCGTCCGGAGTCCTTTGGGTGTCCCGGTCCAGGGGACAGGATGAACCCGTCCGCTGTGGGGATCAGGCGGTCGAGGTCCGGTGAATCGTTCCTCCTGACCTCTACATCCGCCCCGAGCTCCCCCAGGTACTGCGCGATGTTGTAGACGAAAGAATCGTAGTTGTCTATGAGCAGGACCGTGGTCATGTGGACCGTCCCCTTCCGCGCCTGTCGGCCATCGCCTGGAGCATCGCGCCCATCTTGTGTTCAGTCTCTGCGAACTCCCTCTCCGGGACCGAATCGGCGACTATGCCCGCGCCTGCTTGGATGCTGGCCCGGTCGCCGGACACGACGATTGATCTTATTGTGATCGCGAAGTCCATGTCCCCGGTGAAGTCGAAGTACCCGACGGTGCCCGCATACGGCCCCCTCCTGGTCGGCTCCAGTTCGGATATGATCTCCATCGCGCGGACCTTGGGGGCTCCGGTGACGGTGCCCGCGGGGAAGCACGCCTTGAGCGCATCGAACGCGTCCCTGTCGGGTGCGATCTCGCTCTCGATGTTGCTCACGATGTGCTGCACGTGGGAGTACTTCTCGATGGACATCAGGTCCGTGACCTTGACCGACCCGAACCTCGAGACCCTGCCCATGTCGTTCCTGTGCAGGTCCACGAGCATCAGGTGTTCCGCGCGCTCCTTCTCGTCGAGCAGGAGGTCGAGCTTGAGCTTCTCATCCTCCTCGACATCCGCCGCTCTGGGACGCGTGCCCGCGAGCGGGCGCGTCGTGAGCTTGGTCCCTTCGAGGCGGACGAGCATCTCGGGCGAGGACCCGAGGAGCTGCACCTTGCCGAAGTCCAGGTAGAACAGGTACGGGGACGGGTTCAGGCGCCTGAGGGTCCTGTACATCTCGAGCGGGTCCCCGCGGACGGTGAAGTCCGTCTTGCGGGATAGTACGACCTGGAAGATGTCCCCGTCCAGGATCTTCTCCTTGGACCGGACGACCATCTCCTCGAACTCGTCCTGCGTGAGGTTCGGCCTGCCCTCGCCGACGGACAGGTCGAGCTCGGGGGCGGGTCTTGCCTCGGCGAGTGCGTCCCTCAGTTCCGAGACCTTGCCGTGCGAGATCAGGAGCGTGCGCGCGTTGAGGTGGTCGATGCAGACGAGGTGTCTCGGGACGGTGAAGTGCATGTCGGGCAGCGGGTCGTCGGAGGGCGGGCCCTGCTCGATCCCCTCGAAATGGGAGACCATGCCGTACCCGACGTAGCCGACCATCCCTCCGGAGAACGGGGCGAGTTCCGATGCCCCGCAGTTGATGGACCTGAACAGGTTGCGGACGGAGCCGTACGGGTCGTTGACTGTTCGTGTGGTCCCGTTGACCGACAGCTTGTCACCTTCCGCTTTGACGACGAGGACGGGGTCGACGCCCACGAAGGAGTACCTCGCGGTCTTCTGAGTGCCTTCGACGGATTCTAGCAGAAAGCATTCGCCGGGATATCTCTCTCGCAGCGAGTGGAAGACGGAGAGCGGGTCGAGGGAGATGCCCTTCTCCAGCATGACGCTCGTCGTGAGGCGTGCGCCTGTCTGGTCCGTGAGCATGTCGTCATGCTCCGGCGAATCACTTCCGTTCATCATTGGGTTAATATGACCATCAATGTACTATATATTGCCTGTTGCATTAAAACGGACATAGGGCGCTCGTGGTGTTTGCACGGCCGTCTCGGCCCCGGGAGTCAAGGTACATTGTTGCCTCCCTCTTTGATGCATGCGCCAGTCTCCACCCGTCGACGTAGATGGGTCCGTGGGTCCATTCCTGGTCGCGTTCCGTGCCAAGACGATCATGATATGGCATACAGGCGGAGCTCCGCCACGACCGTCTCCCAGCCCGCCCCTTCGGGTTCGGTCGTGAGCATATAACCGGCTAAGCCTCCCGACGGTATTCCCCCGCTGACCATCTCGCGCCAGCTGGACGTGCGGTGAATCTCGATGCTTATGCCGCCGCTGTCCGAGTAGACCCAGGACGTCGCTGCGTCCCAATCGAGGTTCTCCGTCATGGTCATTGTCTGTAGTTTCTCCCCGTCGATGGACCTGGAGGTGTATGAGGCGTTCCATTCGAGTTCGAGGTCCCCTTGTCCCTGTATGAAGAGGGCTCGTCCGTGCTCGGTGTAGAGCAGCGTGAGGACCGCGGTCCCATCCACGACCTCGAGTTCGTCCAGGAATCCCTCGTAGATCGCCCCGTCGCTGTCGCACGGGACCGGGCACATGACCGTGTAATTGTCGGTCGTGAGCGCGTCGATGGATACGCTGTACGAGTGCTCGATCCAACTTTCCGAGTCGTAGATGTAGTCCTTCACGAGGGCGAGCGTCCCGGCCGTGACCAGGACGGCGGCGACAAGGACGACCGCCATGCGGATGTTGTTCCGCCTGAGCGCCCCCTTGTCGTCGGGCCATCTCATGCCTGTCATGAGGTCTTCGGCCCGGGGCTTCCTGAGGATGCCGTAAGTAGCGACGATGACGATTGTCAGTGCGATGATGAGAATGGGGAGGCAAAGCAGGTAAGTCATGAAGGACCACACGACTACCACTGCGGTCACCGCACAGACGATGTGCCATGCCCCGAGCTCCACCAAATCCCCTCGTGAGGATGAATCTGTTTCCGCTATATCATGTGTGGGTCGGTGTTGACCTCGCGGTCATCCTGCAGGATCTTGTCAGGCATATGCCCGGCACGGACACTGTCGCGGTCACGGTGATTGAGACCGGGGGATGACGGCGCGTTCACCGCCCATGCCGGAACGCGTGTTGCCCGTCTCTTCTCGCAGAGGCGGAGCGGTCGAGCCTCAATGCACGTTGTCGCAGCGCCAGAGGCTCGATTGAAAAGATATTATAGCTGCGACTGTCTGCAATTCGACGGAGGTTCGCCTGTGGGGCCTGAGGCTGGTGTGCCGACAAATGATCTGATGAGTCCTTTGCCAGCGCGGAGGAAGATGTATGCACTGGTCATCGTCGCCGTAGTCGTGCTCGCATCGGTGGTCGTCGCAGCGTATGTCGTGGACCGACTGGAGCGCGGTGTCGTCTTCACGGTCCACACGGATAAGGAGCAGTATTCTCTGGGCGATATGATCTACATTCACGTCGAGTACACGAACCACGGTTTTGACACGGTCGATTTGACTTTCTGCAGCAGCCTCGTGGCATCCTTCAGCGTGCATGATTCGAACGGCTCGTTCGTCTGTTCCATCCCGCAGATTGCCTTGATGTGGTTAGTATACGAGACGCTCGGACCGGGGGAGACCCTGACCGGCGGATGCTACTGGGAACAGGTCGATGATATGGACGAGCAGGTGCTGTCCCCAGGTTCCTATACCCTCCTCGCGGAGGATAGTTGTCGGGAATTTGAGTTCTCTGCGAGAACGACGATCTCGATAGCGGCCTGAGCGTCAACCGCGGCGGGTCTCAGCACGATCGGAGAAGCGCATGCCCGGTCATATGTTCCGCAGAAGTATGATGGGAATGAGTTTGAACGGCCCGGCTCCGGACGCCGGTCCTACTTGAACATGCCGCAGATCACGACGGTCGTGTCGGCGCAGTTCTTCATGGAGATGGTCGACCCGGATACTACGACCGGGATGATGTCTCCCCACCTGGTGTCAAGCTTCAGGGCGCCCGCCCCGGCGTCGTCCACCGTGAGCTTCGCATCAAGGCGCACCTTGTCGATGAACACGCAGTAGGTCCCAGGGACAGCACCGGCGACGGTGATCTCCAGCCTGCTCGTGTCGTTGTCCCACCACGAGTAGACGGCCGTGCCAAGAGGCTGTCCAGGTTCCGTCTTCAGGCACGCCGTCAGCGACTGGACGGGCCCTGCCAAGGCGCTCTGCGCTCCGATTGCCACGACGGCGATGACTGCCATCACTACAAGTCCCAATGCCCCGCGTCTCATCCTCTGATTCCTCCTCGGTCCCGCATACGTACGGTCTGGTCGGTTGAACCGCAGGAGCACATAAGGCGTTTATGGTACACGCCTGAAACTGCCGACGCGTCAGGTCGAGTGAGTCATCATCGGGTCGCGTGAAGGTCACACATAGCCGACGGGACGGCGTTACGCGCCATGGTTTAATAGGTTCCACGGACATTTGGAATCCCTGACGTGGGATTGCACTGACCGCGCCTGAGGCGCGGGCCGGTCCCGGTACGATTCCGTCGAGCTCAGTAACTCCTGAAGGTGTTGTCATGCGAAGGGTCGTGAATCTGTTCGTCGGTGGCATCCTGATTTTGAGCGCGGTCGCCCTCGCGACCGCTCTGCTGAGCACGGATGCGAGCGCGGCTAGCCTGTCGGGGACATGGGTCTCCAGGGTCGACGGTAAGGGTTACACGACCAGCTACCTCTATTTCGGCGGGAGCACCATAACCGAGTCCATGAATACGAAACTGGTCCTCTCCACCTCGGGTTCCAGCGTCACAGGCACCTGGATCGCCTATCCGGACAGCGGGACGACCACCATCGACGTGGGTGGCACCTTCGATGGAACCGTGTTCACAATGACCGCCTATTTCAGCCCGTACTATGCGGACACGTCTGATGGCGTGTTCACGCTGACCGTGAACGGCGACCAGATGACCGGGTCCGGCACGTACTTGAACGCAGGTGTGACCATCCACGGCACCTTCGACCTGGTCAGGAGCGGCGGAGTCGCGCTCGGTCTGGGAGAATACAGCGAAGTCATCGCCGTCGGGTCCGGGGCTGCCGGCGCCGTCGGTGTCATCGCGCTCCTCATCCCGTCCCCGAAGCCCGGTTTCCGGCCGATCCAGGGACAGTTCGTACCCAACCATGTCCAGCTCACCCCGAGCGTCGTGAGCGAGACGAACCCGTATGCGCCCACCGGTCCGCCGGAGCCGGGCCAGCCGCAGGGCGGCATCGGCATCACCTACGGCGCCCCCGACCCGACCATATGGCGGGGCCCGGGCGCGCCGCCGCCGCCGAGGGAATGGTTCCACAGCGTCTCTCAGCAGTCCCCGCAGTGCCCGCAGCACCAGGGGACGCACACGACATCCCACTTCAAGGACATGGACGACCCGGGCTCCTGGTACTGCCCTCACTGCAAGGGATACCCATGGGGCGGGACGAGGTGATCAGATGATACCCTCATACAACGCACCCCCGGCATACGGGCAGCCTTTCTCCGTGAGCAAGCGCCCGCTGACCGAGCAGGAGATCGCTGATGCGGCCAAGCCGTACACGCAGCTCAAGAAGCCGCTCGCGTTCTTCTCGCTGTTCGCGGTCTTCATATCCGTGATAATGATGTTCGGCCCCGTGGAGGCCAACATAGACATGTTCTCGCTGATGGCCCTTGTGTTCGGGCTCATATCCATCGCCCTGGCCGGGACATCGTTCCGCGTGCGCAGGGACGTCGCGAAGGTCCTTCAGTCCGGAGAGGTAACGATCGTCCAGGGATATGCCAGGAGGTCGCAGTCGCCCGCCGGTTGGGTCATCGGGCCGATAACTGTCCGCGACACGCAGGAGCTCGCGCCGTTCATGCGGGAGGGCCCGGCCACGGTCGAGTACATCCCCGCCATGAAGGCCGCGATGAGGGTGAACGGGGTCAGGCTGATGAGGGGGGCACTCGTGGTCGGCCCCGCCGATCTGGCGCCGACAGCCGCCTATCAGATGCCCCAGGCGCCGATGGGTCCTCCGCAGCGGGTCGACGAGCCCCCGCCGCCACCGCCAGACTTCCCGCAGCAGCAGGTGCTGTTCTGTCCCTGGTGCTCCACGAGGAGCCTCCCGGGTGCGCGCTTCTGCGAGAGCTGCGGCAAGGAGCTGTCCAGGCTCTAGCCAGCCGGACCGATGCGCGCAGGGGGCGAGGCCCATCCGTGGCCCTGTCGGGTTCCCCCGCAAGAAGATATAACGCGGCTCCGCCAATCCCGTCATCATCGGGATGAGGGAAATGGTCGATGTCAAGCTGATACCTGCGATCTGCCCCAGCTGCGGGGCCAACCTGAACCTTCCAGCCGACATCGACCGGGCGCACTGCATGTACTGCGGCACACAGATCATCGTCAGCCATGCCACATCGGGCCGGGTCGAGTGCCGGGTCTGCGGCGGCTCCGGCCTGATCGATTTCTGCAAGGCGTGCGGGGGCACGGGGAGATGCACCTGGACCGTCTCGTCGTCCGCCCACGGGCACAACGACTTCACATCGATGATCGCCTACGGCACCGAGTCCCGCTGCGTGGACGGCTACTGCTCCGCATGCAAGGGGTCCGGCACGGGCTCTGCTCTGAGCGCATGCCCGTTCTGCGGCGGGACGGGCAAGTGCCCCAGGTGCCTGGGGAACGCGAAGTGCGCCGCGTGCCGCGGCGTCGGGGTCATCCCGGGACCCGCCGGGTCCCAGGAATGTCCGGGCTGCGGCGGCAAGGGGCACCTCGAAGGCGCGCCTCAGAAGGCCCCGGAGATGAGCAAGTGCCCCGAGTGCGGGACGGCCATGGACCCCGAGATGTCCTTCTGCCCGAACTGCGGCTTCATCAGAGGGTGTCCGCGCTGCAAGGCCGCTTGGCCGAAGGGGTCGCCCCTGTGCCCCTGGTGCGGGTTCAAGAAGGGCGTCTGTATGCAGCGCGCGTGACAGCTGTAGCGCCTGTACTGCGGGTAACGCAGACTCTCGTAGAGGACTCCCGTCAGAGAGGACCATCGAGGCATGGAAAATTGGGGTAAGGGGTTTGATTGGGGTTTGTGATCTTGTTTGCTATCACTTCTTGTCTTCCTTGCGGGGCTTCTTGCCGTAGAACACGGCGAACAAAGCCGCGACGACTATGATCGCGATGATCGCAACCGCAAGGCCGATCAGTACCAGGGGCAGCCCCGTCGTGCCACCCTCGCTCACATCGACAAACGCCTCAGATGTGAATGTCGGGTCGTGGACGATCAGGTCGCCGCCCGGGAACATCAGGCCGCCCAGGGCGACGAAGCCCGCGAAGTTCATGGAGTGCCCCGCCACGGTGTTCGTCGAGGCGACCCTGTATGCCTCCATTATCTGGGCCCTCACGAGCTCAGGCTCGCCGTCGACTGTCACATCGTCAACCCATGTCAGGCTTCCGATGCCGGTCCAGTCTGTCCCGAATGTCAGGCTGGTCTTGATGCGCTCGGTGGTCGTCAGCCTCTCGGTCGAGTCGTTGACCGCGAGGTTGTCTCCCTCAGTGGACTCGCAGTTCATGACGCCGACCGCGTTCATGTGGCGGAGCATCATGGCGTTCATCCACGTGTTCGGGAAGCCGTTCATCATGACCGCCTGGAACTCCATCATCAGCACGGGGTTCGTGTTCGCCGAGTCGTAGTCCCAGCCTTCGATCCGCTGGTCCCACTTGACATCGTAGCTCATGAGCTTGCCCGAGGCCACCATGTTCTCCAGCCTCTCGGCGTTCATGTAGGTCCAGCCCGCGGAAGCGCCCGTCTGGACGGCTATGCGCCACTGGGGCATGCTCGCGTCGTCGACCTCCACCAGGGAGGCCTCGAGGTTGAAAGTCAGCGTCAGGTTGTTCAACCGGTTGTCCCCGACAGCGGATTCGGCGCCGGCATCCAGCTGACTGTAGGGCTCGTCGTTGGCCGTGAGTCCGAAGGTCCATGTCCTCTTCTCGCTGTCGCTGGTCTCAACGACGTCCGTGGCGTTCCACGATGTCGCGAGATCGACCTTCTTGAGCAGGGGCTCGGTGGACACATAGGTCGTGTACTCGTCAGTCCCCGTGTCGAAGAGCCTGTAGTACGGAAGGGTGCCGTCGTCGTTGACATCGTCGAACTCGAGCAGGTTGTCAAGCTTCACGGTGTAGATCGTGTAGATCTCGATCGCCTGGTTCTCGGAGAGCATCTTGCCTTCCCCGTCTTGCACCTCTGCGAATCCCAGGTGCCTCGCCTTTATCGCGACGAAGTACACGTTGTTCTCGGTGTCGTCATTGCCCCAGACTATGCCGAATGCGGCATCAGTGCCGAAGCGCACGAAGAAGTGATCGCCACCCCCGAGCATGTCGGTCGTGCCCGTCTCTGTCGTTATCTCGTCGCTCATGTCCACGGTCTGCGCGGATGCGGACGTCGGTATGGCCAGCGCGCTCAGCATCAGCGCGAGCACCGCAGCCAAGGATACGAACGTCTTAATCATGATTCTATTCATTTTTTCAATGCCCCTTCACTTTGTTCTATTCAGTGGTGTCATCACACCTGCCATTATGCGGTTATTTCAATATCGTTGACAATTCAGTGCAGGATTAGATGCAAATCTAGTCAGCAGTTTTTTCGGTTCCGACTTGACGCCTATCGCCAGCATCGTTGTTGCGATGTGTCTTCTGAAGTGGATGTTACATCCGAACAATGCGATAATAATCCAGATGAGCCGCCGAAATGGAACATTCATATATGTAGATGCAAATTTGCCATAGATGCCGAGCCTGGTACAAACGCTCTCGCATCTGGTACTGGGCCAGAAAGGCGGAGAGAACCGAATACTGATAATCGAGTTGCTGAGGCAACGTCCGTACAACGTCAATCAGTTAGCGGAGAACCTGCAACTTAATTATCGGACGGTCAAGCACCACATAGATGTCCTCTGCGAGCACGGCTTGCTGACCACGTCATCGTCTTCGTCTTCTACTTCGGGTTACGGGGAAGTCTATTTCTTATCACCGGAATTGGAACAGAATTATGAGATCTTCAGAGACATCGCCAGCAAACTCAAGAGCCAAGCGTCCCGCTATGCATTCTATCAGAACGTCGTCGAACAGACGCACGACGCAGTAATGATCATCGACGGGCAAGGACTGGTCTTGTTCTGGAATAGGAGTGCCGAAAGGATGCTCGGATACTCTGACAAGGAGCTCCTTGGAAAGACAATACCGATCTTCAATGATCCTGAATTCCTCAAACTGGCTATCAAAGAAGTAACTGACAAGACTGAGGCAAGGGTGCAAGAGATAATCGGAAAAGACAATTCAGGGAAACCGATAGACCTCGAGGTCAACATCGGCGGTATAGCCGACGAAGAGGGGAAGATAATCGCATATTCCATTCTGGCGAGAGATATCGGAGTCAGGAAGCGGAACGAGGAACGGTTGAGATACCTGAATGTGGTCCTCACCGCCATAAACGACGTGAATCAGTTGATAAACAGGGAGTCGGACATCGACACCCTCATGCAGAAGGTGGTTGCCCGGCTCGATGATACGCAGCTGTTCATCGACATCTCCATTGGCCTGCAGCGTGATCCGGACAGCAAGAGCATCGTCCTTGTCGGGCATTGTGGAGTGCACGGAACCGAGTCTTGGAGGATAACACCTGAGGGGAGCGGGGAAGGCCCCAATTGTGTGAAATCGGTGGCAAAATCAATCAAGACCGCTGTCGTCAATGGAACCGAAGAAGAATGCGTTGGATGTCATCGCAATTGCGGCCATGAGGGGCACTCGAGCGTGATAATCCCGATGGAATATCGGGGCAGCCTCATCGGGATCTTCAGCGTTTGTGTCTCTCCTGGCCATGTGATCTACAAGGAGGAGCTGAGTCTTCTCGAGGAAGTCGTGAGGGATCTTACGCTGGCCAGGGTCAAGATGTTGGCAAAGGATCTGCTGGCTGATGGCGAAGACCGATTCTCGTCGGCTCTTTTCGCAGCAAGGAGCGGCGCCTGGGACTGGAACCTCAAGACAGGTGTGCTGTCGGGGTCTGACGGTTTGGAGCGGATCTTCGGTTTTGACCAGGGCGGGATCCGATTCACCCACGATGTACTTCTCGACAGAGTTCACCTCGAAGACCGGCACAGAGTCACCGATGCGATAGATGCATGTCTGAAGGGCAAGAATGAATATGACGTCGAATACCGCACGGCATGGCCAGATGGTTCGGTCCATTGGATACGCGAAGCCGGAGACATCGTGCTGGACCAGGGCGGAGAACCCGCACGCGTGCTGGCTATCGTAAGCGACATTTCAAAGAGGAAAGCGCTGGAGAGCGAGCTGCGCAAGGCTCTTGACAAGGCGCAAACGCATCAAATCGGAGCCGGAAACTGCTGACCCGATTTGTATCTAATCATGCATTGAATTGTCAATGATTTTGAAATAACGGCATGAATGCCCGGGGTCATGCCTCGAAGTGGAAGGGTATGTCTATTACGGAGAGTGCAAAGTTGACACATATGGATGTTAGTGGTATGGTCGGAGACCGCTCGGCTGCCAGTCATGGACGGTCGGCATCCGTCGGCGGATCACGGCCTGGGAAGAGAGCAGCTCATGCTCGGTATTGGCCAGTGCTCCTCATTTCGATGATTGTCGTTCCGATGGTTGTCGTTCTGGGCTTCTATGCGGCAATTCCCGCTCGGGCGGCTGGTCCATCGGCAGTGTCCCTCGGGATGGCCGGCAACTTCGTGGTCCTGGCAGAAACGGGGATTTCGACCACGGGAGCCACCCAGGTCATCGGCGATATCGGAGTCAGTCCCGAAGCTGCGTCATCCATAACTGGATTTGGATTGATACTGGATTCCACAGGTACATTCTCGATATCATCTTTGGTCACTGGAAATGTATATGCCGCTGACTACACAGAGCCGACTCCAACCATGTTGATTACGGCTGTAAGTGACATGGAGGCTGCGTACACCGACGCAGCTGGACGGACAACACCTGACCATACCGACCTGTACGCCGGAGATCTTACCGGGCAGACCCTCGATCCTGGCCTCTATAAATATACTACCGGGGTCCTAGTATCTGCTGCTGGTGTCACTATTTCGGGCGCCGCGGACGATGTCTGGATCTTCCAGATAGCGGGGAACCTGGAATTGGCCGACAGTGCCATGGTTACTCTGAGCGGCGGCGCACTCGCTTCCAACATCTTCTGGCAGGTCGCCGGCCAAGTCACCATTGGAACGACTGCTGCCATGAAGGGGGTCATATTGTGTCACACGGCGATTGTGCTGAACACTGGTGCATCGCTCGAGGGCAGGGCGTTGGCACAGAGCGCGGTCACGATGGACGCCAACACTGTCTATACGCCGGGCACTGTGATACCGGAATTCTCGCAGGTCCTGATCCCCCTGGTCGGAATGATGTTCGTCGTTGCGATCGTAAGCAAGGTCAGGAATCAGAGGAAGTAAGTCCTCTGGTCCTAAACCTCTTCCCTTTTGGTTTTCCATTTTCTACTTCTAAAATCGCTCGGTCGACTCTTTCCCTGAGTGACGGTGCGAACATCTCGGCTAGTCTCCGCGACCGACGGCCAGTTGGATTTGCATCAAATACTGCTACAAACTGTCATTGATGTTGAAATAACGGTATAATGATTCCTGGCATATCCTGGGATTGTGGAAACTAGCAAGCCGAAACCGGCAATGAAACGGACACTGTTGGCTGCCATAGCCATTGTGGTCGCTCTCGTGGTGGTGGGGATCGGGGCAGGGTACGTCTTACTGACTGACTCGGACGGGACTGGAGATGGCGGGTCAGGGTCTGGGCCGGCAACAGTGAACCTTCGATCGGCGGCCGACTTCGCGGTCCTGGCTGGTTCCACGGTGACCAACACCGGCTCCACGACCACGGTCAGCGGGGATGTCGGGCTGTACCCGGGTTCCGAGGTGACGGGACTTCTGCCATCGATGGTCACCGGGACAATTCACACTAACGATTCCGTAGCCGCTCAGGCCCAGCTCGACCTGACCACCGCGTATAACGACGCCGCTGGACGGACGCTCGCTCCTATCTCCGTGGCCGGGAACATAGGCGGGCAGACCCTCGCCCCTGGCCTCTACAAGTCGACGTCCGGGCTCGAGATATCGGAGGGAGATCTCACTCTCTCTGGTTCCGCGGACGATACCTGGATCTTCCAGATAGCGTCCACGCTCACGGTGGCAGAAGGTCGCCAGGTCATACTGACCGGTGGCGCCCAGGCCTCCAACGTGTTCTGGCAGGTAGGCACTTCAGCGACTCTCGGAACGAACTCGACGTTCAAGGGGACCATAATGGCCGATCAATCGATCACGCTCATCACCGGAGCGACGCTGGACGGCAGGGCATTGACACGGATCGGCGCAGTCACGATCGACACCAGTACGATTAGGAAGTAGGAGTGATGTGAAATGGGAATAACCGTGGAATGGTCTCATATCGGGGTGGGTGCAGTGATCGCATTCTTGCTGGGCTGGCTCGTTTTCGGCCTTCTCGGTGCGGTGATAATCGCCATCATAGTCTTGGTGCTGATGGGCGTAATAAAGATCAAGTAGATTCGTTGAAAACTAGGAGGTGACACGAAATGGCAAAGAAGAGCAGAGGCGGAAGGATGACCGCGGCCAAGGGCCGTGCGGCGAAGACCCCCGGTGGACGCGGGCCCGTAAAGGGGCGCGAGACCGGCAAGAAGATCATGAAGACCTGAGAGGTGATGAGACATGGCCGTATCGTTAGAGGAGACACTGATATTCTTCCTCGTCGGGCTGATCGTCTCGACCATCATCATCTACGTGATCACGAAGCTGTTCGGGGAGAAGGAAGGGCTAGGGACAGCCATATTAGCCGCCCTGATCGGGGCTGCCATATACGCCCTGGCATACTACTTCCTGGGTGAAGGTCTCCTGGCGGCATTGATCGCCGGGTTCGTTTGGCTGCTGGCCCTGGGTGGACTCTACAGCATGGGCTGGTGGAAGGCACTCGGCATAGCGATCGTCGTATGGATCGTCGCCTTCCTCGTGGGCTTCATACTGCCTACGGTAGTGGGCCCTCTGTGAGGCAGGATCCATCGGACTCCGACGAAAACCCTTTCCTACGATTTCCTTTTCAACGGGTTCTTGGACTCGGTCCCGTTCGGCGCTAGCCGAGGAACTTCAGCCTTCAGGGCCGGGAAGTTCGCATTCTGACAAGAGACTGGAGGTGCCTGTTGCCGTGGATCCGTGGCCGGGCGTCCCATGCGTTTCGCGGTTGACCGTTCAGCGCAGGGTCTTGTCGAACGCTTCCAGGCTCACGGTCTCGCAGATGTCCTCCGCGGCCCGCACATGCTCCTCGTTGTGTGACGCGACGCCGCCCTGGACCAGGTACGGGTGGAGGTCGTGGTCACACGCGCCGAAGTAGCTCGCGAGGACGCAGCCGCTTGCACTCAGCCCCGCGATCACGACGGTGTCGCAGCCTTCCCTCCGGAGAACGGCTTCGAGCTCGGTATTGCCGAAGGCGCTGGGGTGACTCTTGCTGACCTTGACATCGGACTCCTTGATCTTGACGTACTCGGGGACTTCGAAGGGCTTGGTGCCTGGCAGCAGGCCCCTCTCCTTGTCCTCGTGGTAGACCACGATGACCGGGCGTTTGTTGTGCCTGAACCATGCGATCGCCCCGTTGATGACATCGATGCGCTTCTCGACGGATCTCTTCAGATCCGCGTTGTCGTCAAGCCAGACGTTCTGGATATCAATGACTAGGAGTGCCGGTTTCATGTTCTCCGCCGCCTGGACAATCGTGGTCGTGTCTCATATCTGTTTTGAGCGGGGCGAACTCGTCACTGTCCGTGGGTGTGAACCTGTGGCGGCGTACCCTGTGAGATGACGGTTCCGTCTCCGTTCGGTTCCCCGGTCGGGAGCCGTTTCCTACGGCCTGACCCCGGAGCACCCGAGAAACGTACATATAGCGTCTGATAACTCAGAGTGTCAGTCGGTTCGAAAGATCCGGAAGAGAGGGGAATGACGATGAGGACGGAAGGATTGCTTCTAGCTTCAGCTGTTATGGCGCTCGTGATGGTGACATCGATGGTCTCGCTGCCTGCACTGGCAGGCGGAGGTTCATCGGTGGAGATGTCGGCCGCCGGCCCCACCCAGCCCGGCGACTGGCTGGTCGAGGCGGCCGACGGGACGTCGACCGTGGCAACGGCCGCTGATCCACTGACCGTGGATGCTGTGGCCACTGAATCGCAGACATTCACCATGGCTACCATCGGAGAACCGGACTTCCTCGACCCGGCAATCGACTTCGAGGACGCTGGCGCCGAGGTCATCCAGAACGTCTACCAGACGCTCGTCTGGTATGACCGGGAGAGCGCCGTCTACCTTGTGCCGGTCCTGGCGACCGAGGTCCCGAGCATCGAGAACGGACTGATATCCGCGGACGGCATGGACTACACGTTCGAACTCAGGACAGATGTCGTGTTCCACGACTGGACCAACATGACCTCCGAGGATGTCACCTACTCGATCCAGAGGGTGCTGCAGATACACGACCCGAGCGGCCCCGGCTGGATGCTGGAGCAGGTCCTCACGGACTACATAGGGTACTATGTCGGCGAGACCGTCAGCGCATATCTTGATGGGTCCAACAACGTGACCTGGATCAGGGATGTGCTCGAGCCTCTCGGCTACGACCATGTCCTGACCGAGGACGATATCAAGGCGGTGTCCGAAGTGGTCGTCGAGGCTATCGATGACGACACGGTCGTGTTCCACCTGACGCACGCGTACCCCGGATTCCTGAAGATCATGGCCAGCACCGTGGGCAGCGTGGTCAGCAAGGACTTCGTCGAGGCGCACGGCGGCATCGTCGGCGGCACGGCCAACGATTACATGAACGTGAACACCTGCGGCAGCGGTCCGTTCGAGCTCGTTGACTGGGAGTTCGGATCTAAGATCCACCTGACCAGGTTCGCGGGCTACTGGGGCGCGGCTCCCGTGCTGCAGGATGTGTACCTACTGCAGGTCGACGATTCCGAGTCCAGGCTGAGCCTGCTCGAGAACGGGACCGTGGACAGCGCCTATGTGCTCCTCAAGGACGAGTCCCGATTCGCCGATTCCTCCGACTTCACCATATTCAAGGGTCTCCCGGCCTTCGGGATGACCTTCGCCGCGTTCAACTTCAACATCGACTCAACCACGGCGAACACGAACTACGGCGGGGACATCACGGCGGACTTCTTCAGCGACATACACATGAGGAGGGCGTTCACTCACCTGATCAACTATTCGATGTACATAGAGAACATTGTCTGGGGTAACGCCATCCAGCCCAACGGCGCGATCCCGGAGGGCATGTTCGGGTACGACGCGTCGGTCCCGAAGTACGCCTACGACTTCGCGGCCGCGCAGGCCGAGCTCGAGCAGACCTCGTGGTGGACCTCCGGGTTCACGGTACCGCTGTTCTACAACGTGGGCAACGTCGGCCGGCAGACCGTATGCGAACTGGTCAAGGCCGGGCTTGAGACCATAGACCCGAGGTTCACGGCGACGATTACCGCGCTCGACTGGCCGGTGTTCCTCGACGAGGTGTACGACACGAACGGCTACATGCCGTTCTATGTCGTCGGCTGGACGGTGGACTATGCCGACCCCGATGACTACACCACGCCCATGCTGGACAGCGCGTACGGCACATACCCGTACTTCACGGGTTACCGGAACGAATCGATAGACGCGCTCGTGAGGCAGGCGGCCGGCGAGCTCGACGAGACCGCCCGTGCCGACATGTACTCTCAGATCTCGCAGCTGGTCTACGAAGACTGCCCGTACGTGTGGCTGACGCAGGCCAACAACTTCCATGTCGAGCGGTCCTGGGTCGAGGGCTACTACTTCAACCCGATGTACGGCGGACTCTACTACGCTGCCCTCTCAAAGACCGAGCAGAACATCCCGATCATGGCCGTGATAGATGCGACCCCGGATGTCGGGGACGTGTGGTCGAACGTGACGTTCGACGGCACGGGCTCGTACTCGGTCGATGGGACGATCGTCTACTACGGGTGGGACCTCGGTGACGGTTCGTACGCGGATGGCTCCGTGGTGGAACACTACTACTCGACCGCAGGAGACTACCTCGTGTCGCTGACGGTCTACGACGACCTCAACCAGAACGACACCTCCGTGATCTACTACCGCGTGCTAGGCGGCGAGATGACAACGCCCGACGCCTACGAGGACGACGACGTGTACACGGACGCTTCGACGATAGTCATCGGCGAGACGCAGGTGCACAGCATCTCCGACGGCGGGGCCGATGTCGACTGGGCGATGTTCACCCTCGATGAGCAGACGGACGTGATGGTCACGACCTCCGGGTCGCTGGAAATCTACGGTGACACCGTGCTCTGGCTCTTCGACGAGTACGGCGTCCCGTACAGCGAGATCGCGTACAACGACGACAACGGCTACAGCCTCTGGTCGACGATAGGCATGACCCTGGGGCCGGGGACCTACTACATCATGGTCCAGTCCTTGGGGATGTCGGAGATATCGACCTACTACCTCACCCTCGACCTCTGGGTCCCGCAGCCGCCGGTCGCGAGCATATACTGCGACTCGAACTATGTCTCCGCCAACGAGACGTTCGGCCTGTACTCGTGGAACTCCTACGACCCTGACGGGTGGATCGTCTACTCCATCTGGGACTTCGGGGACGGCAATTCGTGGGTGAGCTACGACTACTACGTGTACTACGCGTACTCCACCCCAGGGGAATACACGGTCACTCTGACCGTGGTCGACAACAGCGGCCTGACGGCCAGCGCATCGACCGTTATGTTCGTCAGCAACCCACCCGTGGCGGTGATCTCCGTCACGCCCGAGGTCGGCACCGTCGGGTCGCCCGTGACGTTCGACGGCACAGGCTCCTACGACCCGGAAGGCGCGGCCATCATCTACTACTGGTGGGACTTCGGGGACGGCTGGGGCTCGAACGAGCCGATAGCTGTGCACACCTACTCGCAGGCAGGGACGTACTTCGTCACGCTCTATGTCTACGACGAATCGTGGAGCTACGACTACGCGCAGATGCTGTACGAGGTCGTCGACGCTGCGCCGCCGGTCGCGATAGCCGCCTACGACAACCCGCAGCCGCTCGTGAGCGAGACGGTGACATTCGACGGCAGCTACTCCTTCGATCCAGACGGGACGATCGTCCGCTACATCTGGCAGTTCGGGGACGGTGCGGTCGCCGAGGGCATGTACGCCGCGCACGCGTACGCGCACTGTGGCGTGTACGAGGTCCGGCTGACGGTCGTTGACGACTCGATGCTGTCCGACGACAATGTCGTGTACATCACGGTCGCGTCCGTGCCCGTTGCCGCCTTCGAGATGACCCCCGAGAAGCCCGCCGCCGGCGATGTCGTGACGTTCTACGCCTACGGCTCCTACGACGAGGCCGGGATAGTGGACTACACCTGGTCCTTCGGGGACGGCACCTACGCGAACGGCTGGGAGGTATCGCACCAGTACACCGCGACGGGCAGGTACACGGTGACGCTCACCGTGACCAACGTCTACGGCGTGCAGTCGTCGGTCTCCGACGCGTTCACGGTCCGGGGGCATGCCTCGAGCATCAGGGGCACTATCGTCGGACCGGACATCGAGCCTGTCAGGAACGTGGATGCCCGGCTCTACGATGAGTGCGTCCTCCTGGCCTCGATGGTCGAGGTCAGGACCGTGACATGGTCCGGGGCGGCGTGAGCCGCCCCGTCGGACCCGGCATACGGGATAAATCTGTGAGGCAGGTCCGACGTGACCTCGCGGCAGTCGATCGGACGAGGAGGGTCAGACTCGCCATGAGGCCCTCGGGGCCTCTTCGGTTCGGAATCTGTCAGGTCCGGCCCGCTCCTCACGGTCCCCCTTTCCTCTCGCAGAGGCGGGCCGCCTCCTGTCCTTTCCGCTACCTCCCGACGAACTCCCTGTACAGTCCGATGGCCCTTCTGCTCGTGAGCAGGCGATGTTTGACTCTCACTGCGGGAAGCTCTCCCTGGCCCGCTCTGAGCGTCAGGTAGTTCGCGGAATAGGGCGTGTCGTCCGCGATGCCCTTGAGGGGTTGGAGTTCATCTTCGCCCGTACCCACCTGGTCCAGGATGTCCAGCAGCGACTTCGCCATCTGGACCTCCAGGAGGCCCGCGAGGTTGCGTGCGTCGCCTCCCTTGTCGCTCGCTTCCTCGAGCATGAGTCCGTATCTGGACCTCTCAGACTCGAGGATATGGGCCGGGGGCCAGCCATGCTTCAGGAAGTGCAGGTTGAGCAGGAGTCTGCCGATGCGGCCGTTGCCATCGCCGAACGGATGGATCGTCTCGAACCTGTGATGCATCCACGCTCCGAGCGGAAAGACCCCTTCGCCCTGGGCGCTCCTCCTGTTGTATTCATTCAACCATTCCTCCATCATGGGCACGACCTTCTCGCACCTCGGAGGGGTGTGCTTGGACCCCTGTATGGTCACATTCCACCATCGCCACCGGCCGGCATGCTCGTAGATCCCGTGGAACACCGCCTGGTGGAGACCGAGGACGGTCTCCAGCGTGATGGGCACTGCCGTGAGCTTCATGAGGCCCTTGAATGCGGCATAGTGCTGAATGGTCTCCGTCACGTCCGTCGCCGGCCTGTTCTTCGGTGACCGGTTGTCGAAGAGGACGCCCTCGACCTCTGACAGGGTCAGGGTGTTGCCCTCGAGAGCGTTCGTCCCCCAGGTGTTCACGGCACCCACTTTCTTCCATACCGTATCAGGCAGGTTCTCCAGCGAGGTCCTGCTCAGGAGTTCGGATCTGAGGGCTTTGAGTATGTTTTCGTTCACAATTGGATGTGATAACATATGTTGCATATAAGTAAATATGTTTTAACATGTAAGGTGCAATTATAACATACTCGCATCGCACCCAAATGTACATTAAGTCGCGGCTTCGCTCTCTCCGGACGAGGAACTCTGATCGTTGAGAGGGAGTAATCCCCTTTCGTGAGGGGAGTCAGTATGCGAAAAACAAGCGGTAAGTGTTAAAGCCTATCACGGTCATGCCGGAGCGGCTTAGGCCAGGGGCGAGGGGGATATGAGAAGCAGTCTTGCGAAGCTAGCGGTCATGGTCTTGGTAGTCGCGTTCGTCGCCGTGCCATCGTTATCGAGCCGGACGGCGTCGGAGCCGGTCACCCCGGCGGCCGAGGAGAAGGACTGGACCATCCTGATGTACTGGGACGCGGACAACAGCCTGGAGTTCTGCACCGAGTTCGCGATGACCACCTGGCAGTCGGCCATGGTCTCCGACGAGCATGTCAACCTGATCGCCCTCGTCGACCTGCTCTCCGTCAACGGCACGTGGATCTACAGCTTTGCGGACGGCTCGTATGAGATGGTCGCCGAATGGCCGGAGATGAACACCTCTGACGCCTCCGTGCTGAAGACCTTCATCATGTTCGGCCTGGACATGTACCCGGCCGAGAAGACCCTCCTCGTCATGCAGGACCACGGCTACTCGTGGCGCGGCCTCTGCGTTGACGACACGAACGGCGGAGGCATCATGCTCATAGAGGACCTGCGTGCCGCCCTCGACGATGTGAAGGTTGCGCGCGGAGTGCCGATTGACATCATCGCATTGGACGCGTGCAGCATGTCCACGCTCGAGGTGGCGTACGAGCTCAGGGACGTCGTCTCGTACTTCACCGCATCCCAGGTGGTCGTCCCGTACGACGGCCTCCCCTACGATATGATCATCACATCGCTCATGGACGACCCGACGGTCTCCCCGGAGGCGCTGGCGACGTCCATGGTCGACATGTACATGGAGTACTACAGCTCGAAGACCCTGTACGAGCACATCTACCCGTACGACCAGGACTTCGTGGCGTTCTCTGCGTTCAACGAGTCCAAGGTCGGGGCCGCGGGCGAGCGCTTCATCGAGCTCACAGCCGTGCTCGAGCCGCTGGTCGTCGACTACGCGGCCGAGATCAAGGCCGCGAGGGACGCGGCCAACACGGGCATATGGGCCAACATAGGCGGCTGGGAGTACCTGGCGGACGTGTGCACGTTCTTCGAGGGGATGAAAGGATTCGACCCCGCGCTCGACACATCCATCGACGCGTTCCTGGCCGCGTTCGACGCATCGCTCCTGGGCGAGGGGCACAGCGAGGTCCTCGGGGACCTGCCGCAGGGCGCCGTGATACACTTCCCGCCCTGCCTTGCGCTGTACGACTCGGTCTCCTGGTGGTGGGCGAAGCAGTTCGTGTACAACGACATAGGCCTGGACCTGGTCGACGACTCGCGCTGGTACCAGTGCCTGATGGAGTACTACTTCTCGGAGCCCGGGGAGCAGTCGAGGCCGAACAAGTGAGCGGAGGCATCGCACTTCCCGTGACCGGGCTCCTGCGCCAGGTCCTCGCGGCGGCGTGACGGTGGCGGGATCGGTGAGGGCTGGACCCGTGGTGAACCTCCCCGCATCGCGCGCGCAGAGGTGTGCGACGTGCCGTGGTTGGACCGGGTAGGCTGGCTCTTTCTCAATCAGAGGGTTTCAGCACCGAGCTAACCCCCTTCTTCCTTTCCCTCTCGGTGATTCTTCCGAGGCCTCAGGCGAAGGAAATACGTCCTTCTCGCCGAATGGATACGACGCGAGGCCCTATCTAGTTCCGTGGGTCTTTCTCTTGATGAGGACGACGGCCACGATCACTGCGGCGATACCGGCCACCACTGGTATCAGGATCCAAAGAGGCTTGTCGGACATAGGATCGTTTTCTGTGACACGGTCATGGTAGATGGTGATCTCCGGATCGCTCTTCATGGACTGGGTGTCCCCGTAGGTCAGGTTCGGGAACCCGTGGGTGACGTAGGCCTGTCCCCCGTGCAGCTCCATGAACGAGTAGCCCGTAGAGTCATTGGCGCCGCTTCCGTTGTAGATCGTGAAATCGTCCCTCATGTCCAGTTTCGACGCGGTCAGGGGAGTCCCGTCATCGAGCGTCATGTTGTATTCCAGGGTCGTGTTGGTGCAGCCCGAGGGGATGAGGGGTCCCGTGGTTGTGAAGTCCTCGGGGTTCGCAACCATCATCATGTAACGGATCTCCGCGGTGAAGGGTTCGCCCGCATCGAACTCGTTGTTGTCGTCGTCCGGGTTGAAGAATATGGTGTCGTTGAAATCGAGCAGCGCCTCGATCTTCATGTGCGTGTTGTCCCAGTCCCCTCTGATGTGATGCATCAGGGTGAGATCGACCGTGGAGATGTCGGAGCCAACGGGGACGGACGCGCCGTAATAGACCCGGATGCCCTCGTAGGTGATGTTGCAGTCGAAGGTCGGCACCGTGCCGTCGTACACTGTCGGGGAGTATTCCACCTCGAAATCACTGCAGGTGGTAAGGGGCGAATGTATCGTATAACCCCCTATCTCGAAGGCCAGCTCCCAGATCATGAACTGGGCTATGTACAGCTTGCCCCCGATGCTGTAGTGGATGTTGTTAGTGTAATCCACGGCTGAGATGCCGTCCTGGGTGATGTTCCTGGCCATGATGAGTGTCATGACATCCCCGTGGGTGACATCGATCATCCATCTCTCGTTGACGAAGAACGCATCGGTCGGGGTGCCGTTCACGTCTCCGGACACGTTGTATTCGTGGGTCTCGTGGACCCAGGGCTCTGGGACCAGCTCGGGCACCGTGTCGTCCGCCTGACCGTTGATGGTCAGGACGGAGCTCCCGATGATCGACAGATTCAGAGCTATGAAGACCCCAATCGATATCCGGACCGCGCTTCTCATTGGAGCAATCATGTCCGCCGGCGGTACATAATCCCTCTGCTGCTGATCGAAGCATAGTCAGCGGATCTTGATCGGGGAAAGCGAGCCGAAGATACTCCCCCTCTGTTGGAACGTCGCTCAGATGCCGCCTTTCTCGATCTCGGCGTTCCTCTTGGATATCTGGGACGAGATCATCGAACACCACTTGTCAGGCAGATGGACTTCGATCTCGGTCCTGGGCTCTCCGGAATCCCCTTCCCCCTGTGCGACGAACACCACTCTCGATCTGGTAAAACTGTGGTCGACCCAGACATCCTTTATGGTTGAGAGGGGGAGATCCAGGATGGTGAATCCCTTCTTCGAGATCAGGCCAGACGTGCGTGTGAACAACAATCGTCTGTTCGTCAGTGTCAGGAGGCCATGTGTGTCTCGGAGCTTCGCCGGAGCGCATAGCACTTCTCTCTCGTCTGGTTCCATTGCGAGAATCACCTTCGCCTAGTTCGTCTGCTAGACTCCGCGGTCCGGACAGGCCGGTCTCTTGATGATAGTCCCCATCTCCGGTGGGCAAGGTCCACCGTGCACATATCCGTACCGTGGGCCCTTCCACCCTGGTGACTTCATGAGGCTGCCGACTTCCTTCCCGCGCTTCCTGCAGAATCCCTTCGCCATTCGTTCTCTCGTCTCGCATCCGTATCGAGTGTATAAAGACTTGCCCAGTGGGTCCTCTCTCCATCCGAGGGTTCTGGCGCCGAGCGGAGCTCCTTCTCGCCCGCGCTGTCCGGTCGCAGCTATGGGGGCTTGCGATGCGGTCAGGGTCCTTCTCAGTTCCCTGGCGCTGATTCTCATGCGTGGCCCGGTTCTTTCTTCTTGGTCTTAAACGTCAGTATGTGTATCGTCACTGCGACGGCCACCACGAGCAGTACGACCCTTATGATCGTGTTTGAGGTCGCGAAGACGGCGGAGAACGCGATCACGGCCCATAGCAACGAGACCGTGGCGGCCTTGACCCTCCACGGCATCCCTCTCCCCTCCTGGTAGTCCCTCAGATATTCCCCGAAGTACCTGTTGGTCAGCATCCATCTGTGCATCCTGGGCGAGCCCCTGTGGTAGCACGCAGCCGCGAGCAGGAGGAACGGGGTCGTGGGGAGGAGGGGTATCGCGATGCCGACGATGCCGAGCGAGAGGAAGACTGTCCCTGCCGCGTTCCACAGGAGCTTGGCGACCCCGCTCGAAGTAGTGGGTGCTTTCGGGGGAGCGGCGTCGGAATGCCTAGGCGGAATGCTCGACATGATAACCATTGAACCTGTTCGGTACGAATCAGAGATTGCGGATAAACCCTTTGTTACTCTCGGTCACGTGTGCAGGGAGCCGTGGTCGGGCCGGAGATACTGGCGATTCTTTGATCAGATGGCTGTTGCACCGGGGAAAGTCCATTCCGAGAACGTGAAACAGTTCTCTACTGCAAGCAATGCACGGCTATTCTCGGCCGCTAGTGGGTCTGGCAGCCATTTTCACAGCAACGCGTGTCTCGTGCTCAGACTAGCGTCTCGCCAGCATTTTCCGAGAAAAGCCCATGGGGCGAAAAGGCGATTCCTGGGAAATCTCTCAGACGCATGGTCTGGGAACGTGACAGAGGCATCGGTCAGGTATGTCATCGCCGAACGAAGGGGGCTGTAACACATTCTTAAGCCCTGTGCGACGCTATCTCAGACGAGTTGAAATGCCGCGCTCCGATGACCGCAATGAGAAGGTGCGTTTCGAGGTCCCGGACCTGGCGCAGTTGAGGAAAGAAGGACTCACGGCCGTCGACATGCACTCCCACACGAACCACTCGGACGGCCGTGCCACGGTGCATCAGGTGCTCGCAAAAGCCAGGCACGCTGGGTTCAACCTGGCCATAATAGACCACAACGTCATCTCCGGCTCGCTGCGCGCCTTCCAGGAGAGGGGCGACCTGCTGATCGTGCCGGGCATGGAGGTGAGCGCCTTCGACGGGCCTCACATTCTCACCTATTTCTATTCGCCTGGGGACCTGGAGGACTTCTTCCGCCGGCATATCGAGCCGAACCGGCAGGGAAGCCCCTGGCTGGCCATCAAGCTCGGCACGCAGGAGATTATCGACCGGGCCGAGAGCTACAGCTGCGTCACCATCGCCGCCCACCCCTATGGCTACCTGCTCTTCAACAAGGGGCTGCAAAAGTGCATCGAGGGCAAGTACCTCCCGCCAGAGACTATGAAGCGTTTCGACGGCCTCGAGGTGATCTGCGGGAGCATGACCCGCTCGCTGAACGTCAAAGCCACGAAGCTGGCGGAGGAGCGGAGCCTGTCCTTCACCGGGGGAACGGACGGCCATCTGCTTTCCGATATAGGCGGGGTGGTGACCTGCGCGCCCGAGGGCACTTTGGAGGGCTTCCTCGATGCAGTGGCGTCGCGCAGGAACGTGGTGATTGGCTACGAGAAGCGCAGGCTGAATAAGATCGCCACCGGCATCGTGGTCGTGACCAAGCACAGCCGTTACCTCCTGCCTGGTATGGCCATCAACTACCAGCAGAACGCCCATCGTCTGAAGCACTACATCCGCCGGTTGCGAGATAAGCGGGAGTATGACGAGCGGAAGTGATCAGGCGATCGGGGTGTAGAGGCGCGAGATCGCCTCCTTGAGCTTGACCAAGGGGCCCCGGGCGGAATACTCCTTCAGGGTCATCTGTTCGCTGTGCTCGGCGGCGTCCTTGAGGAACTTCTCCCCGATGGTCCTGGCCATCTCGGCGTCGTAGATGACCGCGTTGGTCTCGAAGTTCAGCTCGAAGCTGCGCATATCGAAGTTGGCGCTGCCCACGCTGGCCACTTGGTCGTCAATGACGCATATCTTGGCGTGGATGAAGCCGGGATTGAACTTGTACACGAGCACCCCCGATTTCAGCAGGTATGCCGCGTTGAAGGTGGAGGCCCAGAACACGAACGGGTGGTCCGGCTTGCAGGGGATCATGAGGCGGACCTCCACTCCCGACTGCGCCGCCATCTCGAGGGCGGCGAGGATGGATTCTTCCGGCACGAAGTAGGGTGTCTGGATATAGATCTTCTTCGTGGCCGAGGAGATCATCTTCACATAGTGCAGCTTGATCGGGCTGTTCTCCGTGTCCGGCCCCCCGGAGACGATCTGCACCGGGCTCTTGCCTCGGCCCTCCGTCACCGGCAAATAAGGGGTGATCATGATGTCGTCCTTGGACGCGAAGTTCCAGTCCTGTATGAAGCGCGCCTCGAGCGTGATTGCCGCCCCGCCCCGCATGACCACGGCGTCGTCCCGCCAGGGACCAAACCGTCCATGGCCGGTGTACTCGATGCCGACGTTGAAGCCGCTGCAGATGCCCGTTTCGCCGTCCATGATGAGCAACTTACGGTGATTGCGGTTGTTGATTCGGGGGTTGATCGCCCTGATCCAGGAGGGCAAGTACTCGGCCGTCTTGCCCCCTGCGTCCCTCAGCTCTTTGAAAAACCTCCGGGGTAGCTTGTGGCATCCCACCGCGTCGCAAAGGAGCCTGACCTCCACCCCCTCCTTGGCCTTGACCGCCAGCTCGTGCACCAGCTTCTTGCCGAGCTCGTCATTGCGGATGATGTACATCTCCATATGGACGAAGCGCTTCGCCTTGGAGATCTCCTCGAACAAGACCTTGAAGAACTCGTCGCCTTCGTTGATGTAGCGCACCTCGTTGTCCATGGTGACGAAGCTGTTGTTGGTCTTGATCAGCATGCGCGCGAGCTCGACGTTCTCGTGCAGGGATTTCACGTAGCTCTCCGAGGCGAGGACTAGGTTCTTCCTCTGCTCGCGCAGGAGCTTGACAACATTGGCATCTTTCACCCACTTGTTCTTGAACAGTTTCTGCCTGTGGTAGTCTCGCCCGAAGAAGATGTAGAAGATGAGCACGAAGATCATAGGCAGGAGCAGGAAGGCGGCGATCCAGAGATAGATCGATGTGACCTTGCGGGGCTTAACGAACACGATGACGATGATGATGATAGCCGCGTTGATGTAGAGGAACAGGCTGATGAGGTCGCCGAAGAGCAATCTCGTCAGGTCGAATGGGCTCATATGTCGATTGATATGGTTGCAGCGTTAATAATAACCTTGCCACAATCAAAATGCGCCTCTTCGCTTCTGCCAGCATGGCTCGATGGACCCGCTCACGGTGTGGTCCGAATCCGAGCGAGCGAAGGCAGACTGTGAATCGGTCCCTGATGCGCAACGGGAGTCTAGGAAGACTTCCGAGTTCTCAAATGTGACCTATGGTACGCGTCGAGGTATGCGATCATCAGCATGAAGTAGGTCAACGCGAAATAGGACTCGATGCCGGAAATCGATGCGCTGACTGGTCTGAAGTCCAGAGAGCGGTCCTGGACGATTTGGACTATCGTCCCGAGTTCCTGAGCAAGAGCACGTCCGGTCCAGATGGAAACAATACTGGCCCAGCCGAAGGCGATGAGGAGAAGGGCTTTGCCGAAATTCGCCGTTAGCCCATAAGCAACCAGGACGTAGATAGCAAAGTTGAAGAGCAGCGAGACCACGATTGCAGCCCCGAAACCCCCGTACACCCACGATGGGATCGATGCGTCTGACCATAAACCGTACCAGACCACAGGAGTGATGGCCAGCACAAGGGCAAGGACGTTGAGGCCAAACGCCTCCTGAGCGAGTCGGAATCGCCGACTGAGAGGTTGATCCCAATCTGAACGGCCGATCCAGAGGGTGAGAAGCCCGGCCAGTGTAACGAAAGGGCCGATGATGAAAACGGAGGGCGCGTAAGGTAGTGGGTAGCTGTGGTTGATGTAGGTGTACGTCTCGAATGTTCCGTTGATGGCAAATCCCAACAAGAGGATCGCAAGTGTCAGCCGAAGTTTGTCAAGTCTCCGCCGAAGTCTGGATACCATATGAGATGGTCCGTACGTGTCCCGGTCCCTTTAAATGAACTGCATGAGGTTCTGTTGTCCAGATCGCGACAAGCATGGGAGCCTCCAGAATCATCAGGATCTGAAAGGAAGTCCCCAGAGTCCACGTGGTCGGAAAGAACCTTTTATCTCCTGCTGCGGGGATGACGATTGGAGAGAGAGACGGATGACGTTCAAAGACCTCAAGCTCATAGAGCCTCTTCTGGGGGCAGTCGCTAAACAGGGTTATACCGTGCCAACACCGATACAGGAACAGGCGATCCCTCATATCCTTCAAGGCAAGGACTTGATCGGAATCGCACAAACTGGCACAGGGAAGACCGCTGCATTTGTCCTGCCCCTGTTGCAGTTGATGTCACAAACACCCGTGCGTGTCTTCCCGAAGTCCCCTAGGACTCTGGTCCTTGCGCCGACCAGGGAATTGGCCGCGCAGATAGATGGAAGCTTTGCAACCTACGGCTCATTCATGAGTTTCAGGCACACTGTGATATTCGGCGGTGTCAGCCAAGGCCATCAGGTCAGGACAATCTCCAAAGGTGTCGATGTCCTGGTCGCCACACCTGGCAGGTTATTGGACTTGATGAATCAGCGCCACGTGAATCTAAACAATCTAGAATTCCTTGTTCTCGATGAGGTCGACAGAATGCTCGACATGGGATTCCTGGCCGATGTCAAGAGAATCATCTCAAAATTGCCGGCACACAGACAATCGGTATTCTTTTCAGCAACAATGCCGCAAAAGATAAGCGAGCTCGCAAAGACATTGCTCCGTCATCCTGTGCGCGTTGAAGTTGCTCCTCAAGCAACCACGGTAAAACTAGTCGAACAGAAAGTCCTCTTTGTAGACGAAAGAGACAAGATCGCGATCCTGTTGGAATTGCTGAGACATGAAGATCTGAAATGCGTACTGGTATTCACAAGAACAAAAAGAAGAGCCAACAGCGTCGCCGAGATGCTGACTGGTCGGGGCATCCGGGCTGAAGCCATACATGGTAACAAATCGCAGGGTCAGAGGACAAGGGCATTGGACGATTTCAAATCAGGACGTGCAAGGGTGCTGGTTGCAACCGACATCGCTGCGAGAGGCATCGACATCGATGACATATCCCATGTGATAAACTATGATCTGCCTGTTGACCAGGTTGACAACTATGTCCATAGGATCGGCCGTACCGCAAGGGCAGGGGCCAAGGGCACTGCCTATTCCCTGTGCGCAAGCCATGAACGGAATGCCTTGAGCGAGATTGAAAGTCTCATAAAGATGAACATCGAAGTGATGTCACATTCGTTTCATTCCAACACAGCAAAGAATGCTGTCGGCGCTGCTGCAAGACCACCGCCGAAGCAGCAAAGAGGTCAGAGACCGTCAAAACAGCAAAGAGGTCAGAGACCGTCAAATATGAATCGACAGGATCGGAGATATCATCGGTCGAGATAGAATGTCTGGAATTCTCTGTTCAGGATGAACCCTCATCCTCTGTTGAGAATGGATGGAACTAGGAGAGGGGCCACTCCCTAGGGACGTAATTCTGTTTCTGCTGTATTTCATGCCCTAGGGCCTTCTCGCCCATGGCCTCTTCTCACGACGTGGACCCTGTGGGATCCGACCGCCCGTCAAAATGACTGGCTCGGACGATTCAGGTACACGAGGCCAATCCATCGCGTCTTTGGAAAGAAGCAGGAGATTGGCGCCAACCCATTTCCCTCTCGTTCATTCCTGCACATCGTCCGCCGGGATACCTGCGCAGCATTTATGTCGGTCTGGGGGATTGGATATGTCAGAACGCGGGTGGACCGATGTCAGGAGTGCCTACGATACCAGCTCCCCAGAGAGTGCTCGTAAGACCTTCTTGGATAAAGGTCGGCGAGAAGCCTCGACCGAACCAGGTCATCAACATCGGCTTCCTCGCGTTCGTGGTCGCCGTGGCCGCGGCTTCATTTCAATACCTTTCAGGCGATAGGGGCCTCGGCCTGCTCCTATTCGGCGTTGGCTGTCTCCTCTTCCTGATGGTCATGTGGTACAGGTCAACGCAAGGCATGTAGATGGCCGCGTGTCCTGGTTTCCAGAGATAGGCCACCCACGCTTCCGGGACCCGGGGGATTTGATGAACCATCGACGGCCGGAGGGTTCTTGCGCCGGGACACAAACCCTTTCGTCGCCTTTCCTCGCGGGAGGCGGGAATCGGATCGTACGACATGCAGGCCCGGTCGATCGGGTGGTTGGAGGTGGCGCCGCGCGCATGTCAGCCGGTCATCGGTGTCCTTTCAGGCAGTGCCCCGTCTTCCTCCGCATCAGGGTTGTCAGAGACATTGACGACCGTTCATACCCGCGATGCCATGATGGTCTCCGCACAGGCAGGCGAGAAGGAGCAGGCTTCTGAGGATGCGTTCAGGACGGCGTCGGATTCGGCGAGTCCCGACCTGGCTGGGACGAATCCCTGGTCGCCTTCTACGAGGTGTACGGGGGATAGGAGCAGCACCATCACCTGTGACTGGCGGCTGGTCCGGTGCACGGGGCGCCAAACCCTGTCGTCGGCTCAGCCGATGCTCCAGGCGGAGCTCATGGTCCGAGTCGCGGGGGTGTCGGCACTGGCTGAGTATGGGTCGAGATCCTATCCCGATCCGCGGGCCCTTCTCTTCTTGAGGAAGACGACGATGCCCACTGCGGCGATGCCGGCCGCCACGGGTATCAGGATCCAAAGAATCTTGTCGGCCGAGGAATCCGTCACTGCGATCGAGTCATGGTAGATGGTGATCTCCGGGTCGCTCCTTATCGACCGGGTATCGTTGTAGGTCAGGTTCGGGAATCCGTGGGTGACCACGGCGGAACTGGGGTTGTATTGCTGCAGGTCGACCGAGGTCCGATCGGCCATCTCCATCAGGGAATAGCCGATCGCTGACCGGGCCCCGCTCGCGTCGTAGATCGTGAAACCGTCCCTCATCTCCAGTTTTGACAGGGTGTATGGGGCGCCGTTGTCAAGCGTCAGATTGTACTCCAGGGACGCGTTGGTGGCCCCTGACGGCACGATCGTGTTGTCGCCGATCAGTTCGGGGTCCGTCAGCGCCATGATGTACCGGATCTCCACGGTGAAAGGTTCGCCCGCGTTGAATTCCGTGCCGTTGTAGAATTCCGTGTCGCTGAAATCGAACAGTGCCTCGACCTTGATGCTCGTCTGGTTCCAATCTCCTCTGTAGTGATGGACCAACGTCAGGTCGAAGGTCGAGTCAGGGATGTCGGGATACACCCGGACGGCCTCGAAGGTCATGTTGCAGTCCAATGTGGGGATCGTGCCGTCGTACGTGACTGGCGTGTGGGTCACATCGAAGCCATCGGAGTTCTTGAGAAGCGCGATCACCTCTTGACCGCCTATCTTGAAGACCACGCGGTCGAATGTGAACATCGCTATGTACAGCTTGCCGTCAATCATGAAATTGATATTCTGGCTGTAAGCCACGTTCGTCTCGTTGTCCCGGGTCTCATCGGTGAAGGAGTCGGTGTAGTTCGCTGCCCCGAGGAGGATTGCCACACCTCCGTGGTCGATCCCGACCCGCCAACCCTCGGAAATCTCCCGGAAGGAATCGCCACCACCCTCTGACCTGTTGTATTCGTGGACTTCGGTGACGGTCGGCTCTGGCACCAGCTCGGGTTCAGACGCCTGCGCTCTGGACGAGGGGATCAGATTCAAGCCCATGACGATCAGGATGCCCGCGATCATGAACGCTGCTGCCGGGACTCTGAATGGGCGTCTCATCGAGGGGAGAAATCCGGGCGACAGTACTTCATGCTTCCGCCCGCGTATCGGAATGGAAGGGTCGACCGTCCCTCGCGGGAGGCGGGAATCGGATCGTACGATATGCAGGCTCGATTGACCGAATGAGTCCACTGGGATGGTGTGGCGCCGCTGCCGCCGCCCCCGGCACTCGGACCTGCCTTATACCATCGTCAGCGGTTACCCCCATATCGTGTCGCAGCAACAGAAGGTTGAGCGACGGTGTGCTTGACATGTATGGCACTTGGTCAAGACGTGATTCTTCTCTCTCCACTATGTGGTGGAGATCTCTTGCGCACTTGTTCTCGTGAACGGAGGAAGGAATATGGAAAAGGAGTTTAGCGTAAAGCTGTCGGACAGGTCGGGAGAACTAGCACGGATGACGGAGGTCCTGCACAAGGACGGCGTGAACATCCGCGCGATCTCGACGGAGTCCAAGGCTGAGGTCGTGAGGATCGTCACATCCGACCCCGAGAAGGCCCGCAAGAGCCTCAGCGGGTCCAAGATGCAGTTCTCCGAGAGGAACCTGCTCGTGGCCAAGCTCGAGGACAGGCCAGGGGAGCTCGCCAGGATCTCGGGAGCGCTCGCCAAGGAAGGCGTCAACATCGACGCCGCGTACATGCTGGACAAGGATTCGAAGTATGTGCATGTGGCGCTCGCCGTCAATGACGAGAACAAGGCTAGGAACATCCTGAAGCTCTGAGCGGGAACGGTTCCTAGTCGACAAACCCTTTACCGTCAGTCTTTTGTTTGAGAAGCCGGAAGGGGGCGGGGCCATCCGGCCATCATACCTCTGGTCGCAAGCCGCTCGTGCTGCTGCTTCTTGCTCGTCTTGCGGTCGATCCTTCTCGGCAGTCCAAACTGGATTGTCGTGTCGGAGTCGACCGGGTCCCTGAGCCTCGCCCTATCGACACCGATGCTCGCGACCTCTCATAGACCGGTCGTAGGGGTGTACGGGCTCATGAGCGGATATCTGTCCACGCTTCCCGAGGTGAGCACGTATGGCGTGTCCCCGATGCCGTCGGGGCCTGGTTCTGTCTGGTCAGCCCCGCTGTACTCATCCACGCCCTGGTAGTCGCTCCAGTAGTTGCCCCCGACCGGGTATCCGCCGTCCCAGAGGTTGCCTGTCAGATCCGCTCCCTCCGACGCCTGGATCGAGTTGTCGACGAAGTCGTTGGATGCCACAAGGATCCCGTTCGATTCCACCAGGTCCAGCCCGCTCTGCAACCCGCGGGTGATCAGGTTGTGCCTGATGTCGCCGTACGAAGTCGCGAACACCTGGATGCCGTACGAGTAGCAGTCAGTGACGGAGTTGTTCAGCACGGAGAACCCGTCGGACTGTTGGAAGTACATCCCGTAATCGCACATGGAGACGGCCGAGTTCACTACCAAGCAGGACGGCGAGTTCAGCACATGTATGCCGTAGTCGCAGTCATGGGCACTTGTCGACCACACGGTGGTCCCCGGCGAGTCTGAGATGTAGACCCCCCAGTGGACGGAGGAGACCACGCTCCCCGTGATCAGGTTGCCGGGGCTGAACCCTAGGGTTATACCGCCCTTGGCGTCGCATTCCACGGTCATCCCCGTGCAGTTGGCGAGTATGATCTGTCCCGCCTCGGAGGGGACGCTCCCGCCGACTCGGTCCTTGATGTAGTACACCGGTTCGTAGTTGACGAAGTTGCTGTCGTCTATGTCGTGGCTGTTCCAGTGGGATGCGAGGTAGCCTCCGAGCTTGATGCCGGCCCCTTGGAACCTGTTCTCCCGGAGTGTCACGTTGTAGGATGACTCTATGCACAGTGGATACCACTCGGCGCCCTCCACGGTGTTGTTCCCCAAGTAGGCGTCCGTGCATCTGATCAGGCTCAGGCAGCGGGCGCCGCCTATCACGTCGTTGTTCAGGAACGTCATGTCGGTGCATTGCTCACAGTAGATGGAGATCGAGGGGCAGGACAGGAACAGGCTTTCCTGGACTGTCACATGGGCGACATCGGTCAGGTATATGGCGCTCGCGGACGCTCCTGAGAACAGGCAGTCGCGTATCGCGAAGTGCACCGTCGTGTCCTCGATGTATATCTGGAAGGTGGCGTACTCGGCGGACATGTCGAGGAGTTCGATGATGTACGGGTCGCTCTCGGTGCCGTCCCCTGCCCACATCTCCTCAGCCGCGACGGCTGCGAAGTGCAGGTCCCCTGATATGTAAATCGGATCATGGAGCGTCAGGACGCTGGTGTCCATGACGGTGACGCCCATCTGGGCGATGCTCGTCAGTCCCCCGCTGTCCATGACCTCGAGCGCCACGACATAGCATCCCGGGTCAGCGAACTGGTGCGTGGCGGTCTTCTCCGTGGAGTAGTCCACGTCCCAGACGCCGTCTGACTCCCAGTCCCAGCGCACCGCCAGCTCCGACAGATCGTCCTCGAGGTCCCATGACGACGATGCGTCGAACACGAATACAGTCTCCATAGGGCCGGCCTGGGGGCTGACAGTGAAGTTGGCGACCGGTCCGGAGTTCTCGGGCCGGTATGCGAAAGGCGTCATCAGCGGGTAGTTGTCATGGCTTCCCGAGGTGAGCACGTATGGCGTGTCCCCGATGCCGTCCGGTCCAGGCTCCGTCTGGTCGACGCCGCTGTACTCGTCCGTGCCCTCATAGTCGCTCCAGTAGTTGCCACCGGAGGGGTATCCGTCATCCCATGTGTTCCCGATGCACAGGGGGCTCTCGGACGCCTGCACCGCGTTGTCGATGATATCGTTGTGGTAGACGGTGACATACGATGCCGTGGAAGTGATGTCGAGGCCCAGACTGCAGCCCATGATGCCGTTACCAGCTATCAGGAGGTTCGAGATGTAGTATATCCTGAGGGCGGACCCGACGCAGCCGGATATCGTGTTCTCCTCTATGACCACGTTCTCGGAGTAGGTCGGCGGTTCCGCGGCATAGTGGGTCCCGATGCCATAGTAGAATGAGTTCACTGTGTTGTATCTTATCCTGAGGTCCGTGCAACTCGTGTATTCTATGCCGAACAGGTATGAGAGCACGCCCTCCTTCCCGATGGCGTTCCCCACGACGTCCGAGTTCGAGCATCCCCAGAAGTGCATGCCTCCGGACTCGATGGTGTTGTATGCCACGAACGACTCGGTCATTATGACCAGGACCTGTCCTGCTGCCGTGTTGTTGATGATGGAGGCAAAGCCGCAGTCGTACACCCGGAGGGGCGAGTTGCGGTTCCCCTCCGCCGTGTTTCCGAACATGGAGACATACTCCCCGCTGGAGACCGATATACCCTCTCCGTTCCCGGCCCCGACGCAGTTGTTCGAGACGGTGTTGAGGCCGATGTCGACGGACCCTGCTACGAATACTGAGATGCCGTTCGCGTTCCATTCGACCTGGCACGAGTATATGCTCAGTTCGCCTGAATCCACTGCACGGATGCCGAAGTAGAACCCAGATATGCTGACCCGTTCGACAGAGGCGCAATCGTCCTCATCGAGGTAGATGCCAGATCCGGATGTGTTGACATCCCCTATGAGCTCGCAATCTCTTATGACGAAGCATCTCTGAGCGTTCTGCACGTCTATGGCGTTCCCATCGTAGGCTTCGATCAGCCATCCGCCTATTATGTATGGGTCTTCGGCCGTCCCTGCCCCGCCGACGACTCCGTTCTCATAGACGAACTCAGTGTCGTGGCCTATGACTATCGGGTCATGTGGCGTCAGGGTCGTTGAGCCGATGACTTCCACATGCCTGGACGTCCAGTCCGTCATGCCGCAGCTGTCCATGACCTCGAGTGTCACAGAGTAACTCCCCAGGGCTGCGAACTGGTGCTCAGCAGACTTGTCCGTCGAGTAGTCTGTGTCCCATATGCCGTCGGATTCCCAGTCCCACCGCACCGAGATTGATTCCAGTGGGTCCTCGAAGTCGAAGGACGAGGAGGCGTCGAAGGTGAAGAGCGTGTTGATAGTGCCCTCCGCGGGTTCGACTTGGAAGCTGGCAACGGGAGGTGTGTTCGACTCGATGGGCAGGACGGTCAGCGTGGTCGCGGCGGAGACGTTGTGGACCGTGTTCGATTCAGTCTTGTAGCCGTCCCAGACAGAGACGACCACTTCGTAGGTCCCGGCCTCGCACCATGCGTGTGTTTCGGCGTCCGTCACGATCGAGTCGTCGACGGTGTATTCCACGTGGACGACGGTGTAGCTGCCATCGTCCCAGTCCCAGGTGATGAGCAGGCTGCTGTCCTTGTCGCCGCTGATGTGGGCGGATGCTAGGACCTGCCAGGCCACGACCTGGTCGACATAGGCCTCGTCCATGTCGGCCTGCATGCTGATGATCGTCGGTCCGGCGCTAGCGGTCCGGTCCGATGACCCCTGTCCCGAGAGCGTTACCGCAGCAGCCGCTGATGTGACTGCTAGGGCGATGATGATTATGATCGATGCAAGTGCCTTCGAGCTGTTCAGAAGTCCTAGAGACCACGCCTTGGACCTGTTCATGTTCTATACCCCGCGTCCTGTCGAACCACCGACAACAGTATTGGTCAGGTGCCGATGCTATATTTATCTTATGGTGGCAGGCCTCCTCTGGCAATCCTGTTCGATCCAGGGACCAGCCCTGGCGGATCCCACTGCAGGGTATCTCTCTCCGAGCCTCGGACGTGGACTCGTCTTGGTCGCTTCATGGGGTTTGCGGGTCCAGGCCTGATGTGCAGGGAGTCGTTTACATTCCGATGATTGGCCAGAAGCCGATTTCGCAATCTCAGGGTCGAGCTAGGCTACTCTCTCCGCCAATTCTTCCGTCCTCGGTCAGGCGCCTTCGGCCTTCCTGCGACACCCCCATGCAGGAATCTGTCGACCCGGGGTGGAATCGAGATTTCCAGCGCTTTCAGTTGGAGGGGGCGAGATGTGTATTTATAGCGCCGGGGCGGTGTTAGAATCTGCGGTTCGGGAGGAAATCCTATGTTCGAGCATGTTCGACGTTTTGGTCTCTGCAGGTCAATCGCCATCGCACTCGCACTCCTCGTATTCATTTCGTCTGCATCGATCATTCTGAGTCAGGGCTCAGCGCCCCTCCAGTCTATGGTCACGGCCACGGAGGCCCACGACCCGATAGAGATAACCGGCGACGCCGAGTTCGCGGCGCTCGCGGCGGATGAAGGCTGGCTCGGCAGCGGCACGCCCTCGGACCCGTATGCGATCACCGACATGCAGATATCCACCACCGAATCCTATGCGATCTCCCTCACCGACACGACCGTCAGCTTCGTCGTGTCCGGATGCACCCTCACGGCGTCCTTGGCGTCCGTCAACATGCAGAACGTCCGGAACGGGCTCGTCGACGGGAACGAGCTGCTTGGAGCGCCCTACGGTGCGGTCCTTTGGTCGTCCGACGGGAATGTGGTGTCGAACAACACGTGCGATACCTCTGGCGCCTCCGTCCTGCTCGTCGACTCGGACGATTGCATCCTGGCGGACAATGCGCTATCGTCGTCCAGCGGCGTGGGCATCCAGATGATGGAAGCCGTCAACACCACCCTGAGGGCGAACGCCATGACCGGCTGCGGCATAATCATGCAACTTTGGCTCATCGAGCACGCCACGTCCCACAACATCAGCACGGACAACACCGTTGACGGCATGCCGGTGTACTACCTCAGCGGCGAGGACGGCGGGTCAATCCCCGGCGATGCCGGACAGGTGATACTGGCGGATTGCTCCAACATGACCGTCGAGGGCCTCGCCCTCCCGTGCGCCGCTGTTGGCATCATGCTTTACTTCTCATCCAACGTGACCGTCGCGGACGTGGTGTCGGAGGGCAACTTCTGGTGCGGGATCAACGCCGAATACTGCAATGGCGTCCTCATCGAAGGCTGCAGCCTGAGCGACAACCACAACAACGGCCTCAGGCTCGGATCCTGCGAGGGCACGGAGGTCAGGGGCTGCAACGTCTCGTGGAACCACATGGGCCTGATCGTGGACTACTGCACGGACACGCTGCTCGCTGAGAACCTCTGCGAAGGCAACGACTACGGGCTGTTCATGACGGGGTCCGTGAACACCACCCTCACATCGAACGTCTTCACCGATGGCGACATCATGATCCAGGGTTCCGTACTCGCCGAGTGGAACTCGCACTCGATCGATACGGGCAACACCGTGAACGGCAAGCCGGTCGTGTACGTGAAGGACCAGGTGGGCGGCACGGTGCCCGACGACACCGGCGAGCTCATCCTGGCAAACTGCAGCGACCTCGAGGTCGTCGGCCACACGTTCGACACCGGCCTGCAGACGGCCGTCCTCATGGGGGTCTGCGAGAACGTGACCTTCTCGGAGTGCGCGTTCGAGAACAACTCGATAGGCATCTACATCCAGTGGTCCTCGGCCAACGACGTCACTGACTGCGTGTTCCTCCACAGCGGGCTGGGGATATACGCGCAGGGATGCACCCACAGCACCTTCTCGAACAACTCGTTCACGGAGGGCGCGACCGGCATAGACATAGACTACGACTCGAACTACAACGAGGTCTTCCTGAACGGGTTCTGGAACCAGTCGGGCTATGCGATCCGCGCGGAGCGCCAGTCGACCGGCAACGTGATCCACAACAACACGTTCTACGGCAACAACGGCGCCTCGGCCACCTACAACGAGTACCATGTCCAGTGCTACGACGACTGCGAGGGGAACGCGTGGAGCGCGGACGGCTACGGCAACTTCTGGTCCGATTGGACCTCGCCTGACGATGACGCGGACGGGATAGTCGACTACCAGTACGCGCTCGACCCAGTGGGGTACTCGTACGACGAGTTCCCCCTCGTCGCCCCGCCGTCGGTCGTCCCCGACGACGAGCCGGACGAGGTGAAGATGGTCATGAACATGGAGAGGACCGCCTTCATGGCGGGCCAGACCGTGGGCTTCGAGGTCGGGATATTCAACGAGGGCGCGGCGGCGGTCGAGCTCGTATCGGGGACATCCCAGCTGTTCGACTTCGTGGTCGAGGACTCTGAGGGCGTCGTGGTCTACGATTACTCCCCGACCGTGCTCATGGCGGTGACCATGGTGACCCTGGAGCCCGGGGAGAACTACTCCGAGGAGCTGACTTGGGACCCGGAGGACGGCGAAACAGTCGTGCTCGGGGACTTCACGATCACTGCATCGTTGCTCGCGTGGGAGGTCGACTGCCTCGGAGCCGAGGCCGCGATCCTCATTGACGGGGATGCCCCCGTGACGGATGCGACGGTCGGTGGCGAGGAGGGCGAGGGCGGCTGGCACGTCTCAGAGGTGACAGTGTCGCTCGACGCCACCGACGGGTCGAGCGGCGTCGGCCTGACCGAGTACGCGGTCGACGGGTCTGAGTGGTCGGCATATGCAGGCTCGTTCGAGGTCTCCGGCGACGGGGTGCACGCCATCGAATACCGCTCCGCGGACGTGGCGGGGAACCTGGAGTCGATCTCTTCTACCACCGTGAAGGTCGACCGTACTGTGCCTGAGCTGACCGTCAGCCTGGTGGACGGCTCGGAGTTCGACACCGACTCCATCCTCGTCGAGCTCGGGTACTCGGACGCATGCAGCGGGGTCGCCACGGTCGAGTACACCCTGGATGGTGTATCGACCGGAGTGGCGGACGGCGCCGAGAACATCTACCTCTCGAGTCTATGCGATGGGGTGCACCAGCTCTCGGTCAGCGTGGTGGACGAGGCGGGCAACGAGGCCGTGCAGACGACCACGTTCGAGATCAGCATAGCCTCGGACGATGCCGAGGAGCCGGTCACGCAGCCGGAGTCCCTGTGGACCTTCCCCGTGGCGGCGGCGATAGCTGCCGCGGCAGTGGTCGCCATCATCGCGGTGTATGTCCTGCTGAGGACGCGTCCTTAGGCGTCTCGGTGCCCAGCGGCACTCGTTCTATGCAGCACCTAGGCAGACTCCGCCCCTGTCTCCTTTCGCGGGGCATCTTCTCAGGGTGAGGTCTCCATTAATAGGCTCCACATCGATTCCGTTCCCGTTCGAGAGGGGAGGAAACTGAGCGACATCGTCTATGAGAACCTCGCAGATGCCCTGAACAGGCTTCCGAACGGCTTTCCGAGGACGTCAACGAAAGTCGAGATAAGGATCCTCAAGAGGCTGTTCTCCGCAGACGAGGCTTCCCTGGCGAGTCAAATGGGGCGCGACGATGAGACCGCGGACGCGATAGCCTTGCGCGCGGGACTCTCCCCTGAAGAGACGAGCACGAAGCTCCTGAACATGGTCGGGAAGGGGCTGCTCTGGAGCCACGAGCAGGATGGCAAGCACGTGTTCCGCCTGGCCCCGTTCATCGTGGGGATATACGAGTCGAGCACACTCGACCACGAGCTGGCTCACCTGGTGGAAGAGTACCTCTCGGGTGGTGGGGCGGAGGGCATCATGAGACCGCAGCCGGCCATACACAGGGTCGTCCCGGCCCAGAAGGCGGTCAAGTCGGAGCAGATACTCCCGTACGATGATGTGAAGGCGGTCCTGCTGCGGTCCAAGTCCTTCACGCTCAGGGACTGCATCTGCAGGGAACAGCAGAAGCTGATGGGCCACGAGTGCAGCTTCCCCCTGAGGACGTGCCTCTCGTTCTCGGAGAACGAGGGCCCGACGCACGGGTCATCCATCTCGAAGGAGGAGGCGCTGGCGTTCCTCGATGAGTCGGAGCGGCTGGGCCTGGTCCACACCGTGAGCAATGTCATGAAAGGGATAGGCTATGTGTGCAACTGCTGCGGGTGCTGCTGCGGCCTGCTGAGGGGGATCACTGACCTTGGCATCGAGAACTCCGTGGCCTCCGCCAACTACCTGGCCCGCATCGACCCCGAGGAATGCACCGGGTGCGGGATATGCGAGGACAGGTGTCAGGTCCATGCCATAGGTGGAGCGGACGGCATTTCGGTCGTGGACCGCGCGAAGTGCATCGGGTGCGGCCTGTGCGTGACGGGATGCCCGAGCGGCGCGGCAAGGCTCGAGAGGAAGCCCGATGCCGAGGTCGTCGCTCCTCCGGTCGACTTCAGGACCTGGGAGCGGGAGCGTCTTCGCAATCGTGGTCTGATCGAATAGGGCGGTACTTCCACTCCGACTGTCGGAGATGTGTGGCCGTTCGCGGGATTCGTGTGCTTGCGCCAGGGACGTGATCTCTTGCCCTGTCGGTTCTGAAGTGCCGCGAGGGATCGGGTCGGGAGTATCTGGAATGTGCAGGGAGCCGACTCTGAATCGCGATGCCTGGCTCTTTTTCAATCAGAGGGTTTTTGTACCGAGATATAAACCTTTTCATCGCTCTTTCTATAAATAGGTGGGGAATCCAACCGTACGCCTGCGGAATCGAGTCTTACGCAGAGGATTACAAAAACGTTTAGGAGCCCCAATTCAGGGCCTCAAAACCGTCTGGCTGGCAATTCGCCATAGCCTGTCCCCAAACCCTTTCTCCTTGCCAAGATACTCGTCGGTGCCGTTGGGCACGTCCTTCGGGCCGACTGAAAAGAATAACTCATAGAACATCCTTCTCTGTGTGGGAACTTGGTTCTTCGGAGGAATGGTCGCATGGATGAAACTCCACGACTGAAGTGTAGACTTAGAATCGGTGAGTCGGAGATTGAGATTGAAGGGAGCGGCAGTATCGACAGCGCAATCAATGAGAAGATAGTCGAGCTCATTGATACTTTCGAGGAAACCTTGTCGTCATCTGGACCGATAGCAGGTCAGGAAATTCGAGAAGAGGAACTGTCAGCTGGTAACGCAAAGCCCGAAGACACCGACAAATCTGACAGAAAGAAGGATGCTAGAGGGGGGACGAGGCAGCCCTTTATTTCCAAGAACCTGAAGGAGCTTGGCGCAAAAGGCCAGTTAGTGAATATCACTGCTGCCGAAGTGAATGCCATACTCAAGGAGAAATACGGTCTGCATGTGAAAGAAGGGTCTGTCTATGCAGCCCTCAGACGGGGGCTAGGCAAGTCCATGACGCGAACTGGCACAACGCCGCAGGATTCTCGATTCACTTACATCAAGGGGGTAGAGAAACCGGTGGATTCAGGTTCGGCTGAGGAATGAGTCCACAATCTCCTCTACATACCCTAGCACAGTAGCGTTCCTCGGGACAAAGCTAGTGGATACATGTGCGGCCATATTCCGGATGCGCAAGTTTCTAAGAAGCATCTCCTTCTGGTGTTTGTCAATGATGTGAGGTTTTATTGACTTGTTCGAGGCAACCTCAATAACCTGGGAATCCGAAATGTCGAAGAAGTCCTCCAAGCTGCTCAGATTCGGCTTCTTGTGTCTGGGGTAGACCTGACAGTAGGCCTTGATGAAGTCATCGTAGCCCGTGAATTCCACCAGCTTGTAGAGTCGATACATCACGACGTTCCACGACATCACAATGAATGACCGGTAGAGATTGTTGCCAATGCAGTTTCTTGCCTCAGCGAAGTAGTCTCTCTCGGTGGGGTCCTTCAGTGAGGTCTCGAACCTGTCCAAGGTCAAGAGGAGATCATGATGTACGAGACCATACTGATGCGCTCTCGCCTCAACGACCACTTTGGAGTAGAATATGAGATTGAACTCTTTCAGGCTCTTGCAGACTGTATTCTTGAGTGGATGAGGTTTCCCCCGCTCATAGACACATTTCTGAATCAGTTCTCCTAGCCTCTCCGAGGCGGGTTCCTCGAGTTTAACAATCCTCGAAAGACTCTTCCAGTCGCCAATTATCTTGTCCAGGAGCTCAAGATCGGTTCTCCCTTGAAGCCCTGTCACCTTCTTGGGGCACACCAATTTGATGAAATCCTGAATGTCCTTATGCAATTCCTCTACGCTCGCCAATGACCTTCCCTCGCTGTCAAACCACTGTGCCACTGAATGCACAAGCTGCCGATATTCTTTTCTGCAATCCAATTGAATCTTCATCAACTTCAGGAAATCTGATAGTGAAGGAAAATGGAAAGTACTTGTACGAATCTGCAGGTGCAGAGAGGTGGGTCATCTGGAAGAAGCGCTACTAGTCGCTCAGACAGTTCTAGCGGCGGCACTCGTAGTAGCAACCGCTGCTTACGTATGGTATTCGAAGAGCATGGCAAGGGCGATGAGAGATGAACTGGATTTCGCAATCCAGCCAGTTATTGCCCCAGCCATCAACTTCTTTGGACCGATGATTATTTCTCTTCGATTTGAGAACATAGGTGAGGGCGTTGCGTATGACATACGCGTTCAGGCCAGATCGGAGCCAGAGGGGCTTTCTTTTGAATGGGCATATCCATCACTTCTGTCGAAACAGAGTGCGACCGTACTTCTGCCGCGAGAGTTCGAGCAAATCGAGAGCTTGCTGAAATTCGACCGCCTTCGGTTTGCAGTCGCTTGCGCCGACATTCGAGGGAAGATTCACTCCCTATCTCCTAGCCTGGAACTGGGATTGTTTCGGGATTCTCTGGGCAAGATTGACACGCTTTCGGAAGAATCTCCAGACTACTACCAGAAGAAGCAGACAGAGTACCTGAAGGAAATCTCCGTATCATTGAACAGGTTCTCCCGAAGCCGAGGCCAATAGTCTGACCGTTTTCGAGATCTGGATTACTGGGATGGGCACTGGAGCCCTTAGAGGTCCGTATCACAAGATGTCATATGGTCAAGCCAAACTCACAAATAGACACGCTCTGCATGTGATTCACCAGCCGTCTCCAGCCCATCTTTTACAGTTCAGTCACGAGACGAGGGGCGATCTGTGCCATCTGCGCTGGGAGAACCGTGGAGATCCCTGTGCGATGAACCCCTTCTCATCTTGAGGCAAACGTCGTAGCGGTCTCACCGCTCCTCGTGAGACTGCTCTCGCTGGACTTCTGGGTGCCGGCCGCTTGGCAACTATCTCACGCGAGAGACGCGAGACAGCAGGGCGATGTCCTCCCCTGTCGGCGTCATGTACCTTGGACGGGTCGAACACTCCGTGAACTTCCTCAGCCGGTCCAGGGCCTTCGTCCCGGTGATGCCAGTGATCTCCTTCCTCGCTTCGATCTCCAGAAGCGAGTACAACAGGTACGCGATGAAACACACGAACAGGTGTGCTTTGATGTGCTGCTCAGTGTGATTCCAGATGGGCCGTATCTTGATCGTCTCCTTCGTGATTCTGAACCCCCGCTCCACCGCGTCCCTGGCGCGGTATGTCTCGATGACATTCTTCGGTGAGTCGTTGAGGATGGTCACGAGCCAGTACCGCCCGTCCAGTACCTCCTCCTCCTTGATGGCCGCCTCGTTCAGCTCCCACTTCAGGCGCCTACCGCCCCTGCCGCCGACGAGGCGCCATTCGATGAGCCTCTCGCAGTGGCTCTTCTCCAGCAGGAGAACGATCCGCCTCTCGAGGCCGTTCCTCGTCGGCTTCCGGCCCGCTCCCTCTCTCGTGAGGGATGCGGCCACCTCCTCCATCCCTTCCTTGACCCTGGCCAGGCGTATGTCTCTGGACTTCTTGTCCCGCTCCGCCTTCTCCTCGCTGTAGTACAGGATGCACCGGCGGTCGTTTCCTCCGATGTCGACGGAGAACTCCTTCGCCTGGAGGGCCTCGTCCTTCAATGTGAACGGCTTCCCGAACGACTTGAGCGATGTCTTCAGGGCGAACGCCCTGAAGCGCCTGTCCATGCGAGGGCCGCCGACCAAGTCCAGCTTCCTCTCGTCGACAATCTCGACGATGTTTGCGCTCGTGACGATGCCTCGGTCGACGACGAGGCATCCGTCCAGTCCCAGCTTGTCCTTGAACCGGACCATCGTCTCCTTGACGGTCTTCGAATCGACGGTGTTGCCAGGGAACGCCTCGTGGAAGAGCGGCACCGTCGGGTCCATCGTCACGCACAGCGAGTAGTTCACCTGGCGGCAGTCAGGACGATGGTCTCTCGAGTACCCGTACTGGAGTATCTCGGCCCCGCCTTCACCCTCGACGAAGGTCGAGGTGACATCGTAGATGAAGCTCTCGGGCTTGAGGTGGAACGATTCCATCACGCGGGCGGCGAGGGCCATCTCTATCTCCATCTGGACATCGTCCGTGAGATAGTCCAGACACCGCGTCAGCGTCTGGTAGGCGCTGTCCGGAGGAAGGTCGATGCCGATGATCTCGGGCATGTACGTCCTCTGATACCACTCGGCAATCGTGTACTTGGGGCGCGGATCAAGGAGCCGGTTCGCGGCCATGATGAACGCCAGCTCGCCGACCGGCAGCCCGTTCCGTTTCGGGGCTGCCTGGTTGACGGTGTCTATCAACCCGATCCGCTCCGCGATGGCGTGGAGCGCCTTCACCGTGCCGTACTCGACCGTCACTCCCCCCTCTCCTGAATCCTTCTTCTTTGGAGAGGTTCCCATAATGCATCCCGGGAAGGCATCGAGTCAGGACGTTTTCAAGCTATCGGCGGGAGTGCTGGCTCAATGAACTGTAAAAGATGGGTTTGAACGACCTGTCAAATCTTGAAAGTCATGGAATCAGAGCGGAGCAACTGTCAAGGTCAGGATGCACGGACCGCATCCCTTCTCACAATCGAGGTGCAAAAGACGGGACATGAGAAATGTAATGACGGGGGATGCCCCCCGTTTGACTTAGTGTTTGGTCTTCACGATGTCTCGGGTGTCACTTCTTCTTCAGGTCGACGAGAACTCCATTGGCAATATAGTTGTCCGGTGCAGTTGTGCCAATATCATAGACTCTGAAGCTCCCGTCAACATACTCTAGACTGGTGACCTCGACCCACAAATTGTCCAGAGGACAGAAGACTTCCCAACCGATTTCCAGATCTGCGGGATTAATCAACCATCCAGTGAAATCACCGTTCCGGACGAAGATTGGCTGATCGTACGGCGTCGTCACCAGCAGGCCGTCATTTATTACCAGCATTGTCTCCGCTCTCGAAGAATCGGTGTACACCACCGTTTCTGTCAGAAACGTATTGTTCTCGATATCGAATCCCAGCAGTTCCATGCCTGCCCGTATCTTCTCAATCGGAAGGGTTGTGCCATCGGCCAGTGTGATACTCGTACCCTTCAGCAGACAGCCTCCACCAGAAACTAAGTACGTCGTGAAACTGTTGGTGTTTGCATAACCCCAGACATTGTCAGTGCTCCTCTGCGACCAGACCTTCCAAGTGTAGGTAGTCGAGGTACCCAGGCTGACCGTCTTCTCAGTCGCCGTAGTGTAAGCACCATTTGGGTAGGTAGGATTGCTGTACCATTGGACATACCAGTAGTCTGCGGTGCTCGGCCCAGTCCAATCTAATGTCACATACGTGGCCACACCGGTTGCCCCATCTTGAGGACTGATCAGCGATGCATAGGACGTGTAAGTTCCCGAAGAATACGATGGCGCGAAATTCAAAGTGTAGCTCCAATGGTCCCAATTGAGGACTAGGAGGTAGTAGTCAAAATTGTCATCCTTGCAGATCTCGAAATTGTACCAGAACGGCATCTTGAGGCCATTCGGAGAGCTTGAGGCGCCACCGTCAATGGGGATTACTATTGAATGCATTGTAGAGTATGCGTAGTGGGAGACTTCAGCAGGTTCTGTCATCACTGGATACCATGTATAACTGGGATTCGTGAAGTCCTCCGTCCATTCTATCCACTCATCAGTACTGCTGTATTCTGCGTAGATGTACACGTCTGGCTTCGGTACGGTGCGCGAAACGCCGACACTGCCGCCGACTGATGCGCTGCTGACCTGAAGTCCGACAGTGTAGGTAATTGAATCGCCAGAGAGAGTTGTGGTCGGCCCAAACTCCAGCCAATCGCTGTGGTGGAACACATCATCATAGTAGTTCACGTCAACCTTGTTGTACCTGTAGTTGAGATACCACCCGACACCTCCTGTGTATTCGGCTTCGTAGTTCTCAATGTATGTGTAAGTCGAAATCTCGGCGAGGTAGTAGTCATTACCAGAGTAGATGTCGTTGAGCTTGTAGAAGTACATGACTATGTGAATATCCAGGGTCGTCTCGTCATGATAGTATTCGTACACATACGTATTAGTTGCTGTCCAGTCCGATCCAATAGTATCTGATTCCAGTAACTCTGCTTCAATCGCAGACGAGGTGAGTTCCTGTGACTTTGCCGAATCGACAAACGCTGTAGTGTCTGGCGCGACCTCCTTCGCCCACCTCAGCACGTCGACGATCTTCTCGATAACTCGCGTCGATGGTACCTCAATGTACCTCTGGTCGATTTCCCCCGCAGAACTGAGTCTCATACAATAAAGGCTGAAAACTGCTTCACTCTGAACACGTTGAGGAACGCTTTCACTCAAGACTGTCTCATTCCCAGTTTCATCTATGGACATACGAGCCTTGTTGAGTGTGATAGTTGGAGAGAGAACCTCAGCTGGAAGTCCATTAATGACACGCAGCGCCTCTCCATTTCCAAGCACAACGATTGAGCCACCGTCGTTCAGTATCTGGTCACACGATTCCTTCGTGATACCGGTGGGGAAGTTCTCATCTGAGATCACCAATACTCTGCCGCCCATCGAATCTGAAACTTCATCAACGGCTGCGTACGAGCCAAGATTCTCGCCTTCTATTAACACGGATATGCGTCGTTCAAAAGCTCCGAGGCCGCAGAGTACGTAATCCGCAGTCATTCCCGAATCATCTATCTCCGCACTTGCGCTAGCATTCTGCATGCATGATGACACCAACATGGCCAGAATGGCACAGAATGCCATGCCATATACTCTTCTTGCCCAAATGTGCCCCGCTCTATCACTCATGTTAACCATCCTCTCTCGAACCCACGCAGGTCCAAGACCTGCAACACAGAGAATACCAGGCAAAGATATGAACTTTGCCGTTGACGCGCTTTGTAGAAATCCTCGATGACGAGAAGAAGGAGTGTCTTCGACCTCCACGAGTTGTACGCGATCGCTCGGAAGATGAGCTCCTTCTGCTGCTGGCTCGAAACGCGAGCCAGCACCACCGGCCCCATCCTCCACTTCTCCACCGAGAACACCGTCTCCACCTTCACCCGCCGATGGTAAACGCGCTCGTCGAACCCCTTCCTAAGCCTCCGCCTATACCGCCTTCTCATCCAGACCACGACCCCCTGGTTCCTCAACGGGATTAGTGTCTGCGCATCCAGGACCTTATGGGCGTACTCGTGGTTCGATTCAGCGTCGTAACCCTTGTCGGTCACCACCAACTTCACCGGCAGCCCCGCTGGACGCACCTTCTTGAGCACCCATGAGAAGTCCGGCGAGTCGTTCGATAGGCCCCTCCTGAACTTCACCGAGACGGTCTGTTGCCTCCTCGCCTCCACAGCCACCGTCTGCTTCACATGACGACGCGTCAGGACACCTCGACGGTGTCCTCCCAGCCTGCTCTTCCTCGACTCGAGCACTCTGGTGAAGTACGTGCTCGCAGAAGTGGAACTGAAGCCCGTCGAATCGACGGCCAGATAGAGCACTCTCAGGCGCGCCTCCTGGAGGAAACCCAGGAGGAGGCGCTCCAGCCTCCTCGTGTCCGCCCTCCTCGAGAGCATATGCAGAGTCGTCCAGTGCGGGACCCTCTTCAAACCGAGCTCGGCGAGGAGCGGGGTGCAGACCTCGATAATGTCGCAGAAGTCCCTGTACGACTTCCTGAAGTGCTGGCGGAGCGCCAGCAGAACCACATGTTGGTGGTCTGAGTATAGGTGGTTCGCGTACTTCGATCCCGAAGAGGGTACCGGGCCCTCCTCAAGACCCTCTTCTGTCGCGCCACGATACGAACCAGCTTATGCTGGTTCGGCATCTTCCCATCCCACGGCAAAAGGCCGTCCATCCTGGAACCAAGGCAACTCTTACCGGAACTGACTTGATTCCAGGAGGGGCCGTATCTTGCCGACGTTTCTACGTTCCCAGAATGTCGCTTTATAGAGGGTTTCTACAGAGTGAGGCCAGAGAAGAACATTTAAGCCATCGAGAGCGATTCCCTCTTGGTGGGCGTGGCGTTGGGACAGGTTGATTCAACAAATGATAGAAAGGCTGCAGCTGATAAAAGCAGACTCAGATTGGCCAAGCTGACTGCCGTGGGAGTCGCTATTGTTGTGGTTACTTCACTTGCACTGACTTACTTATGCACTGATGTATTCGAGGGACTCACCAACAAAGCCGTGATACAAGTCAATAGCATATGCTATTCAGAGGATGTCCAGTATGAGATAGTCATCAGCGACACCGGAGTGAAGTTGGCTAGTGGGACGGTGATCTCCAATGGGACAGAGATTCACGAGTTCAAGGGATTCGATGAGAGGGGGATCACGTTCCGGTATTCTGTCTTTCCAGGGCAGGAATTTGAGTGTCCATTCTTACTGAGCGATGGGGGAGTATTGCAGATTAACATATTCCGGCTCGGAATTGTCGAATGGGAGCACAGCTACTAGAGTGCAGAGCGATCGTTGAGCCGGAGGAATCTGAATTAGTCTGGTGAGAGACAACCAGCCTCTCATTCTCATTGTCCTTCAGAATGCTGATTCTCTGCCGGTAAGGAATTCGACCTTGATTTTTCAAGCTCCAACATTTAGACACCTGCACATTCTGGGTCAATGTCCGGGCCCTCGCACATTCTAGTGTGTTCATGCGAATCAGTGTTCAGGCTGCAGCCACGGCGAATGCATTGTCTCGCCTGATTACGAATGAGCGCTCATGTCTGAAGAAGAAGTCTCCATAGTGGGAGAAGGGTGATCTCGACGTCATCGATATCTATGATTCCTTCCTTGTCCTTGGTACCCGTCTTTTACGCCTGAACGGGGAAGATAGGAGTCCGGCGTGAAACGATCCTGTTCATCGAGAACGGCAAATACATCCCGTCCCTGAAGCTCGCTCACGACATCGCGGAGGTCCTGAAGACCTCTATGGATGAGCTGTTCATCTTCGAGAAGGATTGAATGCGTTCCGTCACGACATGTCGGAGCCCGCATTCAGGGACCGGGACTTGAGGGAGACCGTGATGTGCAGGGCGCCGACTTTGAGATTACCTGACCGACGACCTCATCAGTGCTCTATCAGCTTCTTGAATTCGATGGCGTTGTCCGTCGATATCATGTCATCTCTCGATTCTTGTGATTTGGAGGCTGAGAGTCTTCTTGTTCATTCATTCTGATTCATACAATCGTTCTTCTTGTTCCACATTTCAGGCAGAGATCCCTATGCACACATATGGTGTTTCCGCACTTCTCGCATTTCCATCTCGTTCTTTCCTTCTTGACGAAATCCCTTATGCCTGTCTTCTCGATGTTCTCAAGGTTCCCTATCATGCTCATGCCATATTTTGTGCGGTATCTCCTGTCAAGATCCTTGAGACGCTTGCATGGATACTTGTCGCATCTTTCAGAACAGAACTTGAGCCTATGGTCTTGAAGGACCAGGCACTCTCTTATGATGCATTTTCTGCAATGACCGGAGTCTCTCTCATCCATTCTCCTGCAGCCAGGGCATCTGTTGCGATCTCTGAGATAGCCAAGACATATGCCACAGTTCATTCCGCAAGGCGCGATTAGGTGGTTCTTCATTCTGGGCCTCGGTGAATATGCCATCTGTCATCTTATCTGGTTACGATAAACATATCCTCCATATTGAAGGTTCACGATCCTGAGAATGATGCGCGGGTTCGTTGGAGGATCTGTCGATTCAGTGCTGGGAGCCGAATCTATGCATTGACTACTGCCATTTCTCAGTATGGCGATTCAGTGTTCCAGTCAAACTCCTTTTCCATGGTGTTCGCACCATTCTGACTCCATCACCGCCTCCTCGAATGCCGTTCCTCCGTCTCCGAATCGTTCACGACGGCGTAAGGCGGCTTCTCCTTCTCAGACATTCATGGAATGGTCCAATACCCAATAAACAAGATGACTCCCAGTGAAGACAGACTAAGCAATACCACGATTAGCATGAGATGGAAAATCTTCTCAGTCGCGGAGGCAATTCTCTCCAACGCATTTGCGATTCTATCCAATTCATGCACGTCGCCCTCCGCACCAGAGTCCGAAGTGACAAGGTTTGCAGAGCTGGCCGGCTCACTCATGTCATTGTCGCAGAATCTACATACCATAGCGAAAGGCAACAGGTTATTCTTGCCGCAGTGAGGACACTTCATCGCCATTCTCCTGAATCTGAATTGTCCTCGACGGCTTAAGGGCTTCTCTCCACTGCAATGGTCCTCTATCGCGTGCATGCTATCGCATGTGAACCAGCGGTCGGATGTCGCGGTGTGCACGGAGCCGTGTGCATATCGAAACGTCTGGCTTTTCGTCAATCAAGTGGTTTTACCTCCGAGCCAAACTCCTTACTCGTTTTTTATTCTGTAACCAGGATTTCACTCGAGAAACGGCCGATTAATCGCCCCGAGACCCGATGCGTCTTTTCCCTCTCCAATCCGTCTCTAGATCGAGAGGCATCCGAGACGGACCCAAGAGGCATACTGATTCAACGGAATTTAAAGGTCTGAGAATGCCTCTCCAATCCGTCTTCTTCCCTCTCGATGCCTCTCATCGTTACGTACGGCCGCTCCAATTCATGCTAACTGAGTGTTCTGTGGGAAGAGTGTGCATCGATACAACTTGTATGCCCGTGAATTGTCCATAGACTGCGGTCCTATTGTGGGTTCAATGGGATTAGGTGCCACGAAGACGACTGGCTAGTGGTCCGAAATTCCACGGACCGGAATTTCTTGCCGAGGAACCGTTTCGAGAGATAGTGTCAAACCCTTTGCATTTCTTCTTTTGGTCTGCAGCAGACTGGGCGGCTGCCTGGGTTCGACACTCAGGCTTTCCGTCGATGAATTTCATCAATAATGCTGATTATCTTGTTGTATTCATCCAGTGCTTCTTTCCATGTTTTTTGTGCAATCTGTGCCAGCTGCTTGAGTTCGTCCAGGTTTTGCATGTTTGAAACACTATTGCTATCTGAGGAATCGCCCTCGATGAACTCTTGAAGAAACTGCTTGGCTGTTTCTTCTTGAACTATGTCCGGTTTGACATAGTTTAGGTCTTGCAGACTTAGGATTTCACCAGAGTACCAGAAGTACGAGCCGATGATTCTTCCCTTTGCGTGGTTGTCCATGATCGGTTGCCTGGAGCCGTTTTTATGACCCTGATGAGACTCGTATGCCGTCTGAAATGCGGTCGAGTATGTATTGAAGTCCTTGACATATTGCGCCATCAGCGTTGGCAGTATGTCCATCTCTTTGACGAGGTCTGGATAGAGGTCTGCAAGATTCTGCTGCATCTTTACAGACACGGATGAGTGAATTCTCCAGTTCGGTTTGGTCCATTGTTCGTTTAGTCTTCCTGTGTCGTCAAAGGCGCCTTGTCTCAATGTGGAAAGCTGAAGGCGTGGCATTCCCCCTTTGTAGACTGTTAGAGCGGCAAGCGCATCTGTCTTTATTGCCAGGACGTTGATGTTAGACAATTCTGCGTGTCTTTCGTTCTTTACTCGGACAGGCGTCAGTCTCCATGCGAGGATTGCCGCGGCCAGGAAAGCGAGAGCGAAGAACGAGAATGATGTCTTTGCGATGTCAACTAGCCTTTCGATGTCGGACATGTCCTCCGGAGCCGCCTTGCCTAGCCATTGGTTGAGGGCTAGGATGACTGCCAGATTTGTCACTGCTAATGGTGGCAGAGCTTTGAGGAGCCCGCTGGAAACGTCTATGCCAAGCTCGCAGTATCTAGCTCGCGCAGACTTCACTCTGAAGTTGTGTTCTTCCTGACCGTATTCGCTCTTCTTCTTGTGTTTCCAGCTGGGAATGATACTGAGGACGCCAAATACTGAGGCCTCTACGATCGCTACTGTGATTACGGCGAGGATGACTGATGACCATCCGCCGACTTGTGGTTCGGCTATTCTGTACGCCTCTCTGAATACCAAGAGGAAGACGGCTAATGCGACAACGGCCTTTGCCACAATGGTTGGTATGCTACCATTCTCCCCCATTCGGTCACCAGATACGGGCGGGATTGAGGTCATCGTATGATAATTCTTTCCGTGACGGTGGCTATCGGGCTGCACCTTCTGAGAAGCGGGCGCTCCAAGTGTCCTGCCCTATGCGATGTTACAATGGGGGTAGTACCGATGGACCTCTTGGATCATGTATACCTGCCTATACAAAGTTGGAATGGGGGGTGAGGTGCTCGTTGACAGCCTGGCCGTCAAGAACGGCAGGCGCAGTCCAATATCCTTCGAAGTAGTGGCCATTCGACTTGATGCTTCAGTTGGGGCTACATTACGATCAGGGGAAGCAGGATCTTTAGGACATTAGCTACAACCATGGCGTCTCCTCCTGTCTTGACTATTGCCGAGATCTTCTTCAGAATCCCCTTTATCCTGCCTTGACTAGGTGTCTCCTTCGCAGATTCTTCCCTGAGATCTGAGATTGCATTTTCGAGCTCCTTCTGCTTCTCCTCAATAAGCTGAAGTCTTCCAGCAGATCCCGATAGATGCTCAATTAGGGACATCAGCTGGTCTGAAGATATCCCTTGTTCAATCATCTTCTGGCTTGCCCCAGGAGAATCTGTCATTACCATATTCCCATCCCCGGATACTACGATGGATCTGCTTCCTTCATCAATTACAGTAGGGGGTGGAGGAACTAGCGCCTTTGATGCCCCTTTTGCGGTCGTAAGCATGGTTCCTCCAAACTGGACAGCTAGTTCTCCATCCTCATGAAGTTGCTCTACAATCGAGTTCCCGATGGTCTCTTCAATTCCAAGTCGTTCTAGCACTGTCTCCTGCTCTATCGATTTCTCCATCGCTCCATTTCCGGTAAGAAGTCGAGTCATCAAGACAATCAGACGAGGGCGTTCTCTTCTTACCTGCTCCATACCCCTCTTAGTGGGCTTCCATATGTAAGTTGGGACTTCTGGTGTGGTGTAATCTCTACCGTAGCTCTTGAGGGTAGAACCATGGCTGCCCTCAATGAAATTCATAACGGTTAGTGTCTCTAACACCTTCCGACAGCCACCCTCATCTATGATACCCGCGTTCTCTGCCAGCCCCTGTTGCACCTCATTCCAGCCTTTTGTGGTCTCTGTTGTGCAGTCATCGCTGTTGGCTACCAGCCAATTAAGGGCCAAGAGTTCTCTGCCTTCGAGCCAGTCATTCATTTGTATCTCTCCTCCACGAATCTAATTGGATGCGCTTTCGTAACCTGATTGGCATATATTAGACTTGAGTGAGGAGCATTCTCCGAAATCTCAATCCCCGCTGATTGAGAAAGAGCTAGCATAGCTGTAGTGACCCAGCAGGACTCGAATCCCGAACACTAGCCTAGATCTAGTCTTCATTCTGGAGTTGGAGGGGAGATCGTAGTAAAGGCCTCATCTCTCTCTATGACGCTATGACCTCTCTCAATGTACATCCTATTGGATGTGAATGTGCGACTCTGCCACCCTATTGTGGTTCTTCATTGTCTGGTTTCCGGGCTGACTACCATGTGATAGTAGTTCCAGATGATCTCGTTCTTCTAGCGTCTAGATCATATCGACTCTGAATGGCTTTCACTGTTCCCAATCAAGTCAGTGACTGTGAATCGGAGATGCCGTCCTATGGTCTGTCCCGTACTCCCTGCTGATGTATGTCTAGAGATCATTCTCAGTGCACTCAAATTTGTGATTTGCGAACGGCAGCCTATTCTCGTGGCTATTCATGAATGATCTCAACATGTGGCACTCTAGTTCCTTTGGGTCCGCCCCTTTGTCCGCAAATGGCTTCCAGCAGAACACGAGTTCTTCGGCTCTGGACAAGTACCAGATATAGCGACCACCGGCGTGACCTCCTTTCCCCTTTCTCCCATATCTCAGGTACGCGTGGATTCTCTTCCCAAGCCTTCCGTTGGTCAGTGCGCCGTTCATGGCGCCACCTGTCTGACCTATGTAGACCACATCCGTTCCTTCGACCCATTTGGACTCTAGCTCCTTCTTGCTTGGTTTTGGGTTCCCACCATTGAACCCATTCTCCCCGTTGAGCGCAAGTTCTGGCCTCTCCTTGAACGGGTATAACACGACGTATACGCCTCGAGCATTGCCGCCTTCAGAGATGGGGATCATCGGCCTGCGAATCTTCTGCTGGAGTTCTCCGACTGTTATGAAGCCTCTAAAACCGTTGTCTCTCAGAGGAATCTCAGATTTCAGTTTCACCCACCCCTCCATCTTATGGACTGTCTTCGATGACTTAAGGACTTCTCTCATGGCATCCTATGTCTGTAAAGCTTAATCTGACGCAAGGTGATTCCGCACGAGACGGACACAGCGGGGCCATAGATATGAAGAATGAACTCGGCATTGCGGATTTCCAGCGGCTTGTTGACGGTTATGTGTCTGAAAGGAATTGGAGGAAGTACCACAAACCCAAGGACATCGCGATTTCGATAGCTATTGAGTCTGCGGAACTCCTCGAACTCTTCCAATGGAAACCCGATCCGCCAGAAGGCGAAGCACTGGGCAAGGAGATCAGAGCGCGCATCGGCGAAGAAATCGCGGATGTGGTCATCTACAGTGCATGCATGGCCAACACCCTTGACATCGACTTGTCGGAAGCGCTCCTCGACAAGATTCGCAAGAACAAGAGCAAGTATCCAGTCGCGAAGGTCGCCAAGGCAGAGAACTGGGACGAGGTGCGTTCGGTCCGCGCGAAACCGTCTGATAGGAACGGAGACGATTAGGTTGAGGCTCTACTCCGGCTCCTCCAAGCAGTTCGTCGAGGACACCTACCAGAACCAGATCGCCGAGAAGCTCAAATCGTCTTTCTTCGAGCAATACGGTCACAATCCTTCCACCGGGGAGATCGGCTCGTGGAGGAACTCCCTCAGAGCGGCGTCCATGGTCCTCCAGCACGCCAATCTCATGGACCACGGCGTCATGGTGGAATACCAGCTTCCCCTCACATCGAAGAGGCTCGACTGCCTCATATGCGGCCGCGACGAGTTGCGGAAGGACAACGCGGTCATCATCGAGCTCAAGCAATGGGACAAGTGCTCCCCTGCCGAGGGAGAGAACGAGGTTCTCACATGGGTGGGCGGCTCCGAGAGGGAGGTGCTGCACCCTTCCGTGCAGGTCGGCCAGTACAGGAGCTACCTCGAAGACACCCATACGGCCTTCTACGAAGGCTCCGACCCCGTCGTGCTCAACGCTTGCACGTACCTCCACAACTACAGCCCCGTCGCGGACGACGCCATCCTCTCGGCGAAGTTCAGGGCGGTGGTCGAGAGGAACCCCCTGTACACCATGAACGACGTGAACCTCCTCGAGGGTTACCTCACCTCATGGCTGAGCGAGGGGCAGGGGCTCGAGACCCTTCAGAGGATAGAGGAGAGCAAGTACCGCCCTAGCAAGAAGCTGATGGACCACGTAGGCAGCGTGATCAAGGGCAAGCCCGAGTACATACTCCTGGACGACCAGCTCGTGGTCTATGACAGGGTCTTCGCCTGCGCCAAGGGCGGCTTCCACGACAAAAAGAAGTCTGTCATGATCGTCAAGGGCGGGCCGGGCACGGGGAAGTCCGTCATAGCGATCAACCTGATGGCCGACCTCCTGCTCAAGGGATACAACGCGCAGTACGCCACGGGCTCGAGGGCGTTCACGGAGACCCTCAGGAAGGTCATCGGGACGAGGGGCGGGATCCAGTTCAAGTACTTCAACAGCTACGCGGAGGCGGACTACAACTCTATCGACGTGCTCCTGGCGGACGAGGCGCACAGGATACGGGAGAACAGCAGCAACAGGTTCACGGCGAAGGAGAAGAGGTCCACGGTCCCCCAGATAGACGAGCTGATGCGTGCCGCGAAGGTGAGCGTGTTCTTCATCGACGACCACCAGGTGGTGAGGCCGGGGGAGATCGGCTCCGTAAAATACATCAGGGAGTGCGCGAGCAGGCTCGGGTGCAGCGTCTACGAGTACGAGCTCGAGACGCAGTTCAGGTGCGCCGGGTCGGATGCGTTCGTGGGCTGGGTGAACAACACCCTCGGTATCGAGAGGACGGCGAACGCGCTCTGGAGTCAGAGGGAGGAGTTCGACTTCAGGATCATGAAGAGCCCAGAGGCGGTCGAGGAGGCAATATTTGAGAGGGTGGCCGAGGGGCACACGGGTAGGATGACGGCTGGCTTCTGCTGGCCGTGGTCGGACCCGAAGCCGGACGGGACGCTCGTGGATGACGTGGTCATAGGCGGGTATAAGAGGCCGTGGAACGCCAGGCCGGAGGCGAGGAGGCTAGCGAAGGACATCCCGAAGGCGGTGACATGGGCCCAGGACCCCAACGGCATCCGTCAGGTCGGTTGCATCTACACCGCCCAGGGATTCGAATTCGATTATGCCGGAGTCATCTTCGGCAACGACCTGGTATACGACCTCGACGCGCAGAAGTGGGAGGGCCAGCGCGAGCACAGCCATGACTCCGTGGTGAAGAGGTCGAAGGACCGATTCGCAGAACTAGTCAAGAACACTTATCGCGTGCTCCTGACCAGGGGGATGAAGGGCTGCTACGTCCACTTCATGGACAAGGACACGGAACGGTTTGCAAAATCAAGAGTCGAGGGGCATCATCAAGCCTAGGCCGAATCGAATTTGTACTTCTCCATCTGGCTCCGTCGTCAATCAATGGTTGTCGGTTCAGTCAGACCGCGCCTTTCGTCCGCCAGGCCTGAAGATTCTAACCGCTGTTGACACTGAGAGGAAGCCGAAATTCCGTGTCCCAGATGATAGAATCCGAAGTCTCCTCCAATCCAAAGTCGAGCCTTCGTCTAGCGACCCATTCCCTGGCAGCTGTTTCCTTATCGAAGGCCATGACATCTTCAATCAGTCCCTGATAAAGGACAATTCCGACATACCTGCCCATCACAGCACCTGCAGCGACAATACATGTCTGAGACAAGCTGGTTGTGACTACATGTAATAACTGGAATTCCTACGGCTATTGGGTGCATTGAGCTGGGCTTGAGTATCTTTCACTGGTTGGGTTTGCCTTCGAGATGCCAGCTTCGTGCTTGACTTCTCTCGCGTCAAATTCCGGGACTTGGCTTGACAGCCAACAGATCAGGCGGTCCCGCCTGCATTAGGCGCATTCTCACTCTCATCCTGCTTCGAGGATTTCTCTATGCCTTTCTGAATTCCTGCGGGCGGATGGTGCTCACCCGGAAACCAAGCGTCTGGAAGTGCCTCCTTGATTCGAGCTCTTGACTCTTGCTTGAGCTCAGTTGTTCGTTTCTTGGACAGTCGCATCAGTTCCAGAGACTTGGAGTAGAACCGAAAACCATGCCTCACACATATGTTATGTTTTCGGACATTGGCACGAAACTTCTTGACTTCAGTGTCTGTCCAATCCGGATGAATGTAGTACTCGGCTGAGCTCTGAGCTTTCCTTGAGTCGAATTCGTCGAATACCTGATCTAGCGGTCTGAATCTGCAGTCCGCGATCTGCACCTTCCATTTCCAGCACTTGATCCTCTTTGTCTCGAGGGTTCCGAAATCATGTTCCCAGTTGTACAGCATGAATACATAGATATCCTTTGATTTATACCCAGCATCTTTCAGCATCCTGATCTGCTCCTCAATTTTCTTCTCGTCCAGGATGGAATTATCCCATGCAATTCGAGGATTGATGAAGCGCGCCTTCTTGAGAAGTCTCGCCAGTTCCGGGTTGAGTATTCTGCCATCGAATCCGCTCTGCGATTCAAATCGAACGGGTTTTCTGTTGACGCGGATCGATGATAGAGCTTCAAGAGTCTCCTTGATTCTAGGATTACGCAGAAAGTTATTGTCATAGAAGACCACATGATTCTTGGTGATCTGCTCGTGAATGGCCGGATCGAATGTCTCCTCAGGTTCGATCTTCCAGGTTCCGCAGAACCTGCATCTCCGGAAACATCCTCGCATACCATGAAGGATTTGAAAGTCAATTTGTTGACCAAGGATCGAGTAGTCGACTCCGTGATTTCGCACCCATTTCTCAGCATCATTGTGCAATCCAACGTATGCCTCGTGGCCCGTTGAATGCCTTGTATGCTCCGGCATTAGACTTGCATAAATGCCTCCAATGATGACTCGGGCCTTGGGGTATCTATCGTGATAGAACTCTGCGGCTTCGCGAACATATCTTGACCAATAGGTGAATAGGGATGTAATCCAGATCTCGTCGGGCTTCGTGCGTGGCGTCTTCTTGCCAAACACAAGCTCGACATCACAACCCTTCGAGTCTCGAAGATACGTGCCAATCTTCAGAAGGCCAATTGGGACAAAATCGTGATGAATTTTCCTTTTCTTTGGAATAGGGAAGTCAGGTACAACCAACAGGACTCTCATTGGTCACTCTCTGCGGATGCTTTTTGGAACATGTATCTTGATGTCCATTTCATGGCACAAGGCAATCAATTCCTCGGTGACATCCTTCACTTTGGACCGATCTCGTCCGTTGCCTGCGAGCAGGTTCCTGTCCTCGCGAGACAATTCTCGGATTCTGACGATGATATCCTCAATCTCTTTCATTAGCGGTGAATCCGTCAGCGGGGCTTTCGCTTTGACTTCCGTCCAGACTTGCTCAACGTCCTCAAGGTCATCGAAGACTCTCTTCCTCGCGGTCTTGTGTTTGTATATTGTGCCGATTTTCCTGATGTCTTGGGCAGTCTTGCAAGTGCCCTTCTTAATCAACTTGATGACTTTGTCCTCTATATCTGGATCATGGTTATCTTTGATGTCGCGTATGTCCCCGTTTAGTACAAGTTGCTCAAAGTGGCTGTATTTCTCTTTGTTCACGACTCCGTTCTCAACCATTAGTTTGAAAGCGCGTATCTTGTTGTTGATCGAAGTTGTGCTCTCTCCAACGATACTCTTGATTTCATCAAGAGTCTTTCCGTCGTCCTCTCTCATTTTCCGGTAGAAATTTGCCTTTTCATACGGATCCCAGGGGATCTTTCCCTCAATGTGCTCGGTACATAGCAGTCTGTATATGTCGTCCTTGGTCAGCCTATCCTTGATGACGTTGCATTTCACTGTTCTCCACAAGTCGTTCTTTGTCTCCTGGTACAGGTGTCGATAGCAGCACAGTCTCGTGTTCCCTTCAAGCACCTGCCCGTCGTACACAATGAGTGGATGGATGAGCCCTCCATCTGTCTCTATTCTGCGTTTCCATTTATGTGTTTCATCTCTATCCCAGAGACACTCATCAATGGTCTCTTGTGTGGCGGCATCCTTCTTCTCTCCGATGATCGTTGCGATTCTGGGATTGTCCTCGTAGAACCTGAGATCATTGATGTCCACCATTTTGAATTCGTATCCGATCTCACGTCCGTCAATTGAGTATGCCTCTTTCTTATCAGTCAAGTTCTAACCTCCGATAATCCTCAGGAGATCATCTATCGAGAGATAGTCACGCCTGCCTTCGATGTGATCTGAATCTCCCATTGCGTACTTCGCAATGAGTTCCTTCTTCTCTAGAATCTCGTCAGTGTATTCATCGACTGTTCCGATGGCTTGGAGTTTGACAATTCTGCACTTTCTCTCTTGTCCGATTCTGTGAATTCGATCTTGCGATTGAAGGTAGTCATCCATTTTGAAGTTCCTGTCGAGGTATATCGCGTTGTTTGCCGAGGTTAGAGTCAGCCCCTCTTTTGCCGCTGCAGGGTTGGCAATCAGAACCCTGCAGTTCTCCTCTTTCATGAATCGGTCAACCGTCCGATTCCTTTCGACAATTGGGATCTCTCCGAAGAGCATCTGTGATCCATACTCCTCGTATCTCTTTCTCAGTGATCTTACATTGCCTGTGAAGCTTGTCCATACAATTACCTTTTCTCGATCGCCTACCATATTCTTGATCAACTGATCTAGTACTCTGAACTTACAGGGTATCTCGTCATAGGTCGGATCCAAGAGAGCGGGGTTACTCGCAATCTGAGTTAGTCGTAGGAGTTTCACAAGATAGTTCTCGATTTGTTGTTCCACAGGTTCCCCAAGAGAATTCCTGATCTCAACGTACATCTCCTTGCGCGCTGTCTCATACATGCGTTTCTGCTTTGTGGCCATCTCGACTGGAACATTCTCATAGACTTTCTCTGGGAGTTCAAGGACTTCTTTGGTTCTACGTATGGCCACTTCGCCAATTCGCTTCCTCAATTCCCTTAGTTCGTCTTCAAATGGTTTCATGTCCTGTACACCCTTGAGAGAGACTTCGAACCGTTTCTTGAATGATGCGAAGTCTTTCCCGAGCGTTGCACCTCCGTCTAGAAAGTAGAACTGTGCCCAGAGATCTTCGGGTCGGTTTGCGATTGGAGTGCCGGTGATTATCACACGCTTTGAGGATGACTCTCTGAGAGACAGCAATGCTTTTGCAGCTTCTGACTCAGGATTCTTGATTCGTTGAGATTCGTCCAGCACCAGAGCGAAGCGTCTGTGCTTCAACAAAAGGCCAATCAACTCAATTTCACGAATGAGGGTCTCATAATTTACTATGTAGAATTGGCCAAAAGTAATGAGACTTCGACCTCTTTGTCTCTTTGCGCCATCCAGGACAATAGCCAAGAGATTCGAGTGTTTCTTGATTTCGTTTCTCCACATGTAAAGCAGGGTCTTCTTGCAGACGATTATCGCCCCATCTATCTCTCGGTCCCTCAAATTCCGGCAGAGAGCGTCGATTATAATCTTGCTTTTTCCGAGTCCCTGCTCATCGAAGAGGGGCACATTCTGATGAGTAGCCACGTATGATATAGCGTCAATTTGGTGGGGGAGGGGTTTTGTTCTTGGAGAGAAGTCAAAGGTTACCTTGCCCATTATCCACCAACTCCTCAGGCAATATGACATACGTGACATTGGGGTTGTCGCACATTCCAAGCCCGGCGAGAATCTGATGCAGACTGTCTACTGCCTCACTTGTAGTGCCAATAATCAACTCGGCGATCTCACCAGATGTCTGTCCGATGACCCTCGAATAGTCAGTGAATTGTTCTCGAGTCCTTTGAGTTCTCAGATCATCGAGAGTTTTTGCCTCTCCTAGGCAAAGTCGTTTCGTCGAGGGTTTGATTCCGATCACATCAGGTCGATGTCTTCCGATTCTCGGAGGAATGTGTATGACTTCGTCCTCAATGACAAGATACTTTCCGTCAAATGCCACTGGAAGATATCCCTTATCTTGCATCTTCCTCGCGATTAGGTCCACTAGCATCTTATGGGCGTTCGAGGGCAATATTCCTACCCCTTATCGAATTTCTCGATCAAATCCATGAGGCCAGAGAGTTCCTTATGCAGAAGTCGGATATCCTCTTTCTTCTTCGGTTCCTCTCCTGTGATGATGCTCCTTTCTTCCTCTCTTGGCATGCTTCTGAGCCCCTCGATGCATTTCTCGATATGCTCAAACAGCCTTGAACCATATGCTGGCACAGAGACTCTGAGTTCCTCCCGTGCTGCCTGGAACCCCTCCTCGACAAGGATCTCGCTGGCTCTTTCGTTGTCGAATATGTTCTTGAGATCTCTAACATCTTGCGCCCTGGTAATCTCATCGTTACCGACCCAATCGCAGAAATCCTTATCCTCAAGACTATGCCGTTTCATTCCGTCCTTTATCCGCTTTGATTCGTATTCCACGAAATATGAGAACTTCATGAGGGCTTCGGGTTTGCTGCCGTAGACTGGAAGGAATTGGTCGTTCATCATCTTGTATGCCAGGATCCATCTCTTGATATCGTTCAACTTGAGTTTTGTCGTGTTGAGCAGTTCTTCGATGGTGTATCCCTTCTTTTCCCACAAGATGTAAAGCATTCTGGCTCTTTCATATGCCTGCCAGTCATTCTGTGCACGTAGGTGGGCAATCAAGCGGATGAAATTCCTTGCGCGCTCGTCGGTCCCTTCGGGTAGGATTCTTGCCTTAATCTTCTTGAAACACTCTTTCTTTGCGTACTTGTCCCGGAGATCGCGATATATCATGACTCTCGTGTTTCCATCGATGCACACGTATCCGTCTCCTCTTCTCATGAGCCAAATCAGCTCGGTTGCGCCGCCGCCCGCCTCAATGCTTCGTTTCAGTCTATTGTATTCTTCGATTCCGCCTGCTCTGATGGCTAATTCAAGATCCTTCTGATTGGTGGATTCAACATACCGCGCAATATTGTCATGCCAGTATCCAATCCTGGGATTCTCCTCATCCAGGAGGATATCGTCGATCGGAACATCCCTTAGTTCGACTAACTCAGGGACGCCGTCAATTGGCACCTCCATGCGGTACACGTTCTCCTCAGCGCGCACCAAATGCTCGGTGTTTGTCCGCTCTTTGGCCATGACCCTTCCACCCAGAATGACCTGAGTTGGGCTCGCCCAACTCCCTAGGAGTATGATGATGGCCCTTTATTAACATGAGGGCCAGATCGTCTCATTCCATGACCGACAGTGGACTCTCCTCTCTGACTTGATGAACCCCTTTATGATTTTGGGAAGCGGCCGCCTGCCTGTGGGATGCGCTCTTCTATTCTAGACTTTGACGGAATCCGAGAGCCGCTGAACGCGTTGATTGGATTCTTACCTATGCATCGGACGGCGTGCAGACCACAAGTATTGCACAAGCTTCAGGTATCCCTGAATGAGGGCCTGGGACTCTCCGACGCGGGTGAGGATCGGTCTGTGCAGGGAACAGGATGCGAACGCTGCGGAAGCCCACCAAGAACTTGATTGCTAGCGCCCTCTCCCGTGGATGACGCCCCCTTTCCTCACGAAGTCCTTCTCGTCCGCTGTCAGAGGCTCCCCGTTCAAGAGTTTTCTGACGATGTCCTTATACCTCCAAATCTTCTTCTTCAGACCTATCACCTGTCCGTCAGCCGCAAACAATGGGTCCACCTCCTGCAACGACACGGCAAGTCTGCCCGGCCGCCACGTCGGGATTTGCGCAGCTACACAAGAGCCTTGGGGTGGTCTGACAGAGACCATCTCTCAACGTGCAATACCATCACTCTGAAGTCTGAGTCTGATCCCGTAGTTATCATCACAAAGACTCAGAATCCAATAGTGGAGGGACAGGTTGAAATCCCTCCAATGCTCTCGGCACTCGGAGGGAGTCGATGGTGGTTGAGGGAAAGACGCCGGCCGTGACGACAGACATTCAAGAATATCCGGATGTGAAGAGGCGCCTGGAGGTCGCGGGATACCGACCGCGAATAGTCCCAGGATTCAAGAAGGAGGGGGAAATAGAAACCTACGTGCGCGACCGACCCGATTTAGGAAACCGATGGATACATGTCCAGGTAGTAAGGACTGGAAACAGAGTTGAAGTCTACGCTCACACGGAGCCCAGCGCGGAGGGCGACCCGCTGGGCCATGCAGCAGGAGTCGTGACAGGTGACGCGAACTACGGAGCGGGGGCTAGGATTCTAAGGGGTGATCTTCGAGCAGCAAGGCGATTGATGGATTCTCCTTGCTATGCGGAAGCTCAGGGGAGAGGGGAGCGCGTAGGAACGGGATCATGCAGCATATGCGGGAACGCAATCTGGAGCGCAGAGAGCCTCGCCCGTGGGGTAGGGAGCTGGTGCTTCATAAACAGGAGGACTTAGGGAGGAATGGGGATGAAGGAAGACGACATTAGGGAGAGCCGCGGTTTCTGGCCGTTGGTCGCAGCCACGTTCTTGGGTCTACTGCTTGTCGCCGTCGCTTTTCTGATCCGTGACTACAGCGAAGCCTTCACCGTAGTCTTGGCGATTGGGGCGTCGCTGATTGCCTCGATTGTGGTGATTCTGGTAGGTCGCTTGCTCCCTTCGGGGCCAGAGCGAATCAGGATGATAAAGAGTAACGAGGACATCTACAACGAATTCGAACGAATGCTGGATGGGCTCGACAAGGAACGACCTCATGTGATAAGAACAGTAAACTCATTCCTTCCTCAGCCGATGACGGAGAATAGGTGGGACAAGTGCGTCGTCAGCTTTCTCACGAACAGCCCTAAGTCAAGATTCATTCGGGTTATCTTTCATCGGGACACCGAGGAATGGAGGAAGCGCTTCGAGCAGATTCGCCGTCAATACTCGGGTCTTGACAATTACCACCAGCATCGACATGGGGAACCGTCACCCCCCGCCATCGAAATGTTCCTCGTCGACAAGAACGAGGTTCTCCTGAGCTTCGCGGCCCCGGAGGTAAAAGTGCCTTCAGTGACGTTTGGAATCAAGCTCAGAGATAAGAGACTTTGCGAGGAGCTCGAGGCTTATCACAGAAATCAACTGGAGTGCAGAATACCGAAAGAGAAGCTGGATCAAGACGACGGAGAATGCAATCCCGGGGCGGGTCCCTCCAGTTGAGGTCAATCGTTGTCAGGGCGAGGATGCGCGTGTACCAAGATCTGAAAGAGCGGGCCTATGTTCGATGACGTTGTTGATGCAACGGAGTTCCTTGAAATCTACACCTCTAGAGACATCGTGAAGATGGTGAGGTGGCTCGAACGCAGATACCGAGAAATAGTTGTGCCATTGGTGAAGGGGAACAAGCTTCTAGGCATGTTTGAAGAACCGGCTGGCCAAAAGGCAGGCCAGATCATCGGACGGTACTTCGTCAACCAATATCAGGCATGCTCGTCCCAGTCGAGGGATTTATGGTGGACGGTCAGGTGGCTTCATCATGGGGCACTGGGAGAGCTGCTCGTTGCTCGTGGCAAGAAGAAACACAAACCGTTCATCATCGGATTGGGTAGAGGGTTGATGGCCACGGACCTGCAGGACAAGGACGAGTGGCACACCTCCGAGTATTTCCGAGCTGGGCAGAAGCTAGAGAAGATGCGTTGATCTCAGGCTAGGCATGCGGACGAGAAGGCGTTCGGCGCTTACGATGCACTGTACAGCATGACGCCTCTTGTTTCAGCAGCCTCAATGAACATTTCTAATACTCTGTGTGCATTGTCAAAGTAGAGCGTGGATGAAAATGTCTGATGAGAAATCGGACGAGAAGAGAGCCAAGGTTCAGGTTCTAATCGAGCCTCCTCCTCCTGCGCCAAAGGCGTCCCTTGGAAGGGAGATTGTAAAAGGAATGGAAGAGAAGAAGAAGAGGCTCATTGAGCTAGAGAAGAGATAGCGCGAGAAAGATGAGCGCGCTCGTCAACTCCGCTATTGAGAGACCTAGAGGACACCACAGACGCTGAGTCTTTTCCGTGTTCGCTTTTTCAATTGCACAGATAGCAGAGATTATTCGAGCTTGAAAGTCGTCCTTAGTCTTTGCTTCGGTGCTTAGTTCCCTCCATATCGCAATCGTGTCGGTCACGTTGTATCTCTGCCCCGCAAAGGTTAGGACCGCGAATATGGTTGAGATTAGAATCGCTGCAATCGCGAACAAGACCCAGCCGGACAAGTCCGGGATTTGGAAGCATATTCCCAGCAGCACACCATCCACAGCGAGGATTACACCGGTTGCTACACCCAGATCCCTTCGCTCTTGGCAAGACTCATCATACCTCCTCCAAGCCATTTCGAGGAGAATGTCTATGGGCTCTGTCACGGCACGTCATGCTTCTCCCGGTATGAAAACCCATTCTCGAAGATTGGGCGTAGAATGAAGACTGGGTGGGGGACGCCGGGTATTCGTGACGTTGCCACTATAGGCGAGCGGGGATGTGCTTGAACTCGGGGGTTCACATGTTGGTGGAATGCAGGGGACAGGACATGAACTCAGAAGTCATATTGATGGTGGCTAATGAGCCAGGTTCGAATTGCAGCCTTCATAGGCCCCCTCACGCACTGGCCTGGCACGCATAACGGATTTTCTGCATCACATGTACGGTTCAAAACAAGGTGCCGAAATCATCTTAACTACTCTCCCAGCTACGGTAAGAGGGGGAATGGGGCTACGAACGACTCTGAGCTTCGGGTCCACGTGGTTTGCCATTGGCGAGGTATAGGAGCGCGAGTTCTATGAAGAAGGAGCGTGGACTGCTCGACGCCGTGCCCGCAAAACGTCTTTTTCAATCCATAATCGCAGACTATGATTTGAACCGCGCGATTTGCGAGCTGATGGACAACGTCTTGGATATATGGCAGATTCAGGGCAAATCCCGTCAGCTATCTGTGGACATAGCTTTGGATACGACACAGCAGATGATCAGATTCGAGGACAACGCTGGGGGGGTCGATGAAGACGACTTGAGTCTTCTTGTGGCCCCAGGATACACGAAGATAGACGAAAAGATGGAGTCGATAGGGTACTTTGGGGTGGGTACCAAGCGAGCTATCGTCGCACTGTCTCAAGATGCCAGGATTATCACGAGGCCGAGAAGAAGCAAGATGACCTTCCTGATCGAAGTGGAAGAATCTTGGTTGAAGAATGACGACTGGTACCTCCCGTACTACGAGACCGACGACATCGACGAAGGTCATACGATTCTCGAACTCAAGAGCTTGAGAAAGGCTCTGAATGTGGGAGTGATTGAGCAGCTGAAAGAACACCTATCGACCACCTATGCCCTGTTTCTTGATGACAAGCAGCTGACTGTGAAGGTAAATGGAGTTCAGCTCAGACCGATCGACCTGGAAAATTGGGCATATCCTCCCGACTTCGAGCCCGTTACGCAAGTGGGTAGTCTCCAGACAACAAGAGGTGACACGGTCAAAGTGCAAGTCACTGCTGGTCTTTCACAGTCTTCAAGCACGGTCGAATATGGGTTGTATTTGTACTGTAACGGGAGACTCGTCGCGCGGGCTTTGAAGGACATATCAGTGGGTTTTGCCAAGGGGCAAGCTGGTGTTCCGCACCAAGCTCTCTCGCTTGCAAGAATATTCGTCCATCTCAACGGCCCGGCAATTGCCATGCCTTGGAACAGCAGCAAATCTGGAATCAATACAAGTCATCCCGTGTTCGTTGGATTGCAGAGTTTCCTCATAGAGAACGTGAAGTACTGGACTTCTCTTTCTCGCAGGACATCACGTCAATGGCCGAATAAGGTGTTTGCGTACAATGCCGGCGCGATTAGGCATGAGGTGATCACTTCATTTCCGCTTGCGAACATGGACTACTATGCAGAGCTTCCGAGATCAAAGCATAGTCGTGGAGAACACCTGCGAGAGGCAAACAAGAATGTGATCTCGAACAAGCCATGGGCAAAAGGACACCTTTCTTCGATAATAGCAGTCGATCTCATCTCCAGAAAGGATATTGAAGAGAAGAATCGGATATGCTTGATCATTCTCGATAGCACTCTGGAGATTGCTTTCAAGGATTATCTTGTCAATGAATCTGGGCAGTACTATTCTGATAAGGAATTGCTGAATATCTTCTCACATCGCCATCAAGTGGTAAATGAAGTGAAGAAGTACGTGAGCATCAGTAATACAGACTGGAAGAAGATGACCCACTACCATGACCGGAGATGCAAGCTCATTCACGAGAGAGCTTCGGCTGGAATCTCTGACGATGACATGAATGATTTCAGATCGGTGACTGAGAAGGTCCTGAAGAAGCTCTTTGACTTGAAGTTCAAAGACTGAATTCCCTTAGAAGTAGCAGCTGAAGTCACATGTAGGAAGGTTTCAGGTTGATTTCGAGCATGGCTGGGAGAATGAGACGCTCGTGAATGTTGTTGACCGTTCTGCATGCAATGGGATGCAGACTTGACTTTCGGTCGGCAATAGTCACATGCAGGTTGCAGGACATTCAATGGTCAGTCATGCTCGATCCGGTTCGCCAGTCTCAATCTGGTCTTCGAACTCATGTTGCTCCAGAGTCCGCGATGCCGGGCTCCTCCTCTCGTGGATTGTTCCGGAGTTGGAAGGCGCTGACTCCGGTCGATTCTATCTCTGAGTGCCTTTCCAGATCAGGTATGCTAGAGCAGCAGCTCCGAGACCAACGACGGATCCCATAGTCAGATCATCGATGGAGTCTTCCACCTTGTCATCAGGCAATTCAATGATGTTCTGCCTTCTGAGTTCTTGCCAATCCACTGTGTCTGTTCCCTTTCTGCGGAGGTATCTCTGGAGGTCCTTGATCCTCTGGTATTCATCGTCTTTGAGTCTAAGTGATCTGTAACTTGCCTGTGAATTCTTCATCTTCTCCCTTCGATATCAGTATACATTAGTATGCGTATGTGTGCGCTATTATGTATCTGTATGTATGGTGCATACAAACCTGAATGTAGACATTAGCACCGAATTGCCGAGTCTTGATGGTATGTTATAAGTACATTGAGTCATAATATCCCAATTAGTGGGCTATTGTGACACGAACCAGTTCCGTGCTCATCTGGAGGAAGTTGCGGGTTGACGGCAGCAAGGTCGTCACCTCGGAGCACGTTCGGCAGATTTCGCAGAGCATGGGGAAGGATTACACCCGGAGCTTGAGGTATCTGCTGGAGCATGACTACTTGGTGAGGATCTTCCGGGGAATATTCTATGTGAACTCCCCAGATGAGCGAGATGCCGGGACTCCGGATCGTCCGGTCCTCAGAATTGTGGCAGAGGCACTGGCTCTTAAGTCAGTTAAGCATTGGTACCTGGGTTTGGAGACCGCGCTCAGAATCAACGGACTCACTCATGAGTATTTCACAGTCAACTACATCATCACTGATTCCTACAGGACGACGAAAATCATCAGAATTGCAGATGCAAGGTACCAGTTTCTCAAATGGTCTGGTAGCCATTTCCAGTCAGGAATAAGGAGAGAATACGAGCTGAAGTTTTCAGACAAGGAGAAGACAGTCTTGGATCTGGTCTACAAACGATATCTTGATAGCAGAGATGAGCGGAACGCAATATCGCCATTCATCGAATACGAGAAGATGCTTGAGAATGCCAAAGTGCGTCAGTACCTTGTGGAATATCCTGCGAAGATACAGGAGCTCGTGAGGAAGATGTTATGAAGGAGTTCTTTGGTGGGCTGCGGAAGGTCGGTGGTTCAGTCAGTACAGAAGTGATCGAGAAGGACTACCACCTTCACAGACTCCTCCATAGCATCTCACAGAACAAGCTCCTCAATGACTGTCTTGTCTTCAAGGGCGGCACCTGTCTGGTCAAAGCCTACACAGGATACTACAGATTCTCCGAGGATGTTGATTTCACAAGACGGCAGGATACGAATTGGCAGCAGGTCAGGAAGGCGGGCAGGGGAAAGCAGTGCTCAGCCGAGATTTCCAGGTATCTGAAGGAGTTCAAAGACATCTCGCTGAATCTCGGACTTGGATTTTCCGGAGACAAGTCAAAAGGCCTGGCTAACGGTGGTGACGTGAACGTACGCGGTGGCGGCAAGATGTTGGACTTGTGGTTGAAATACAACTCGGTTGTGTTGGAGATCCCCGTCAAGATCAAGGTCCAGGTGAATCTCGTTGACATGATAGAGTTCCCTATTGTAGAGACTTCGCTGAAGAGCTACGTAGACGGATTCGACTTGGAGCGTCTAAGGCCAGTGTTCAGAGAGCCATGTGACGAGTACTGCAGAGAAGTCGTCCTCCCTTGCTATGATTCGAGGGAGATATTCACTGAGAAATGCAGGGCGGCGATGACAAGGATTGTGTACAAGCCTCGTGACATACTCGACATATACATGATGGAGAGGAAGTTTGATTTCACCATTGAGAAGTATCGAGATTCAATCGTCAGGAAGACGAAATATATGCTAGACTTGTACGCCAAGTATCGCAATAGTCTCATGAAGATGGAGTTCCCAGATGAACATGTTCTGACCAACGCCGAAGAGAAATTGATGTTGAAGAAGATTCCTGATGATTTCGACGTCGAGGCGGTTCGGATACACAACCAACTCAAGTCGCTAAGACAGGAGATACTGTCCACCTAGACGGATGAACGGAACCCGCATTCCAGTCTGCTGGGTGGATGAGTTGGCAAAGGCCTACGACATGAAGGTGCTGCATCATGCCCAGCATTTGAAACGGAAAGAAGAATTACTGTAACAAAAAAGATATATACGGTTGAATATTGATGTGACTGAGAAGTGTTCCGACATGGTCGTGAAGAGGAAACTGAGCGAGGACTCGGGACGAGCCGTTGAAGGCATGGCCGACGTTCCGTTCGAAGGATTGTTCGGAAACCTCTCCCAGCAGAGGGTGCTCCAGGAGCTGGTCGCTGATCCGTATTCGACCTACACGCCGAGGGACCTCACTGAGCTGACGGAGCTCACGGAGCCGACCGTCCGAGAAGCCGTCGCCGCCCTGGTCAGGCTCGGAATCGTCAGAAACATCTCTCGCAGGAGAATGCGGCCCGTCTACCAAGTGAACTTGGACTCGAAGAGGCTGGTAGCACTGATGTTCCTCAGCTATGCGGTTCTGGACGACAACTGCGGCGAGGACCACCTCGGGGACGCGGTCAAGTACTACTACGAGACGACCCACTCATCATATCTCGAATTCGAGCCAGTAGGGGTCGCCGGCGTGACGGGCGAATCCTACCAGGATATCGCCGGAAGGTCGTTCTCAGCCGATCCGAGGTACGTCGTCGCTGCAGTAGGGGTGTAGGAAATGGCAGGTAGGAAGAAGTCTGAAGCAAAGGAGGTCCCGCCTCCCGGGGATTCGAAGGTCGCGGTCGACCTGAGGGGGATATACGAGTTCGACGCGAAGGACGTCGTCACGGACATCGACACCACGAAGTACTCGAACCTGGCCTATATCCAGGTCACGCCGCGAGACCTCTACATCGACTTCCTGGAGATGCCCGGTGTGAAGAAGGACGGCCGCATGGTCGTGAGCGGGGTCAGGGTGTACATGACCCACGTGGCCGGCCAGAGGCTCTCCGCGGCGCTTGGTCGCACCATCTCGGAGGTCCTCGAGAAGGGCAAGGTCGAGGAACTCAAGAAGAGGTAGCGTTACAGGTAGTCCAAACCATGACTATGGCCCTAGGCGTGTAGGAGCGCCGTGGGCAGAGATCCGTGGATCCGACTTCAGCAGACCTACCTCGGGGCGATGACGAGTTATTATTCACCTAGAACCCTGGACGTCATGGAACGGGGTTTCAGGTCCATACGCGGCGCCTTCCTCGAGCTGAGGAGGGACGGCAAGGTCGGCACGACCGACCCCAGGAAGCTGACAGAGGCCGACATCGCAGCCTTCTTGGAGTGGATGAGAAGGAGAAAGACCCGTCTCGGCACTGGCCTTGCATACGGGACCCAGGTGAACTACATCGAATACCTCAATGGGTTCCTCAGGTTCGAGAACAACGGGATCATCGACCAGATGAGGAAGATGCGCATCGTGCGCTTCCCCAAGAAGGTGCCTCCAGAGGTCAGGGTGATGTCAGAATCGAGAGTCGAGGAGTTGCGCTCGAGGCTGAGGGAAATGCCGGGCTATCATGGCGCGATGGCGCGGTTCATGGTGGCGATGTACGCGTATTCTGGGCTCAGGAGGTCTGAACTGCGCCTGGCGAGGTTGGAGGACCTGAGCGTCGACACATGGACCATCGTCGTCACCCACCCCAAGGGCGAGGGCAGATGGGCCGTCGCTGCCCCCGCCCGGATCCTGCGCCCCGCGCGCGGGACGGTCATCGAGTTCCTGGAGACGAGGCAACGATATCTGGCCGAGCAGGATGTCGAGTCGTGCGAGGCCCTGGTCCCGAAGATCACGGAAGGCGCCGCGGAATACTGGACCGACGGGATGTGGGGCAAGGTCAAGAAGGATGCCGAGAGGTGGACGGGGATCAGGTTCCGGATCCAGACCCTCCGGGCGACATTCGGGCAGATGTGTATAGACTGGGGCGGCCGCCCCGACGCGGTCTCTAGGGCGCTGAGGCACAAGACCACACGCACGACCGAGCTCTACTACGCGAGGATACGGGCCGACCACGCCTTCCGGATCCTCGACGAGGCGTACGAGTCCGCTCACCGCGCGAAGACTTCTGCACAGAAGGTTGCGGATTGAGAAGGGCACAGGATATAGATGTGCAGGGAACCGACTTTTATACGCGACGTCCAGTTCGCTTTCAATCAGGCTGGATGGCCCCGCACGGCTCGATGTTCCATCACGGGCTCCGGCCGCGGGATCAGTTCCTGTCTTCCGGGGCGAAGACGAAGCTGAAGTCCGCGCCCATCGCCTTCGCGTGCGCGTCGTTCGTCAGGGCGGTGCCGTCCGAGTAGGACTCGTGCGAGTGCGGGTCTCCGAAGTACAAGATGTATTCGGCCTCCGCCGTCTCCGCCCTGTTCGACTCCGACACGGCCCTCGGGCTGTCGTCGTAGCGCGGGGGAGTCCCCTGAGGATACGGCCGGCGCGCCGCGTCAGCTCGTCGTCTTGACGCGGTCCTCCTGGGACATCTTCGCGAGCCTCTCGACCTCCTTGACACTGAGGCCGAGCCCCTTGGCCACCCTGCTGCCGTAGTCCGGGTCCACCTTGAAGAACAGGGCGGCCTGCCTGAGCTGTATCCGCTTCTGCGCGCCGCCGAGGTGGGCCACGATGTTGCCCACGAGGTGTTCCCGGTCCTTCCCGGTCATCACCTCCCTGTACAGCGCCCCTGGCTGGGCGAAGTCGTCGTTCGGGTGGGCGTAGGGTTGTCTCTCGGCCTTCCCGGAGACGTCGAACGCGGGGTCCTTCACGGCCATGTCGGGCCCGGGCCCGCCCATGGTGTTTGGCCAGTAGTTCGGGCCGGCGCCGCCGCCTGCATCGACCCTCATCGCCCCGTCCCGCTGGTAGTTCAGCTCCTGTGCGTTCCTCGGGGCGTTCACGGGTATGAGCTGGTAGTTCGGGCCGAGCCTGTGGAGGTGCGTGTCGTGGTACGAGAAGAGTCTCCCCTGGAGGAGCTTGTCCGGCGACGGCCCTATCCCGGGGACGAAGTTGCTGGGCGCGAAGGCCGCCTGCTCCACCTCGGCGAAGTAGTTCACCGGGTTCCTGTTCAGGACGAGCTTCCCGATCTTCATGGTCGGGTAGTCGCCGTGGGGCCACACCTTGGTGATGTCGAACACGTCCCACCTGTAGTCCTCGGCCTTGTCGGCCGGCATTATCTGCATCTCCAGGGTCCATGAGGGATACTCGCCCCGTTCGATGGCGTTGCGCAGGTCCCTCGTCGCGTGGTCAGGGTCCTTCGACCTCATGGCGTCCGCCTCCTGCCTAGTCAGGTTCTTGATTCCTTGGTCGGTCTTGAAGTGGTACTGCACCCAGGACTGCTCCCCCTTCTCGTTGTACCACCTGTAGGCGTGGCTGCTGTAGCCGTTCATGTTCCTGAAGGTCGCGGGGGTGCCCCTGTCGGAGAACAGGATAGTGACCTGGTGCACCGACTCCGGCGTCAGGGACAGGAAATCCCAGAACATGTCCGGGTCCTTGAGGTTCGTGGCCGGGTTCCTCTTCTGCGTGTGTATGAAGTCGGGGAACTTGAGCGGGTCCCTGATGAAGAACACCGGGGTGTTGTTCCCCACGAGGTCGTAGTTGCCCTCCTCGGTGTAGAACTTGACCGCGAAGCCCCGCGGATCGCGCTCGGCGTCGGCCGAGCCCTTCTCCCCGCCCACGGTGGAGAACCGGACGAAGACCTCGGTCCTCTTGCCGACCTTGGACAGGAACTTCGCCTTGGTGTACCTCGAGACATCGGCCGTGACCTCGAAGTAGCCGTGAGCCCCGGCGCCCTTCGCGTGCACGACGCGCTCGGGTATTCGCTCGCGGTCGAAATGCCCTAGCTTCTCGAGCAGGTGCGAGTCCTGCATGAGGACTGGGCCGCGCGCACCCGCGGTCTCGCTGTTCTGGTCGTCTCCCACGGGCCTCCCGAACGCCGTGGTGAGGCCCCTTCTCCGCTTCTTCGGACTGGTCATGCTCATGTCCTCCTGAACCCGGGTCAGCTAGGGGCCGCGGCCGTATTAGCAGTTGTCGGCGGACATGTTCCCGGAGTGACGGATGGGACTCCCGCACCGCGCATCACGCGGAGAGTCACAGTTGAAGTACTTCTTCGTCCGGGTGACGACTGTGTCGCCTCTGAACGGGGAGATTGAAGGATAACCGCCTGGACCGCGCCGGTCAGGACGGCCGGCTGAGCTCGGTCCGAAGGGTACGGTCCACAAGGGAGGCCGCCGATCTACTGTGCGACCTCGACCGCCAGCTCGTTCCTTCTCAGGAACCCCGGCGTGAAGGGCGGGTTGTACCTCATCAGGGACGGCTCTCCCTTGACCTTCAGGCCCAGGCCCTCAACGTACGATATGAGTTCGGAGGTCCTCTCCCTGACGGCCTTCTCCCGCGCGCGGCCTCGGAACCTGACCACTGCCATCCTCCTCGCGGGGAACGCCTCGAGTTTCACCCTCGCATCCCGGGGCTCAGGGATCGTGTCCGCGCCTTGACCCGAGGGCATCACGAACGAGAAGGACCGGCCGTCGGATATCACAGGGACGGTCATGGCTATCTTCTCAGAGGATATCACGGGGGCGGTCATGGGTATCTTGCTTCTGGGCGTGTTGTCGCCTGAGATGTAATCGAACAATATGCTGAAGGCGTCGTAGTCGGAGCGGCCGTACACCGTCGCGAGGACCATGCTCGGGTATCTGCGGATCTCCAGAGACCTGTCGGACCTCTCGACCTCGTACTCGATCGAGTCTACCACGGCTCTGAGAACCGCGTGGCATAAGATAATGGTCTCGCCTTTGTGTGCAGGGAGCCGGGTTTGGATTTTGAACACTGGCCAAATTTCAATTTCGCGATTCTAGCACCGAGCTAAACCCTTCTTCTCTTTCCTTGATTCAGTTCTCATTGCGGTTTCTTGAGGGAACACTCGAATACGCTTAAATCATCCGAGCGCCTCCCCTGACCGATGATAGGGCAGACGGCCTCCAATGAGAATCTGATACACGTCTCAGCTAGAGATGTGTCCGTCAGCTTCGGGACGGTGACGGCTCTCGACGGGTTCACTGCGGATATCCCTCGAGGAATCGTCGGCCTCTTAGGACCGAACGGGGCGGGTAAGAGCACTTTCATCAAGGCTTCTCTGGGACTCCTCACCCTTGACAAAGGAACAATATCAGTCGGCGGACTGGACTCCCAAGTCCAGAGTCTCCAGATTCGAGACAGCATCGGCTACATGCCCGAACACGATTGCCTGATATCCTCCGTCAACGCGGTGGAGCTAGTGTCCTATCTGGGAATGATCTCGGGCATGGAGTCCATTGACGCGATGCAGCGCAGCCATGAGATGCTGGATTTTGTAGGGATCGGTGAAGAGAGGTACAGACCGATCAAGTCTTACTCCACTGGCATGAAGCAGAAGGTGAAGCTCGCGCAAGCGATAGTCCACGATCCCAAGCTCATGTTCCTTGACGAGCCGACCAGCGGCATGGACCCCCAGGGACGGGAGGAGTTGCTCGCCCTTGTGAAGAAGATGGCGTCATCCGAGAAGACGATCATAGTCTCGTCTCATATCCTTCAGGAGGTCGAGCGGATCTGCGACTACGCAGTCATAATCGACAACGGAAAGCTGGTCCGTTCCGGTGATATGAAGACTCTCCTGACCGGCGAAGAGGGAGTCCGGAGCCTTACCATTCGAGGCAGCGCGCCGGCTTTGTCACGATATATCCAGGCTCTGGAGCAGGTCTGCCAAATAGTTGACAGGGAGGACGAGCCCGGAGATCAGATCACTTTGCTGGTCCGAGGATGTGATGACGGGAAGACGGTCTTCCTATTGGCAGCAGAGAAGGGAGTCCAGGTGAGGAGTTTCCACCCGGAGATGCTGGACCTCGAAGAGGTGTTCCTGCGCGCTTTCGAAGGGGGCATGAGAGATGGGCATTAACCCTATCGAGTATCGCCCCTGGAAGGGTGAGAGGACCGCCCAGAACCTTCGATTCTACGTCATCGCTAGAAGCATCATCAGACACAAGGTCAGGTCGCTCGGCGTGATCGCTCTCCTCGTTCTCGGGTTCCTGCTCGTCCATACACAGTACCTGATAATGATTGTCCTCGTTTCTCACGAGAGTCTGACTGCCTCCGACATGAACACCTACCTGGGCAGCGGCTTCTTTGCGATTTTCGCGATGTTACTGGCCGCTGTCGTGACCTCCGACCTCATAGCGGAGGACTTGGCGAGCAACTCGTTCGTGCTGTACTTCTCAAGAGCGCTCAAGATCAGAGACTATCTGGCCGGCAAGACTGTTGGCGCGCTGGCCGTGATGAGTCTCCTGTGCGCCATTCCCCCGGTCATCGTCGCTTTCGTGTCGATGGCGACCCAGACCGGCAACGACTACTCGGACAGCCTCGGGATCCTGGGTAAGACTGCATTGGTCGGAGCCTTCGTCACCCTGTTCTTCGTGCCGTACGGCCTAATGCTGTCGTCCTTCACCAAGAGGAAGAGCTACGCAGCGGTCGGCACCTTCATGTCGTTCTTCGTCCTGGCCATAGTCGCGACCCTGTTCTCCGAGTTCGCCCAGGGATGGAGAGTCATCAGCCCGATCGATTCGCTGTCATTCCTCTTCAGTTGGGTGTTCGAGGGAGATGTCCCCAGCTATGTCGATAAGGGAGCCCTTGTAGCGATCCTGGCGTCCCTGATCATCGTTCCGGCCGCCGTTGTCTACTTCAGACTAATCAGGCAGGTGGTCGGCAAGTGACGGCCCAGGGGAATGACATCGCGCCCATCATTCAGGCGTCTGACCTCAGCAAATGGTACGGGCAGGTCATCGGCCTGAACAAGTTTGCGCTCAGAGTCATGCCGGGCATAACCGGCATCGTCGGCCCCAACGGCTCCGGCAAGAGCACCTTCTTCAAGGTCGTCTTGGGCCTGATCAAGCCAAATGCGGGTAGCATCACCGTCCTCGGCAAGAGCCCATGGAAGAACTCCGACCTGCACTCATCAATCGGCTTCTGCCCTGACTACGAATCGCTCCCTGCGGACTCGACCGGGAGAGAGTATCTGACCCTCGTCGGAAGGCTACACATGATGCACGGAACTGACCTGTCGAAGCGCATCCATGAGGTCGGCAAGTTGGTCGAGATGGTCAAGGCCCTTGACAGGAAGACCGGGGGCTACAGCAAGGGCATGAGGCAGAGGATGAAGATCGCGGGGGCGCTCATCCACGACCCTGAGCTGCTCATTCTCGACGAGCCGCTCAGCGGTACTGACCCGTTGGTGCGGAAGAACATCATCGATCTCGTGAAGAGGCTCAACAAGGAGCACGGGCACGACATCATCGTGAGCTCTCACGTACTGTTCGAGATTGAGCAGATGACTCACAACGTGGCGTTGGTCTACAGAGGCAGAGCAGTGGCGTCCGGAGACATATCGGAGATAAGGAACCTCATGGACAGGCATCCGCACAACATCATCATAGAGGGTGAGGGGACGACCGCTCTGGCCAAGCTCCTGCTCGACCAGGACTATGTCGTGTCCATTTCGTATAACGACAACAAGAACAGCGTGACCGTCCAAGTGTCAAGACCCGATGATTTCTTCAACGGCCTGCCGGCACTCATCGACACGGCCAAATGCTCCGTGACCAAGATGTACAGCCTGGACGACAACTTGGAAGCCGTCTTCAGGTATCTCGTGGGGAGGTAGACGTATGGATATGAAAAGGGGCCTCATCGGGATATACGCGCTGACATTCCATCTATTGAAGAAGCTGCTGTTCGGCAAGAAGGTGATCATAACGATGCTCGTCGCCCTGTTCGTAGCTGCAGTCATGGCCTACGCAGGGTCACAGAGTGATAATCCCCTCGAAGATGGGACGAACCTGATAGACACTCTCATCCTCTTCTTCTTCATGCCAGTGATGGCGATGATCTTCGGCTCCGCTCTGATACGCGATGAGATCGACGACAAGAGCATCACGCACGTCGCGACAGCCCCTCTGGACCGCGCGTTCTCATATGTGGGTTATTACCTGCCTTTGGCGATAGCAGTGGCCTTGTCCATGGTGGCAATCAGCTCCGTGGGCTTCGTCGCCTTCTTCGGACAACACGGATTTGGATCTGAAACGCTCGAGACATACGTGGTAATCGTCGCGCTCGTGGTCATCGGTTCTTTCGTGTACTCGTCGCTGTTCCTTGCTATCAGCGTGTTGTTCAACAAACCAGTCATGGTCGGCCTCTTCTATGCGTTCATCTGGGAAGGGTACATCGGGTCGCTGTCCGGCGCGATCCAGAACGCATCCGTCAAGCACTACCTGAGGAGCCTGGGATCCGGATGGCTGGAATTCGGGGACATCAGCAGGTGGGATCAGGCTTCTAGCATGTCGGGTTCCGCTGCGTTGCTGCTCGGGTTGACGGTCTTCCTCCTCGTCCTGGGAGTGTATCTCTTCAGGGAGAAGGAACTTGCTTAGCGGAAGTGATGATATGGAAAAAATGAAAGCAATCATATGCACTAGATACGGGCCACCAGAAGTTCTTCAATTGAGAGAAGTAGAGAAACCAACTCCAAAGGATGACGAAGTCCTCATAAAGATACACGCAACGGCTGTGACTGCAAGTGACATCTTCATCCGAGGCTCTCAGATACCTATCCAGTTTCTCATTCCGATGCGCCTCTATATGGGTTTGACAAAGCCGAGGAAGTCCATTATTGGATTGGTGTTAGCAGGAGAGATCGAATCAACAGGTAGAGACGTGAAGAGATTCAAAACAGGTGACCAAGTTTATGGGCTTACAGGATTTGGACTTGGCGCCTATGCTGAGTATAAATGCATGAAAGAGACAGATTCAACGCACGGTTGTTTGGCAATGAAGCCAGTCAATATCTCCTATGAAGAAGCAACCGTGGCTGCTTATGGTGGGCTTCTGGCATTTCAGTATGTCGAAAAAGGAAACATCCAGCGTGGACAAAAGGTACTGATCTATGGAGCTTCAGGAACGTCAGGAACAATGGCAGTTCAATTAGCTAATCACTTGGGAGCTAGAGTTACTGGAGTGTGCAGTTCGACAAATCTGGAGTTGGTGAAATCTCTGGGAGCTGAAGCTGTGATTGACTACACCAAAGTGGACACTTTGGACCCAGGCGTTCAATATGATCTCGTGCTTGATGCCGTTGGAACGATAAAGACTTCAAAATTGAAAGTTGCATGCAAGAAAGCTCTTGCTCCAAGAGGAAGATACGTGTCAATTGATGATGGACACCTGATGTTGGACTCCAAGCGTCTTGCTTCAATCAAAGAGCTGGTCGAAGCTGGACACATAAGACCGATTGTTGATAAATGCTATCGCCTTGAAGAGATCGTCGAGGCTCACAGGTATGTTGGCAAAGGACATAAGAAGGGAGGAGTTGCAGTGACTGTAGCGCGGTCCTCCTAATGCTCTCTATGGCCAAAGCAAGTGGAGCACGGATTGAGGAAACTGACAGAGGAAGACCGTCCCATTGGCCTCATGCAGCGGCTTGATGGGCGCCTAGAATGACCTGGTCATATGCTCTCTCCGTGCCCAGCAATGTCCAAGCCATAGGTGGCGCGTTGAGCTGGACATGAGCCGAGACGTCTGGCTATTTTTCAATTCGGGGTTTCAGGTACCGAGATAAGAACCTCTTGCGTTCTCTTTTTCGTCAACGATTGGCGCACTCGTCCTCGAGCTGCACTTCGGGTGATTCTGAACCTCAGTATGGGGCTTTTCGATCGTATGAGCTGAGTTGGTCGACCCGGGCCAACTCAATGGTAAAGCCAGATGGTGGTTTTCAATCGAATGCCGGTACGGAGCCCCTGCGTGTCCCGCCATACCCGTGATCACTCTAAGCGTTGGAGTACCCCGTCATTATCTCCTTGAGTATCCGCCCCTCGGCCTTCCTCATGTGCTGCAGGAGGGTGGGTTTGCTGATGCTGACCTTCCGGCACAGCTCCTTGCTGCTGATCTTCTTGGGAAAATCATAGTAACCGTTCTGAAACGCCGCTACCATCACTTCCCTCTGCTTGTCGGTCAGGACAGCTAGGATGTCAGCCTTCTGGTAGGCGGCTCTCCTGAAGGACATCTTCAGTATGGTGCCGGCGTTCCTGATCATCTCGACAAAGTCAGACAGGTTCTTCTGCTCTCCCATCATGCTGAGAGTGAATTTCTCCGGTGAGATGATTGTGGGTGTTGTGTGCACCAGACCCAGGTCGGATTCCTGGAACTGTCCTTTTGACTTTTCCGGTTCCGTGTATCTGGTGAGGCAGGTGTGCTTGCTGTCAATGGACTTCAGGACGCTCAGGATTTCCATGTTGCCTACTGTCCTGATATCGTGGATCGACACACCCTCTTTCAGAGTGAGCTCCACAATCTCAATGCATATGCCTTCCTCGTAGTCCATCTTCAGAGTCTCGAGTATCGAGTAGGAGCGGACTTTGACGAAGGTCTCGGCCATTTCCTCTTTCACGGTCTCGAAGGGCTCGAGTTCCAGGGTGAGCGTTCTCATGGCATCGTTTCTCTGAATGTGCCATCCGTATTTAAACTATAATACATGTATGCCCCAATTTGCTGGTACTTACTCGGCCTTGTCACAATCGGCGAGAACCGCCGAGTGATGCAAAATGGCAGAACATGATCAGACGATTGGAACGGGCATGGGCAAGAAGAAGAACGTGAGGGACGAGGACGGGAAGACCGCAACGATCTTGGAGGATCCGAAGATAGACATCAAGACGAAGCTTGCAGGACTATGGGTAATTCTGATGTTCTTCTATTTGTACAATGATGTTTTCACACTTTTTCAGCCGGGATCGATGGAAGGCATAGAGCTCAATCAGGCATTCCTGTTGGGCGCTGCAGTATTGATGGCGATTCCTAGTCTCATGGTCTTCCTGTCCCTGACATTGAAGGCTGAAGCGAATCGCCGGGCGAACATCATCGCAGGTGTATTCCTTGCTGGTGTCCTGCTCACTACAACGCTCGTATCAGCAGGAATTTGGGCCTATTATGCATTGTACATGATCATAGAAGGTGTGCTTATTGCACTGATTATCTGGAATGCATGGAAGTGGCCCAAGGTCCAAAGGTACGGTGCGGTTGGGAACTGATGTGAGTTGGATACTGGCTGTAGAAATGTGGGTGATAGAATGAAAGCCATAGTGGTAACTGGAAGCGGACCGCCAGAGGTTCTGGAGCTCAGGGAAGTGGAAAAGCCCGCACCCCGGGACAACGAGATGCTGGTCAGGGTCCACGCCTCGACGGTGACCATAGGGGACGCCATCCTCAGGAAGATGCCCCGATTCCTAATGGCTCCACTCATGATCCCGATGGGCTTCAAGCTGAAGAAGATCGCAGGTCATGAGCTTGCAGGTGTGGTCGAGGCGGTGGGCAGGGATATCAAGTCATTCAGGAAAGGCGATCATGTCTTTGGAACGACCACGGGGCTCAAATGCGGATCCAACGCCGAGTATGTCTGCATCCCAGAGAAGGGGGGAAGGGGGATGGTGGCCAGGAAACCAGCCAATGTATCCTTCGGGGAGGCTGCCGCCATTCCCATCGGAGGGATGACCGCCCTCCAGATACTCAGATCGGGGAATGTCAGGAAGGGGGATAGGGTCCTCATCTACGGGGCGTCCGGTTCCGTTGGCACCTATGCCGTGCAGCTGGCGAAGCACTACGGGGCCCATGTGACGGGAGTATGCAGCGGTGCCAATCTCGACCTGGTGAGATCCATCGGCGCCGACGAGGTGATAGACTACTCCAAAGAGGATTTCAAGAAGAATGGCGAGACCTATGATGTCGTCTTCGACACCGTACGGAAGCTTAAGAAATCGGGGTGCAATAAGTCCCTGGGGGAAAACGGGGTCTTCATATCGTCGTTCTCTCTCACGAGAGAGTCGAATGAAGATCTCATCCACCTGAAAGAGCTCGTGGAGGCGGGAAAGATACGCCCTGTCATCGACAGGACGTATCCGTTGGATGAGGTGGTGCAAGCCCACAGGTACGTCGATACTGGACACAAGAGGGGCAATGTGGTTATAGCCGTGATTGGTGATGACGGTGGCTGAGACGCTACCGCACCATGAAAGCCATTGTCTGCGACAGATACGGCCCGCCGGAAATCCTCCGACTCGAGGAGGTGGAGAGACCGACCCCCCGAGACAACCAGGTACTGGTGAGGGTCCACGCTTCGTCACTGAATGCCGCCGATTTCGAGATCCTGGGCGGCTCGGTCTTGGCCCGCATCGGCGGCCCCTTCAGGCCACGACACAGGATACCCGGATCGGACGTCGCGGGTCGGGTCGTGGCAGTCGGGAGGGACATCAAGCGGTTGAAGGAAGGCGATGCGGTCTTCGGGGACCTGTTCACGTGCGGCTTCGGCGCTTTTGCGGAGTACGTGGCAGTACCTGAAGATGCATTGATGCGGAAACCGGACAGCATATCCTTTGAGGACGCTGCCACCCTCCCCCAGGCGGCCAAGATCGCCCTTCAGGGCCTTCGCGGCAGGCGCCCCATCAAGAAAGGGCAGAAGGTCCTGATCAACGGCGCCGGCGGCGGCATGGGCACGTTCGCTGTGCAGATCGCGAAGTATTACGGGGCCGAGGTAACGGGCGTGGACAGCATTGGGAAGCTCGAGATGCTTCGCGCCATCGGAGCCGACCACGTCATCGATTACGCCCGGGAGGATTGCACAAGGAGCGGGGAGCGCTACGACCTCATCCTGGATATGGCCACGCGCCGGTCGATCTTCGACTACAGGCGCGTCATGGCCCCCGATGGCCTGTTCGTCCTGTTGGGAGGCTCAAGATACGCCATAATGCAGGCGATGCTCCTGGGGCCTCTTGTCTCCATTGCGAGCAAGAAGAAGATGGGCATCAACCCAATGAACGTGAACACCGAGGAGGACCTGCGGTTCTTGCTCGAACTCAACGGGAAGGGGAGACTCTCACCCGTCATAGACAGACGAATCGACCTCAGTGAGGTTCCGGAGGCTCTCAGGGATTTTTCAAAAGGGCTCGTAAAAGGGAAAGTCGTTGTAACGGTCGGACATGATGACAATCATCCAGGGCCGGACAAAGGACTGACCTAAACAGCAACCAAACAGCTTTAAGAATTCAGGTGACTTTGTCATAATCAGCCTAGTACTCTAATTCAGAGTATGGCCCTGCTGCATAAGGTTGCGGATTGAGAAGGGCACAGATGGAGAGATGTGCAGGGAGCCGGATTTGAACCGGCGGACGCCTGCGCGACTAGACCCTGAATCTAGCGCCGTTGACCAGGCTTGGCTATCCCTGCATCCCGGAGAAGCTGTGATTATGGTGGTCGTATAAATAACTCTGTCTCTCCCTCGCCACCCATCCCCGTCCACCCACTCTCGGCACGTCTCGAATGGACCGACAGACCCCTTCCCGCACGTAAGACCTCCCGTCGACATGTCAGCGCGGACTTCATATAGCGTTGTGCCGAATCATTCGATAGCAGGCGGTTCCTATGGATCTGGAGGATGTTGCGGGGGCAGATCAGTCCAAGCCACGGTCAGACGAGGTTACGACCACTTATGTCCGTTCGACCAACGTCCTATGTCTATGCGGCCTCGTGCTCGGCCTGGCCGCGATGTTCTGTACTTGGACCTATCTCTCCGATCCTGACTCCTTCAGTTCTTCGTTCTTCGTGCCACCCCCGCATGCGTCCCTCAGTTCCACTGGCGTACAGTTGTTCATACTCGGCACTGCCTTGGCCATCGTCACCCCCCTGTCGGGAGTGGTCCAGGCCGGAGGGCTTGTGGCATATGCCGTCAGCGTCATGGACAGGGCAGCCGAGGTATCCGCGCATTCTGACGGGACGATCGAATTCGGTCTCTCGGTCGGGTTCTACGCGGGGGTCGTCTCCGCCGCCCTCGTCCTCGGAAGCCTCGTCCGTCCCATGGGTCCGGGCTTCGGGTCCACTCGTGTCGATATCATGCGCAGGCTCAGGGTCTTCTCGGATGGCAGGCCGCGCCGAAAGCGGACCTACAGGTATCACGGACCCCGCATGAAGCGCGATATCGCATGGAAGCCGAAGATGTCCGCCGCGGACCTGAAGGGCTTCTTGTCCTCCCGGAGGAAGTGGGTGGCGATGCTGGTCGCATTCATGCTCGTCTCGCTCGTCCTCGCTCTCCAGCAGCACGATTTCCTAAGGGACGAACCGCCCCTGGACACGGTTGAAGGAGGGGTCGTCCTGGAGCTGTCCAGGGATAAGCCCCTGATGGTGGTTAGTTCCTGGGGGAACTCCCGTCTGTCGATGAACGACGGTGAGTCCTACGTCGGATGGACCTTCCAGACCACCGGGCTGGACGGAGGCGTCTGGTCAGTTCTCTCCCTGGGGAGGGAATCCATCGGGTCCCTGAACGTGTCCCTCACGGTAATCGACCGCCTGGGCGACGGTAGGTCCGGTCCCGGGGACAGGCTCGTGGTGACGGCGCAGGACGGTACGGCATTCGCTGAGGACGTAGTCTACCGACTTCGCTGGAGGACCAACTTGACGGATACCCGTGCGGTCTATGACTATGCTGCCTGGGAGGTCAGCTTCGTGTTCCACGACGGGCACATGGACTCCTGGATCTCACAAGAAACCCGATGTTATTACTCGGGCTACGCCTATTACTGAGCTCCGCCCCGCATCCTTCTCAGCGCGCGGCCCATCTGTCTAGCCTGGCGTGCAGCTTCTCGGCCATGGCAGACATGCCGATGAACGCGAACCAGGCAATCCCCATGTAGATGAAAACGGATGCCAGAGGGACGAGAAGCCAGTATTTGAACCCGGAGGTCCTCCTCCTGAAACCGTCGTTCCTGAGGGTCTCCTTGGATTCCATAATCATCTGGGGCAATGTATACCGACTACCCGTCGAGCCACCAGTTCATCATCGCTGCCGGAGCGTATGAAGCTATCATGGGCTACCCTCGCAGGACGGATGGCTCAGATCACGAACTCCCTTCTCGAGACCCCGACCAGGACCGTCCCCACTATGCCCCCGAAGAACAGCAGGACCGCGATCAGTCCCCAGAAGGGGATGACGAGCCCGAGCAGGGTCGACACCACCGCGAGCGTCCCCAGAACCCCGCCGAGCATGGCGAGCCCCCACCTCTTCTTCTGGATGGCGAACATCCCTCCGAGAAGGGCCGGGACGGCGAACATCAGCCTCAGCGCCTGGCACGCGACCATGGTCCCCACCGCCTCCTCCAGGTAGGGGTACTGCCGCGTCAGGTCCCTGTAGTCGGCCATCTGAGTGGCGTCATAGGTGATCATCAGCGTCATGATTATGTCCGCGATCGTGAAGAACCCGGCCATGATGATGAGCACTCCCCCGGTGCCGACCCTCGCCGTCCTGCTCGCCGACGACGGGTAGTCGGCGTAGGTACTCTGCGGCCTCTTCCACGCGTCGGGGTCCTCGACATCCTTCTTCGCCGCCTTCGGCCTCATCGGCCTGCGGCAGACGGAGCAGTCCTTCTCGCCCGGCGGGTTGTCCGCCCCGCACGTGGGGCATCTGATCCCCCGGAACTCACGGCTGACCGCTGTGATGAACTGATGGCCGCACATCCTGCAGGCCGATGCGTCCGCCCTGTGGTGGACCCCGCACTTGGGACAATCCATGCTCCCCTCGCTCCCCCGGACCCGATCCGCGCCGGGGATGCCGGTCGCGACATATCAACCCTGTGTCTCCCTGTCTCACAAGCCTCATAATCCCAGACGGCAATCACGGTCCGGAGGATAGATTGGCTATCGGGAGTGGTTCGACGGGAGGTATCATCGACCGCAGTGCGACCGTGGCCCACAACGGGCTCACCGCTGGAAGGAAGGCGCCGCCAGGTAGGGTTGCACGTGGCCCGTCGCTCGTCGGCCTCGCCAGCATCGGCATCGTCCTCGTCGTCGTGCTCTCCGGCCTCGCGTTCCTCGCGCTCGCCCCGTCGGGGACCAGCGCGGCGCGCACGGCCCGCGGCCCCATCGTGATCGTCGGGGACGCGGCCTTCACGACCGAGAACGGCGTCGTGGGCGGTTCGGGGACCCCCGCCGACCCGTACGTCATCTCGGGATGGGACATACCCGTCAGCGTTGGGGCGGCCGTGACCGTCAGGAACACCACCGCGCACTTCGTCATCACCGACGTCCGCATGAACGGCACGGCATCCATGTCGTATCCTTCGTACGCGCTCGTGATGACCAACGTGTCCAACGGGATGCTGTCCTACTCCTTCGCGAACCGCACCTATCCTGGCATAACGCTCACCGACTGCCGGGACCTGTCCCTTGTCAGGAACGACTTCTCGGAGATGTGGGGCTGGGCCATCGTGATGAGCTCCTGCGAGCGCGTCCACATCGTGGCGAACACGTTCGGCACTGCGAACGGCGTCTACGCGACTGATTGCACGGACTGCACGGTGATACTCAACCAGATGGCCTCGCTCGAGGTCGGCGTCCTTTTCCAGGGCAGCGACGGCGTCCTCGCCGCACAGAACACCTTCACGGGCGTGTACTACTGCGTCCAGGTCGCTGGCTGCTCGAACGTGACCGTCATGGGCAACGACTGCACGCCAGTCTGGTCCGGCATCGTCCTGGCCGATTGTGGAAACGTGTCCGTGCTCGCCAACAGGATCCAGGGGAGCGTGCAGTACGGGATGAACATCGACAGGTGCACGTACAACGTGACCGTGGCCCACAACCTCCTGAACGGCACCCACGGATACTCCGCGATCCTGCTCGAGGACTCCGTCGGCGTCGTCATACGGAACAACACGTTCTCGAACAACACGGCCACCTCCCCGGTCGACTTCGTGGGAGGGGGAGTGTCCCTCGAGGCCTGCGTGGGCGTCAGGGTGTATCACAACAGGTTCGTCGACAACACGCCCTGCCAGGCGGAGGACGATGCGGGCCCGCTGGTCAACCTGTGGAACCTGTCGTATCCAGACGGCGGTAACTTCTGGGATAACTGGACTGCGCCCGATGCGAGCGGAGGGGCCACGCAGGACGATGGCCTCGGCGCGGACGGGATCGTGGACAACCCCTACTTGTTCGACTCGGACTGCTCCGATGAGTACCCGCTCACGACGCCGCCACCGGTCGACACGAAGCCGGTTGCGATCCTCGCGGTCACACCCTCGTCCGGGGACACATCGACGGACATCAACCTCAACGGGACGGAGTCATACGACCCCGATGACGGCTGCGGCGACCCGTTCCAGGAGTACCGCTGGGACCTGCAGGGTGACGGCCAGTGGGACAGCGACTGGTCGGACGACGGGAACATCACCCGGCAGTATCCTGCCCCGGGCAACTACACGGTCCTGCTCGAGGTCAGGGACGGCTCGGGCCTGAGCGGTTTCGCCTTCTTCGACCTCGTCGTCTCGGAGTACGCGATCCCGGAGTTCGGGACGGTCGTCCTGCCCGTGCTAGCCATGGTCGGATTGTTCGCGGTCATCGCGCGGACGCGCAGGAAGCAGGCATGAACGCCGCGAGGAACCCGTCCCAGCCTGTGAGCTCCACGAACGGGAGGGCGGAGTAAGTCTCCCCATCCACGGTCCACTCGGGGCGCATGTCCTCCGCGCATGCGGGTGCCGCGAACGCAATCGCCGGAATGATCGAGATCAGGGCGGTTATGAACGCAACAATCCTTCTGTGAGACACGGGACTCCCCTCGTCACTTGCGCCGTCGGACGAAGCTGTCCGACGCACAGGTCAGTATCACTGGCGGCGATATAATCCTGTCTCGCCCTTGACGCCGTCAATCGCGAGCTCGGGCCGCGAGGTCGTCCGCGGGCCCGTCCCTCCCGGCGGTATCTGCACCGTCCGTGAACTCTCCTCTGAAGGCCCGTACCCTGCACGTGCCGAGGACCGCCCCGAAGAACATCGGAAAGGCGACTAAGGCCCACAGGGGCGCGACGAAGATGAGCGGGCCGGGAATGATGACTGCGATGGCCGCCATCACTCCGCCGAGCATCGAGAGCCTCCACCTCCTCCTCCTGATGGTGGAGACGCCTCCTGCCAACGCGACGACGGATATGGCTATCGTCGCGGATTCGAGAACCAGGAACGGCCAAGAGCGGTGGTCCTCCAGGACGTCATATATCGATTCATGGGTGAAGTGATCTGTGAGCATGATGCTGCTCCCTGCGAGCGCGGTCAGGGCCGCCAGGATGATGAGCATGCCCCCAACGCGCAGTTTGCCCTGTCTGGCGGCGTGCCAGGGGCAACCGTCGTCCGTGCTCAGGGACCATCTTCTGCGGCTGGTCCCCGTTCCGCCGCTGCCCCCGGTTCGGTCCTCCGCGGTGCGTACTCCCTCATCGGCCATTTCCCCGCATCTCCTTGGCTCTGACGTGCCCATCCTACCAATCGGCAGTGACGCGATATAAACCTTCCCCGAGGTGCGGCAAGGTCCGGTCCGGGGAGGACGCGAAGTGCGTCTCCCGCGGTCTCGAGCGCGGCACGGAGCCGTGAGCTGCGCCTCGAGGTGATCACCGAGAAGAAGTGGTTGATGGGGGTTTGGGAAAGAGTTTAGGAGAGATAGGCAACCTGCCTATCTCTTTGCCTTCATGATCTTCATCCAGCCGCCGCTCTCGTAAACGGCGAGCTTCCTCTTCGACAGGGTGGTCCTGAACTCGTCCCAGTCGATTGTCTCGAGGCGGGGGTTCCTTCCCTTCGTGAACTGAACACCGTTCGTGTCCTTTACGCGGCCGGGTTTGATGCCCTTCTTCTTCGCGATCTCAATCGCCTTGTCCACACTTATGGGCTCCATAACCATGTTTTCATCCCTCCGATATATGTTCGGTCCTTCTGTCCACGCCATCCAGGCATGGTCCAGATATGTATCAAGCTGTGCGATATATATATCTTTGCGTTTGCTGGCTCGTTTTTTGAGACTATCTGGCTATTATCCGCGCGCGTCACGTGAGGTCCTCAGCCAGCGTATCTGGCTGTGTTTTCCGTCATAGCCAGTGCCCCCGTCCGCGCATCCTGCGGCCCACCCGTCCGCGTGCTTATCGGTCCGTCCGCACACCCCCAGCCCGGCCCCTCCCGACGAGATGTAATATAATCATGAAGAGTCATCCGAGAGGCGAAGGGAAAGAGAGATGGGCCTTTTTGGATCGTCTGGCATACGCGGCGTCGTCAACCAGGACATGACCCCTGAGCTCGCCATGGACATAGGCATGGCCATCGGTTCCATGGCCGAGGAGGTCGTCATCGGCATGGACTCGAGGACCTCGGGGCAGCTGATGGAGGCCGCACTCGTGGGCGGCCTGACGGCCGCCGGGAGCCGCGTCCACAGGGCCGGGCTCGTCACCACCCCCACGCTTGCCGAGGCCGCCAGGGATATGTGCTGCGGCGTCATGATCACCGCGAGCCACAACCCGCCGGAGTACGCCGGGGTCAAGTTCTGGAACCCGGACGGCATGGGCGTCAGCACGGACCAGGCGAAGGCCATCGAGAGGGCCATATCGTCCCATAAGTTCAAGCTCCAGCGCTGGGACCGCGTGGGCAGGTCGCAGGTCCTGCCGGACGCCGTCGAGCGCCACGCGGAGCGCATACTGGCGGGCGTGGGCGAGTCCAGGCTCAGGGTCGTCGTCGACTGCGCCAACGGGCCCGCTTCCACGATCACGCCCATCGTCCTGCAGCGCATGGGCTGCAAGGTCATCACGCTCAACTCGAACCCCGACGGGCACTTCCCGGGGAGACCCCCCGAACCCGTCGAGGAGAACCTCACGGACCTGAAGCGCGCGGTCGTCTCGATGAAGGCCGCCCTGGGCATCGCCCACGACGGCGATGCGGACCGCATGGTCGCGGTCGACGACAAGGGCGTCTTCCTGGGCGGGGACCAGCTCCTGGCGCTCTTCGCGAAGAACTACGCGAAGAAGAGGATAGTCGCGACCGTCGACACATCGATGGCCGTGGACGACTACATCCGGGCGAAGGTCATCAGGACCCGCGTCGGGGACGCGTTCGTGAGCGAGGCCGTCAAGACATCGAAGGCCGAGTTCGGCGGGGAGCCATCGGGCACCTGGATATTCCCGGACCAGACCTACTGCCCGGACGGCATACTGGCCGCCGCGCGGCTCGTGGAGCTCGCATCGAAGAAGAAGACCCTGTCGCAGCTCAGGAAGCCCATACCGGTCTATCCGACCCTGAGGTCCGCGGTCCCGTTCGATGCCAAGCGCAGGGACGCGGTCCTGAAGAAGCTCGCGAGGACCATGCGCTCGGTCGAGTGCAGGAAGCTCGAGACCACAGACGGCTTCAGGGTGCAGTGCTCGGACGGCTGGGGCCTGGTCAGGGTGTCGGGGACGGAGCCCAAGGTACGCATCATGGCCGAGGCCCGGAAGAAGGAGAGGGCCGAGGCGATCATGGCGAAGCTGACCGGTGTGGTCAAGGGGTGCGTCGGGCCATGAAGGGCTACATACTCGCGGCCGGCGAGGGCGTCAGGATGCGCCCTCTGACATCGAACATCCCGAAGCCCCTCCTGCCCGTCGCGGGCAGGCCGTTCCTGGAGCACAACGTCGAGTCGCTCAAGGAGGCCGGCATCAGGGACATCATGCTCCTCGTAGGCTGGAAGGCCCCCAGGGTCAGGGAGCACTTCGGGGACGGGAAGGCGTTCGGCGTCAGGATCGAGTATGTCGAGCAGAAGGAGCGCCTGGGCACGGCCCATGCCATAGGCATGATCAGGGACAAGGTCGACTCCCCGTTCCTGTGCATGTACGGCGATGTCGTCCTGACCAAGGAGAGCGTCAAGGGCCTTGTCGCGCACCACCACAAGGTCAAGGGGAGCGTCATGGCCCTGACCTCGGTCGAGGACCCGAGACGGTACGGGGTCGTCAAGGTCGAGGACGGCGTCGTCACCGACATAGTCGAGAAGCCGGAGGTGCCCGAGGGGAACCTGGTCAACGCGGGCGCCTACGTGCTCGGGCCCGAGGTGTTCGACGCCATCGCGGAGACCAAGCGGTCAGTCCGCGGTGAGTACGAGGTCACCGATTCTTTCAAGATACTCATGGCCAAGAGCCACCTGTACACGCACAGGCTCACGGGCGAGTGGATAGACGTCGCGCGCCCGTGGGACCTGCTCGAGGCGAACAGGATACTGATGAAGGACATCGAGACGAGGATCGAGGGCGAGGTGTCCGAGAAGGCCACGGTCGTCGGGCCCCTGCAGGTGGGCAAGGGCACGCACGTCAAGGCGGGGTCCTACATCGAGGGCCCGGTCATCATAGGCGAGGAGTGCGAGGTCGGTCCGAACGCCTACCTCCGTCCGAGCACGTCCGTCGGGAACCACTGCAAGGTCGGGAACGCGGTCGAGCTCAAGAACTCCATCCTCATGGACCACAGCAAGGTGCCCCACCTGAGCTATGTCGGGGACAGCGTCATAGGCGAGCGGTGCAACCTGGGCGCGGGGACCAAGGTCGCGAACCTCAGGCTCGACGAGCGCGAGGTCATGGTCGTCGTCGACGGCGTCAGGACCGGGTCCGGCAGGAGGAAGCTCGGGGTGATCATGGGGGACGATGTCAAGACGGGCATCAACGCCACCATCGATGTCGGCACGGTCATAGGCGAGGGCTCGTTCATAGGCATGGGGGCCATCGCCAGGGGCGTCATCGCCCCGAATAGCAGGATACTCTGAGCCGGGCGACGCCGGCACGGACGTACAGGCCATATGCTACATCTGGACGATAGGTTCATGTTGCGTGGGCTTCAATGACGATCTGCAGGTAAGTCCCGGCGGTATAGCGGGCTCCGGAATGGTGCCCCATCAAACACTCCGTCCGGGGGCTGCACCATTTTTCTGACAGTTCCGGTGTGTTGCCTGCAGGCTAGCATTCTCGTGCGGGAGGCAGCAAGTCCCTTCAGGAACGGTGCGTGCTTCGTATTGGGTTGCAGCCTACGTCCGCAGCAAACTTATATATCTCGTGGAGTCGAATCTATCTTTCAGCAGGTAAGTCCCGGGCGGTAGAGTGGACTCCGGAATGGGGTGCCCATGCGCAGAATCCGTCCGGGGGCTGCTACCTTTTCATTCAAGCAGTCGCCCGAAGCATACCCTGTCCCTGATCAGGTCGTAGTACTCCTCATTGTCTCTCTCGAGCATCTGGAATACGGCGCCGACCGCGAAGTCAGTGATCTGCAGTCCCGCCGACCTCGTCGAGTCGGCCCTCGTGATGATGGCATCTGGAGCGCGTGCCCGTGCTCCGGGGCCTGTCCGGAAGAACCTCGTCCCTTGGGTGGCCATGAGCTCGTTCATCCATCCCTCCTTCCGCGAGTCGATGACGATATGGTCGCAGTCGATGTCTCGGTCCGAGAGGAGCGCCGTGAACAGGTGAGAGTATCCGTCCTGGAGCACGCCCCTGCGAGCATATGCATCGTTCACCTGGAACCTGTCCTTCCTAAGTCCGACCCAGAGGAAACGCAGATCCGTGCGGCCATAGGACTTCAGGACGCGTCGTCGAACAGCGATCGAGCTCCGTGAGAACTTCAGCTCTGCAGCCCGTCGCTCCATCACGCCGAGTGACCTCCGGGTCCTCTTCGCTAATCTCTCCAAGGTGCGCTTGTCATTGGTTACGGTTGCGCCGACGACGAAGAACGCGGAACTCCTCGGGCCGACGCCGATGTCCCCGCTCTCGTCGACATAGATGTACTCGACGGGGCGGACCATGATGTGCGCATCGGATGGGTCCCCATGGTCGTTTGCACTGCCTGTAGGCTTACATGCACTTGCGGTATGTGTCGGCCAGTCCCGGCCTGCATCCGTGGTGCGGCGGTCCCCGTGGGATCAACCCCTGCCCTTTTCCTCAGGCTGGGCGAGCGTGAGGCCATGGTCGTCGTCGACGGCGTCAGGGCCGGGTCCGGCAGGATGAAGATCGGGGTGATCATTGGGGGCGATGTCAAGACGGACATCATCGCCCAAGGAGCAGGATACTCTGAGCCTCTCTCCAGGGCACTTCGAGAGCTCTCGGTGTCGTCTGTCGGGATGCAGTTTCAGTCAACGCGTTGACAGGCTGTTTATAGGTGGGTGGTCAATGCGATGACCGGTCCTTTATAAATGACTGGTCATCATGATGACAACTTATTTATATACTGGATGCCCCTAGATATGCCGTCCAGGCATGCGCCGGACTGGAGATGGACAGGAGATGGACCTCAGAGACCTTGCCTCGCAGAACCCTTGGTGGGGCGAACCCGTCCTGATCAAGAGCGACCCCCAGATCAAGGGATTGCAGGGCAGCAGGCTCAGATGGGTCCCGAAGGAGCTCGGGGAGTTCGATGTCACCAAGGACCGCGTCTACACCCTCCGCGGTCCCCGTCAGGTGGGCAAGACAACCCTGCTCAAACTCCTTGCCCAGAAGATGATCGTCGATGAGGAGCGGGACCCGAGATCGGTGTTCTACTTCAACTGCGATTCCCTCGGGAAGGGGGACGACCTCGCGCAGGTCGTGAAGACCTATGGCGAGTTCGCAGGCAGATCCGAGCTGTCCCGCTGCGTCCTCCTCATCGACGAGATATCGTCAGTCGCAGGCTGGGAACGGTCGATGAAACACCTCGCCGACAGCGGCGCGCTCATAGGCAAGACGGTCGTGCTCACGGGCTCCCATTCCCTCGACATTAGGCGGGCGGCGGAACTGCTGCCGGGAAGGCGCGGGGAGGGGGACGGGATCGTCAACAAGCTCCTGCTGCCGATGACCTTCTCGGAGTACGTGGCCGCGGTCGCCCCGAAGCTCAGAGACCGGCTGTCCCCTGTATATCACACGACTCCGAGTCTGAGGATGCGCACTCTCTCGGAGCTCTGCAGGGGCCGCATCGACCCCAAGCTCAGGGATGCGCTCATGCTCTGCGAGAGAGACCTCACGCCCCTGCTGGATGACTATCTGTTCACGGGTGGGATCGCACGCGCCATGTCCGAGCGCTTCTCCCAGGGGAGCATCCCGCAGTCCACGTACGAGCTGTATGTCCGTGCGCTCATGGGCGACCTGATGAAGTGGCGCTTCCAGGAGAACATCGCCAAACAGGTGCTCAGGGCCGTCGTCGACAAGATGACGACGAGGATCACGCTCAACTCGATCGTGAAGGACACCGAGATACAGTCGCACAACACCGTGTCGTCATACCTCGAGGCGCTCGAAGGGTCCTTCGTGCTGAATGTGTTCTACCAGATGTCGGGGGACGACTCGCTCCCGATGTACAGGCGCAGCAAGAAGGTCTACTTCAAGGACCCGTTCCTGTACCACTCGGTAAGGGGCTGGCTCGACGGTTCCCAGAGATACCACGAGCGGACCGTGGACGCGCTCAGAGACCCGGTCGAGAGGAGCAAGCTCGTAGAGATGGCCGTGGGGGAGCACCTCGTCCGGCTGAGCTATGAGGCGGATCCGAGCGACATATTCTCACATCACGAGCGGGTGATGTTCTTCAGGAGCGAGAAGAAGGACCGCGAGACGGATTTCGTCCTCAGACGCGGGGATGAGCTCTATCCTGTCGAGGTCAAGTACAGGTCCTCGGTCGACAGGAGCGACCTGTCCTCCCTCTTCCAGTTCGGGCACGGGGTGCTCGTGTCAAAGGGCGATTTCGGCGAATACAGGGAATACTCCACCGTCCCCGCATCGACGTTCCTGATGCTCGTCTGAGCCCTGCGAGACCAGCAACGCAGATGGCGGGCGGGGGCCATCAAGAGCACGAAGATGGTGGGCGGGTACATGCCGAAGCGACGGCTCGAGTGCCAGACCGGCCTGAATGTCACCCTCCTCGTCGACGCGAACAAGCCCCAGAGGTTCCTCGTGCTCGACACGCTTAGATGACGAACGCTCTTGATGGACATCGTGACGGTCCGTTCCATCAGTACGCGGCGGCTCACAGCACCATGAAGAAGAACACGAAGGTCAGCAACGCGATGGCCAGGAGCAGGCCGATTCCGAAGAGCAGTTCGTTCCTCATCCGCGCGCGTATCCCGGCGTTCTCCGCCCCGGTCTTTATGTCGCGCAACCTGCCGTCCGCCACTCTCTTGGTCTCCAGGTTGGCTATCATGGCCTTCGTCTGTGCATCCTTCATCGCGATGATACTGTCGGCTCCCGAGTCCATACTGTCGCCACCGCCTCCAGGGAGCATTCCTGCCGGGGGTCATGAAGGTATCCGCGGCAACCCGTGTCCTGGTGCTTGTCCGGGGCGCCAAGAATCCTATTTATAGCATCCAGTCGATTCGGTTGACAGCCTTAGAGGGGGGTAGCGCATTTGCGGGGATTGGCTAGAGCATTACTTGTGAGAGGGTTAGTGGTAGCTGCGATCGCAATCGTGCTCGCAGGTCCGGGCGGGTCCGGCATGCGGGCGTCCGCGGCGGATGAAGCCGACACGGCCGTCGCCGATTGGACGATAGCGTTGTACATCAACGCGGACAACAACCTGGAGGCATGCTGGGACGACTTCAGCCTGCCGTTCCTGCTGAACCTCGAGGACAACCCTGACGTCAACATCGTCGCGTGGGTCGACAGGGCCAGCGTCGACGGCTACGAGGTCGTCGAGTTCTCGGGCGTCGACACGACCACGGTGTATTGCGAGGAGGAGCTCGCGTTCGGTAACGTCACGACGGTCACGGACTTCCTCGTGTGGGCCGACGGCACCTATCCGTCGGACCATCTCGCGGTCGTCATGTGGGACCACGGGACCGCGTGGACTGTGTTCAACATCGACGAGGAGCGCATGTACGGCCCGCAGTTCGTGCACGCGCTGACCGATGCGAACGTCCACATAGACGTGCTCGGGTTCGACGCCTGCCTGATGGCCAGTATGGAGCGCATGTACGAGATCGACCGGGCGGGGCTAGTGGACTTCGTGGTGGCCTCCGAGGAGCTCGTGCCCGGGTTCGGCCTGCCGTACGACCTCATGTTCGAGCCGGTCGTGGCGGACTCATCGAGGACGCCCGCGCAGCTCGCGGACGACATGGTCCTGGGCTGGGAGGCGTTCTTCGGGCCCTCGCAGAAGGTCGAGCTGGCTGCGATAGACCTGGCGGCCTACAGGGCGGCCATCGTCCCGTTCGAGGACTGGGTCTCCGACATGGGTGCGGGCCTGGACACGTTCAGCAAGGCGTACAACAGGGCCGCGAAGCACGCGTACCAGATGTCGGCTTCGCAGTACCAGATAGACTTCCTGGAGTTCGCCCAGCTGCTCTACGAGGAGCTCGGGAGCTACCCGGTGAGCGTCGAGAGGACCGCGCTCGCGGATTCCACACTTGCCGTGATAGACGCGTTCGAATTGTCAGTGAAGTCCCTGTCGACGGGCGCGGTCACGCGCGACTGCCAGGGCCTGTCGATCTGGTGGGGCTCGGCGAGCGGGTGGGACACCTACGAGGTGTTCTACACGACCACGCTCTGGTTCCCGGCCGAGACCGGGTGGGGCGAGTTCCTGGTGGACTACAACGCGCTCTGAGTCCAGCCTGACGGGCGGGTCCGTGCGGTAATGCCTCCAGCCGGAGGCCTGGCGGGTCAGGTCATCTGGCGAGAGCCGCGGCGAGGGCCGCGACCCGCTCCCCGAGCTCTCTGCAGTGCCCCAGCTCCTCCTTGTCCGGCGACTCGACGGCGGTCGCGCCGTAGTGCTTGTCGTCGTGCCTCCCCTGGACGATCATGCCGTGCACCAGGAGCGCCTTCAGCATGGACAGGACCGTGGTCTCCGCGCCACATGCGGTCCCTCCGGAGCTGGTGAATGCCCCTCCGACCTTCCCCTTCAGCTTCCCGTGGACCTTGACCGACTGGTCGATGAACTCCTTCATCTTGCCGCTCATGTCCCCGTAGTACGTGGGCGAGCCCAGGATGATGGCGTCGGCCTCCAGGAGGTCCTTGTTCTTCGCCTTGTCGACGCTCATGACGACGACATCGGCTCCCTTCACCTTCTTCGCGCCCACGGCCACCGCCAGGGCCATCTTCTCCGTGTTCCCGGTCCTCGAATCGTACACGATCAATACCCTTGTCATTTCCCGCTCCTCCTACGACTGTCCGAATCGTCGACCCGCCTCAATGACTTTTCCCTGGGACGGCCCGTGCCTGCGTCAGTACAAGACGTCGTCCGTCATGACGACCTTGCCGTCCTTTACGGGGACGCCCTCGTCGACCACGTGCTTCCGCCTACCAGCCGCTCGCTTCGGGTCACCCCCGAACCCGCCGTCGGCCTTGACCACCCTGTGGCACGGCACGAGCGGATAGAGCGGGTTGTCGTGCATGGCGTTCGCGACGGCCCTCGAGGCCCTTGGCCTCCCGGCGGCCTTCGCGAGCCTGCCGTAGGTGGTCACCTTCCCTTCGGGTATCTTGGAGGCGGCCACATAGACATCCCTCTCGAACTCGGACCATCCCGCAAGATACTCCCTGATGTCCTTCTCCGTCCTCACATCCTCTCTCCTCATCGGCATCCTGCTCCTGCGGGCGTCTCTCGGAGATGACATCGCGTCGCACCTAGAGAACGGTTTGGCCGGGGGCCGGCGAAGGTGCCCGCCGGCTCGCATCAGCCCCGTCCGATTCCCGGACGGCCGCGACCGGTTCGGAACACGCCCCCGCCTCTTGGAGTGCCGTGATGTCAGCGGTGCTGTCCGAAGCGGCCGATGCGTCCGCGTTCCTGTAGGCCACATAGATGTCCGCCTCGATCATCGTCACGTCCTCGGTGAAGTAGTGGTGCACGAAGTACAGGTTTCCGGCTTCGTCCATGGTGCACTCGCCCGCGAAGTTCGAGACCATCTCCTCGGCCGGACCCCAGGCGTCGCCGTCCCAGAGGCATCTGTAGAGCGCGGGCCCGGTGTATCCGAGCCCGCTGTCGCCGGTGTACCACAGCTCGCTGCCGTCCTCGGTGACGAACGGATAGCCTTCGTTGGACGCGGTGTTCACCCCGGGCACCTCGACCGGCTGGCTCCATCCGATGGCGGTCCTCTCGGTCGTCCACAGGTCCATGTCCCCTCCGACGGACCACTCGCCAGTGTGGAAGTACATGGTCTGTCCGTCGGCCGTGATGTGGAACTCGCCTATGTCGTAGTCCACGTTCAGCTGCTCGCCGGTGTTCTCGACGTCCCCCCACTCGCCGTCCGCGTACTCAGCCGTGTAGATGTCGATCTCGCCGTAGTTCCCCGCCCTGGCCGATGCGAACCACATGGTGTCGTCCTGCACGAATTCGGCACCTTCGAGCGAGAGGTCGTCGTTAAGCAGTATGCGCTCCGGCTCGGTCCACGAGCCTCCCACGTTCTGACACCACCAGATGCCAGTGACCTCGTCCAGGAGCTGCTCCTGGACAGGCACCCGGACATCGGGCGTGAAGAAGAAGAAGAACCTCTCGCCGTCCGGCGTGATGAACGGGGAGTCCTCGGCCCCCGCTGTGTTGACCGGCCCGGGCATCGGTACGGGGTCCTGCCACTCGGTCGAGTGCAGGACCGGCGCGAAGCTGTCGGTCGCGGGCGTCATCTTGACGGCGTCCGCAGGTATCGTCTCGCTCCTGGGAGGCACCGTCACGCCATCGTCCTTCTGTCCGGCCATGGCCGCGATCAGAAGCACCAACGCGACCACGACGACCGTCGCCACTATGACCAACTTCCTCTTCGACAAACCCGAGCCCTCCTGCGCGTCCCCTTGGACCATCTCAGAATGGATGTCAAGATATTAATGGCTGAGGAATGCGCCCCGTCCGCTCACACGACATCGAGCGGCCTGGGCCTGCCGAACGCGTCGAACGCCCTCCAGCTCGCCATGTTGAACGGGGCGCCCACGATGATGTGCACCCAGCCGAACCTGCGGAACAGGTCCAGGTCCGCATCGGAAGGCCTGATCACGCCGGACGGATGCGAGTGCACGGTCCCGACGATCGTGTAGTCGAGCGGCAGCATGTGCATGTGGAACAGGGCGGAGTGTGCCCCGGACTCCGTGCCCGGGACCAGCATCAGCTCCTTGATCACGCCCTTCTCCGCCCTCAGGACCGCCCCGAACTCGTTCGGGTAGCTGGACTTCGAGGCCTCGACGATCATCTTCAGGGTGCGCTTCTTGATGGACTTCACGTTCGCCCTGTCGTCCTTCGAGAAGTCGAAGAGCGGCAAGGCTCAATCCTCCTGCTTCCCGAGGAGCCTCTCCTTGAGCGTGGCCATCAGCAGCGCCTTGTCGCTCACGCTCAGGACGATCTGCGAGACCTCGGGCCCCATCAGGCCGCCCAGCCTGCGCGGCTTGTCGAGCCTGACGGACACGAAGTCCCCGAACGAGGAGACCACGAAGACGGTCGCCAGGATGCTCGAGTACTTCACCCCGAGGCCGACGCTGAGCGATGCGCGCTTGACCGAGGTCTCCCTGACCTCCGTGACGGACTCGTAGGGGACGGTCGCGTTGATCAGTAGCCCCATCCTGACCTTCATGCCCTTCTCCCCGAGCAGATGGTGCGTGAACAGGGGCGGCCCGAAGAACAGCAGGAGCACGGCCCCGGCGGCGGCCCCAGCGCCGAGCCAGAAGTACCTGGCGAAGTCCTCCAGCGCCACGGTGTAGCTGTATGTGGCGTAGGCGATGACGAAGACGAGCATCGCCGAACCGACCATGAACCAGTGCTTCGGATAGTCTATCCTGACTGCGGGTACGGCCCTGGCGGTCATGTCCTGTCCCTCACTGCCTCTGGACCGAGTACGGCGACCATGCCATCAGTTTGTGCTCCAGGTTGATGTAGAAGTCGTCCTTGTTGAATGTCACGAACCTGGCCTTCTTCTCGGAACCGGTGAAGACGATCTCCTCGTCCCCCGTCAGCTGCCTCTCGAGCTGCCCGTCGACCACGAGCGAGCACGGCCTCGGGTCCTTGATCCGCACGGACATCTTGCTCGTCGAGGGCACCACGAGCGGGCGCGCGGAGAGCCTGAACGGCGCGATGGGCGCGAACACGAGCGCCTCCACGCGCGGGTCTATGATGGACGAGCCGACGCTCATGGCGTAGCTTGTGGAGCCCGTGGGGGTCGCGACTATGATCCCGTCCGCGCGCATCTCCGTCGCGGGCGTGCCGTCTATGGACATCGCGAAGTGCCTGAGCTTCGCGATCTGCGAAGTGTGTATGACCGTCTCGTTCGTCGCGTCCTCGAGCCGCTTCCCGTCCACGACGGTCTTCAGCTTCAGCCGTGTGTCGATGGAGTACTTCTTCGCGAGCAGGCGCGTGATGGCGGTGGCGACCTCGTCCGGCTGCACCTCGGTCAGGAACCCCAGGACCCCGGCGTTCACGCCGAGTATCGGCAGGTCGGTGCCCTGCAGGGTCCTCAGGATGGTCCCGTCCCCGCCGATGGTGATGATGACGTCGACCTTCATCTTCGCCAGCGGGACGCCATCGCCCCCGAGCTCCTTGGCGATGCCCTGCTCCAGCACATAATCCGCGCCCTTGAGCTTGAGCGTGTCTATGACTGTCTTCGAGACTGGCTTGAAGTTCTTCAGCTCCGGCGTGCCTGCGATGCCTATCCTCGTAGGACCAACTCCTTGATCCGCGGGTCTCCGTACGCGAGGAAGTTCCTCCGGTCGTCGAGCGTGAGGTCCATGTCCAGCTTCTCGCCGGTGGCCAGGTCCACGGCCTCACCGCCCGCCTCGCGCAGCACGAGCGCGCTCGCGGCTATGTCCACAACGCGTATCATCCTCTTGAAATTGGTGCAGTTCATGTAGTGCGCCTGGGCCGAACCCTGGGCCACGAGGCTCATCTCGAGGGACGCGCAGCCCATGGTCCGCACCCTCTTGGCCAGCTGCTTGACCCTCTCCGAGTCCGGGGCCACATCGCGTCCGTCGAACATGAGGAAGACCGCGTCGTCCCTGTCGTACCTTGATATCGCGATCCTGTGGCCGTTCAGCTCCGCCCCCCGGCCCCTGGCCGCGGTGTAGGTGTCGCCGGTGTAAAGGTTCTTGATGTGCGCGAAGTCGCAGTCGGCCATGGTCTTGGTGCACACGGCCATCGATATGGAGAAGAATGGTATGGCCCGGGTGCAGTTCAGGGTGCCGTCGATGGGATCGAGCACGAGGATCTTCTTGAACCCGCGGTCGATGAACCCCCGCTCCTCGCTCAGGACGTTGAGATTGAGCCCCTCCTTCTCGACCAGCCCGAGGACGATGTCCTCGGCCCATCGGTCTATCTTGGATGTGGCCGAGCCGCTAGCGCCCCTGCCGACCTCGATGTGCCCGCCGAAGTCCTTCGGGAGGAGGCGGTACTCGTCCATGACCCTGTCGGCGATCCTCGCCAGCTTCTCTTTCACGGCCAGAGTATCGGGCGAGCGGGTATATTAGCTTCCCCGAGCAGGTATCATGGCTTGTCGTCGTCCAAGCGCATTCGGAGCCCTTTGAAGTCCATGTTGGACATGAACTTCCTGATTGACAGCTCGGACGCGTAGTTGTCTGCCATCTTGGCCGCCAGGTGCGGGGGCATGCCGCCCTCGACCAGCTGCTTCCTGAGGCGTCTCGAGCACTTGTTGGCCCGGCGCTTCATCATGAGGTAGGGCCAGCCGATCCGGATGACCATCAAGGGTACCTTGACCGCCATCGTCGCGAGGAGCTTGGGCGTGTCGCTCCCGCCGTCCTTGCCACTGGCGTTCGTGCCGTTCATCTTCGAGTCACCGTCTTTCGGAGCCCGCCCGCTCATTCGTCCTTGTCGTCGTCCTCGTCGTCATCATCGTGCTTGTCGCCGTGCTTCACGCCTTGCTTGATCGCGCCGCCGAGCATCTCCGAGATCATCGAGCCCATGCTGAAGTTCGCCATGAACTTCTGGGTCAGGTCGTAGGCCAGCTTCTCGTCCATGCCGGCCTCCGTCATCTGCTTGTAGAACTGGGCGACGCTCTTGCCCAGCGACTCGGCGTTCTGGGGGTTGTACAGCGTCTTGCTGATCGAATCGAGCAGCTTCGGTATCTCGGTCGAGACCACCTCGAGGATCTCCCGGACCTCCCGCGCGTCGTTCTTGTTGGACATGAACTCGTTCACGTCGAAGTCGTCCTTCTTCTCCTTCTTCTTCTCTTCGTCGCTCATCGATTTCCACCTTCGCGCCCTTTCGGGCCTTCTGACACACACTACGACCTTCCCAGTTCATAAGGGAAGTGGAAACAAGTGGCCGACAGGCGTTCACACGCCCCTTCAGGCAGGTCCCGTGTCACTTCCTGTCGCCGGGTCCCTTCGCCGTCCCGAGCCCCAGGAGATCGTACCACTTCCTCACGTACTCCTCCGTCAGCCAGAATTCCTTGGACCGCTCGGACCCCTTCCCCTTCACGACGCCCCTCTCCTCCAGCATCTTCAGGCGCTCCCGGACGATCCTCCGGGACGAGGTCCCCCTCCGGTCCCTCAGCTTCTCCGCGATCTGGGATATGTTCTGACCGTCCCGCTCGAAGAGTATCTTCACGATCTCCCTCGAGATGGAGTCCTTGACGCCGGGTATGAGCAGGTCCGGGGAGATCTCACCGTGCCGCTGGTAGAGCTCCAGGAGCCGGAAGTAGCTCGAGGATATCTTCTGGAAACGCTCGATGTACTCGAGCAGCTGCGAGTAGGGCGCAGCCACGAGCTTCATCGACTCCTCGACGGTCTCCATCTTCTCCGCGAGGGCCCTGATCTGGCCCTGCAGTTCGTCCTCGGGCATCGTCCCTCTCGGATTCCTCTCGCGGGTATAACTCTTTTATCCAGGTTCGCCATGATGGCATCGTGACGCAGGGCTTCAGGAACCCGTTCGCCGAGCTCCAGGGAGTGCCCGGAGTCTACACAGGCGGCAGGTCCCTTCTGACGATCAACGCCGCCCCCGGCCAGAACGTCTACGGGGAGATACTCCTGGAGTTCGGAGGCGTCCAGTACCGCTCATGGGACCCCCACAGGTCCAAGCTCGCCGCCATGATACTCCAGGGCGCCCGGGACATCGGGCTCGACAGCAAGAGCAAGGCGCTCTACCTCGGGGCCGCGTCCGGGACCACGGCCTCGCATGTCTCCGACATGCTCTCGGGCGGGTTCGTCTACTGCGTCGAGATCGCCCAGAGGAGCTTCAGGGACCTGGTCAAGGTCTGCGAGCGGCGGAAGAACATGATACCGATCATGGCCGATGCGAACCGGCCGGACACCTACGCCCACGAGATCGAAGGCGTCGAGTTCGTCTACCAGGACATCGCCCAGAGGAACCAGGCGGACATATTCGTGAAGAACATGTTCGCGTTCGAGGCCGAGCACGGGATACTCATGGTCAAGTCCAGGTGCATCGATGTCAACAGGGACCCGAAGGACGTCTTCGCAGAGGTCAGGAGGCACCTGACCGCGAAGAACCTCACCGTCAAGCAGGTCGTGGACATCGACCAGTACTCCAAGGACCACGCGGCGTTCATCGTGGAGGCATGAGTTGGCGGTCGGCTTCGTCTATGTCATAGCCTTCCGGGGCGGCCAGTTCGTCATGGTCCGTCACCAGGAGCGCGCGTGGGAGATGCCGGGCGGGAGGATAGAGCCCGGCGAGACCCCGGAGCAGGCGGCCGTGCGGGAGTTCTCGGAGGAGACCGGGGCCCGGCTGAAGGTCCTCGGGAGCTTGGACGTACCCGGGGGCAAGGTGTTCGTCGGGACCGCGGGAGACCGCGTCGCAGCCTTCAGGACCAGGGAGATAGCCGAGGTCAGGGACTTCAGGGAGCTCCCGGGGGAGCTGTCGTTCCCCATGGTGGAGTACCGGGCCCTGCTGGCACAGGCGTCCCTCCTCATGGAAACCTTTAAATGAAGGAAGAATATAGTCGCCATTGCCTCGCCACAGGTCAAACCAGTTACATATCGACAGGAGATACAGACGATGTCAAGGATGCATTGCAGGAAGAAGGGCTCGTCGGGCTCGAAGAAGCCCATGCTGGACAAGAACCCGGAGTGGGTTCAGCAGTCCGCGGACGAGGTCAAGGGACTCGTGGCGAAGTTGGCAGCAGAGGGCAAGACCATGGCGATGATCGGCCTGGTCCTGCGTGACCAGTACGGTGTCCCCGACGTCAGGCTCGCGACCGGGCTGAGCATGAAGGATGTCCTGACTGAGAAGGGCGTCAAGTTCGAGATTCCAGAGGACCTTTCGAACCTCATGAAGAGGGCGGTCCGGATGAGCACCCATGTCAAGGAGAACCGCAAGGACTACCATAACATCCGCGGGCGGCACCTCATCGAGTCCAAGATACGCAGGCTCGCGAAGTACTACAAGCGCGAAGGCATCCTGCCGGAGACGTGGAACTACTCTCTCTCGACCGCTGCGCTGCAGGTCGAGTGATCCTCGATGAACGGGAGCGTACAACTCCCGGCTGAATTCTCGGATGTGCTCAAGCAGGCCATCCGGACCGTCGAGGCCGCAGGCTCCGTGCGCGTTATATCTCACTACGATGCCGACGGGCTCGGCGCGGGCGCCGTGATGACAGGCACCCTTTCCAGGATGAACAAGCAGTTCCACCTCACGCTCAGCAAGGGGCTCGAGAGGGAGCATGTCGAGCGCATCGCGAAGGAGGGGAACGAGCTCGTGGTCTTCCTGGACATGGGCTCGGGGCAGATCGACGCGCTCGAGTCGCTCGACGCGAAGGTCGTCGCCCTCGACCACCACAAGCCCATCAGGAAGTCCAAGAAGGTCCTCCAGGTCAACCCGCACTTCCACGGCGTCGACGGGATGACCGAGTGCTGCGCGTCCACGCTGTCCATGCTCTTCGCGGCGATGGTGGACGGCTGCAACTGGGACCTGGCGCCCATAGCGATGGCGGGCATCGTCGGCGACAGGCAGCACATGGGCGGGCTCAAGGGCATCAACCAGCAGATACTCGACCAGGCGGTCGAAAAGAAGTTCATAGCCGTCCAGCGCGGGCTCAACCTCCAGGGCACGACCATCTCGAAGGCCATCGGCAACTCGGTGGACCCGTACTTCGTGGGCCTGTCGGGCCGCGAGGAGAACGTGCTCGCGTTCCTCGAATCCATGCAGCTAGGGCCGGACACGCCCATGGGTTCGCTGCAGGAGTATCACAGACGTAAGCTCACATCCATGCTCTCGCTCCGTCTCATGGGCCAGGGCTGCCGGCCCGAGACGGTCGAGGAGCTCGTGACGGACGTGCACTGGATACCGGCGCTGGAATTGAGCGCATCGGACCTCGCGGACCTGCTCAACGCCTGCGGCCGGATGGACCACGAGGGCCTCGGGATCGCTTTGTGCATGGGCGACAAGGACGCCCTCGAACAGGCGAACGAGCTGCGCGTGGCCTACAACTCCAAGCTGCTCGAGAAGCTCCTGGCCATCGAGGCGGACGGCGTCCAGCAGATGGCCCACATACAGTTCCTCGACGCGCCCGACGGCTCCCTCGCGGGCGCCCAGTGCGGCCTCGCGATGCAGTACATCCTGGACCAGGGGAAGCCGACGCTCGCGCTCTCGCACGTGCCCGGCAAGGTCAAGGTCTCGAGCCGGGGGACGAAGTACCTCGTCTCCAAGGGCCTGGACCTCTCCGCAGCCCTGAAGAAGGCCTCGGAGAAGGTCGGGGGGTCCGGCGGCGGGCACGCGGTCGCGTCCGGCGCGACGCTCCCGGAGGGCAAGGACCAGGAGTTCCTCGCGGCGGTAGACGAGATCGTGGGCAAGCAGATGAGCTGACGCCCACCAGATGTGAAGTCCCCGATGCCCCTCAGGGGGCAATCTTATTCTAGGCCTAGAACGATGTTAACACGCTGTCGGGTGTGATTGATGGTCGTGGAGATGAAAGGGGTAATGACATGAGGTGCGCGGCATGCGGCGCGGAGAGCCTGGATGGCATGAAGTTCTGCGGGAACTGCGGCAAGGCCATGGTCCCGCCAGCGGTCTCGACCGGCGAGGTGAGGAGCAGGCACTGCGTGGGCTGCGGCAGGGCGATGCCCTGGGACGTCGACCTGTGCCAGTACTGCGGACACGACTACAGGGCTCCCGGGAAGGACGCCACGAAGGACTATCTCGTCGTCGGTGGCGTGCTCACGACGGTCGCGGGTGTGCTCTCGATCGTGCTCACGACCATCATCGTCTCCACGGCCGGCAACCTGTCGCCTGAGGGCGCTGCGATGGCCTCGCTCCTGTACTCGTGCGCGTTCCTCGGTGTCCTGGGCGGCATACTGGCCCTCATGAAGATGCAGTTCCCGTTCGCCGTGCTCGGAGCCGCGTGCGCGATCATGGGTCCGGCGTTCTTCTTCGGGATACCTGGCCTGGTGCTCATAGCCAAGTCGTCGAAGCAGTTCGAGGACTCCAAGGCCGTCCGCGTGTGAGTAGGCGGCCCGACGGTCCCTCGTCCGGAAGCTCAGAACAGATCGAGCTCGAAGCACCTTATGAACTCGACGCCCTCGTCGTCCACCTTCAGGTTGAGCTGCCATTGCTCCATCCCTTTCGAGACGGCCTTCTTGGCGGCCCTCACTATCCTCCCTGACTTCTTCGTGGGCGCGGGCACCTCGAACGGCCTCGCATCGTAGAGGTAGCAGAGGAGAAGGACCGCGCGGGAACCCCTCGCCACGCTCCCGGAGATGTCCCCGAAGTGCCTTATCATGCGGTCGAAGTGCGTGAGCGGGTGACGCCGGGCCCTGCAGCTCGGGTGGCCCTCGCAGGGCAGGTCGAACAGGAGCGTCTTGACCTCCAGGTAGTCCCGCCCGTTGACCAGGAAGTCTATGCGCGAGCTCCCCAACCGGACCTCGCGCGTGACCTCGTCGACCTTGCCGATCATGTCGGTGAGCGGTCCGGACCGCAGGAAGAAGTCGACATAGTCGTTCGCCCTGGTCTGGTCGATGCCGATCCAGGACTTCTTCCCCTTCCCGGCCGGGTCGAGGGATATGGCCTCTACCGTGCCTGCGGTGATCCTGCCGGGGCCGGAGGCCATCGCGACGAGGCACGGGATCTCGTCGAACACCAGGTCTCCGATCCTCCCAGTCACGGGGCAGTGGCATCTCAGGACCTCGCCGCCGATGTCGACCATCATGATGAACCGGTTCGGCCTCGACGTGACGGTGCCCTGGACCAGTCTCCGAGGGAACATAAGCTTGGTCGGCATGCCCATGCCTCCGGCTACGACCGCTCGCGACTTAAGCCTTGTCGGAGGACGCGCGAAGGTCGACTCCGGACCCTTCCTGATGAGGCAATCACCTGAAATACGTCCTAGGACCATTTCGGGTTTGGTTGGGGCGGAGGAAGTGGTTGGCATGGATGCATCCGAGGAGAAGAAGTTCGCTGGGCTGAGGAAGTTCAACATCTCCATGGGTTTCCTGCACCTGTTGCAGGGCGGGCTGATGCTGTGGCTGAGCAACTCGTACTCGCTGCCGGTCGAGACGACCTTCCTGCACTACAACGCCGCCACGCAATCGCTCGAGCGCGCGGTCGATGTCATCGTCAACCTGCAGATCGGACCGCTCGTGGCCATGTTCCTTTTCGTGTCGGCGGTCGCGCACTTCTCGGTCTCGACCCCAGCAGGCTACAAGTGGTATGTGCGCAACCTCAAACTCGGGATCAACTACGCCCGCTGGTACGAGTACGCCATCAGCTCTTCGATCATGATCATCGTGATCGCCATGCTGTGCGGGATCTACGAGCTGTCGTCCCTCATACTGATATTCGCGCTCAACGCGACCATGAACCTGTTCGGCCTGATGATGGAGAAGCACAACCTTACCACGGAGAAGACCGACTGGACGGCGTTCATATTCGGCTGCTTCGCCGGCATCGTGCCCTGGATAGTCCTGGGCATCTACTTCTTCGGCGCGATACTCCCGTCCGGCAGCTCCGTGCCGACGTTCGTGTACTTCATCTTCGTGTCGCTTGCGGTGTTCTTCAACATATTCGCCGTGAACATGGTGCTGCAGTACCGTGCCAAGGGCAGGTGGAAGGATTATCTGCACGGCGAGAGGGTGTACATCATCCTGAGCCTCGTGGCCAAGTCGGCGCTCGCGTGGCAGGTGTTCGGGGGGACGCTCAGGGGCAGCTAGGCATATCCGGGCATCGTGGGTTCGGGCCCTCGCACATTTTAATATGTTGTCGTTGATTAATGTGCGGGCAGAAATCGCGGCGAAGGCATAGTCACGGGTGCCTATCGACAATCTCTTGCGTCGAAAGCATGAGTCTCCACAGAGGGAGAATGGTGATGGCGACATCGCCCAGCTCCATGGTTCCATCATTGTCCTTGGTGATGAGGAATGCCTTGCCGCAGCCATGCACCTCGCAGAACCTCGCGAGTCCCTTAGCGTCCGATTTGTATATGCTAGTCTGATACTTCAGCTCGATCGGGATCGGCCCGCGTCTTGACGGCAACACCATGTCCACCTCGTTCCCCTGCGGGTCTCTCCAGAAGAAGACCTGCGATGTCCTCGAGAGGTGGTTGTACGCAGCGGTCTCCGCCAACCTTCCGAGCTCTTGACTCCCTGTCGTATCATCCAGTCCAAGGAGGGAGCTGATGAGCCCAGTGTCTGTCAGATACGCTCGTTTCGAGGATCGAGCCTGTTTGACCATGCTCTTGGTGTAGTTGTAGCACGTCGAGAGGAGCATCGCGCGTTCCAGGATTGACAGGTACTTCGAAGCCGTCTGTGCCTTCAAGCCGATGTCGGGCGCGATGTTGGCAATCTCGAACCTCTGCGAGCTCATCGCCGCCAGTATCTTCAGGAGGTGCATCATGCTCGCGGGGTTCGCAATGCTCTCCGTCTCCGGGAGGTCGTGATACACCACCCTGTCCAAGACGGATTGTCGGATGTATCTGTGCACCTTCGAGACGGGGCGCATGTCGACCGTTTCCGGATAACCCCCCCTCACTAGGTAGCTCGCCAACGCGTTCGTGACCTCGTTCTGGACGAGCATGAATGACTCTGGGACCGGCTCGTCCGACCAGATAGGGGGGATATGCGGCACTTCAATCCCTTTGAACGCGAGGTACTCGCGGAACGACAGAGTCGGGATGGTGATGTCGAACGCCCTTCCCGCAAGGCTCTCACCCATACCCTTCCTCACTCTGAGCGAAGAGGACCCCGATGCGAATATCTTAACGTTCGGCCTCGTCTCATAGATGCGCTTGAGAATGGTGGGCCAGTCATGGATGAATTGTATCTCGTCTAGGAACAGGAATGCCGGCACCTTCTTCGACGGTCTAGTCGGAACCACGTTTCCGAGGAAATACGATACGACATCTTCGAGCACCATGTGTTCCCTCGATAGTACCTCGTCGAAGGAGAAGTACAGTGTGTTCTTAGGGTTGATGCCCCTATTGAGCAGCTCCTGAATCGTCCCTACCATGGCCGTCGTCTTTCCTGATCTCCTCGGTCCGGTGACGAGCACAATCTGTCGATCAGCGGTGTAGTTGTTCAGCTCCTCAATCGATTCTCTCGGGACGATGTCTTTCACTTCTTCATTGAGTGACCCACCTGTCCACTGTGGGTTCGAGATCGCCATCTGTCTCACGAGCCTTTCGTTCACGGCTAATCAATGTAATTGTGAGTTTATAATGATTTTCAATACATCTAAATGCGCTATTGGGCTTCAACAGCACCGCAGATAGCACCTGCAACGCCGCCAGTTCAATCCTTGGTTCAGCGGCCGACCTCGCAGGTGATGTCCTTTAAGTCGCTATCATCGTAAAGGTGGCCGAGACAGCCCTTGAGATCGCCAAAGCAGCGGTCGACACTGCCGAGAGCCCCACCTCATTTCTTCACCGTCAAAGAATCCCGTAGTGGCTTGGTTCGTATTGCGCTTTGAAGATTATGGCTTCCAGTCTTAGTTATGGGTAAATTCCGGGCTGAAATCCGGGCCCGGTCGGCGTCAGCCGACCCTGGGCTCCATCCAGGGCAGGTCGACCTCGTCGGTCCTGTAGCGCTGCCTCACGCCGCTGTCCTCGATGCGGGTCCTGATGCCCGCCTTGTGCATCACGATGCCCGTCCAGGCGATCATGCCGCCGTTGTCGACGCACAGTGAGCCAGGTGGGACGAACATCTTCGCGCCCCGCTCCTCGGCCATGATCCTGACCATCTCCTGGAGCCGCTTGTTCTGCACGACACCCCCGCCGAGCAGGACCTCGTCCTTCTCCACATGGGCCATGGCCCTCTCGGTCACCTCGACGAGCATCGCGAAGCAGGTCTCCTGTATCGAGTAGCAGAGGTCGTCCAGACTCTTCCCGGTCTTGTGCAGCTGCATGGCCGCCGTGAGTATGCCCGAGAACGCGACATCCATGCCCTTGACGCTGTACGGCAGGTCGATCAGTTCCTTGCCGTTCTTTGCCATCCTCTCGAGATGCGGTCCCGCGGGGAAGGGCATCCCGACCGAGCGTCCGAACTTGTCGATCATGTTGCCGATGCCGACATCCATGGTCTCGCCGAACACCCGGTACCTTCCGCCCGAGTAGGCGATGACCTGCGTGTTCCCGCCCGATGCGTAGAGCAGGGTCGGGTCCCCGCACCCGGTGACCTTCCTGCCGATCTCGAGGTGCGCGACGCAGTGGTTCACGCCGATGAGGTCCACGTCGAGCGAGAGCGCGAGCCCGCGCGCGGCCGTCGCCGCGGTCCTCAGGCACGGTCCCAGCCCGGGCCCCTGCGAGAACGCCACGAGGCCTATGTCCTTGTAACCTATCCCTGCCCTCTGGACCGCCTCGTGCATGAGCGGGACGACGTTCTCGGCGTGGTGGTTCGCGGCCTCCCTCGGGTGTATGCCGCCCTTGGAGCCGTCGATCATCTTGGAGATGTTCGCGAGGACCTTGCAGTCCTGGTCCACTATGCCGATGCCGATCGTATGGGCCGTGCCCTCGATCCCTAGGCAGATCATCGGCCGTACATCGCATGCAGGATAAAAATACAGTATGTCGCGGCAGGCGGGCCCGCCGTCGGACACGGGCGCCCGGTAACTGTCAGACACGGTCGTCTGACGTCGGGCCAGTCACCGACACCGCCGTGGGAATACCGTGAAAGGGTTTCGAGGGTTTCGTCCGCCTTCCCGCGTGTCGTCTAGGCCTTGGCGTAGTACGAGTCGAGGAAGTCCGCCCAGCCCGATGCGGCGCTGAACGGCATCGCCCGGTACATGGTCTCCAGGGACGCGCTCCAGTAGTATGTCACGGACTTGGTCGGGAACCAGATCCCCAGGCCGTTCTCGCCCTTGACATCGGCCGAGTGCCACTCGTAGATGATCGCCGCATCCACCGCGGTCTCGACCGCTCCGGCAGCCGTCTTGACCGTCGTGCTCGTGATGTCCGCGCTTGCAGCCACCAGCTGGGCGTAGGTCACCAGGTCGGCCTGGTTGTTCGGGTCGGGCACGGAGTGCCTGATCTTCATGAACGCCTTGTAGTTGGTGCTCATGGTCGAGACCTGGGCGCCGGCGAACGCCTTGACGGCGTTCGCGACCGTCGTCAGCTGGGTCATGTCGTAGACGCTGATCGTCACGCCGCTGTAGCCGATCGAGATGTAGTAGCTCGTGTAGTCCTGGGCCATCATCAGGGCCATGGTCCTTCCGTCCATGGCCGGGTTGGCCTCGAGGTCGGCTGCGACCCTGTCGTACGGGAACCCGAGCGCGTACATGTTCTCCTGGCTGAATATGACATAGTCCGCGTAGCCAGTCACCTGGTGGGCCACCTCTGCGGTAGCCATGACGCACGCGTTGAACACCAGCACATCGAACACCGTCGCGCCACCGGCGACCCCGGACCTGAGCTCCGCCATCGTCAGCTTGTCCGATGCGGATGTGTCGTCCCAGCAGAGGCCCATTATGCCGCCGCCGTGGTCCCAGATGATGAGCGCGTAGTTGTTGGCCGGGTAGAGCGCCTTCGAGCTCGTGATGAACCTCGTCATCGTGGCCGGGTCACCCATGTTGACCTCGCCCCAAGCCGCAAGCGTCGTCGTGCTGCCCTCATTCACGTAGAGCAGGTTGGCCGGCCCGCTCAGCGTGTCGAGCAGGACGATCATGTTCACATCGGCGCTCGACCCGGTGAGCATCATCTCGTCCAGGTCCATGAGCGCGTAGGACTCCACGTTGTTGTCCCCGTCCATGTAGACCATCACGGTCCACGCGTCAGGCATGGTCTCCGCGCGCGCAGGCGCGGCGAGCACGAACGCGGGCATGATCATCAGTACGGCTGCCACTACTCCTAAGACACCCTTTTTCAGTCAGTACCCCCCCTCTTGTCCTCTCTGCGTCCCGCGGTCCCCCGGAAAAAAGTGCCTGGGATACCCCGCGAGGACTGGACGGTGTGTATCTGAGATAACAGTATTAAATCCTGCTGTCCAACTCCGTCCACCGGATGCTACTGACTCCCGTCGGTCCGGTGTGAAAACAAGGGAAGGGTTTTGTAGGGTTTCGTCCGGCCGTCCCGCGCGCTCAGGCCTTCGCGTAGTACGAGTCGAGGAAGTTCGCCCAGCCTGTGGCCTGGTCGAACAGCATCCCGCGGTACATGGTCTCCATGCTCGCGCTCCAGTAGTACGAGAGCGAGTTAACCGGGAACCAGATGCCCGCACCGGTCAGTCCAGCGTTGTCGGTCGTGTGCCACTCGTACATCACGGAGGAGCCGACCGCGGCCACCACCGCGTTCGCGGCGTTCTTGACCGTCGTGCTGGTGATCTTCGTGCTCGCGGCGACCAGCTTGGCGTAGCCAGCGAGGTCCGCGGCGCAGTTGATCTCCACCGTCGAGAGCCTGCAGGCCTTGTACGCCTTGTAGAACTGGGCCATCGTGGCGATCTGCGCGCCCGCGAAGCTCTGGACCGCGCTCGACACGGTCGTCAGGTACGCGTTGTCGTAGGCGGTTATCGCGACGCCGTTCCAGCCGAGGGCGTCGTAGTACTCCATGAACACGGTCGCGGACATGACCGAGAAGGTCTTGCCGTCCATGGCCGGGTCGGCCACGACGCCAGCGGCGACCTGGTCGTAGGGGAACCCTGCCCCGTAGACGAAGTCCTGGCTGAACACGCAGGTGTTCGCATATCCCTGGAGCTGGTGCGCGACCTCGACCGAGCCCATGACGCACGCGTCGAATATCACCGACTCGAAGACGACCCCGCCGCTGACTATGGCGGACCTCATCTCGGGCATGGTGATCTTGTCGCCGGAGGTGTCGTCGTAGCATATGCCCATGATGCCGTTGCCGTGGTCCCACAGGTCCAGCGCGTACCTGTTTGCCGGGTACAGCGTCTTGGCGTCCGTGATGAGCCTCGTCAGGACCGCCGGGTCGCCCGTGTTGACCTCGCCCCAATCGGCGAGCACGGTCGTGCTGCCCTGGTTGACGTAGAGCAGGCTGGCCGGTCCGTCGGCCGTGTCGAGCATGACGACGAAGTTCACATCAGCGCTCGAGCCCACCACCATGAGCTCGCCCAGGTCTGTCACCGTGGCCGACGACAGCGTGTTGTCCCCCGCCATGTAGATCATGACGGTCCACGAGTCGGGCACGGTCTCCGCCCTCGCCGGCACGGCCATCACCATCGCCGGGAGTACCATCGCTAGAGCTGCCACTATCCCAATCATACTTTTCCTCAGTTCAGATTCCCCCTAAACATGCTTCTTTTCCTTGTCCCGCAAGTCCCCTTTCGGAAAAAACCCCGCTCAAGGGCGACTCCCGCAAGGACGGACCCCCAGTACCGGTTTTTGAGCACTTAACGGTTGCCGCCAGTGTCCAACCTGCGCTTCCGGTGGAGCCTGTCGGCGGAGCGCCCTCATGCTGCGAAAGGATGTGGAGAAAGGTGGGGTTTGAGGGGTTTGAAAAGAGGCGCTCGGCCTCTCCGTGCGCCTACAGGACGAGCTGCATGTACCTGCCCATCTTCTGCTGCAGGGCGGCGTCGTACGCGAGCTTGGCCGTGAGGCAGTCCTGGACCGCGAGGCCCGTCGAGCAGAAGACCGTGATCTGGTCGTCGCTCTCCCTGCCCTTCTTGAGGCCTGCCACGACCTGGCCGATCTCGGCGTCGACATCCTCCTTGGTGAGCTCGCCCTTGGTCAGCGGGACGTTGATCTCGCCCGAGTGGCTCGCCTGCTCCCAGTCGTCTATGACCAGGAAGGCCTTCTTGAGCACCTTCGGGTCCATCTCCTGCTTCCCGGGGGCGTCCGCACCTATGCAGTTGATGTGCGCGCCGGGCTTGACCCAGTCCTCCATGACGACGGGCGCCCTGGAGGACGTGCATGTGACTATGATGTCAGCGTCCGAGACCGCGTCCTTCGCGCTCCCGACCGCCTTGATCTTCCCGACCCTGTCCTTGTAGTGCCGCCTGAACTCCCTCGCGGTGGCCTTGGCCTTCTCGGGGAACAGGTCGTAGATCCTGACCTCGTCGAACTTCCCGAACTGCGTGATGAGTGCGAGCATCTGCGTCTTGGCCTGGTTGCCCGCGCCCACGATGCCGAGGATCCTCGGGTCCGGCCGGGCGAGGTACTTCGATGCGATCCCGCTCGCCGCGCCGGTCCTCATGTCCGTGATGTGCGTGGCGTCCATGACCGCCAGCGGGGCGCCCGTGTGCGGGTTGATGAGCACCAGGAGCGCCATCACCGTGCGCATCCCGAAGTTCTTCTGGTTCTGCGGGTGCACGTTGACTATCTTGACGGCGGATACGTCCATGTCCTCGACGTACGAGGGCATGGTCCTTAGGTCGCCATCGAACTTCTCATAGAACAGGTAGAGCTTCGGCGGCATCTGCACCTTTCCGAGGCCCTTGTGCTTGAAGGCGTTCTCGACCGCACCGAGTACATCCTTCATATCCAGCAGCTTCTTGACCTGCTTCCCTGTCAGGAGCATGGTCTTGACCTGAGCGTGTTGCGTCGACATCGAATACACCACTCCTGAAACTCGCTATCGGATGCGCCGATATAAGCGTATTCGACCTAAACCATAACTCAGCGCCGGCCGTCTGGCACACCCGTCCAGGACCACCGTTTCCGGTAGAGCCGAGTGCCCCGGATGCACATCCATGAGCAAACCGATTTAACCACGTACAGCCATCATAAGCGCTGGCCATCACACCGCCCCGGGGCGGCGTCTTGGAGGAAATGAGACGCGCATGCACCCTTCACCTTCCCACGAACCCGGCGCGGGCGCCATATCGCTGCCTGGCGTCCTCAGGGCGCACACGAAAGAGATCATCGAGCTCTGGGCGGCCGAATCCACCAAGATACCTTTCACGAAGGCCGCGGACTTCTCCATACCGCTCGAGGCGCGGATCGACCGGATGAGGGCGTACCTCGACGCGGTGCTCGAGCGCATGGGGGACCCGGGCTCGAAGCGGGCGCACGAGATCCTGAGGAGCACCATCCGGACGGAGCACCTCAGGAGCCTGAACCTCAGCAGCGTCATCAGGAACCAGCACATTCTCCGGGGCATCCTGTACGGCGTCGCCGAGAGGAACCTGCCCGAGCTGGCGAGGGACAGCTCCAGGACCGCCATCGAGGCCATGGTCGACAGGAGCATCGAGGAGATTGTCCTCCTGCTCGAGGAGTTCGCGGAGACCCAGGGCGTGCTCATGCGCTGCCTCACATGCGCCCCGACCGAGCGAGCGGAGCTGGACCATGTCCTCGCGAGGTTCTGCAGGAACGCGATGGACTACTTCGACGCCGACTTCGCCGCGGTGTTCAGGTTCAGCGAGGGCACCAGGGAGCTGGTCGTGACGGCCTGCGCCGCCAAAGGCGTCTCGCTGTCCAAGGACCGGAGGATCATGCTCGACACCTTCCCCGTGGCCGCGGAGGCCATCGGCCTGCGGAAGGTCAGGACCTGCCTCGACGCCGCCCGCGAGGGCGGGCCCAAGAAGAAGAGCCTGGGCCAGTTCTCCTACGAGCACTGCATCGCCGTGCCCATGGATGTCGGGGACAGGGTGGTCGGCCTGCTGTTCCTCGCGGACAACTCGAGGAGCACGGCCTACACCATGGACGAGGTGGGCATGGCGCAGGAGCTCGGGGACTACGTCCAGAGGGTCATCGAGAACTCCGAGATGTTCGAGATCCTCACGATCAGGTCCAGGGCCCAGAAGGCACTCATCGACACGGCGGTCACGCTCCAGAGGGAGATTGAGTCCGAGGAGATCTACCGGATCGTGGGGAACAGGATCATCGAGCTGATACCGAGCAACGAGCTCGCGTTCTACATGTTCGACTGGAGCCGGCACGTGGGCAACCCGGTCTACGCGTTCGGGCCCTATGCCTCCGAGGTCATGGAGGACCACAACTTCCCGATGGATGTCGGCATATGCGGCCATGTCGCCCGGACCAAGCGCGCCGAGATCGTCCAGGACACCGAGGCCGACCCGCGCGGGGACTACATCCCGGGCACGCCAACGACCCACTCGCGCATGCTCGCGGTGCCCCTGGTCGGCAGGAAGGATGTCCTGGGCGTGATCGAGCTGCTCAAGTACCCGCCGGACAACTTCTCGAACGAGGACCTGGAGATAGCCACCCTGTTCGCGAACCACGCCGCCGTGGCCATCGAGAACGCCCGGCTGCTCAAGGAGGTGCTCGGGGCGAGGGACCAGGTCGAGCTGCACATCGACCTGCTCTCGCACGACATCGCGAACCTCACGACGCCCGTCTCCGCCTACCTCGAGACCATCGGGCGGAGCCCGGGCCTGGACGACGGCGTGCGGGACAAGGTCGACAGGTCTCTGGCCCAGGTCGAGAGCATCATGCGCCTGGTCCAGATGGTGCGGATCATGGGCAGGCTCAGGGAGAACGCGGTCCGACCGCTCACGAGGACGGACCTGAGGACGGCGGTCGCATCAGCCGCGGCGGGCGTCAAGGGCCTGCGGGGCATGAAGCCCGTCGACATCGAGGTCACGCTCCCGGAGGGCCGGCTGGAGGTCCTCGCGGACGAGATGCTGGTCGAGATATTCAACAATCTCTTCCTCACGGCGCTGCGGTCGGATCGGCAGGACCGCCCGAGGCTCGTGGTCATGGCCGAGTCGAGGCGCGAGGGGAGGCGGGACATGTGGTGGATCAAGGTGTCCCAGCCGAACAGGGTGATCCCCGACCACCTCAAGGCGGATGTCCTGAGGATGGTCAAGGCGGCCAAGTCCGAGCTCGGCGGGGGTTTCGGCATCGGGCTCGCGACCTCCAGAGGCATCGCTGAGAGATACCTCGGCCAGATGTGGGTGACGGACATGGTCCGGGGCGACCCGTCGAAGGGCTGCGTCTACAACATCACCCTGCCCAAGGCGTGACGCCCGGCGCGCGCACCCCCACTTATTTGTAGGATTTTGGCGTTCACCGTGAGCAGGGGAAACCGATGCCGAGGCGGAAGTACGGCCACATGGTCATGCCCATCATGCCCGTGAAGGAGGACAAGTGCAGGTACTGCAGGCTCGGCATCCCGTGCCCGATACACAGGAAGAAGTGACCCCCGCTTCTAGTAGTCCCACAGGGTCACGGTCGCGGTCACCAGCAGGAGCACGAAGAACGCCGCCCCGAGCATGGTCATCTGGGCATAGCCATTCCTGCTCCGGAACCTCCTTCTGAACGCCAGCAGGAACGCCGTCTCCTCGAGGAGGGTGAGGGACATCACCCCGGCCACCTCGATCGGCATCCCCGTATGATAGGTCGCGAGGGCGACCGTCGCGCCCAGCGTCAGGAACCCTATCACGAGCCACCACGCGCTCGCCCTGCCGACCGTGCAGACGATGTTCCTCCTCCCGGCTGCGAGGTCCGACTCCATGTCCGGGTACTCGAAGAGGACCATCAGGGCCATGAGCTGGAGCACGATTACGGATGTCAGCCCGAGCACATGGATGTCCCAGCCGCCCGAGTGCACCAGGAACGCGGACGCGGGCGCGAGGAACCCGATGGAGACGGCCATCATCGGATCCCCGACGACCGTCCGGGAGAGCCTGATGGCCGGCGACGAGTACGCCATGGCTGCCAGGAACCCGAGGAACCCGAGCACGGGCACTTCGATCGGGACGCCGTATGCGATCGGCAGGACGGCCGCGGCGGAGATGCCGAGCGCGGCGAACGGCAGCGCGACGGTGAGGGCCGCAGAACTGTCCAGGCGCCCAGGGGACAGCGCCCCGCTCCCGCCCGTCAGCATCGTCCTGTTCAGGTTCGTTTGGTCCGCCTCAGAGTCTGCGTACTCGTTCACCAGCGCCCCGGCGATCTGGAACGATGTCAGGGAGACCTGGAAGATGAGCGCCTCCGGCCATCCAATCGGGTATCCGAGGTGGACCGCCAGAGCCATGCCGACCAGGTTCATCAGCACCCCTCCCAGGAGGAAGTGCGGCCTCGTGGCCGCGACCAGGTCCCTAGCCTTCGACAGCCCGGTCATCCCCGGCCACGCTCAGGGGTTCTCGACGGCTGCGTGGACGTAGGTCTCCGCCGCGTCGTCGAATTCAATCGCCAGGCCGCTGGAGCCGCGCCTCTTGAACGCCATCACCTTTATGGAGTCACGGTACTGCGCGGGCACGTTGGCCCTGATCTTCGCAAGCATCTCATCGGCAGAAGCCTCCAGGAACTGTGTGCCCCTCCCCAGCTCGGGGAGCGGCAGCTCGAGCCTACCCACGATGTCACCTGTGGGATAAATGGTTCTGCAACGTTATGGTTCTTTCGCGAAACTAGGCAGCGGCGTGAATGGCCGCTACCCCATCGCGACTCGCTCCATTCGGCTCCGACCGTGCGCCCTTCCCAGGGTCGTAGAGGATCATCATCACGTCACGCTGGAGCGCGCCGGGGTCGAACCGTAGACCCCCTGCCATCTCTTTCGAGACGGCTGTCTGCAGCAGGTTGAGGCTGGCGTTGATGTGCCGGTCGAGACGCCAGCCGCACTCGCATGCGAACTCGGTGCCCTTTCGGGAATGTTGTATTCTCCCACACATCGGGCACTTCCTGCTGCTGTTCCTCGGCTCCACCTTCAGGACCGTCACCCCCCTCCACTTGGCCTTGTACTCGATGAATAGGTGGAGCGTCCTCCTCGGCCACATGCTCAACCGTCTGTTGAGGGCCTTGTCCGCTCTCGGCTTGAAGACCCCTTTGAGCT
>CAZMPY010000004.1:0-59195 GCA_964568665.1 uncultured Thermoplasmata archaeon | reverse complement strand
GAACCTGCACCACGCGACCTCCAGCGGGAACGAACCGCCGTGGTCGTCGGAGTATGTCAGGTTCGCCCAGTTGTAGTACCATCCCGGCTCGTTGGTGTCAACGGTGGCCGTGAACTGCAGGTAGCCAATCACCGGCGTGATGCAGCCGTCCAGACCCGTGCCGGGCCAGTAGCCGACGGCCCAGTCGAAAACGCCGCCCGAGACTATCGGGCCTGGCAGCGGCTTTGTCTTCACCAGGTTCTTGGACGTCCAGTAGAGGAAGGAGGTCGGGTCGATGTCCACGACATAGGGGAGGTCGTCATGGAGCGCGACGCACGAAGCGGCCGCCTGGCCCGTGTTGGTCCAGTCCAATGTGAATGTTATCTTGTCACCCTCGACCACCGTGGTCGGGTCACAAACCTTGCCGAGCTCCATGTCCGGGGGGGTCAGGAGCTCGCCGAGCATGATCGGGACATCCCGGTTGCCCTCGTCGCAGCCCGGGTCTATCGAGGTCATGTTGACGTGGAGCGCGCTCCCGGGGTAGTGCGACGCACCGAGGAGGTTCGTCGAGGGGTCGGAGACTGTGAGGTGCGCGCCGAACCGTACGATGGCGGTTTCAGCAAATTCGTTGAAGTTCAGGGTGAAGTTCCAGACCTGCGCGATCTGGTTGCCGCCCTCTGCGGCCTGGTTGTCCATCCTCCACTGGGAGGTTATGGTACCCTCGTTGACATCGACGCTGAACGGCTCGGTGGAGTTGGAGAGGGTGTTGAACGGAGCCGACGGGGGGTCGACCCAGTACTGTGTGAGGTAATCGATCCCGTAGGTCGGGTTCGTAGGTGAGTTCAGGTCGATGAAGTCGACGCTGAATTCGATCGTGACGGTGTCCGCCCCTATGTGCTTCTTGCTGAGCACGACGCTCATCGGGACGCTGTCGCCCTCGTTGTATCCCTTGACGTCGCCGTGAGTCCATCTCTGGAAGGGCCTGAGCGTGTATCCCTCGATGTAGGCAGCCGGATCCCAGAACTGCGTCGTCGCGACGATGTCGCCTGTCTCGAGCGCCTGGGTCGCGGTCACATTCACCGGGATGTCAGGGGTGGATACCCATTCGGAAACATAGCCGTCGAAAACAAATCTTCCATACAAATCGGGCGTTTCTGTAAAGGTTTTCGTTCCCAGGTCCGGGTGGTACAGTTCGATCTCGACTGGAGACCACTTCACGAAGCCGTCCCCATAGATGTAGACGACCTCCCCCGGGGCGTACTCGTCCCTCGAGGTCCATATGACCGGGTCTGTCTCCCCGCTGGCCAGGACCGCGAACAGCGCGGTCGAAACCATGATCAGGACGACAAACACGGAAACTACGTTCAAGAACAGCTTTCTCGGACTCGAAGCTCGCGCTACGCTACCGCTATCTATCATAGATTCAGTCTCCCCCCGATATCGATTGAGCAACGACGGCCCCACCCACAGGGTAGTGCGAATACGCACGCCTGTTTTCGGGACTGCGCGCCAACGGTGCATCCCACTCCTCGATATTAATCTTATGCTGAGTTATGACCGTACTGACGCGAGGTTATAACGTAGCGAATTCACAGCACTTTATGACCGATAAACCTGGAGAAGACCCGATGGTCCTTCCGGGTGCAAGCGACCCCGCACTCGATAGGCGGACCGGCTCGGTCGCCACCAGCATCCAATCGTAATATGGATCGCGCACCGGACACCGGCATACTTACAAATCCTCGTTCGGCATTGACGAAAGAACGAGGGAGTTTGCTGAAAGTAAAGCTCTTCGGAAGGGAGACGGAATTCTCGAACGCGAGCCTGTTCGGCCTCGCCCTAGCCGTCGTCGGCGTGCTGCTCTTCGTGCTCATGCTCGGGGCACAGTCCCAGATCGACGAGATCGGCGACACGACGGACCCCGCGCTCCTGTCCGACCTGAACAAGCTCGAGGGGCAGAGGGACATCTTCCTCGTCTCGGCCGTGGGCTTCGTCTTCCTCGGCATGTTCGGCGTGTTCGTCCTGTCCGAACGCAACCTCCCCGCGACCGTTTCAAGATCGCAGATGATCGGCACCGCGAGGGCATCCAGAGATGTTGCGAGGGGGCTCTCGCTCACGGGGAACGCGATGTACCTGCCCGCCAGGAAGGGGCTGACGCACGAGAGGTTGTTCGTCCCGGCGCCCGGGGGAGCGGCCGGTCCTCCGGCGGCCTTCACGGACGATCTCACCGTATCACCGGGGAAGGACGGGTCGACGCCTGGCCTGCTCGTCGAGCCCGCTGGGCTCGCCCTGCTCGATGAGATGGAGGTGGAGAACGGCACCACCTTCGAGGGCATCGGCATCGAGGCGGCCGAGGGGGCGCTCCAGGTCATGAAACACAGCCTCAACATGCTCCGGGATTTCCACTTCAAGGAGCGAGACGGCAGGACCGTCCTCAGGGTCGAGTACAAGGACCTCATGGACGCGTGCAGGAAGGTCAGGAAGGAGATGCCTGACACGTGCAGGCAGAGCGCCTGCGTCGGCTGCTCCTGCCTGCTCGTGGCCGCTGCGAGGGCGACCGGGAAGATCGTCGCCGTCGAACGCGTCGACAACCAGAGCGACCAGGTCGTTTTCACTCTCGAGCTCAGGGACTGGTAGGCCGCCCTGGGGCGGGCCCGCGCACGGGTCCGACGCCATGTTTATAATCGGGGTCGTGGGTGTGCCTTAAGATGAATTCGCTTCAGGCGGAGACATCACCCCCTTTCAGGATTTCTGGCATCGCGGGTCTAGCCCTGCTCCTGGTGCTCTCAACGCTCCCGTTCACTGTGGGCGCGGACGACATACCCCACGAGAACTACGACCTCGCCAACTCGGATCTCGACACGGTCGTCGCCCTGCTCAACTCGTCGATACGGTCCTCGGAGAGCGCGCTCCGCGCGTTCCAGAACGAGTCCATGGATGAGGCGAGGCAGTACCTCGACAGGGTCGGGGCGGTGCTCTTGCCAGCGTCCCAGATACTCGAAGACATACAGACGGTCGCCGACAGCTACGAGAACCTCAGCGGACTCCTGCCACCGTTCATGGGGCTCTACGACGCCGAGGAGGCGTTCTACGGGCAGGAGATGCAGCTGATCGAGGCGCGGACGCAGATAGTGACCGCATCGGACCTGGTGAACCTCTCCGACCAGCAGATGATCGCCGCACTGGACGCGATCAAGACCTTCAACGCACTCATCGACCAGATGAACGCCACCATCGACGAGATGCTCGTCCACGCGCACGGGATCGACGCGCTCACCGTCGAGGGCGCCAATGTCTTCGTCCCCAACGACCTCGTCATGCTCATCGAGGGGCTCAGGGCCCTGATGGACGCCACGATCGAGGAGATCGCCACGGTCATAGAAGAGGGCATCCCGTGGGGCGAGGACATCTCCTTCCTGCTGCTCTGGCTCGGCGACACGGACCTGTACCTCGGCGAGGACATCGTCGGGGGAGGATACCTGTTCATCAGCGGCGCGTTCGCCGTCGGGCGCGATGTCACAATAGACATGGACGGTGCCAGCCTGACGACGGCGCGCACCGGGACCGGCGGGAGGTATGCCATCTCCGTGCCGATACCTCTGAACGAGTCCTGGCTCGGGCAGCATACCGTCCAGGCCTCTGCCGACACGGGCAACGGCACGATCGTCTCGGACGAAGTTACGATCAGGATCTCCCTCGTCCCGACTACACTCACTCTCGTCGCCGACAGGACCTCCCTCTCGATCGAGGACGTCGTCCATGTGACCGCCAGGTTGACGGACGTGCGCGGAGACCCGCTGGCAGCCATGGATTGCACGCTCGACCTGGACGGGGAGGAGCGCGTGTTCGTGACCGACGCGCAGGGAGGCAAGGCCTGGACCTGGTCCGCGTCGGCGCTCGGCTACGGCACGCACAGGTTGTCCGCGGCCTTCGAGAGGGTCCTCCCGTACGCGCCGACCGGTTCCTCGGTCGTCACGCTCGTCGTCTCCATCCCGACCACGCTCACCGTCAGGATCTTCCAGGACCGGCTCTACACGAACCACTACATCCTCGGCGAGGGCTACCTGTACGCGAACGGCACACAGCCGCTCGGGTCGCAGAACGTCAGCCTGTACATCGACGGCGTGTACGTCCAGGACGTGGTCACCCAGGAGGATGGAAAGTTCGCATTCTCGATGCCCGCGAGCGAGTACGGCAAGGGGACGCACTTGCTCCAGGCAGCCTTCGACCACAGGGACCCCGTCTGGAGGTACTCCGAGGCCGAGGCCAGCTTCACGGTGATCGTCCCCGGCTACGGCGACTACCCGTTCTTCCCGTGGATCCCCGGCTGGGACATCGGACTGACCGAGGAGATCCCCTACCTGTTCTTCGGGGAGTACGCGTACTTCACCTGGCTCTTCATCATCATGGTCATAGCGATAGTCGTCAAGGCGCTCCAGGTCAGGAAGGCGAGAAGGCTCCAGGCGGCCGAGCATGCGCTCCCGGCGACGCCGACGCCAGAGGAGGTCGAGGAGGCGCGCGCCGAGGACACGGGGACCAAGCCCGAGCCTGCACCCGACTGGCTCGCGAACTCCAACGAGAAGGTCGTCTGGCACTACAACCGCATGGTGGCGTTCCTCAAGGAGCGACGGAAGGTCGGCGTCACGGACAACATGACCCACTGTGAGGTCGCGAAGCTACTGATGTCGCTCGGTTACCCACCTAACTCCACGAAGAACGTCACGCTCCTGTTCGAGCGAGCATACTACTCGACCGACTCGCTCTCCGAGGCGGACGTGATCCAGATGGGCTCGTCGGCCCACATCCTGAAGAGGGTCGGAGGTGCCAGGTTTGCAGGCTAAGGTGAAGCGGGGGTACATCGCTGCGACGGCCCTCGTCGCCGTGATCGGCCTCGCCATGCTCAGCATGGTCTCCCCGGTCGTCTCCACGACGGAGGACTTCTCCATATTCAACACCGGCTGGAACGGCACCAGCGGGCTGGCGGTCGCGACCTACGAGACCGGGAACTTCGCCCCGAGCTTCCGCGTGGATGCCTCGGGCACTGACGTGACGGTCGCCGAGCTCGGGTTCGAGGAGCTCGGACTCGACCCGGCGACCGACGCGGTCGCGGTCATAGGCCCATCCGCACCTTTCACGGCCGCTGACGGACAGGTCATGGGGGCCTTCGTCAGGGGCGGTGGCGTGCTCCTGCTCGCGGACGACTTCGGGACCGGCAACTCGCTCCTGTCGTCCATGGGTGCGCAGTCCAGGTTCTCCGGGGAGCTCGTGCTGGACCTCTCCTTCGACAAGAGGCCCGAGTTCCCAGTCTGCTACGACCTGCGGGTCGACCCGCTCATGGTCAACGTCACCACCCTGCAGCTCAACCACGCTTCGTCGATAGTCCCGGGCGCAGGCATCACGGGCATAGCCTACTCGAGCGCCGCGAGCTGGCTGGACAGCAACGGAAACGCCATGTACGACGTCGACGAGCCCATGGGGCCGTTCCCCCTGATCGCCAGGGAGACCCTGGGCGCTGGCACCATCGTGCTGTTGGCCGACCCCAGCGTGCTGATCAACGGGATGACCGACTACATGGACAACGCCCGGTTCTCCGACAACCTCGTCTCGTACCTCTGCTCCGCCCGGTCGGCCATGTTCTTCGACGAGAGCCACCGGACCTTCTTCGACCCGGTGACCGTGACGACCGAGCTCACTGGCGCGGTCCCTGACACGGTGAAGGCAGCGGTCATCGTCGTGGCCGCCGTGCTCGCCCTCTGGCTGGTGACGGACGTCATCGACAGGGCGGTCGACCTGGCCGTGAGGGCCTTCAGGACCCTTGCCGCGCGTGTCATGCGGCTCATCACGAGGAAGGAGAGGGAGAAGCCGGCCCCGCACGAGAGGTCCGTGGACGAGCTGGTCGACGAGCTGAAGAAGGCACATCCAGACTGGCGCGAGGGGCTCATCAGGTACGTGCTCACGGAGCGGAACCGCCACGGGCAGTTCCTGAGCAAGCACCTGCGCTGAGGGGCTCAGTCGAGTATGAGCCAGACCCTGCGGACGACGACCACCGCGAACAGGAACAGACCGATGTAGATGAAGTAGTCGAGCTTGTCCTTGAGCGCCCTCGACAGGAATCCGTCGGTGAGCTCCCGCGTCACGAGCAGGCCTATCAGTTCGAGGGTCAGGAGGACCTCGACGCCCCCGGCGATGGAGACGATGACCGATGCCATCGTCCAGAGGGCCAGGCCGAGGAATACCTTGTGCGAGAGCAACATCCAGCGCACCACGGGCCGCTGCGCGGCGGTGCGAGGATGGTTTGTGCGGTATAATAGACTCGCGCATGCCGACAGTTTTCATATACGACAACGCTTCTCTCACCCGATTCGGTGAGCGACAAGGATTCAGCCGTCGACGAGACCGTTCCGGCCAAAGCGGACCCGTGGAGACTCCACTTCGAGGTCAGGGAGAGACCCTACGACCTCCTGGCATGCATCGTGCTCGCGCTCCTGCTCGTCGGGCTCGTGCTGTTCTGGCCCGACAGCCTCATAAGGCAGATACTCGGGCTCGTGTTCATCCTGTTCCTGCCAGGGTACGCGGCCACGGCGGCGCTCTTCCCGGAGAACGAACAGATCGACGGCATCGAGCGCGTCGCCCTGAGCTTCGGGCTGAGCATAGCCATCGTCCCGCTCATCGGGCTCGCGCTCAACTTCACGCCCTTCGGGATCCGCCTGGACCCGATCATGGCGTCCGTGTCCGCGTTCATAATCGGCGTGTCGCTCGTCGGATGGTACCGGCGCACACGGCTGCCGGTGGACGAGAGGTTCGCCATCGTGGTCGACCTCCAGATGGACTTCAAGGGCATGCCACTGGTCGACAAGCTCCTGACGATGGGCATCGCTGTCATGCTCGTGGCGTCGGTCGTCGTGCTCGCCTGGGCCGTCACGACCCCGCGGGTGGGCGAGACCTTCACCCAGCTGGCGCTCCTGGGCCCGGACGGGATGGCCACGGACTATCCCAGGAACCTCACGGTCGGCGAGGACGCGCGGGTCCTGCTGTCGGTGAAGTCCTTCGAGCACACGACGCTCAACTACACGGTCGTGATCGTGCTGACGACGGCGGCCGACTACAACTTCACGGTCGACCAGACGACCATCGACTGGAACGCGACGAACTCACTGACGCCGTACAGCGCCATCGCCCAGGACTTCACGCTCGACCACCTGGACTACTACAACCGGACCTTCGACTTCGATGTGACATCGCCGGGGACCTGGAAGCTGCAGTTCCTGCTTTTCACAGAGGGCCAGCCGATCAGCCAGGACGCCTACAGGACCGTGCACCTGTGGCTCCTGGTCGCGGAGTGAGCACACCGCCTTCAGCGTTGTATGCAGGATGTATGCAGCGCGCGACGGCGCAAGGAGTTCGGGCAAGGTTCCAGGGGACTAACACTCTGACGACGGGCATCAGCGAAATATCAAATGCGTGTCGATATTGATAAATTATATATAAAGAACCAATCATTTGCACCCCACAATGCTTGTCCTCAGGAAGAACGAGCTCAGAGTCTTCAAGGCAATCTGCCACGGCGCCAAGTCCACTGCGAAGGTAGAGAAGTCCACGGGCATATCGGCCATCTCGGTCTACAGAGCGGTGCAATCACTGTCTTCGAAGAAGTTGATAGAGGCGAGGAGGACCGGCAAGAGACTGGAGCTCTCCCGCACCTCGCACGGCCACTCCAAGGCATTGGCGGCCTACCTGGAGGGTGAGGGCCGTCCGATCGAACCACTGGTGGGCTCGAGGCTTCTCGTCCTCCTCTCCGTGTCGAGCAACCGCAAGGACTTGGACAGGATCGCTCAAGAGACGTGGATGACAAGCGAGTCCGCACGCAGGGTCGTGTGGGAGCTCAAGGGGTACGGCGCCGTCGTCCAAGAGGGGAGGAACGTCTCGGTCCCCCAGTTGGACACCGTGCTGGTGCGTTTCCTCAGGGACTTCTCCAAAGGCGCGTGTGAAACGGTGCTCGAATCCCTTGCGGCGACGGGGACCGTCCTCTGGAACGAGGGGCTCCAATTCGTGTTCTCCGCGAGACGGTTCGACTACACAAAGGGAGTGAGCGAGACCGGCATGACCGCCATGTTCAAGCGCGGCCTGCCGGCCACCTCGGACAGGAGGCACTACCACTACGCCTACTGGAAGCCGCGGCTCAGGCCCGAGGACATCGCGCTGCACAACGTGTTGATCGACCCACGCAGCACGAGAGGCATCTCCCACAGCCTCCTCTTCCTCATAAAGGAGGGATACGACCCCGAGTACCTTGTGGCGCAAGGCAAGGCGGTCGGCGCGGGCGATCTCTCGGAAATGATCGTCAGGTACCTCGGTGGCGAAGCAGTGGACGACGCGCGCTTCCCGAGCAGGTCGGGCATGACGAGGCTGTGCGCCCAGTACGGGGTGAAGTGATCAGAGCCGGCGCAGCACGGACAAGAGGCGAGGTCGGGGACTGGGGCGGGGCAACGGGCACCGGCACGGTCACCGTCACGGTCGAGGGGGACGGTCGCCCCGGAGGTCTACCGCTTCCGCCTCCTGAGGAGCACGTACGCGATCATGGCTCCCGCGACCAGTGCGACCGCGATCCCGACGCCTGCGACCAGCATGATGTCGCCCGTTCCGCTGCCTTCATCGAGCACTATCACCCTGATCGATCCGAGGACCTCGTTGCCCTCGGCGTCGGCCACGGTCAGGTGCACGAAGTAGGTCCCCGGGACCAGGAAGACATGCGTGGCGTTCATCTGGTCGGACTCGTTGCCGTCCCCGAAGTCCCAGTAGTACGATTCGATGCCCACGTTGTCGGAGCAGTTGTATCCGCTGAAGAAGGCCTCGTCGCCTGCGGTGACCGTCATGCTCGGCGGGATGTCAAGCTCCGGGTAGGTGCCGTCCCACACGGCCACGAACATCTCGGCGCTGTCGCTGTTCCCCGCAAGGTCCGTCACGGTTAGCGTCACCACGTAATCACCTGGGTAGAAGAACACGTACCATGCGGTGGCGCCTTCGAGCATGTCCGTCTGGGACCCGTTCTCTATCGACCACTCGTATGTGGCGATGTCAATGTTGTCCGTCGAGTAGAGCCCGTCCAGCATCCACGCCTGCAGCTCGGGGACCTCGAGGTCATCCCCGGCAACCGCAACGGGGGCGGTCTTGTCGAGCTTGATATCGTAGAGCATGTTGTGCGGCAGCTCCTCGTTATGCGACAGGTCTTCGCTCCAGTACTCCAGCGTGTTGTTCACGCCCTCTGTCGTAATGAGTGGCTGGCCGTCGGTGCTGACCGTCATGACGGCCCCTCCGTTGACGGAGTAGTAGGTGTCATCGACGCCCGAGGTGCCGACGTCGACCGCGGTGAGCGTTATCACGAAGTCTGCGTCGTGCCAGAGGCCGTCATAGTCGTCGCTCGTGACCGGAGGGGACGTATCCGGATCCGGGGGCGCTCTTGGGATATCCGCAGTCGCCACACCCATCGGGTCCGGCGCGCGGCCGGACGCGTTCCCGGCTCCGAACGCGGCGAAGCTGGCGACGCTCACTAACACAAGCACACCGATCAGAACACTAGTGATGACGATGCTCAAGCCATCATTCGCGGGGCGGTTGGAAGTCACATGGATCCCTCCGTAGCTCCATCCCCGCACGCAGGAGCCTCGTAGTTCAGTAGAAGCTCTGGCCTGAAAAAGGTTTCAGCGAACTGGCGGGGTGCATCCGGGCGGATGACAACGAACGACCATCGATGCACCGTTCTGTGCGGCTGCGATTAACGGGCCACGACCGGACATATCTGTCGCATCAGTTGACCGGCACGGTTCCAACCTCACTGGCATCCTGGTATTTCGATGGCCTACAGTGAATGTATACACAGATGTATACGCACTGTTTGTATACAAGGATGCCACTGAAAATGTATACAAGGACTAGCTTGGCCGGCAACGGACCAGCATGCCCGTCCGCACCGGACCGACATGTCCGCGCTGGAGACTGCGTGCGGAGAAAATGCCCGATTCTGTACGAAGGATGTTATATATCGGCGGGGTCGTGGCACATCCGCTCGAGAGGCAGACTGTCATGAACAGCAAGAAGATAGCCATCATCGGCGGCGGGAACATGGGCATCGCCCTCGCGAAGGGCATCCTCAAGACCAAGTGGGCCACACCCGCGCACATCATCGTCTCCGAGCCGCTCAGGGACAGGCACGACGGCATCAAGGGCCTCGCCCACGGCGTCAGGGCGACCCACTCGAACACAGAGGCGGCATCGTTCGCCGACGTCATCGTCCTGTCCGTCAAGCCCCAGATCATGTCCAAGGTCCTCGAGGAGATCCAGCCGGCGGTCAACGGGACCAAGCTGGTCATGTCTGTCGCGGCAGGCGTGACCACGGCACACATCGAGAAGAAGCTGGTCGTAGAGGTGCCGGTCATACGGGCCATGCCGAACATCGCGGCCCTGGTCAGGGAGTCGGCGACGGCCATCTGTCCAGGCAAGTTCGCCTCCGAGAAGGACCTCGCGGTCGCGAGGCACATATTCGAGTCCGTCGGCATCGTTGTCGAGGTCGACGAGTCGCTCATGGACGCGGTCACCGGACTGAGCGGGACCGGGCCCATGTACGTCTTCCAGATCCTCGAAGGGCTCTCCGACGCGGGGGTCAAGGTGGGCCTGTCCAGGGACACGGCCAACACGCTCGCGATCCAGACGCTCATAGGCTCGTCCAAGCTCATCCAGGAGACGAAGGAGCACCCGGCGAAGCTGAAGGACCTCGTCACATCGCCCGGAGGCACCGCGATCAGCGCGCTCCACTCGCTCGAGAGGAACGGCCTCAAGGCCCTGCTCATAGACGCGGTCGAGATAGCCGCCCAGAGGTCCAGCGAGCTCGGGGCCAGAAAGAAGGACTGAGGCGCCGCCACGGGCGGACCCCCTCAGGGGATGGAGCGCTTCTCAGCCGCGCGTCCCTCCCTCCGCTTCAGCACCACGACGCAGACCACGAGCGCGAACAGTACAGTACCTAGATGGTCATGGCGATCTTCTCGGAGAGCTGCGCCTGTGCGGAGGCTGAGTGTGACCGGATTTGTCGCCTTCGCCCGGACACGGGGCCGGAGACCATCTGGCCCGGTAAATTATAATAGGATGATGAATAATTACCCTCCGGGATGCACCTGACGGTCCGCTCCGCCGAGAGCACGTACGGGCGGACGACGGGACACCCTAGAGCGACTGCGGGGTGCGGAGAGTGGAGTTCACGAGCGATCTTGCCAAGGCAGTTAGAACCAGGAGCATACGGACCGAGTTCGGCGGCAAGAAGACCTACCTCGCCGTGGGGTTCATCATATTCATCGTTCTGACCCTCACATCCAGCTCGTCCGCCGCCCCGTCGGTGGTGATCCACACCGGCTCCAATACGTCCATGGCGAAGTACATCGGGGAGTACGACCGGAACAGCAACGTCGTCAGGATGGCCGTGACGACGCCCCAGGACTGGGTCTCGCTCGAGATGCAGTTCAACGGCAAGTTCTCCGAGCTCACATCGATCGCGTTCACCCTGTTCATCTCGTCGACCGGGTCCGACGAAGCGCTCGAACCGTATGTGGTCGTGAAGCTGGCCGACGGGACCAGGCTGACATGCGACCCGTGCGATTCGTACGGAGACCTCTGGTACCAGCCCGAGAGGGAGTGGCAGACCAGGGACGTGTCGCTGCTGGGCCTCTGGTCCTCGGGCCTCTCGGACGGGGAGCAGACCCTCGAGCCGCTCAGCTCGTACGCGGGCAGCCTGGGCGACAGGCAGGTCACGGGCATAGGCGTGTTCGTCGGCCGGTGGACGCTCGACTCGCCCTTCGACTGCTACATAGGCGACTTCTCGGTGAACGGAGCGCTCGTGGACTTCGCGAACGCGCGGCGGGGATAGGCCGGGCAAGGCCGTTGCGCCATCGCGGTCGACTCGTCGCACTGTCCCAGACAACCTCTCCGAAACGATTATTACCGCAGGCAAGGGTTAGCACACCACGGACATGCCCGGCGATGTGATTCAGGTCAGAGAGCTGGTCAAGAAGTACAACGGACGCAGGCCGGTCCTGGACGGCGTCTCGCTCGACATGGGCGAGAAGGAGCTCGTCATGGTCTACGGCAAGTCCGGGTGCGGCAAGACCACGCTCCTCAACATCCTGGGAGGGCTGGACCGGCCCACCTCGGGCGAGGTGCTCGTGGACGGGGAGAGCCTGGTCGGGCTGTCCGAGGACCGCCTGGCGAGGCTCAGGCTGGAGAAGATAGGCTTCGTGTTCCAGGACTACAACCTGCTCATGGACCTGACGGTCCGGGAGAACGTGGCGCTCCCCCTGCGGTTCTCGAAGCGCAGGGACGACGGCAGGGTGGCCAAGCTCCTGGACAAGTTCGGCATATCGGCCATAGCGGACGAGACCGCGAACAAGATATCCGGCGGGGAGGCCCAGCGGACGGCCATCGCGAGGGCCATGATGAACGAGCCGCGGATCATCCTGGCGGACGAGCCCACGGGGAACCTGGACGAGGAGAACACGGAGAACGTCATGGGCACATTCCATCTCGTGAGGGAGGAGTTCGGGACCACCATCGTGCTCGCGACCCACGACCAGGAGCTGGCGAGGCACGCCACGAAGCGCGTCAGGCTCGCCGAGGGCCGGGCCGAGGTCGAGTCGGGGTAGTCCCGGCGCAGTTAGCGGCGTTTGATGTACGAAAAAGTGCATCCGGCCCTGGAAATATAATTATAGCCCCCGCCAATCAGTGCCCGAGGGGAATCCTTTGGCCGATGCGGTAACATTCCTACTGGCGTTCGCAGCGGCGCTGGCCACTACATTCATCGTAGTCCCGTGGCTGATCCCAAAACTCAAGGCCAGGGGCATCGTAGGCAAGGACCTCAACAAACCAGACCACCCCGAGGTCGCCGAGATGGGCGGGATCGCGGTCGTGATGGGGTTCTTCGCAGGAGTCGGTGTCCTCGTGGCCCTCGACGGCATAGGGAACGAGGACCTGCTCAATGTCTCGCTCTCGACCATGCTCGGGGCGGCGTTCATCGGGATGATCGATGACATCTTCGAACTGAGGCAGAGGCAGAAGGCGTTCTTCCCGTTCCTGCTGGCTCTGCCGCTCGGGGCGACGCTGGACCCCGTCATGGACCTGCCCTTGCTCGGACAGGTGGACCTAGGCCCTTGGATGATCATCGCGGCGCCCTTCGCCATAACCTGTGCAGCGAACGCCGGGAACATGCTCGAGGGGTTCAACGGGCTCGGGACCGGGCTCGGGGTCATCATGTCGGGCTCGCTCATCGTGATGGCGCTCCACCACAACGACCTGGACGGGCTGTTCCTGATGGTGCCGATGCTCGGCGCGCTGCTGGCGTTCCTGTGGTTCAACCGGCATCCTGCCAAGATATTCCCGGGCGACACGCTGATGCTGTTCATGGGGGCGGGGATCGCGGCGGCGGGGATGCTGTCGCACCTTTATGTCCAGACTGCGATAATATTCATACCCATGATACTGGAGTTCTTCCTGAAACTGAAGGGCCGGTTCAGGGCTGAGAACTATGCGACCTATGCCTCGAACGGACACCTCGAATACCACGGCAAGATCGAATCCGTGACGCACATTTTCATGAAGAAGATGAAGGTCAACGAGAGGACGCTTGTAATCATGGTATGGGGACTCGAAGGGGCTCTTTGTCTTCTCGTCACCACACTGGACATTCTGCTGTGATGAACACAACCAAGCCAAGATGGAGCCTAGAACGACCCCATGCCGAGACTCGATGTAGAGAAGATGATTGCATTGTTCTCTGACGGGCCTCCGACATATAGGACATCCGACGACTCCATGAGCCACTCGACATAGTCGGCATCGATTACTGGATGCCCCCATGGATAGTTGTTCACGCCAGCTGTGGTCCATTCCTCTTCGAACAGATTGAACATGGACGTCCCAGGAGGCTCCTCGTTCACGAGACTGTACGGCAAGTCAGGCTTCTTCTGGAAGTCGTACAGAGCCCGTGCGTCATACGCCAGGCGCTCGTCACTCTGAAGAATCCTGTCGGAACCTATGCTGGCGTCGGCCCACGACAGGGCGTCCATCTCGTAACCCTGCGTGTCATGCCTGACGCCGGTCAAGAAGCCAGTTGCGTAGCCGAACGGGAACGACACGAGCAGGGCACACATCGTGGCGATGATGACAAGCCTCTCGGCTCGGGGCCTCTTCGCGAGATGGGCGACCGCGATGGCCACGCCGAGCGCCAGAGAGATGTCGGCATAATCGAAGGTCCTATACAGTATCTGATGGCTGTCCAGCCCGAATCCCGAGAGCAGAGCGAAGACCCAGATAGTGATGACCGAGATGAGCATCACTACAGGAACCGCGCGGTACGTCTGACTCGATTCGATGATTATCTCAAACCCATACCATGCGATGGCGACAATCACACTTGCGGCCGCTCCGAGTAAAAGGATGAATTCCGGTGAACTCGGCGAATATGGGAACAGGGGATTGTAGTAGTCAAAGATGAATAGCGCCAGGATAGCAGATGCTGGAACCGGCGCGAAGGAATACTTCGAATGAGTCCGTCTTCCGAGCAGGAACACGGTCACGATTACCAGCGCAACGAAGGATAGGCCCATTGCCAGGAAGCCCGCTTCGGAGCTGATGAAATCGAGCCGATCCAGAGAGTACACGTAGTAATACAGGTAGGCAAAGATTGACGGGAACCCGATGACAGCTAAGTCAATGATATGTCTTCTCTTGATGCCACTGTTCCTTGATATCGCGAACACGATGGACCATATGGTCAGGTACGCCACTGAGAAATATGCCACGACGGTGACGAGATGGTGGACGAACGGCAGCGTGACCAGGACGAGGACCTCGAGGACGAACATCCGTCGGTCACCCCTGTTGATGTACGCGTACAGCAGCAACACCAGCATCGAGACACCCAGTGCGCCCTTCCAGGTCGAACCTGTCAGGAACACGAACGTTCCCAAGAGGCCTAGGACCATGGATGCGGTCAGCGCGCCCTTCCTGCTGTCCGTCATTTGGTAAGTCACCAGATAGATGCCGACAATCGTGATGACCGAGAACACGGCTATGATGACTTGGGCCAAATCCCATGTCGGCTGACCTGTCAGGGACGAGACGAACGCCAAGAGCACATTGTACGCGGGCGTGATGATGCTGTGAGTCCCCTGGTAGAAAGCGTCGTCGGGCAGGTCGAACTTGCGGGAGGCCAGCAAATCGTTGGCTATCCTGCATTCGGTTATGCCATCGTTGTTAAAAGGATATTGGGAGATTGACATCGGGAGCAAGCGGGTGGACATGGCGAAGAGGACGAGGATTAGCAGTACCGTGAAAGGAGAAAGGCGGATGCCCCCTGCTCGGTTCTTGTCATCCGGCATCTTGAATGGCTCCTAGTAACGCTTGTCCCGCCTGGCAGTAATCTCCTTTCATTAATACTTTGGGAACGAATGGAGGCAATCAGAACGATGGGCCATGGCCACTTAATTTGAGAACCGTCGTGCTCATGCGGACATATGAGCTCTAATCTTGTTTATAGCGACCCAAGCACCGACCTTGAATGGATGGGCCATGACCAAGCTCCGAGTGTTGCACACCATCCAGCAGTCTCTCCGGCAACTCTTGACTGCCGAACGCACCCTCGCCTGGGCATCGCGAGGATATATTTCATCCCAGCTGGAGGACTTCGCCAGGTTCCCAATGACTTCATCTAGCACGTTGCACGGGTACACGTCCCCATTGGGCGCCAGGAAGAAGTATCGCCGACCAGCCTCGCAGTGAGAGTGGAAATGCGTCCGTACCGAGGGGTCGATGATCCCGTTGACATGGTATGCCCTGAACCAGTTCTTGACCGAAGCTGAACGCAGGAGCGACCGCCTGACGTAGTCGAGCGGTTCGAGTTCGCCAGGCGCAGGATGGAGGGCGTCGTTGTCCGTCTTGCGGAAGTAGATGTCCGAGTTATGGGCGATTGTCGTCGTGAACTCGACCCCCAGTTCACGGGATAGATCGAACACATGTCTGACCTCGCTGACATTCTCCCGCACGATGGTAAGCCCGATCCGAAGGTCCTTCACGCCTGCCGCCTTGAGACCCTGGACAGTCGCGATGGCCCTCTTGAACATCCCAGGAATGCCTCGGATTTTATCGTGGACATCTTCAAGGCCGTCAATCGATATGCCCACACCGATATTGGGATGGAAAGCCCTGATCTCGGCAACCTTCGCCAGAATCACATCCGTGAGAAAGCCGTTCGTCGAGAACACGATTCTTGCATCCGGAGCCACGCCGTGGATGACCTTCATGACCTCGGTCAGGTCCTTCCTCAGGAAAGGTTCTCCGCCAGTTACGTTGATGGTCTTCAAGGATCGTGGCAGCTTGGCGTATTCCTTGGGGTCCATCTCGTCGTGGTCATCGGCCTTCCAGATGTTACACATCGAGCATCTGGAATTGCACCGATAGGTTACGGCCACCACGGCCTCCCTGGGCCTCATCGGCGCGTCACAGCGAATAAGGTCTATATATCCCTTGTCTGTTTTTGTGTAACGTCCAGGTTTGTGAAAGAGTCCAACTTCTCGTATCTCCCAGACCTGTGCGATTTCAAGATGTTGGATGCGGCGACTGAAGAGGAAGAGACTTGAAGATACTGATGTTAGCGCCTGAGTTTCTGCCGGTCTGGGGCGGCGTAGGCACGTATATCCTCGAAATTGCGAAGCGTATCCCAGAGGAACACGAGCTGCACATCGCCACGCCTCACAGCGGACAGGCGATAACCGACGGATTGGACCCTGAGAAGATTCTACCCAGGAACGTGCATCTTCACTACCTCGGCAGGAAAGGGCATGCATTCTTCGGCAACTTCCAATTCCAGCTTGATTGTGCTGCGAACATCCACCGTCTCATTAGAGACTACGACATCGATCTTGTGCATTCTCAGAGTGCGATGCCTGACTATCTGGTATCTCCGTCAAGCCTGGATGTCCCGATAGTCACCACGATCCACACGACCATCGAGGGGCACATCGAAGCTCTGAAGACGGTGGGAGATAAGTTCAACGAACTCAGGAACTCCGAGAAGTTCATAACAGTATTCGCCCCGGCGCTGAAAGCTCTCGAAGACAGATACTACTCGGACAAGAGGCATTACCTGACGGTCTCGGAATGGGGGAAGACTCAGACGGTAACGGAGAAGGGAATCGACCCTTCTCGAATCGCGGTGGTCCACAACGGTGTCGACAATGAGGATTTCAGCCCATCCAAGAAGGAGGCTGGCCGCTCCAGATACCCGGACCTTGCAGACATCGATGCGCCCAAGATCCTCTATCTGTCGAGACTGGTGGCAAGGAAGGGGATAAACAATCTACGGCTGGCAATCCCGAAAGTCCTGGAGAAGGTGGACGCCCATTTCATCTTCGCAGGGTCGGGTAAAGAGCCGAAGCTGGGCGCCGAGAAGAAGGATTGCACCTTCCTTGGATATGTGCCACAGGATGCTCCACCGTATCTCTACGCGATGTCTGATGTGTTCGTCCTCCCTTCACTGTACGAGAATTTCCCGATTAGCATCCTAGAGGCGATGTCATCAGAATGTGCAGTTGTCGCGACAAGCGTTTGTGGAATTCCAGAGATGATTGACAATGGCAGAAATGGACTGCTGATTCGGTCAAATGACGATGATGCCATCGCAAATGCACTGGTTAGACTGATTGAAGATGGTACACTCAGGAGTAACATAGGAAAGGCCGCGAGGAGGACTGTGAAGGAAAGGTTCAGCTGGAACGATGCTACGCTAAAGACTATCAAGCACTATTCCAGAATCGTAGATAGCAATCAAAAACAGGCCATGAATCCAGATTGCTGGTGAATTCTCATGGAAACGCTGAAGTTTCTGATGATAACCACACATTATCCTCCTCAGCACATTGGTGGAGATGCCGTCATGGTGGAATACCTCTCTCGAGAACTCATCAAAAGAGGACATGAAGTGCATATCTTCCACAGCCCTTCGGTATACGAGACACTGAAGGGAACGAGTTCGCCGAGAAGGCTGATTGACCCCGAAAACACCGCGATTAAACATGCTCATGCCACAAGATGGAAACGGTTGGATGCGCTTTCCGCATATTCGTTAGGGAGTTCCAGAAAGGCGATAACCGAGCTAAACGATCTGGTCCGGAATACTGGTCCAGATGTGGTTCACTGGCACAATACGAAGGCATTCATCGGTCAGGCCATGAAGATCGGCGGGGCCTGCACACTAATGACGACACACGACTACTTCCCAATATGTCCGAGAACGAATCTTCTGAATCCTAGGAATGAACTCTGTGATAAACCGCGTATGTGCCAGTTGTGTCTCTTGCGATGGGGTAAGCTGCCGCAACCCTGGAGGATTGGCAAGAATAGGGTCATCCGTTACGACCGCGAAATCAGAATCTACTGCCCGAGTCAGTTCATGCGAGAGAGGCTAAGATCACAGGGTGTAAGTGTTGCAGGAGTCTTAAAGAATTTCGCACCGGACCCAGAGGTAGAATCCCCTACTGAGAGCGGAGTCAGGCCGGACCTCGTTTATGTTGGCATACTCGAACCGCACAAAGGCCCACGAACACTCCTAGAGGCGTTTCTTCAGAGCATGAATTCCCACGAATTCAATCTACACTACGTCGGCGATGGCTCGGAGAAGAGACTGCTCCAAGAGCGAGTGGCTGAACTAGGTCTTGAGAACAGAATTGCAGTACACGGATACACTTCAAGACGCCAGCTACGGTCCATACTCGCAGGCGCCTCCGCTCTGATGGTGCCGTCAGAATGGTATGAGAATGCCCCGCTTGTGGCTCTTGAAGCGTATGCACTTGGAGTCCCAGTCATTGGAGCAAGAATCGGAGGACTGCCTGAGATAGTAGATCTTCAACCGTCTCCGATGACATTCCGACCGGGGGACGCGAAGGACCTTGCACGAATTATCATCGAGTTCTGGTCCAGAAGAGAGGATATTGAGAAGTTGAGGCCTCGCATCAAAGACATACACAAATCCTCGTTCTCATGCAATTCCCATCTCGACCACTATTTCAGGATAATCGCAGGCAACGACGAAGTAGGTTGAGGAAGTCATGCAGATATTTCGTCAGTTCGCCCCGTCGAATCAATCGACACCCGGCTCTCTAAGAAGTGAACGGCCGCGACCGTGACCACTACGGTTCCACCAACACGAACGACCGAATAGACGGCTGCGAGCCACATGACGTCGAAACCTCCGAGAACGGTCGTAAGAGCCGCTGCAAGAGAGACGAGTTGCACAACGTTCACCGTGGCAGCAATCTGCGGGCGTCCGTAGCAGTATATTAGCGATGCGTTCAATGGCTGAGAAATCAGAGCTACTGTAAACGGTATGAGGAGCACTATGAAAAGTTCTGATGAACTGGAGTACGGTTCACCGTAGAGAATACCAACGATTTCCTCGGAGAGAAGAACCAGCGCGACGAATAGAGCAATCGCAATGGGGAAGATAATCCTGTACACTCGACCTAAGTAGCTCCTGAGTGAAGACACGTCTTTGATTCGAGAGAGATCAGACATGAGCAATGCGAGCAGGGACGCGCTCAACACACTCAGGATGCCCACCAGAGCAATAGCCACGGACAGGTCAGCCGTCGCCGCCGCTCCAAAAAGCGCCATCGCCGAGGTCAGTGGCATCTGCTCGAACAATGAGAACGAGATTGCGGATACGGAGACCCATTTTCCAAAGGAGACAAGTCTCTTCGCTCCCAGTCTGAATCTCTTTCTAGAAAGGGGAGCCGCATAGCCCATCTTTCTGAGTTCGACGAGAATGTAGAACGCGAGCACAGCCACAGTAGCTACATACATGGATGCAATGCTGATGACTGAAAGATGATTCATCAGAATCAACGCGGCTATCGAGCCGAGCAGAAGCATGCTCTTGAGAACGAGAAACACAGAGTAACTCTTGAATGATCGTCTTGTCTGAAACAGGCCCTGGAGGAGATAGAAGAAGGAAAGGGCCGCGCCACCCAGTGGGATTAGGACTACGAGTCCGCCATCTGAGGTTACGGGACGGATGGGGAACGCCGCTAGCCAGAGTGCTCCCGCTACACCGATTATCAACGCGATGAGCAGCTTCAGCCTGACAGCAGTCCGGATCAACTCCGAGAAGGTCTGATTTCGATTCTGAGACAGCATATACGAACCGTATCTCACGAAAGAAGATGAGGTACCGAGGTCCATCAGCGTTGCAGAAATCAACACCAATGCGACGAACGCAGAATAAGCGCCAAAATCTTCTTTATCGAGGGTCCTTGCTAGCAGTACGGACACGGCCATTGCAAGGAGTGCCGACAACAGATTTCCGGCGAGCACCGAAGAATAGTCCTTCATAAGCCTCGTCAAATCCCTGCTGAATAGCCTCGCAGGAAAGTGACCACCATTCAGGCCCCCGCGTTCAGCCGTTTGTTTCACAACCTTGTCTCCTGAGGAGGTCCAGCATAATCCTCTCAGATTCCAGTGCCCTCTCCCTCTCCCTAGTCTCCATCGCACTTAGCATCTTCGCGATTTCTGCCCGCCGACCAAGCCCTTCCACTATGAGCTTCATTACTCCCTCGGTGTTCTTTAGGTCGCTCGTTGAGATGGAGAAGTGCGACATCCCCATGTCAGCCATGAAAGAACTCACCTTTGGCTGATAGCAGATCCCGACAAACGGGATATGGCATTTCAAGGAGAATATTAGCGAATGAAGTCGCATACCCACGCACAAGTCCACCTGGCTCATGGTTGCTATCATTTCATCCGGTGAACGTATCGAAATAATTAGCGCCTCATCAACATCACCGAACGCATTATGGAGTATCTCGCGACAGTACACATCATCTTGCGGCTCGAGCGACATCAGGATTGGGCGGGCATTGAATTCGGTAGACAGGGCCCTGCACAGATTTCCCCATGCGGCCTTCGTGGCTGACTCCACGCCCTTTGACCTCAGAATCATCCACGGCAATTGTCTAGGGCAGATTGCTATCCGCGGACTCGCATCACGTATCGAACCATTCTGACACTCCACGATGTTTTGCGTCTCGAGCAGGAATGTTGGATCAGAAGAAAGCTGGACGTCTGCACCCTTCCCTGCAAGTTCCCTGACAAGGCACTGCGAATCATAATCGCGGACGGTCATGACGGTGAAAAGTCTGAAAGTCAGGCTCGAAATCAATCTGCCGCGCCATGTTTCAATAGGACCCACGCCGAGACCATATCCCATCGTGGGGACTCCGAATGCCCTGCCCAACCACACAGGACTTCCGTAACTAATTAGGTTCGAAAGCGGGAGTTCGTTATAGAGCCCTCCGCCGCCCACGACAACGAGATTCGCCTCGCGGATGGATTTGGCAACCTCACCATATGGATAGGGTCTGCCTTGGTTGTGAAGGACTCTCACACCCTCCCGGGCCATCTTTGCTTTGAAGTGGGATGGAACAGCACTTGATACAACAGTTAGGTCAAGACGGGGGACGATTCTCTTCCAACGTCTAATGATTGTCTCAAGAATCGCCTCGTCTCCGAAATTGTCGGAACCGTAGTAACCGTAGAGCACTATCTTCGTCAAACTACCAGAGGGCATGTAAGTGTGTGAGGAGAAAATACTTTTCTATAGTGCGATACGCCATTAACATAGATTCTTAAGGCACATCGTGAATCGAGTACATGATGCGCGGAATCGCAGAGGTGGCATCGAATCACGGACAACCAGCCCCCCTTAGCTCGGTCCAGCCAGTGACTAGGAAGCCGAACGTTCACTACTTTGGAGGATTCCATCCAGTGAATGAATCATTCATTAGGTCACATCCCAAGAACGTCTCTCTGACATCCAATGTGCCATTGGATGCCTTTGGCAATTTCGGAGTGCCCAAAGCATCCTCGAAGAACTGGAGGAGAGGAAAGAGACTTGCTGAGCAGACGTTCGAGATTCTGGACATACCCCGGATTGTTCCGATGCTCGGGAGATGTGACCTGATACACACCAACGGAGGTGTAATCCCACTGAGTCGAACACCCTGGGTTGGAAGTATTGAGAATCCATCCTCATTCTACGGTTTCAGAGAAAGCTGGCATGGGAAGTTATCGACAAGGAAGAGGCTCGCGAAGCACCTCATTTCGGACAGATGCAGGCGACTCCTGCCATATTCCGAAGCGAGCTGGCGGAACACCATCGCTTGCCTATCCGAATGGGAGGACGAGCTGACTGGCAAGATGGAAATCGTGCATCCCGCGATAGATCCGTACTTGATAATGAATGACGAGGAGAGAAAGGAAGAAGCGAGATTGAATCGACCAGTTAGATTCCTGTTTGTCGGAGATCACTTCTTCGACAAAGGCGGAAGGGAAGTACTGCGTGCGTTCAAGCATGTTAGGGAGACATGCAACACGGAGTTAGTGATGGTCACAGCTGCCCCCGTTCATCACCGTGAAGCCTTCGAGAAAATGCTTCCTTCGATCCGTAAGGAGAAGAACGTCGTCGTCCATATCACAGGAATTCCAAGACGGGATCTAATCGACCTATACAGGTCCGCGGATGTCTTCGCATTTCCGTCATATATGGACCAGGTTCCATTCGTTCTTCTTGAGGCAATGGCCGCGGGGCTTCCAATTATTGGCTCGAACTCATACGCAATACCGGAGATGGTCGTGGAAGGGCAGAACGGTCACAACATACAGAGCCAATGGCTCGCGTTCCCTCCAGATGCACCGAGAACGGAGAGCCATCTCCGTGAATACCGATCCGCAGTACAATGCGAGGAGAACTTCGACGACGTAGTCGAACAGCTAATCAACAGAATGACAGATCTATGCACAAATCCCGACCGAAGAGCGCGATTCGGGAGAGATTCCAAGATGAAGGTGAAGGAGGGAGAGTTCTCAATTGTCCAAAGAAACCTGCGATTGTCGAGAATCTACTCAGAGTGTTCAAAATGCCGTTAGGGCAAATAGTATCCTCACGCTGACTGGATTGCGTACAAGCGCGTGGACTATTTTCTGCGTGAACGCGCAACGATTGATCAAACTTGGTCGAGTAGCAACTTGAGGAATGCAGGCTTGTGGACTCGTCTTGAGAGGGTTGCATCGCCAGCGGCTCTCGCACGTGCGCGAATGCCCGGAGCTGACAAGTTCGAAATCTCATTCTCATAGAGGCTAGGAATCCCTCCGATTCTTGATGATGATAAGCATAAGCCCGCTCCCGACGATTTGACAATCGCACTCGCATCTCCAAGCCGATCCGTAACGACGACTGGAAGACCACAGAGTAGGTACTCTGGAAACTTGGTCGGAGATGCCACTTCATTCACGACATTCTCCTTCCTGAGAAGGATGCCTATGTCAGATGCGCAGAGGTACCGTGGAACCTCGTGCCTGGGAGACGTCAAGACCGTGACCTTGCCCTTCATGAATGCAGGAACCTGTGATTCTGCCCTTGATATGGATTCGTTGGCGGATACAATGAGGAGATGCTTGCCAGCCAGATCTTCAATTCTGGAAACGAAATGAATCGGGTTGAATCCCCCGAACTCTTTGGAAACAACACCCGTATACACGAACACAATGTCTGTTTCCCCAATATTGAGCTTGCTGCGGGTTGTCGCACGGGCACAATTGTCGGGAGAGAACAATTGCTCATCCGCAAAACACGGAATCACAACCGGAACGCGAATGCGGTCGAACCTACCCTTCAGGACTTCACGATGGACTTTTGAAACGCAGACAATCTCGTCGGCATATCGCAGGACGAATTTTTCCACGGATCTCCAGAATCTCATTCTAATGCCGTTGGGTTTCCAATCGGCGTGCTGCTCGAGGTATTCATCAACCTCCACTCCGTGAAGGTCAACGATGCTTCGAATCCCAAGCAACTTGGACAACAAGATCGCGCTGAACCCGCATTCATTGTTGTGACCGTAGACCACGTCGGTTCTGCGAATGATGGCAAGGGGAATCAAGAAGCAAAGGGACAGGATTGTATTGACCAGGAATGACACCTCGTACAGGAACGGAACGCCACCGTGGGGCATCTTCGGGTATGAAAGCCCCATCAGGCCAGGAATTCCAGTATCTTTGGAGAGGTAGGTCATTGCGTTGCGAATTCGTGATGCATTCCTAACGTAGCATCTTGAAATCACGAAGAAACTGATGCCTTGGTCCCCACTCAGACAACTGAGTTCCTCAGCAACGCGGGTCCGAATACCACCCTCTCGAGTTATGTCGTCCACCAAGAAAAGTACATCTAGGGTGCTGGGGGCACACTTCGGCTGACGGCTGCATCCTGGAGACTCAGTTCCAATGGAGGGGTTCCTTGCCACCGAGATCAACCTCAGACAGTAAGACTTAGTGCATACAGTGTTATTCTCGAACTCTGGTACATGTTGTAGCTGTCGATGGCCGCGTTCTCTGTCTCGCCATTCCGGGTGGCACTTTTCAGTTCCGAAGGTAAAATGGCACCGTAGGTCCCATACTCGGTCACGTAACTGTTGAGCCAATGATGGTCGATGATGACATACAACTTGGAGTGGCTCGAGAAGTAAGAGCGTGCACCAGTATCCCCATAGGACGGGCCCGCGAAATCAAGACCTTTAGTCATCAATCCGAGAACGTAGTAATTGGCGTTCTCATCACCATCGTAGACAAACCACAAGTACAGGTTGTTCGGAAAGCCAATCTCCGCAAGTCTGACCTTTGATTTCAAATCTTCCGAAGTGACCTCGCCGTTCAGGACAGAGTACAGACCGTCTCGCAGGAGATGGCTTTCCGAGAACGATGTGATTTCAAGCGAGAGAATCTCCGTGTTCGATATGACGAAGGAATCTCCCGAATAGGCGCGTAGATAGGCCGCATCGTTGAACACCTGACTATCTACTTCGACGGTGTCACCGCTGACGTACTCCCCGGCGTTCCACTGGTTCACTGACGCGATGGGTAGCAAGAGCGAAAAACAAGCGAGTGCGACAACACCAACCGTGAACCTCCGAGTCCAGGCGGGTCTTGTCCCGATCAACCTGTAGATGACTATTGACCCAAGAATGGATACCGAGGGTAGAAGCAGCAATGAAACGTACAACGATTTTCCCAGCAGTGGAATGAATACAATTAAGCCGAGTATAAGGAACGAGTTTCTCGGCGATGTGCCAATTCTGTGGAGCAACAGTGCTCCACCCACGACGGCAACTGGAAGGACAAGCCCAATCTGATGGGTGTAACTTGCAGCCATATTGAGCAGAGTGGCTGCGACATTGGGTTCGAAATCGAATATGTAGTCGCTCCCGAAGCTAGACTTGACGGACTGCCAGAGACTATCGAATGCGATAAATGAGGTTACGGAGATGGTGGTGACAACTAAGGCATAGTACGTGTCCATAGACCAACGCTTGCCAAAGACTGCACTCTTAGTGATGTGTTTCGCGCCGATGACACACAACACATACGCGACACCATACAGCAGAATGAGCACAGCCATGTGATGACACGCAAAGGCCCCGAAAGCCATTAGGCCCGCCACGACAAGCAGGCGGAGTTGATGGGGGGATGAAGCGCGTAGACACAGGAACACCGTTAGCGTCATCAGGACGACGAGTGGCGTCCTCGCACTTCCCACCCAACAAGATGTATCGATTAGCCTTGGTCCAGTTGCAGCAAGGAACACGGCGAGCAATACGATATCGGTTCTCCGAACGAATTCGCGACCCATACAGAATACGGCGAGACAGAAGATGATTGCGAAAGCCATGTTGAACAAGAGCACGGACCCTTCAACAGTGATGCCCGTCATGATTGACGTCTCGGCGATGACGAAAGGAACCCCAGACGGGTACGAAAACGGATAGTACCCTACATACGACAAGGAATTCATAGTCCACTCCGCTCGTCCTTCTTCAGTAATTGACTCTGACAGAAGGTGTATGAAATAGGAGTCTGCCTGGTAACGTTCGTGGTCTGTCGAAGGATAACGAAGCGCTATGGAGAGGACAAGGATGAATAACAGTACACAGAATACAGTGCGTCTTGAGAACACAGACAATACCATTTCACCTCCGCACTCAGCCATCTGGGAAACAATCGTCTTCTCGCTATTAGTTGACTTCGGTGCCATTGGTTCCTGGTTTCGGGTTGTTCGACACATAGATTAGTATGAACCACCAGAAGGCGGTTGACCATGCGAGGAAGATCATCCAACCTACGTTCTCGTGAGCCCATAACAAAGCGTCCAAACCGCGATAGTAGCCTATCACGCCGATGATGACCATTCGGAACAGGTTACCCAGGTAGGCGATGAGCAGTCCCAGGCCTAGGACGAGGAGCAGAGTTTTTGGCTTCAGACGTTCGAACACGAGCACGAACGAGATGAACGCGGAGAGGAATATCGAGAACGAGTACATCCCGGCGCAATACGCGGAGATCGCCAGGGTGTTGACCGTGCCGTCCTGGAACTGTATCGTCACCACGTTCCCCGTCGAGGACGACGGTATGCCGATGAGGTCGAGTATGCCCGAGAACGGCGCTGCGAGCATGTAGTGGACATACCAGCTACCCGCGGACGAGACGCCGCCCCCGCCCAGGATTCCGGACACGGCCTGAGGCAGCGCCAGGAAGAGCACGACCAGGCCCAGGAACACGAGCGAGAAGGTCGTCTCTACCTTGTACCTGTCGACGACGAACGGGTAGGCTACCATCACCGCTCCGAAGAAGAGGGTGATCGTGTCCACGTCTCCGATCTCCGGCTGAGGGGACACCACCAGGTTGTACATCAGGACCAGGACGACCACCGCGGCACCGACGGCCATCACGACATACCTGCCGCCCACCTGCTCGATCACGCGGTCGACGAGCGCGAGCCCGAGGGGCCGCCTGTCCTTGGTCTCGGTAGGTGCCTCATGCCCGCGGTGCAGCAACACCAGCAGGGCGCCTCCGATGAGGAGGGAAAGGACCCCGAATCCGACCCAGGCATAGGAGAACATTACGATGACGGAGAGACCTTCGACGAACAGGACGATCGCAAGTATCTGCAGGACCTTCCTCCGAGGGGTGCCATCTGGCGCCATCCGGTCGATCCACCCCCTCAACGGTCCCAGGTCCAACCTCATCGCGTCGCGATAGAGCCTCCGGTCTGATAAAACTAACCACGGACCAGGCGTATCCACAATTAAGTTTTTACCGGGGGATGCGTTGTAGCCGCCGGGAGGACCGGGTTGTCATCCAGGCTCACGGGGGGGCTTCTAGATTTCGCGCGCCAGGGCAAAAACGGCGCCCGCGAGACCGTCAAGTACTACTCCAGGTCCGGCCGCGACGAGCGGCGCTTCATCAAGGCCTCATTCTTCATAGGCGTCAGCGGGGCGGTCCTCTGGTACATCCTCTCGGTCTACTGGGACGCGCTCGGGTTCACGTCGATGGAGATCGGCTGGATGTTCGCGGCCGGCTCCGCCACGAGCGGCATCACATACATCTTCAGCGGGTACCTCGCCGACAAGTTCGGCAGGAAGGGGCTCGCCCTGATCGGCCTCGTCGGGACGACCATCGGCACGGCCATGTTCGTGGCCGATAAGAACTTCCTGCTCTTCGCCGCCGTGAACGCCATCCTGAGCTTCAGCGGGTCCCTGAGCGGGCCGTCGATGATGGCTCTCTTCGCCGGGAAGGCCGAGCCTGCGAGGCTCAAGTACCTCTTCGGCCTGCAGTCGTTCACGAACACCATAGGCCAGACCGTCGGCACGTTCATGGGCCTCGCGGCGCCGGGGATGCTCCTGTGGGCCATGGACATGGGGAACATCGACTCGTTCCGGCTGGTGTTCCTCGTAGGGGCGCTGTTCTCCGCCGTCCCGATACTCTATGTGCTCAAGGTCTCTGAGCCCGAGCGGCGGCCGGAGAAGCTGATGATCGAGTTCGACCGCCGGACCGTCAGGATGCTCGGGGCGTGGTGCCTCCAGAACGCCTTCATCGGGCTCGGCGCGGCCATGGTCATGCCCTGGATAGCGATCATATTCACGACCGGCATGGGCGCGACCTACTGGCAGCTGGACCTCATGATCATGCTGTCGTTCCTGGTGCTCGCGGCCGGGTTCTTCATCGTGCCCGTGTTCGCCGAGACCCGGAGCCCGGTCAAGATCATCACCGTGTGCCAGCTCTCCTCGATCCTGTTCCTCGTGCTCATACCGTACTCGCCCGGGCTCGCCCTGGCGGCCGTCTTCTACGCCACGAGGTCGTTCTTCATGCTGGTCCCGACACCCCTGGTGAGCGGTTATGTGATGAACATCGTGAGCGAGCGCATACGGGCCTCGTTCGTCGGCCTGGGGCAGCTCGCCTGGACCGCTGCATTCATGTGCTCCGAGGCCATGGCGGGCTATCTGTGGAACGACGACTACACCAATGTGGAGCCGTTCTTCTACTGCGGCGCGTGCTATGTCGTAGGGACGCTCGTGTTCTACTTCTATTTCAGGGACATCAAGGAATCGCACGAGGAGATTAGGTCCGCGGCCGTACGATGAACGCATCGTGACGGATGGTGTCCGCTGTTCGTTCGTGGTATGAAAAACATCGCCGGACGGACGGATCCCGGGTCCGGTTAATGAGCGACGTCCTCTGCGGCCGGGGCCTTGCCCTTAAGCCGGAGGGCCTCTTCCAGGAGCTGGGATAACCACTCCTCGTCCCAGTTTCTGATCCTCGTGTCGAAGCAAACCGTGTCTCCTGACATTTCTTTGGACCTCCTGCACATCCCATACGTGCACAGTCATATATCAACCATATTTCGAAAACACCGGGCATTTGACCACCAATAAGCCATTTCGCGCGCATTTTGACCACCGCGCACGCCCAGAGATGCAAGGTATTTATAAACGCAAGTGATTCCACACGTGCCATGCAGGCCCGCAAGAAGATTGTTGGCACGGTCGAGCTAGACGAGCTTGACATTGACATCCTCCGGAGCTTGAACGAGAACGCCCGGAAGAGCTTCCGGGACATAGCGAAGGAGCTGCACGTCTCGCTCACGACCGTCTCGAACCGGGTCAAGGCGATGGAGCGCGAGGGCGTCATCCAGGGATACATGCCCGTGGTCGACGCCACGAAGCTCGGCTACGACATCATGGCGGTCATAGGCATCAAGGTCATCCACGGCAGGATCGTCGAGACGGAGAAGGACCTGGCCAGGGACGCGGCGGTCTTCGCGGTGCTCGATTCCACGGGCGAGTGGGACGCCATACTCATGGCCCGGTTCAAGACCAGGGCGGACCTGAACACATTCGTGAAGAAGGTCCTGGACCACGAGAACGTGGACAGGACCTACACGCAAGTCGTGCTCAACATAACCAAGGACGAGAAGCGCGTGCTGGTCTGATTGTGGCAGTCCTTATGTAGCGAGTCAGGGATAACGTCCTCGGCACGCCGAGGGGAGTGCCGGGGAAGGGAATGGGGCCCTCTTGCCGGCGGGTCGTCGCCGGACTGTGCGTTCTCGCAGCAGCAGTTGCATTCATACTATCAGCCGTGCCTGTCGAGGCCGACGGCGCGCCCATAAGCGTGACCTTCGGATTCTCGCCCGCGAAGGACGCCTACTACCCCGGGACCGAGCCGGCCGTCGAGTTCACCGTCGTCAACACGCAGCCCTCCGGCACATACGTGTACGACGACCTCGCCTACATGGAGAAGGTCCTGAACGTCTCCGCGCACTTCTCGTGGATGACGGCCGGTGAGATCCTCTGGAACAATGTGTCGGCCACGTCCGAATGGCTCGCGCCTGACGGGGCCGGGGTCGGTGTCTACGACCTGCCCGTGCCGGTCCCGACGAATCTGACAGCAGGCACGTACAGCTACTATCTCATCGTGGAGTACATCGCCCACACCGCCTGGGGGAACATCACATACTACTGGGGCGGGGACGTGACCTACCACGACTTCTATGTCACCAGGACCGCGGCGAACGAGCCCGCGGTCACATACGCGGTCTCGCCGGACCAGGACGATTACAGGGCAGGGGACGAGGCGGTCCTCGAGGTGACGGTGTCGAACACGGTGCCCGCTGGGGCGGAGAGCGACGACGTGTTCCCGCTGCGGGTCGAGACGATCACCGTCATGTTCGCGTGGGACGCCGCGCCCGTCGAGACGGATGTGTCGGACCTGTCGCTATGGCTGAACCCAGACCTGGACAATCAGACATACGAGATGCCGTTCATGTTGCCTGAAGATCTAGCGGAGGGCGGGTACGGCCTGACGGTCACGATAAGCTTCACACTGGACGCGCCCTGGGGTGAGGAGGACTCGACCTCGGACGGCACGACCTACGAGGACGCGGTCACGGTCTCCGCTGGGCCGGCCGTCGTCGACCTCGCCGGGGTCGTCGTCGCGTCGGCGCTCCTGGTCGCGGTTGGCGCCGGAGGGGCCGTCCTGTACCGCAGGGACCGGAGGCGCAGGTCCAGGGAGGGGCCCAACGGCGGGAAGGCCGCGACCCAGACCGCGTTCAACGGGCTCGTCGGGCAGGCGTACCCGGTCTTACGGCCCGCCCCGGGGGAGCACTTCCCGGTGCAGCGCGGGTTCATCTACCTGGTCAAGGAGAAGCGCCCCGTCACGGCCTTCGCGATGTTCAACGACGCGATGGCCCAGGGGGCGGCCGGCATGCTGGTCGTCCGGGAGCATCCGGACAGGCTCAGGCAGGTCTACAGGTTCGACGCGAAGACCATCCTGTGGCTCACGCGCAGGGCCGGGAAGGACCACAACGACCCGACGGAGCTGAGCCTGCTGAGCCTGAGGATCAGCAAGTTCGTCGAGTCGGCCGAGCGGGCCGTGGTGCTCATCGAGGGCATGGAGTACCTGATCACCCAGAACGACTTCGAGGCCGTCCTGAGGTTCGTCAACCACATGCACGACTTCGTGGTGGCGCACGACTGCGCCGTCATATTCATGGTCGACCCGAGGGTCCTGAGCACGAGGGAGCTCGCGCTGCTGGAGCGCTCGGCGAAGATCGTCGAGCCCGTGGAACCAGCGCCGGCCGAAGCGCAGGCGACCGAGAAGGCGGAGGCATAGCGCGGGTGTCCCACAGACGCACCTGGTCGATGGCGTCCGCACATGTCGCAGTGGGAAATGGAGAAAGACCTCGCGCACGGTCGGCGCGAGGGTTGTCGGACCCCAGGGGCCCGGTCATCCTATGACGAAGCTCACGAGCTCGAAAGTCGCGCTCCCTGAGACCACGCCGACGCCGTTCGCGTAGCGGCCGTCGCCACCGAACGACAGGCCGAACTCCTGGACGTCCGAGAGACCGGCGGTGAACAGCTCGGACTCGTCCAAACAGTTGACACCGTCCCTGTCAGACCACTCGCCGAGCAAGGCGTCCAGAGACGCCGTGATCGTGAATGAACTAACCGTGCCGAAGTGCCCGTGGTCGCACGACCACCAGTAGTCCGAAGCGGCCCAGCTGTCACCGTTGACGCTCAGGAAGTGCATCCGGAAGAACGGCAAGTTCGCCGAATCCACGACCGGGTCGTACGGAGACACAGGGTTCCTGTACGCGAAGACCGTGTCGTCGTCGCAGACGATGTTCACCTTCGCCGTGATCGTGCTCTTGTCGCTCAGGTCGATCTTCCCGTCCCAGAGCATGTAGACCGTGAACAGCGCCTTCGCGGGGTCTTCCGTGTTCACGTTGTTGAGTGAGAACAGAAGGCTGCCGGTGTCCGTCACCGTCGGCTGGCGCACATGGAACGCCCCTGTGGTATCAGGGAACACCTCCCTGTCGTACACCTTCCACTGGTACTGCCCATCATGGACGACCAGCTCCGTCACGTCTTTCGCTCCGTTCGTCGTCATCGCGAGGCCGGCGACCGCGCAGCTCAGCATGATCATCGCGCAGAACCCGGCGAAGCCCCAGTAGCTGTTGCCCTTCAGCACCCTCTCGGATGCTCTCCTCAATATCCTCGTCCTTGTCATCACGAACCACCCGATCCCATCTCCGGGCTCCGCCACGCGGATATGCCCGGCCGAAGCTGGACAATCGTGACTGAGAGAGAACGCAGCCTCAGCTCGGCTGATACGCCATCTCCCCTCGCGACCGCCCCGCATCGTGCCCATGGCGGTTAAGCCGTGGGCTGAGAATCGTATCGGCGTGCGCTGATTTAGCCTTTGTCCGAGACTATCGTCCCTGGGTCCGACCATCGGACCGCAGGCGCGACGGTCGGTCCGCGGACCCCGGACCGCCGGCGCCGGCCGATGCTCACCCGGCAAAGAGCTAAATCGGCCGAAGTCAGTGCACGTCCCGGGGATGAGGCCGGAGGAACGGCCTAGCAGCGTCGCATATCGGGATGCAGCATGTCCGCGCACGAGGGGACGGACGGCATTGCGACGAGTCACGATGTTGCGTGTCCCGGATTTCGGGGGGAAGGGCAGTGGATGCACTCGGAGCGGCAGCGGGTAACCGGTTCCCAGCGATCGCGCTCCTCCTCGCACTCATGCTTACAGGGCTGGCGGCGAGCACGTCGCCGCACCAGGACACAACCGACCTGACAGGGGACGCGCCCGAAGCCGTCACCTCGTGGTACCTACTGCCGGACATGGCGATCGAGCGGTCGTCCCCGGCGATCGTCCTGCTCCAGGACGGGAAGGTGCTCGTGGCCGGGGGACTGACGGCGCTGGGCCCGACCGCGTCGACGGAGGTCTACGACCCCGCGCTCAAGGTCTGGACCGCGGGCCCGGTGATGCTCTCAGCGCGCGTGGGCCACACGGCCACGCTCCTGACGGACGGGACGGTCCTCGTGACGGGCGGTGAGACGGGTGCCGGGTCCACGACAGGCGCGGAGATACTCGACCCCGCCGAGGGCACCGCGCTCGCGCTCCCGAACATGAACTTCGCGCGCTCGGCCCATGCCGCCATCAGGCTCGCGGACGGCTCGGTGCTCATCACAGGAGGCACGGACTGGGTCTCAGGCCCGTGGGCACAGGCGGAGAGGTACGACCCAGCATCGCACTCGTGGGTCCCAGCGGGGACCATGACCGAGGCGAGGCTCTTCTTCACGATCGAGATGCTGCCGACCGGTGATGTGATCGCGGTCGGCGGGGACGACACCGGGACGAGCGAGATCTATTCGCAGGCGACCGGTTCGTGGCTGGGCATCGCGCAGATGGCGGCGCCCAGGTACAACCACGCCACGGCCGTCCTCGAGGACGGCACCGTGCTCGCAGCCGGCGGTCTCTCGGACCAGCAGGCGACCGCGGCGTGCGAGCTGTACGATCCTTCATCCAACGCGTGGTCGCCCGCGGCCGGCATGACGGCCTCCAGGGCGCACTTCACGCTGACCGCTCTGTCCAACGGGAGTCTGCTCGCGGCAGGCTCCTGGAGCGGCGATGGCACCACCGCAGCGTGCGAGCTGTACGACGGCCATGCGGACGCGTGGTCCGCCGCGCCCGCCATGAACATGCCCAGGGGCGCGCACGGGTGCGCGGTGCTCCCGGACGGAACGGTCATTGTCGCGGGGGGAGTGAGCGGCACGGTCCCCACGGCCTCAGCGGAGGCCTACGCATCTGAAGGCGTGGGACCCGTACCGCCGGACGACGGGCTCTGCGAGCCCGAGGACATCATCCCGCTCGTGGTCGGGATCGCGGGCGAGCTCCCCGGGCACTCGGAGCACGGGTTCGCCGCGCAGCTCATGGCCGCCCAGGTCGAATTCGAGCTGGGGAACATCACCGAATGCCTCGAGATCATGGACGCGTTCTATCATCACGTGGCAGGTTTCTGGAGGAGCGAGCACATGAGCGACGACAGCGCCGCGATGCTGTATGACGCCTACGCCGAGGTCGTCCTTTGCCTTGGCGGGACGCCACTTCCTCCGGTGTTCTAGGCCCGGATCCGCAGAGGGGAAAGGTGTCAGCCTAGAAAGTGCGTCCGACAGCTCGGTCCGACGCCAGGGAAGCGTGTCTGACGCGTTTTCATTAAATAGTAGCTCCGGCCTTAGGGATTCTCAAGCTCATTGGGATGCTGAGCAAGAGGAGGTGAATTGATTAGAATCAGCAAGAGGTTGCTAGCTACAACTGTCGCTGGCGCGATGCTCATACTGAGCACCGTGCTAGTCGTGTCGATGATCGGCGGCAATGACAAGCCAGACATCACGACCGACATACCGGCAGATGAGACGCAGCCCGACCCCAGCTCGGACACAACACCGACGGACGACTCAACCCTCCCGACCGACGACACTGATGGAACAGACGGCACGGACGACGGATCGACCGTGCCGACAGACGATGGCACGGAGGATGAGGACGGAACATCCGATGTCCCGGACGAGGACCAGGATGACGTAGATGATTCCGAGCTGCCCGAAGACGACGACAGCTCCGACGACGACGCGAGCGATGACGACGACACATGCGACGGCGACGACGGGTGCGACGACTCCGATGACGATGAGACCGACGATGATGACGACTCATCCGATGACGGGAACGGCGCCGGCAGAAACGGCAACGGCAAGATGCACGCACACCGGTCGCAAGTCAGCAACGCCGCGCAGCAGCAGGAGCTGCAGAGCAGCTGCACGTTCGGCCTTGCCAACTCCGTGGACCAGCTTCAGCCGGCCGCGGACATGCAGGACCAGGACGGCGCTGACGCCCAGGAGCAGGCGGCCCAGGACGATGTCCCGGCCGAGCCCCAGGGACAGCAGGAGCAGCAGCAGAGCGTCGACACCGGCAGCGATGCCGATGCAGGCGACGACGGGCAGGGTCAGGGCGACAACAGCAGCAACTCCAGGAACTCGCCCTGATTCAAACTGAGGACGTGGCGCACGGGACCGGAAGAGGCATAGGCGGGCACCAGCGAGAAGGGTCCTACGACGGCTCGGCCGTCGATGGTCTTCGCGAACGACGACCATCCGAGGACCCGGTCGTACGGCGCCCCCCGACGCTGAAGGCCGGACGGTTGTGCTGCGTCCTCACATTCTTCTCCATTTCTTCACAATCGAGCGCGAGCCATCCAAGGCGGTCGCCGCGGGATCATGCCACGCGCTGCTGGAGCTGCTGCCCGTGCTGCTCCGGCTTGTAGACCTCGACGACGACCTTGCCCGATTTCCACATGCCGGTGATGTAGTAGCTGTACTCCCCGGGCCTGTGGAACGTGACGCTCCAATAATCCCCCGGGGCGATGAGCAGGCCGCTCTGGAACAGGCTGTCGTGGTGCTCCCCGTAGGCGTCGATGGTGCCGCTCCTGACGGCGACCCCCGGCGGGGGGGACCAGGCCCTGTTGATGAAGACGACCTTGGTCCCCTCGACCACGCGCAGGGTCGGCGGGATCACGTCGTTCGCGACTATGTCGACGTACGCCTCGAACCTCGGAGGCGGTGGCGGCGGGGGCGGGACCTGCGGGTGCACGCCCTGGACGGTCTGGTACTGGTGCAGGGACGCCGGCGCCGCTGGTCTTGGCGGGACGATCTTGACATGGGTCCTGCGGCGCCTCGAGCTGGCCGCGCCGATCGCGATGGCGATCATTATGAGCGCTACGATGATGAGTATGAAGTTGAGCAGACCCAGCTGGTTGAAGATGAAGTCCTCGACGTCGTTGAGGAACTGCATGAACACATTGTCAGCGGTCGCCTCGTGCACCGGCAACGAGACCAGCACCGACTCGTACTCGGTCCCGTCCACGACCGCGTACGCCTTCAGGTAGACCGTCCCGTTCCCGTCGGGCGCCTGCACATCCCCCGTGAACGACGCCCACGTCGTGCCTGAGAATGATGCAGATACCTCGGTCAGCGATGTCGCGGACCAGCCCCAGGTTAGGTGCGTCTCCGAGATGGTCCCTGGGTCCCCGCCGCTGACCAGCCATGAGACAGAGAATGTGCTGTTCGGCGTGGCGTACTCGGGATAGTCCGTCACCGTGACGGTCGGGTCCGAGACCATCTCGACCGCGGCGAAGGCGTTGACTATCCCCCAGCCCGTCGAGAGGTCGTACCCAGTCATCGATATGTCCGTGGCCGTGTCGTTGATGTCCGCGGCCAGCTCCTCCGGCGTGAGGGCCGGATTTATGGAGAGCATGAGCGCGGCGACCCCGGCGACATGCGGGGCGGCCGTCGAGGTCCCCGACAGGTACTGGTAGTTCCCGTTGCCCTGGGTCGAGTAGATGTTCACGCCCGGTGCCACGACGTCGAGGCCCTCGCCGTAGTTACTGAACGAGGCCCGCCGGTCCGAACTGTCCGTCGCGCCGACCGCGATCACATCGGGAAAGGCCGCTGGATAGCTGACGACGCTGGTGCCGCTGTTGCCCGCGGCGGCCACCATGATCACGCCGTGGCTCGCCGCGTACTCGACGGCGTTCTCGAGCGCGATGGACACGCCGTCGACCCCGAGGCTCATCGTGACGATGTCGGCGCCGTTGTCGGTAGCCCAGCGCAGGCCGGCCGACACCGTGGCGTCCGTGCCCTCGCCAGACTCGTTCATGACCTTGACCGCCATGAGCTTGATATTGGCAAGGCCGGCCATGCCCTCGCCGTTGTCGGAGACCGCGCCCACGACCCCCGCGACATGCGTGCCGTGGTAGGTGAAGACATTGGCCACCCAGTCACCGTTGTCATCGTACCCGTTGATGTTGTCGTCCATCGGGTACCAGTTATCCGAGATGAAGTTGTATCCGTGATACCCGTCCGCGTTCGACCACATGTTGGCCGCGAGGTCCGGGTGGTTCCAGTCGATCCCCGTGTCGAGTATCGCTACGACCACGCTGTCAGCGCCGCGGGTGATGTCCCAGGCGCTGTAGGCGTCGATCTTCCCGAGCGCCCACTGGTCCGAGATGTCCGGGTCGTCCGGGGTGAACATGACCCTGGCATCCGACTGGGACGAGACGCTGACGACGCCCTCGATCCCGGATATCGCATCGGCCGCAGCGAAGGCATCGCCGCCGGAATCGACCGACAGGATGCCCGCGGCCTCGCCCCTGAACGTGACGGCCATCCCATGGGACGCGGCGTAGGCCTCGACCGCTGCGAAGGCCGCCTCGTCTTCGACCTCGACCGTCAGCTGGGACTCCGCACTGCTGATGTTCAGCGCGGCCGTGTGCGACTTCGCGCCGTCATCGTACGCCTGAGAAGAAGGGACTGACGCCACTAGGACGATGAACGCGATCGTGAGGACCAAACACGGAGTTGAACGCGACAGTGGGACACCGCCTGACATGAAGCGCACGCTCGGGTGCGGCACGAGCCATCTCGGCCAGCGCTTTGCCGGACCCAGATGTCCGCTAGATGTTCCTTGCGATAAATACGTTGTCCCTCCGTTATCGGTGTTGATATCGCTCGCGGAGGGACGCCGCGGCCACGCTCCCCGCGCAATACCTTGAATTACCCTGCACGCATCTCAGGAGACAGATGGACGCGTTCGAGGCCCTGGTGCTCGGGATCATACAGGGCTTGACGGAGTGGCTGCCGGTGTCCAGCTCCGGCCATCTCGTCCTCGCGCAGGAGTTCCTCGGACTGGCGTCCGGGCAGAACCTGCTCTTCGACCTCGTGGTGCACATGGGCACCGTCCTCGCGGTGTGCGTCTACTTCAGGAAGGAGCTCTGGCGGATACTCGGGGCGCTGTTCACGCCGAAGCGGTCCAGGGGGCCGCAGGAGGACGCTCTCCGGACGCTCGGGCTAATGGTCCTCGTGGGGACCGTGCCGGTCGCGATCATCGGCGTGCTGCTGACCAACGCCATGGAGGACATGTTCACCGTCGGCATGGTCGGCGCGGCGCTCATCGTGAACGCGGGCGTGCTGCTCTCGGCCTGGAGGTTCGCCGGCAAGGGCGAGCGCAGGAATGTCAGGCTCTCCGACGCGGTCGTGATCGGCCTGTTCCAGGCGGTCGCCATCATACCAGGCATATCGAGGAGCGGCTCGACGATATGCGGAGGCATGTTCAGAGGCCTCGACAGGGAGATGGCCGCGACATTCGCGTTCCTTCTATCAGTCCCCGCGCTGCTCGGAGCGTTCGCCTACGGGTTCGCCACCCTGGACAGCTACGACGCGGACCCGACAATGCTCCTGCTGGGCATGACCGCTGCGTTCGTCGCCGGCGTCGTGTCGATCGATTATCTCCTCAGGGTCGTGAGGTCGGGCAGGCTCTGGGTGTTCGCGGTGTACTGCGCGGCCCTCGGCGCCGTCGTGCTCGCCCTCACGCTCTGACGGGACGGTCAGTCCTCGTCCTCGAGCGCCTTGTGTATCTCGATGGCCGCATCGATCTTCCGCCGCTCACGGGCCCTCTGCCTCTTCCTGAAGAATGGGACCAGCGTCAGGAGCGTAACGACGGGCGCGGCCGCCGCGGCCACCACGAAGTACCAGTTCTCCTCGAGCCAGCCAGGGGGCTGCTCGTCGAAGACCGTCGGGTCCGTCCCCTGCGCGAACTCCTGCAGGTTGTCGTAACCGTCCCCGTCAGGGTTCCCCGCACCGTCCTGCAGGAGGTCGCCGAAGTACTCGTCCTCCCACCAGTCCGGCAGGTCGTCGGAATCCGAATCGAGCACGGACGTGACGGCCACGGATTCGGACCCGTTGTTGCCTGCCGCGTCGGTGACCGTGAGCGTGATCAGGTACGTCCCGAGGCTCCTGAACTTGAAGATCTGCACCTGGCTGTAGGCGACCGTCGTGTTCCCGCCGTACTCGATCTCCCACAGGTAGCTCATGATGAAGCTGGAATCGTCGCTCGATCCCGACCCATCCAGGTTGACCTCGGTCCCGTTCGAGACCATGTCCGCGTTGACGATGTCGCCGTCGCTGTTCATGATCCGTATCACGGCGACAGGGTCGACCGTGTCAGCCATGATGCTAGCCTCCATCGATTCGTGCTGTGACCGACCCGGCGCGAGCGCGAGTGCCGAGAACGTCAGCGCGATTGACACCAGCAATATCAGTGCATGACCGAGCCGCAACTGCAAAGGCAACACCCCCACGAACTGGTCGTCGGAATCCTCATGGAACACCCGCGCCGTGCGCGGATTTGGCTCTTCCAAAACGACAGTTATGCCATGAGACGACTTAACCGTTTCCGACTCCTTCTTCCCCGTTAGGACGCCCGAGAGCCCGCTCCGTCATGCGGAAAGGTCTTAAGAACGCTTAGAGCATTTCATGAGCGGGCACTGAGACCGATGGCGAAGAATAGCATGAAATTGTTCGGATGCCCCGTCTGCGGGTTCAGGGTCACCGGTTTAGAGGAGTCGTGCCCGCGCTGTGGCACCAAGTTCGAGAAGACCACGAAGTTCGAGTGCCCGTTCTGCGGGGAGCATGTCGACCGGGCGGCGACCGCCTGCCCGTCGTGCCATGTCCAGTACAGGAAGTTCTACGAATCCAACAGGAAGCGCACGTCCGACCAGAGCATAGACGAGCTGCTGATGGAGATCATCGAGCTCGAGGCGAAGCAGGTGAACGCGCAGGACAAGCGCCTCAGCTGCCCCAGATGCTCCTGGATGCTCGACGGGACCGAGGACCGGTGCCCGAAGTGCGGGGTCGGCTTCATGGAGGACGTGAGCTACCAGTGCCCGATATGCGCGGCGACCGTCGCGGCGGAGTCGCTCAGGTGCACCGATTGCGGCACGGTCTTCGCCGAGGAGACCGCGGAGGAGGTCACGGCGCTCAGCCAGGCCGCCGACGAGACTCCCGCGTTCGAACCCGTCCAGGAACCTGCCGCGATACCGGAGCTCATCGCGGAGGTCCAGCCCGTCGAGGAGGAGCCGAAGGCGCAGGCAGTGGAGGAGACGATCCCTGAACCGGTCGCCGAGCAGGAGCCCGTCCAGGAGGCGGTCCGGGAGATGGCGACGGAGCCGCTGGCGGAGCCGGTGGTCGAGGAGAGACCGGAGCCAGAGCCCGAACCGGCGCCCAAGCCCCGCTTCGCGTTCTTGAAGAAACCGGTCCATGCGGTCAAGAGACCGGTGCCGGTCCACATCGAACCCGCACCGACGCCGCAGGAGCCGGAGCCAGAGCCAGTCGCGGAGCCCGTGGCAGAACCCGTGCCGGAGCAACAGGAGCCAGCGCCCGCGCCTGCCGCGGAACCCATGGCGGAGCCCGCACCGGAGCCGGCCGAGCCCCAGGAATCAGCCGAGGTGCCAGCTGCCGAGCCGCAGGCCGACGAGGCCTCCGAGCTGAAGGAGGAAGAGGCGCCCAAGAAACCGAAGACGAGGAAGCTGAAGGTGAAGACGAAGACCTGAGGCGCGCGGCACCCTGCCTGACCGCGAGCATTATCTTCTGGGGCCGCCCTGCGACCGTTGCATGATATTCATAGATGCCAGAGAGGGCATCTCCGGCGACATGCTCCTCGCCGCGATGCTCGGGCTGCTGCCGGAGAAGGACCGGGCCGAGGCGGTCTCGAGACTGAAGAGCGTATGCGGCGACCGCGGGATGGAGTTCAGGCTGGACGCCGTCACCGACGGGGAGGACAGGGGATGGGCGGTCTCCTGCACCACCCGCGAACCATTCTCAGGCGAGACCGGTTACAGCGAGGCGCACGCAGCCGTCGAGGACGCCTGCCGCAGGCTCGGGTCCGGCAGGGACACGGCGGTCAGGATACTGGGCCTAGTGTTCGACGCCGAGTCCAAGGCCCATGGCCTGCCCGCGGAGCAGGTCCACCTGCACGAGGTCGGCAGGCCGCAGGCGCTCATGAACATATGCGGGATAGGGCACGCCGCAGAGCTGCTCACAGGATCTGGCAGTGGTCCGTTCGAATACTCCGTCGTCACGACCGGGCGAGGGATCGTCGTCGTGAGCCACGGCGTCATCCGGATACCAGCGCCCGCCTGCACACATCTCCTCGAAGGCGTGAGGCACCAGCCCGGGGACTCGCCTGGGGAGAGGGCGACACCCACGGGCATAGCGGCACTGAAAGGGGTCGCACAGGCCCAGACAGACGGACCGCCCAGGACGCCAGCCGCGCGCAGCATCGGCTTCGGGACCAAGCGCTTCGGGGGCAGGCTGGGTCGGGTGACTCTCTACCGGGCCTGAACGAAAAGGCACAATGATTATCCGTTTCAGAGGCCTCGACCACACGGTCAATGTGACCGGGCCGTCCGCCCGGGCCTGAGAGGAGATACCATTCCCGAGAGACGCGTTGGGTCCCCCCGCCCAGACAAGACCCTGGACTGCATAGGGCTCTACTGTCCGGAGCCGGTGTTCAGGACCAGGGAGGAGATGGACACTATCGAGAAAGGACGGATCCTCGAGGTCCTCGCGGACGACCCCGCATCCGAATCGGACATCAGGAGCTGGGCGAAGCGCGCAGGGCACGAGCTGCTGTCGGTCGAGAAGGTCGGCGGCGGTTTCAGGTTCCTCATCAGACGCTCGGCATGACCGATGGAGGTCGAGAGAGATGGCGAAGAAGATACTCTATGTCCAGACATCGGGGCCCGACACCCCCGAGAGATTGTACGCACCGTTCGTCCTCGCGAGCACCGCGAGGGCCATGGGTATAGACGCGACCGTCTACTTCCTCGCGAAGGGCATCCTGGGCGCGGTCAAGGGGGTCCCGGAGACGATCAAGATGGGCGACTTCCCGAGCCTCAAGGAGATGATGGACCAGGCCTCGAAGGCAGGCGTGCAGATGATGGTCTGCGCACAGAGCGCGCAGCTCTGGGGCAGGAAGGCGTCGCCCGAGGAGTTCGTGCCGGGCGCGAAGGTGGTCGGGGCGGCCACGCTGAACGACCTGGTCCTCGACTACGACGCCGTGCTAACGTTTTAGGCCGCAGAGGCCATTCATCGCTTCGGAAGGAGGAGGCGCAGGACATGACGATGCAGGCGAGCGGAGCGAAGAGGAGGGTGTACATGGACTACGGCGCGGCATCGCCCGTCGACCCGAGGGTGACGGAGGCCATGATGCCCTTCTTCTCGGACAGTTTCGGCAACCCGTCGTCCCTCCACGCAGCCGGCCGCGAGCCGAAGAAGGCGCTCGAGGACGCGAGGGCCAAGGTCGCCGCGCTCGTGAACGCGAAGCGCAATGAGGAGATCGTCTTCACATCCGGCGGCACCGAGGCGAGCAACCTCGGGATCAAGGGCGTCGCGATGCGCATGAGGAACGAAGGCAAGCACATCGTCACATCCGCGATCGAGCACATCTCGGTCCTCAACATCATGAAGGCCCTGGAGAAGGCGGGCTTCGAGGTCACGCTCGTCCCGCCGACCGCCGACGGGTTCGTCGACCCCGGCGAGCTCGAACGCGCCCTCAGGAAGGACACCGTGCTCGTCTCGGTCATGTACGCGAACAACGAGATCGGCACCCTGCAACCCATCGGCGAGATCGGACGCCTGCTGGAGCAGAAGGACATCTACTTCCATGTCGACGCCGTGGCCGCTGCGGGCAAGGTCCCGATCGACGTGCAGGCCTCAGGGATAGACCTGATGAGCATCTCGTCCAATGACATGTACGGGCCGCGGGGCGCCGGGACGCTCTATGTCAGGGACGGCACGAAGATCGAGGCCGTCGGGCAGGGCGGAGGGCAGGAGCGGGGGCTCAGGTCGGGCTCGGAGAACATCCCCGCCATCGTCGGGTTCGGGAGGGCCGCCGAGATCGCCAAGGCCGAGATGGCATCCGAGGGCGAGAGGATCCTAAGACTCAGGGACAGGCTCGTCGACGGCATGCTCGGGAGCGTGCCGGACGTCTTCCTGAATGGACACAGGACGAAGAGGCTCCCGAACAACGCGAACTTCAGGTTCAGGTACGTCGAGGGCGAATCGATGCTGCTCAACCTCGACATGATGGGCATATCCGTGTCATCAAGCTCCCCGTGCACTTCGAAGAGCCTCCTGCCGTCGCACGTGCTGCTCGCGTGCAAGGTCCCCACGGAGGAGGCGCAGAGCGCGGTGCAGTTCACGCTCGGCAGGGGCAACACGGACGAGGACATCGGGTACGTGCTCGACGTGATGCCGGGGATCGCGAAGAAGCTGAGGGCGATGTCGCCCTTCAGCCCCGAGAACCTGCAGGAGATGCGCGCGAGCGCGGGGCACAGGGACCGGGACGACCACCACCACGACATCGGCGAATGACGAGGGGTTTATAAGGCGCGACGCATGCGCGCTTGCGCGCGTTCCGTATATATACGCTAGGGTGAGAGGACCATCCAGTATGGATTCTTCACGAAGTATATATATACAGTTCGACGATTAATGGACTGGATGGGAAAGCCCATGAAAAATAGGATTCTAGGTATAGTGCTAGCGCTGTGCCTGATTGCAGTGGCCTTCGCCGCAGTTCCTACGAACGCGGCGGTCTACTACACAGGCAGTGTGCAGACGACTGACGACTCTGGAGACGCCAAGGACGTCTACTTCAGCGGTGAGAGGATCTACGTCGCCGTTGAGCTCGACTACATGGACGATCCAGTGGTCAACGACATCTATGTGGCCGCCATAGACCAGGACGGCGACACGCTGTCCTCGTTCTACACGGTCACTGACGACCCGGATGTCGGAGTGTATGACAGCTGGTCGGCATTGCCGACCAGGTGGCTGACCGCGAACCACGCGACCTTCTCGGCCGGGATAGCCGTGGTCGATGTGGTGGTCTCGGCCTACAACGGCTGGACCTACGAGGAGTTCGCCAGGACGCAGATCATCGTCAAGCAGGAAGGCCTGACGGTCTATCCGAGCTCGTGGTACATCTACCCGGGCGAGACCGTGACGATGTCCCTGACGACCAGCGAGACCGGCGACTTCTACGTCCAAATCGTCAACGAGACCTACGAGGACCTGGAGAACTGGACCAACCAGGAGGCCGTCGACGGCACCTGGACAATGGCCTGGACGGTCCCCGAGGACGCCCCTGATGGATACTACACCATCAACGTGTGCGAGGAGTCCACGGATGCGATCTGGTACTCTTACGGGATGCAGATACAGCTCTACATGCTGATGGTGGACTGCAACAGGTACTACGTGCTGCCGGGCGAGGACGTGACGGTCACCTACGATGTGATCAACCTCGCGACGATGACCAGCTATGACCTTGTCGACATCGAGTGGCAGGCCTACTGGGTCGACGAGGGCGGCGACGATGTCTACGACTCCGGGACGCTCTCGGGCGTGCCCGGGACGATGGAGTTCACCATACCCACGGACATAGCGCTCTGGTCGGGTGTGGACATGGCCTTCTGGGCGAACGACACCGACGACAGGTCCTCCGAGGACTATCTCTGGTTCTCGATCTCCACGATGAGCCTCGACATATACGTGGACAACGGCCCGTACGTGCCAGGTGAGACCGTGGATGTGGAAGCCTATGTCAGCGCTGCCTACGATGCACTACCCGACGCGACCGTGGACATAGAGGTCTCCTACAACGGGACCGCGATCGATGCCTACGGCGTGACCGGCCTGGTGACCGACCAGACTGGGAACGTGCAGCACAGCTTCGACCTCGACGTCAACGCGACCCAGGGTGCGTACATCGTCACGGTGACCGCGACCAAGCTCGACAACACGCTCACCGCGATGGCCGCGTTCGAGGTCATGTGGACTGGCGAGATGACGGTGGAGTTCGACAAGGACTACTACTACAGCGGACAGCTGGCGACGTTCACCTTCACGGCCTACTGGAACAACGAGGAGGTCATCCCTGACTCGATATTCTACATGGTCTACGACGACTACGGGACCATCGCGACGGGCAACACGTCCGTCGGGACGGGCTCCGTCCAGATCCCGGCCGGGTACATAGGTGACCTCTGGGTCGAGGGCATTGCCAACATCGACGGCTACTTCCTCAACGGATACACCTGGACCGAGGTCCGGATGGCGGATGTCGTAGTGACGGCATCCAGCTCCGAGTACAGGCCCGGTGACACGGTCACCTTCTCCGTCAGCATCATAACGGAGATAGAGAGCGCAGACCTGACGTACACGATCGAGGACGACTACGGAGCGGAGGTCGCCTCGGGCAACCCCGCGTTCGGGATGTTCGCGTCGTTCGAGTACGCCGTCCCGCTGATAGGTGCATCGGACAGCTACACCGCGACGGTCACCATGAACGACAACCTCGGGCACATCGCGAGCGACTCCACGACCACTTGGCTCGTGGCTTACCACGAGCTCACGCTCGTGCTCGACTCGAGCTCGAAGTACGTCAACGACGCCTTCAAGCCGGGCGACATGCTCACCGTGACCTACCAGATCAGCACCTACACCGGGGACGAGCTGCCGGTCTACGAGCTGAGGGTGTACGTCGACTACAGCGATACCGACATGAGGATGCAGGTCACCCAGACCTCCGGCGAGTTCACGGTGGAGATACCCGCGGACTCGATCGACGGGGCCTACTGGATGACCGTGTACCTGTACGACCCGATATCCGGCGACTATCTGTCCGGGGACTATGTGTCCTTCACAGTGAAGGCGGACCAGTCGGCGTGGGACCGGAGCGTGGGCGGCCTGAGCCTGTTCGATCTGACAGTGCTCCTGCTGCTCGTCGTGATGATCCTGCTGTTGATCGTCCTGCCCTTCGTGAAGGCGAAGTTCGGCGGCCCGAAGGCCCCGAAGCAGGTCGAGCTGGTGCAGATGCCCCCGCCACCGATGGAGGAGGGCAAGGTCCCGCCGAGCAGCTAGACGTGCAGGCCATAGGATAGGCACAAACCCGACGAACAAAGAGAGCATCGTGCTCTCTTTGCTGCAATATTCTTTTCTTCATTTTTTGTGCGGACAGCGGATGCGCCGAGCGCAAAACCTTATCTCGTGGGCGTCCAATCGCCGGACGATGGCCGAGGAACGGATCGCAGTCGTCGGACTGGGCTACGTCGGCATACCGCTCGCGACGCTGCTCGCGGACAAGGGGTTCGACGTCACGGGCGTCGACCTCGTCGCCGAGCGCGCCGAGAGCGTCAACAGGGGCGTCCTCCCGCTGAAGGGGGACGAGCCCGGGCTCGCCTCCATGCTGCGCAAGGTCGTCTCGAAGAAGCGGCTCAGGGCCACGACATCCTACGAGGCGCTGAAGGACAGGACCGCGGTGTTCGTCTGCGTCGACACGCCCATCGGGGAGGACCGGCGGCCGGAGCAGGCCAGGCTGGTGTCGCCCCTCACGGACATCGCGAGGAACATGCGCAGGGGCACGCTCGTCATCGTCGAGTCGACGGTCGCCCCGGGGACCATGGTCAACCTGGTCGGGCCGGTGCTGGAGCGCGTGAGCGGGCTCTCCGCCGGGAAGGGGTTCAGGCTGGCCCACTGCCCCGAGAGGGTCATGCCCGGGAGGCTGCTGCACAACCTGCGCACCTACGACCGGGTGCTCGGCGGGCTCGACAAGCAGTCCATCGCGCGCGCGACATCCATCTACTCCAGGATCATGATGGGCGAGCTCCACCCGACGGACCTGACGACCGCGGAGATAGTCAAGACCGCGGAGAACGCGTACCGCGACGTGCAGATCGCGTTCGCCAACGAGGTCGCGCTCATATGCGAGAAGCTGGGCGCGGACGCCTTCGAGGTCCGGCGGCTCGTCAACTCGTGCCCGTTCAGGGACATGCACCTGCCGGGCGCAGGTGTCGGAGGGCACTGCCTGCCCAAGGACCCGTGGCTGCTCGCCTACGGCGGCCGGGCGTCCATGCCGAAGCTGATACCCGCGGCCCGCGCGGTCAACGACGGGATGCCCTTCCACGTGCTCGACCTGGCGCACGATGCGCTCTCGGAGGCCGGGCTGAGGCTCGAGGACGCGACCGTCGCCGTCATGGGCGCTTCATTCCTCCAGGACAGCGGGGACGCGAGGAACTCGCCCTCCGCCCCGGTGATCGAGGGGCTGAGGGGGGCCAAGGAGCTCAGGGTGCACGACCCGTACCTCGCAGAGCTGGCCGGGGCCAAGACGGACCGGGACCTGAGGAGGGTCCTGGCGGGCGCGGACCTCGCGGTGTTCATGGTGTCGCACAAGGAGTACCTGGGGCTCTCGCCCGCGGTGGTCAAGAGGCTGATGCATACGGCTGTCGTGATCGACGGCCGGAACATCTTCGACAAGGCCAAGATGGCCAAGGCGGGGATCGTCTACAGGGGCGTCGGGAAAGGGCTCAGCTGAGCAGCTCGGCGAGGCCTTCCTCGAGCCCGATCATCGGCTCGAACCCCAGCCCCTCACGGGCCTTCTTCGTGTCCGCTAGGCTGTGCCGTATGTCCCCCGTCCTGGGCGGGGCGTGCTCCGGCTCGAACTTCCTGCCGGACACGGATATCACGGTCCTGGCCAGGGCCTGGATGCTGGTCGACCTGCCGCTGCCGCAGTTGAAGACCTGACCCGACACATTCTTCCTGGTCAGCAGCAGGACGATCATCTCCGCCACGTCCTTGGCGTGTATGAAGTCCCTGGTCTGCAGGCCGTCCCCCTCGATGACCGGCGGGACGCCCGCGCGGACGCGGTTGACGAACTTGGTGATGACGCCCGAGTAGGGGCTGGCGGGGTCGGCCCTCGGCGAGTAGAAGTTGAACGGCCTCATGGCGACGACCTCGAGTGCGCTCGTGCCCCTGTACGCGAGCGTGAACTTCTCCCCCGCGAGCTTGCTCGCCCCGTAGTTGCTCATGGGATCGGTCGGATGGGACTCGTCGATGGGCACGTGCTTCGGGTCGCCGTACACGGCCGCGCTGCTGACGTACACGAACCTGCCGACATCGGCCTTGGCCGCCTCGTTGAGCATGTTCAGTGTGCCGATGACATTCACGTCGGCGTCCGCGAGCGGGTCCATGATGGACCTCTCGACGCTCACCTGGGCCGCGCAGTGCACGATGGCGTCGATGTCCTTGAGCGCCCTCCTGGCATCGGCCGGCTTCGTGATGGACCCCTTGGCCGACAGCGCCTTCAGCCCCGGATATGGGTTCGGGCGTATGTCCAGGCCCGACACGGTGTGCCCATCCAGCAACCGCTCGCACACATACGACCCGAGCTGACCGGACGAGCCAGTCACCAGTATCCTCAAGACCACCATACCTCCGTCCCGACGACGACTACGCGAGGGTCTCCTTCCTGCCAGACCTCATCGAGGCCAGCGCGCCCTCGGCGATCCTCAGGGTCTCCAGGGCGCTCTCGCCCGTCACGAGTGGCTGCCCGTTCTTCGAGACGGCGTCCGTGAAGTCCTTCAGCTCGCGCCTCAGCGGCTCCTCCTTCTTGAGGGCGATCTTCCGCAGGTCGAACTCCAGCGGCACGTTGTACAGGTTGCCCGTCTCGAAGGGCTTGAACGACGACGAGCAGACGAGCGCGCTCTGGTCCATGTAATCGACCTCCACGAAGTTCTTGCTGCAGGTGAGTGCGAGCTTCCTGACCTTCATGGGGGTGAGCCAGTTGACCTCGACGAAGCCCGTCGCACCGTCCTCGAACTCGATGAGCATGTTCGCGTGGTCCTCGTACTTCATGCCGTCGCCCATCCCGCCGAGCGTGTAGACCGACCGGGCCTTCTTCGCGACCACATGCTGGACCACGTCGATGTCGTGTATCCCCAGGTCCATGATGACGCCGACGTCCCGTATCCTCGTCGGCATCGACGACACGCGCCTCGTAGCGGCCGTGATGAGCTCGCCGTACTCGCCGCTCTTCACGGCGGTCTTCGCGAACGAGACGACCGGGTTGTGCCTCTCGGTGAACCCTCCGGCCAGGACGACCTGCCTCCGCCTGGCGAGGTCCACGAGCTCGCGCAGGTCCTTCGAGTTGCCCGTCATGGGCTTCTCGAGGAGCACGTGCTTCCCAGCCTCGATCGCATCGGTGGCGACCGCCTTGTGCGTACCCGTCGGCGTCACGACGATGACGGCGTCGACATCCGACCTGAGCACCTCGTGATAGTCCGTGTGATGGGGCACTGCGAACCTCGCCCCCATGGTCTTCGCGACATCCGGGACCGTGTCGGCCACCATGGCCAGCATCCGCATCTCCGCGAGTATACGCGCGTGGTTCTGACCCATGGAACCGACGCCTATGACCCCGATCCTCATGCGTGTCAAATCACCGTGGACGGTATTAACTGTTCCCTGGCCTAGCCGCCGTAAAGGCTTATTAGCGCCCCAGGCCATGCACAGTACAGGTCATCGGATGAAGAAGAAGCTCATGGACATACTGGCCTGCCCCGTGTGCAAGCAGCATCCCCTGGAACTCAAGGTCACCAAGGAGGACGACAGGGAGGTCCTCGAGGGCAGCATCAGGTGCCCGAAGTGCAAGGTGGACTACCCGATCGAGGACGGCATACCGAACATGCTGCCGCCCGAGAGCTAGGCGCTCAGTCTTCGTCCTTGCTCGGCGGCATCGACTCGAGGGTCCACTTCAGGAGCTCCATGCTCTTGCAGGCGGCCGTGTCGATGCTCTTCTGCATGGAGACCTTCTCCTCGGCCCTGAGCGCCAGGTTGATCGGGAGGTCGTACTCGAACTCGAACGTGATGAGTATCTTCCCGCCGACGTCCTTGAACTCCCAGATGGACCGCGACCGGATCCCGCGGCTGGACTTGACCACTATCCGCTTGTTCTTGAAGAACTCGACGTAGTCGAGGGTGCTCATGAGCTCGACCTTGCCCAGGACCATCGTGCAGTCGAGCGAAGTGCCGAGGCCGTACTGGACGAGGCTGGTCGGCTTCATCGCAACGAACACCGGGAAGAAGTTGCTGAAGTTGTTCCAGTCGGCGACGTACTCGAAGGCGTCTTCGAGCTTGCACGCCGCCACCATCCTCTGCCTACAGCCGAGCATCCGTCCTCGGAACGGAACACCCCAAAGAGGTATTAAGCATATTCCATGGACTTTCGAGCGGTCCCCCCGGCCCGTCCCAAGGGACAAAAACGGGCATTGCCAGCATCCCCGCCTGCAACAGATTGATATCGGGGGTGTCCCTTCACAAACCGCCTAAGAAGGCAGTCAGTAATGGAGAGGTGAGTCGCGATGAATGTTCTCGTCGCAGACGACATTTCGAAGAGCGGTATTGAAATGCTCAAGGCCCGCGGGTACAAGGTCGACATCAGGACGGGCCTGAAGGAAGACGAACTCGTGAAGATAGTCAAGGACTACGACGTGCTCCTCGTCAGGAGCGCGACAAAGGTCACGGCCAAGATCATACGGGCTTCGAAACTGAAGGTCATCGGCAGGGCGGGCATCGGTGTCGACAACATCGACGTCGATGCGGCGACCGAGCGCGGCGTGCTCGTCATGAACGCGCCCTCGGGGAACGTCATATCGACGGCCGAGCTCACGGTCGGGCTGCTGTTCGCGCTGGCCAGGAGGATACCCCAGGCCGACGCGTCCATGAAGAGGGGCGAGTGGAAGAGGAAGGAGATGAAGGGGGCCCAGGTCTCGGGGAAGACCCTCGGGATCATCGGCCTCGGCAGGGTCGGCGCGGAGGTCGCGAAGAAGGCCTCGGCCCTCGGGATGAAGGTCATCGCCTACGACCCGCTCGTGGCCCCGGAGGTGGGCGTCAAGCTGCATGTCAGGCTCGTCACGCTGGCGCGCGTGCTCGAGGAGTCCGACTTCGTCACGATACACACGCCCCTGACACCGCAGACGAAGGACCTGGTCGGGAAGAACGAGCTGGTCAAGATGAAGAAGGGCGCCGTGCTGGTCAACTGCGCCAGGGGCGGCGTCGTGAACGAGGACGCGCTCTACGAGGTGCTGGCCGAGAACCGGATCGCCGGGGCCGCGCTGGACGTGTTCATGAGCGAGCCCCCGACGGGCTCGAAGCTGCTGACGCTCCAGAACATCGTGCTCACACCCCACCTGGGCGCCACGACGAACGAGGCGCAGGAGGACGTGGGCTCCGAGATCGCGGAGCAGACCATAGCGTACCTCGAGGACAACATCATCAAGAACGCCGTGAACCTGCCGGCCAAGCTGGACCCGGAGATCGTGCCCTACATGCCGCTTGCGGAGAAGCTCGGCATGCTCGCGTGCCAGCTGGGGAGCTGCGGCGCCGGGAAGGTCGAGGTGTCCTGCAGGGGCGAGCTCGCCCAGAGGGACATCAGGATCGTCGTCGCGAGCGTCGTCACGGGGCTGCTCAAGCCCATGTCCGAGGAGTTCAACGTGAACTACATCAACGCCCTCGCGATAGCCAAGTCCAGAGGCATCGAGGTAGTGTCCTCGACCTCGGACGACGCCGGCCAATTCAAGAACCTCATAAGGGTCACGCTCAGGAACGGCGGTGTGGCCGCGTCGGTCGCCGGAGCGCTGCTCCAGGACAAGGGCGCGCGCATCGTCGAGATCGACGGGAGCTCGGTCGACATCGAGCCCGAGGGGAACTTCCTGCTCATAGGACACATGGACAAACCAGGCATGATCGGCAAGGTCGGCACCGTGCTCGGCAGCAACGACGTCAACATAGCGAGCATGGAGGTCGCGAGGCAGAAGGCCCGCGGACCGGCTATGATGATACTGCACCTGGACGACGAGGTCCCGCCCGCGGTGCTCGAGAAGGTCCGGAAGATACCGGACCTGAACTCCGCTATGTCCATCAGGCTTTAATGCTGTGAAGAGCGATTACGGCCGGGCAGCACACCCGCGGGAGACACTGAGAGCATACCGAAGGTCATAGCCATCAGGGAAGCCGTTCCAGACGATCTGGAACGCGTCGTCGGGCTGTGGGAGATGTTGGTCGCGCACCATGCGAGGCTCTCCCCTCTCTTCGAGTCCGCCGAGGACGGCCGGGGCAAGTGGTCCAAGTACCTCGACAACAGGTTCTCGGAGAAGAGCACGCGGCTCATAGTGGCCCAGGAGGACGGGGAGCTGGTCGGCTTCATGCTCTGCCTCCTCCAGCCGAACGCCCCCATCTTCAAGGAGAGGACGATCGGCGTCATATCGGATGTCTATGTCAATGAGGAGCGCCGGAGGAAGGGCGTCGCCAAGGAGATGCTCAAGGTCGCCCTCAGATGGTTCAAGAAGAACCGCGTCAGGACGGTTTCGCTGTCCGTCGCCGCGGCGAACTTCGAGGCGCGCGTGGCCTGGGGCCAGCTCGGGTTCAAACCGCACATGATACACAAGCGGCTCGACCTGGATTCTTTCCCCGCGAGCGCGCTGATGGACCGGAAGTCGAAGCGCGTCAAGAGGCGCAAGATCGCCACTGGCAAGAAGGCCTGAGCGGATTCGGAAAACGTGGGGAAGGGGTTTCTGGAAAGTGGTTCCGCATCAGGCGAGGATCTTCTGGATCCGCTCCATGCCGTCCTGGATGTTCTTCTTGTTCGTGGCGTAGGAGAACCTCAGGTGCTGCTCGCCCATGGCGCCGAAAGCCCCGCCGCCCGTGCACGCGACCTCGGCCTTGTCCATGAGGTACATGGCCATCTCCTCGGAGTTCATCTTGCCCTCGTACCTCGGGAACACATAGAACGCCCCCTTCGGGGTGTCGCACTGCAGCTGCGGGATCTCCTTCATGAGCTTCATGACGAGGTTCCTGCGCTCCTCGAACTCCTTGACCATCATCTTCACGGGCTCCTGGGGGCCGGTGAACGCTGCGACCGCGCCGTACTGCGCGAACGAGCAGGCGTGCGTGATCGAGTGCTGCTGGATCTTGTTGACTGCCTTGAAGATCGGCTTCGGGGCGATGAGCCAGCCGAGCCTCCAGCCAGTCATCGCATAGGTCTTGGAGAAGCCGCTGACCGTGATCGTCCTGTCCATCATGCCCGGCTCCGCGGCTATGGAGTGGTGCTTCAGTCCGTCGAATATGATCTTCTCGTAGACCTCGTCCGCGAGCACGACCAGGTCGTGGTCCTTGGCCAGGTCCGCGAGGCCTTTGATGTCGTCGTGGGTCTCGACCGCGCCGCAGGGGTTGGACGGCGAGTTGAACAGGATCATTTTAGTCTTGGGCGTGATGAGCTCGGCCACCGTCTCGGGCGTGAGCCTCCACCCATCCTCCTCCCTGGTCCTGGCGGGCACGGCCTTGCCGCCGGCCATCTGCACGCAGGGCTCGTAGGTGACCCACGATGGGTCCGGTATGATGACCTCCTCGCCCTCGTTGACCGTCGCCATGATCGACTCGAATATCGCCATCTTGGTCGGCGTGACCAGCACGTTGGAATCGTCGCAGGGGATGCCGTTGTCCCTCTTGCTCGCCTGCGCGATCTCCATTCTCAGCTCCGGCAGGCCCGGGGCGTTGAGGTACCTCGTCTTGCCCTCGTCGAGGGCCTTCTTGGCGGCCTCGACGATATGCTTGGGCGTGTCGAAGTCGGGCTCTCCAACGGTGAAGGAGATGATCTTCTTGCCCTCGGCCTTCTTCTTGCCGGCCAGCTCCTTCATCCTCATCGTCCCTGATTCCTGCACGCGTTTGACGCGCTCCGCGATCATTTGACTCGCCTCGGTCATGTCAGATACATCCGCATTATAAAGCATTGGTGTCCATGTTTCGGCATCCTGTCGGGCGGATGCCCGGAAGAGAAAGAACATATCATGCCTGAGACCTCTCGAACATCCGATGGCACTGCGTACCGGGAAGTTACCTCCGGCGTTGCTCAGGAAGCTCCTGAGACACAACGGCGCGAAGGACAAGAGGGTCGTGCTCGGACCGGGCATAGGCGAGGACGCGGCGGTCGTCAAGCTGGGCTCGCAGTTCCTGGTCCTGAAGACCGACCCGGTCACCTACGCATCGGACATGATCGGCTGGTACGCGGTCAACGTGAACGCGAACGATGTCGCGACCAGGGGCGCGAAGCCGGCCTGGTTCCAGGCGACCATCCTGCTGCCGAAGCGGACCAGCGAGGCCCAGGTCGAGGCGATATTCAAGCAGATATCCGACGCCGCCAAGGCCCTCGGGGTGGCGGTCACGGGCGGCCACACGGAGGTCACACCTGGCATAGACCACCCGATCGTGGTGGGGGACATGCACGGTGTGCTCGAGACCGACAAACCGGTGCGCACATCGGGTGCGCGCGTCGGCGACTCCCTGGTCTTGACCAAGGGCGCGGGCATCGAGGGGACGGCGCTCATCGCGAGGGAGAAGCGGAAGGACCTGCTCGAGGTCTTCGAGAGGAGGTTCGTGGACAGGGCGGCGAAGTACCTGTTCGACCCGGGGCTGTCCGTGGTACCCGAGGCGATGCTGGCACTCGAGCACGGCGTGAGCTCGATGCACGACCCGACCGAGGGGGGCGTCTCCATGGGCGTGTCCGAAGTGGCCGAGGCCTCGGGCAAGTCCGTGGACCTCCTGGTGGACAGGATCATCGTGCGCAAGGAGACCAGGCAGATCTGCAAGATGTACGGCATCGACCCGCTCGGGCTGCTCGGGTCGGGGGCGCTGCTCGCGACCTTCGCCCCGGGCGACGCCGAGGACTACGTGAGCGCACTCTCGAGAAAGGGCATCGACGCCGCCGTCGTCGGCAGGGTAGTCAGGGGCAGGGGCCGGTCCGTCGCCGTCTCGAAGGGAGCGGCTACTCCTCTTTCTTCTTCCGAGCGCGACGAGGTTTTGAAGGTTCTTGGACCTTGAGCTCCGCCAGCTTGGAAGCGAGGTCTATCGCACAGAGGCTCTTCGCCGTCACGGTCCAGACCTTCAGCATCCTCGGGCCGAGGGACACGCGCGACGCCTTGAGCTTCTTCATGTCCGACCTGAAGGTGCCCTTCGAGAACCCGCCTATGATGACCACTACGCGCTCGGCCTTCATCGCGGCGAACTTCTCCGGGAGCGGGACCACCTCGCCGTCGGGGTCCAGTATGACGACCTCGTCCGGTTTCAGGGCGTTCACGAGCGTCTCCAGGGGCACGTTCTGCCTGAGCTCGAGCAGCGCGTTCTCCCTCGAGGGCACGACGTGCTTCTCGTAGAGCGTCTCGATGAGCCCCACGAACCGCGGGTAGTGCGGCGGGAGCCGCGTCTCCGGGTTCACCGCGATGACATCGTTGTTCCTCGTGTGCACGAACACCTTCAGCTTCCCGTCCGCGGACAGGTCGGAGTCCATGCACAGCATCAGGAAGAAGTGGACTATGTCCGGCCGGCCGCGCCTGTCGCACTCCTTGAGCTTCTCGAACGCCGGATGATGGTGGGACGCGTCCAGGAGTATCTTCTCCGGCGCCTTCCCGCGGGCGCGGGCGTTGTTCATGATGCACCGCTCCCTGAGGAGCTCTTCCGGTATCAGTTCCAGTTCCGCGTCCGCCAGTATGAAGAAGTATTGCGTCACGATAAGACCTCGTTGAGGACGTTGTGGCCCTTCGCGTACTTGATCTCCTGCGCGATCCTCCGGCCGGTCGAAACGCCTGGCTCCAGCAGGTCGGAGTAGGGCGAGCCTGATATGAACGGGTTCGTGCCCGCGACGATCCTGGAGGATATCTCGAAGACCTTGATCTTCAGATCGTCCGTCACGATGCACTCGAGGCAGAACGGGCCGATCATGCCCCCGAACAGATCCAGGGAGCGCTCGATGGCCTTCTCGCCCAGCTCCAGCAGCTTCGGCAGGAGCGACTCGCGGACCACGACCGGGATGTTCCCCGTCACGACGAAGGTCGGGTAGTAGCCGAGCTTCTTCAGCTCCTCCTGGGCCCCGAGCTTGTACATCTCGTCGACGTTGCTCTCGTCCCGCCTGTCCGCGCTGAGCATCTCGAGCACGCCCTTGCTGAGCTTGTACCCCTCGGTCCGCACGGGCGAGTAGAAGTAGTGTATGTAGTACCTGGTGCCCAGGACGTACTCCTGGATGGAGAACTTCTGGGTCTGGTCTATCCCGAGCTTGAAGTCCGGGTAGTCCTTCGCGATGAAGAACCCGCGGCCCCCCTTGGCGCCGTCGTACTTCACGAGCACCGGCCGGTCGATCATCTTCGGGTCCTCGATCCTGTGGGGCATCTCGAGGCCGGCCGATTCGAGCCATATGCGCTCCTTCTCGCGGTCGCTCTCCCAGCCGAGCACGCGCCTGTTGCCGAAAGTCGGCACCTCGATCTCCTCGAAGTTCTTGGGCGTCATGTACTCGACGAACGACCCGTGGGGGACCAGCACCACGTTCTTCGCGATGAGGTCGTCCGCGCGGTCCAGGAGCTCGGTGTACGAATCGATATAATAGAACTCGTCTGGCTTGCCCCTGGGGAACGCGTCGTAGAACTTGGTCTTCTGGCCGACGGTGATGCCCAGGGTCTTGAAGCCCTCCTTGCGGGCGCCGTCGAATATCTGGAGAGAAGTGTGAGAGCACGCGGTCGCGATCGTGATGTTGTCCTTGTCGTACTCTTCGATGAGACGGTTGATGCGCTCCCTGGTGACCATTATCGCACATATTCGATTATCCGATTTAAATCTATCCGTGACAACAATCTGGCGCGTTTCTGGCGGCCGTCCAGTGAGGCCAGGGGTCTATTAATCCCTGCTCAGACCCGCTTCCGTTTCCCGCGGGACTTGGGCCGAGCAGCCACCGGTGCGTGCACGACGTTCCTCCGTCTCTGGGAAGACGTGTACGGGCACACGAGCTGGCATTTCGTGCACATGACGTGCGTCTTCGGGGTCAGCCGGGGCTCGTTCTCGCGTATCAGGTCCATCATGGAGGGCGGAACCTTCGTCCGGATGCTCGCGCCCACGATGCATCTGTCCGCATCGACCTCGTACGGCTTCAGCGCGCCCGCGGGGCAGGCGCTCACGCACCTCCTGCACCTGCCGCAGAGGTCCTTGGTGAACGGCTTGTCGACCGGCAGTTCCACGTCGGTGACGACCACGCCGAACCGGAGCCACGGCCCGTGCCTTGGGGATATCACGAGCGAGTTCTTGCCGTACGCTCCGATGCCCGCGAGTATCGCCAGGCGCTTGTGCGACGCCAGTTCCGAGGGGTACGCCGCCTTGTACCCGAACCCCCGGAGCTCCTTGATGATGTCCCTCGCGATCATGTTGAGCGGGAAGTACCCGGGGTAGGTCCACTTGCCAGGACTGCGCTCGACCGCCAACTCGTCGGAGTCGTCCAAAGAGGGCACTCCGTAGATTATGACGCTCCTGGCCTCAGGCATGCCGGACCTGAGTGGCTTCGTGTACCTGTTGTACGTGTAGCCTATCTTGACCCTCGGTAGCGCATCGGCCTGATCGACCGAGGCTATCCCGAACGCCACTCCGCCCCTCCGGTCACAGATGTCCTCGAGCCTCGACCGCAGAACCTGCATCCCTTCGACTCCCATCGCGACAGCCTCCTGATCCGCGAGATTGTCTCAGCTCTAGTCAAAAGCTGCCCATATGTGTTGCGGCCGCGGCGCCGTCCGTAGAAGGGTTATAAGCCGAACAACCACTGACGATTGTGCGGACCCGAGGTGCAGGGAACTGAACTCCGTCGACACCGCGAAAAATCCATCGGCCCGGAGGAGAAGGGGGATCCTAGCAGGCGTCAGCTCGAACGTGCTCGTGCTCGGAGTGGTCAGCCTGCTGACGGACATGAGCAGCGAGATGATCTACCCGATCCTGCCGCTCTTCCTCGTGTCGATAGGCGCGACCGGGCTGTTCATAGGGCTGATCGAGGGTGCCGCGGAGACGACCGCCTCGCTGCTCAAGGTGGTCGCGGGATGGTACTCCGATAGGTATCGGAGGAGGAAGCCGTTCGTCCTTGGAGGCTACGGCGCGAGCTCCCTGATCAAGCCAGTGCTGATATTCGCGACTTCGCCCTGGCACGTGCTCGGCGTCAGGCTGGCCGAGAGGGTCGGGAAGGGTGTCCGGAGCGCCCCCAGGGACGCGCTGATCGCAGACTCGACCCCCAGGGAGTCGAGGGGAAAGGCGTTCGGGTTCCACAAGGCCATGGATTCGGCAGGGGCGGTCGCCGGCCCGTTGGTGGTCCTCGCGATCCTCGCCCTCGCGGCCGGCATGGAGGACCGGGAGGCGTACAGGACCGTGTTCATCTTCGCCACGATACCCGCGTTCCTCGCGGTCGCGGTAATCGTCGCGTTCGTCAGGGAGAAGGAGGTCTCCATCAAGGGCGCGAGCGGCACGTTCGCGCATGAGGTCGGCACCCTGGGAAGGCCCTTCTGGCTTCTGCTGGTGGTAATGGTCACATTCTACATCGGGGAGATCAGCTACGTCTTCTTCGTCCTGCAGGCGCAGGCGAACGACCTCTCGGACACGGCCATAATCGTGCTCTACATCTTCTTCAACGTCGTGTTCGTGTTCGTCGCCCTTCTGTCGGGAGGGCTCTCCGACAGGTTCGGGAGGAAGCCGGTCATAGTGGTGTCCTTTACGGTGTTCGCGCTAACGTGCGGGACCATGGCCATGGCGGGGTCCGTGTGGGTCCTTGCGCTCGGGTTCGCCATGTTCGGGTTCTACAAGGGCTCGTCCGAGGGCGTCCTGAAGGCGTATATCGTGGACCTCATACCGTCCACCCTCAGGGGGACCGCCCTGGGGGCGTTCCACACGGCCGTGGGGATGGTCATGCTCCCGGGAGGCATCATAGCCGGCCTCCTCTGGGACTCATACGGTCCCTGGGCGACCTTCTCCTTCGGCGGGGTCATGGCGGCCACGGCCACGGTCATGCTCGTGGTCCTCGTGAGAAGGACCGGGGAGACGTGACGGCGTCGACGCGAGAATTCGCCCGCTCTCGGATAGGTTGATGCCCCGGCCCACGATATGGAACGAGAGCACAGTGAGGTCGGGCATCTGAAGATCACAAAGAACTTCTCGTATTTCCTGATGGGTGTCGCCGCTGTCGCATGGGGCACCTCGGGCACGCTGACCATCCTGGCGATAGACACCGGAGCGACCGCGAACCAGATCGCCGTGTTCGCGGCCATCTTCAGCGCGCTGATACTGCTCCCACTGATACACGTCTTCGACAGGGGATCGCTCAGGGTCAAGCGCAAGGACCTGCTCCCGCTGCTCCTGTTCGGCACGGTCACGGGGTCCATCTTCTCCCTGGCGTGGTACAACTGCGTGGACCTGACCTCGGTCACGACCGCCCTGATATTGCTGTACACCTACCCCAGCATAGTGACCATCGCATCGGTGTTCCTCCTGGGGGAGAAGATGACCCTCGCGAAGGGGGCCGCGCTCCCGCTGACTTTCGTGGGCTGCGTGCTCGTCGCCCAGGCTTACGACCTCGAGAACATCAAGGTCAACATCGTCGGTATCGCGCTCGGGCTGTACACCGGAGTCGCCGCCGCGGCCTACTACTTGTGGACCAAGATCTGGCTCAGGGAGTACTCGTCGAACACCGTGGCGCTTTACCTTGCGCTGTTCACGGTCCCCGGGGTCGTGCTCATCTCGGGCACTGGGACGTTTGCGGCGATATCGCTCTCCGCAGAGGCCTGGATTTTGATATTCATGATCGGGCTGGTCCCGGGCACGATAGGGTTCGTCATGTCGATGGTCGCCCTCAGGCACATCGAGGCGAGCAAGGCGAGC
>CAZMPY010000003.1:0-53977 GCA_964568665.1 uncultured Thermoplasmata archaeon | reverse complement strand
CCCTGGCACTTGCGAACCATTTCCCTAGACCCCCACACTCCGCCGTTTCTCGAAGCAACGATTGTGCGTATAGTCATTGCGTTTCGCCCGGACATCCTGACCCGTTCCGTCCTTATACGATCGGCGTCCGGCCCTTGCCGCACCGGCACCCGCATCTGGGGAGTGGGCGGACAAGTGACCGGGATCCGCAGGCGCGGGACGAGATCAATCAGCGAACTCGTCCCTAGACACGGCGATGAGGATCAGGGCGATCAGGCTCAGGATGGAACCGATGAAGATGGGACCGAGGGAGAACAGCCCCACGACCGCACCCAGGATGCACAGCGTGAACTTCTCGCCTTTGAGGCTGAACACGCCGCCTGCGATCGCGCCGAGCCCGAACAGCAGCTCGAGCGCGCTGCAGATACATAGAGTGCCCGAAACATCGACGCCGACTGATGCGGCGACGGAGCTGCCCATCGCAAGTAAGACGCCCATGCCGATCGCGATGACGCCCGCGATTATCAACAGGATTCCGGCCGCCGTCAGGATGCCAGAGCCGGAGGAACGAGAATATGACATGTTGGAATCGTCCCCGTCGTAGTCGACGCTCGACGGGAGGGTCCTGCGACAGTGAGGGCACTCGTAATCGAAGACCGACACGCTGTTTCCGCAGTTCGGGCACGCCTTGCCTGTTGAGGCGCTCTGCCCCGGCATCGCCTGAGTTTGTACGTAGGCAGGAACCGGGGCGGGTCCAGGCGCCTTCGGTGACGGCGGGAGGTCCGCACCACAACTGCCGCAGAAAACGGCGTACCCCGGATTGCTATTACCACACTTCGGGCAAGTCCCGGCGAGCGGCGTAGACACGAGTTCCTTCCCGCAGAAATTGCAAAATCTTGATTCGTCCACGTTCTCCTTCCCGCAATACAAGCAGAATTTCGCCATGTTCCCCAGCCACGAGATTGGCACCGCCATTGATAACGCTTTGCCAGGACTCCTGATGTCAGCGAGGAGCTCCCGTACGTTGGGCGTCCGCTCACCGTCCTTGACTCGATGCTGACAGATCAGACCCGCACTTCGCGCAGAACAACCGAGCCGCGATTGTTGGGACGCGGCATGACCGTTCTGAGGATTTCCGATGATCGCATGATGACGGGAACCGGGCGCCCAAAGCGCGTTCCGCGCAAAGTTAAAGGTGGAACAGCGCATCAGCAGTGCAGGCGCAGAGGAGCGGTGGGAACACGAAGGTTCTGATCATCGGGAACAACGTCGCTGGGACGACACTGGCCAAGTCCGTCAGGGACGCCGACCAGGCAGCCGAGATAGAGATGTTCACTGAAGAGGCATACCATTACTACCCGAGGCCAAAGCTAATCGACCTGCTCACAGGCACAGTCGACGAGAAAGCGATGCCGTTCTACCCGGAGGACTGGTATGCGAAGAACAGGCTCGTCGTGCATCTGGGCACCCGCGTGGAGAAGGTCGACCTCGCGGGGAAGAGGGTCCTCGCAGGCGGCGCATGGCATCCGTACGACAAGCTGGTCCTCGCGACGGGCTCGAGCTCGTTCGTCCCGCCGCTCAAGGGGCTGCCCAAGGGCGGCGTGTTCACGCTCAGGACCCTGGACGATGCGAAGCGCATCAGGGCGGCGACCGCAGGCTCGCGCCACGCGATCATCATCGGCGGTGGGCTGCTCGGACTCGAGACCGCCCGGGCCCTCACCGCCAGCAACCCTGGCCTAAGGACGACGGTCCTGGAGTACGCCGAGCACCTGCTGATGAGACAGCTGGACCACCAGGGGGCGGCGTTGCTCCAGAAATGGCTCGAGGGGCTCGGCGCGGCCGTCCTCACCAAGGCGGAGACGGATGAGGTCCTCGGGAGCGACACCGTGACGGGCGTGAGGCTCAAGGACGGAAGGACCATCGAGGGAGACCTGGTGGTCATCTCCGCGGGGACGAGGCCGAACCTCGCCCTGGCCAAGGATGCTGGACTGAAGGTCAACAGGGGCCTCGTGGTCGACCCGTCGATGACGACCTCGGACCCAGATGTGTCCGGGGTCGGCGACGTCATAGAGCTCGATGGGAAGACCTGGGGCATCATCCCGCCCGCGCTCGAGCAGGCGAGGATCGCGGCGAAGCGCATCCTGGGCATGGACGCCCCGACGTACAAGGGCACCGTCCCGTCGAACACGCTCAAGGTCGCCGGGCTCGACCTGTCCTCGATGGGCACAGTCCGGGGCGAGCACGAGGGCCCGGCCGCAGGCTTCGAGGAGATAAGGACCCTGTCCGAGGACGGGAGGGTCTACAGGAAGTTCGTCGTCAAGGACGGCAAGCTGATAGGTGCGATACTCCTAGGCACGAAGAAGGACTGGCCGAGGATCACGAAACTGATCTCCGAGGGAAGGCCCGTCGACGCGTTCAAGGCGAACCTCTCCGACCCTTCGTTCCAGATCCCGTGAGGGGTCGGGCCAGGCCAGGAAAACCGTTAAATCCTGAGGACTCATCATCCCAACCGCATGGACCCGCAGGACTACGAGCTCGAGTTCTTCAAGGGCAACGGCTTCCAGCGGAGACAGTGCCGCAAATGCGGGAAGCATTTCTGGACGCTCGGTGACACGGACATCTGCGGCGAGGCGCCCTGTGTCGAGTACACTTTCATCGGGAACCCTCTGTTCAAGGAGAGGCAGACGGTCCACGAGATGCGCGAGAGCTTCCTGTCGTTCCTCGAGAGGAACGGGCACACGCGAGTCTCCAGATACCCGATCACGGCCCGGTGGAGGGACGATGTGTTCTTCACCCAGGCTAGCATCTACGGGTTCCAGCCCTGGGTCATCCAGGGCGTCGTGGAGCCCCCGGCCAACCCGCTGGCCATATCCCAGACGTGTGTCAGGTTCAACGATCTCGACAACGTGGGCAAGACCGGCTCGCATCTCACCATGTTCGAGATGATGGCCCACCACGTGTTCAACAAGAAGGGCAAGGAGATCTACTTCAAGGACCGCACGACCGAGCTGTGCCACGAGTTCCTCACGAAGGTCCACGGGCTCGACCCCAAGGCCGTCAACTACTCCGAGGCCTGGTGGGAGGGCGGGGGGAACGCCGGCCCGTGCCTGGAGGTCCTATTGGGCGGGGTCGAGGTCGCGACGCTCGTCTTCATGTGCTATTCCACCGCCAACGGCCAGCAGCGGCCGCTCGACATGCAGGTCGTCGACACGGGCTACGGGCTCGAGCGGCTCACGTGGATCTCCCAGGGGACCACATCCGCATACGAGGCCGTGTTCGACGATGTGCTCGTGGAGCTCAAGCGCATGGCCGGCATCACGCTCGACGGCAACGTGCTGGCCGAGTACTCGAAGGTCGCCGGCTCCATGAAGATCGAGAACGCCGCGGACGTCCGCGCCCTGAGGTCCGACACCGCGGCGAGGCTCGGCATGAAGGCCGAGGACCTGATGAGGCAGGTCAAGCCTGCCGAGAGCATGTACATCGTGTGCGACCACACGCGCGCGCTCACGTTCATGCTCAGTGACGGCGTCGTGCCATCCAACGTGCGCCAGGGGTACTTCGCCCGGCTGCTCGTCAGGCGCGCGCTGAGGGAGATGTCCCAGCTCGGCCTCAAGGGGAAGCTCTCTGACATCGTGGCGCTCCAGGTGGACTACTTCGCGAAGGACTTCCCCGATGTCAAGGAGAACAGGGAAGAGATCCTGAAGCTCGTCGATGTCGAGCAGGAGAAGTACAAGGACACCCTGGTCAAGGGCCAGGCGATCGTCAGGAGGCTCGAGACCGACGCGAAGAGCGGGCGCAGGGACATGTCGGCCGAGGACCTGATCGAGCTCTACGACTCCCACGGGCTGAACCCGGAGGTCGTCGCCGAGTTCGCCTCGGGGCCCGTCAAGATACCCGACGACTTCTACATGCAGGTCGCCGCCAGACACTCCAAGTCGAAGGAGGAGCATGAGGACGCGCCGACGGTCGAGTTGCCGAAGGACCTGCCCGCGACCAAGCTGCTGTTCTTCAAGGACCCTTACAAGTACAAGTTCCGCGCGAAGGTCCTCGCGGTCGTGGGCGACCTCGTCGTGCTGGACAAGACCTACTTCTACGCCGAGAGCGGGGGCCAGGAGAGCGATTCCGGCACGATGAAGGACATGAAGGTGGTCCGCGCGGACAAGCTCGGCAACATCGTCGTCCACAAGGTGGAGGGCGAGATGCAAGCCAAGCAGGGCAAGCTCATCACGTGCACGATGGACGAGGACCGGAGGAGGCGCCTGCAGAGGCACCACACGGCCACGCACATCATCAACGGGGCCGCGAGGAAGGTCCTCGGGAACCACATCTGGCAGACGGGGGCCCACAAGGCCGCGGACGTGGCCCGGCTGGACATCACGCACTACGCGGACCTCACGCCCGAGGAGACGGACAGGATCGAGCGCCTCGCGAACGAGACCGCCCTGAAGGGGATCAAGGTCCAGGGGACGTTCATGGAGCGCAACGTCGCCGAGAAGCGGTACGGCTTCAGGCTCTACCAGGGCGGAGCGGTCCCGGGGAAGGACATCAGGATCGTCAGGATAGGCGACTTCGACGTCGAGGCCTGCGGCGGCATACACTGCAAGAGCACGCTCGAGGTCGGCGCCATCAAGCTCCTGGGCTCGAAGCGCATCCAGGACGGCGTCGTGAGGCTGGAGTTCGCCGCGGGCATGGCGGCCGTCGAGAAGATGATGGCGATGTCCAAGGCGGCAGGCACTGCCAGTTCGATGCTCATGACCACGCCCGAGGAGATCGTCTCAGCCGTGGGGAAGGTCCTCGCGGACAACCGCGAGATGCGCAGGGAGCTCGACACGGTCAAGAAGGGCATGGTCGGGGACACGGTCGAGGAACTGGGCAAGAAGGCCGCGACCGTCGATGGCGTGCGCGTCATCAGGCACCTCCAGTCGGACGACATGAAGCACCTGGTCAACCTGGCCAAGGAGCTCATAGCGCATCCGAAGACCGTCGTCGCGCTCGGGTCGGACCAGCAGGGTGCCAAGATGGTGCTCGCCAGGAGCGCCGATGTCACGATCGACTGCAGACAGCTCCTCTCGGACGCGCTCAAGCTCGTGGGGGGCTCGGGCGGCGGCAAGCCGGACTTCGCCCAGGGCGGAGGACCGGACACCAAGAGGCTCGAGGAGGCCATGGACAGGCTCGTTGAGTCGGTCACCAAGGCCCTGGGGAAGAAGTGAAGACCGGATGTTCAACATCTCTGCGTCGTTCAAGAAGCTCAAGTTCCTGTTCGCCCTGACCAAGTCAGGCGCGATCGCCAGGAGATACTTCGTCATAGGCGCGTTCGACGGCGCCCTGACCATACTAGGGGTCATCCTGGGCGCCTACGTCGCCGAGGGGCATGTAGACCCTGTGCTCGCCAAGAGGTTCATACTCGGGTCGGGGTTCGCGGGCGCGGTCGCGCTCGCCGTCTCCAGCACCGTGGGCGCGTACGAGGCCGAGCGCGTCGAGCACCTCCTGAGCCACAAGCAGCTCGAGAAGGCCATGCTGAGGTCGGTCGAGGGGACGCACAGGGAGGCCATGAATGTCAGCATAGCGATCAGCGCCGCCGTCCACGGCATCGCGCCCCTGCTCGCCGCGCTCGTGCCGCTCCTGCCGTTCTTCTTCCTCCCGTTGGACGAGGCCGTCATCACGGGCATAGTGATCACGATCGCCTTCCTGTTCGTCCTCGGGGCGTACCTCGGGAGCCTCATCAAGGAGATGATCATCTACACGGGCCTGAGGTTCGTGATCGCGGGGTTGGGCACGGCGATCGTGCTCATCCTCGTCGGCGGATACTGATGCCCCGGACGCGGGCGTCCGACGCTGGAACGGCCCCCGCGGACGCAGCGGAAACTATGCTCCGATTCGATTCAAAACTCTAGACCGTCTGTTTGGATTGCACATTTTCGTTTGATACGCATCCCGGCCCGTCACGCCGGCGACGTGACGAGTTTGAGATTGAGCACACCCTTCTGGGACTGCAGCATCTTCGCGAGGGCCCGGACCCGTTCCGCCTCCCCCTTGAAGGCTATGATCTCGAGGCAGGTGTGCTTCGAGAGGTGGATGTGGAGGGTCGCCGTAACGACGTCGGGGAAGTCGTGCTGCAGCTCCGTCAGGGTCTGGTTGATCATCCGGGAGTGGTGGTCGTAGCTCAGGAGTATGACTCCTGGGACGATGCCCTTCTCGGTCAGGTCCCATCTCTTGTTGGCCAGGAACTCGCGCATGGCCTCGCTCACTGCCTTGGACCTGGTCGGATGCCCCATCTGCTTCGACAGCTCGTCGAACTCCTTCACCAGGTCCTTCGAGATGCTGAGCGACACGCGCTCCTTCTCGGCCATGGCCCCTTGAGAGGCGCGTCCGGTCATAATCCTTGGCACGCGCACGCCCCCGCGCACAAAAGGGATAAATACGGGCGTGCGATTGCAGTATTACAAAAGTCGCGAATCGTATTACACGGGTGACGGAGATGCACATACCAGACGGATTGATGGACCCGACGGTAGCGCTGACCGGATGGATCGAGTTCCTGGTTGTCGCAGCGGTGGCCCTGTACATGGTCAGGGGGCGGACGTCGGAGAAGGACATCCCGAGGATAGCGGTCCTTGCCGCGGGCGTGTTCGTGGCACAGATGCTCAACTTCCCCGTGGGCGGCGGCACGACCGGCCACCTCGTGGGCGGGGCGCTCATGGCGATCATGGTCGGCCCCGTCGTCGCGATCATGGGCATGACGGTGATACTCATAATCCAGGCCCTGCTCTTCGGGGACGGAGGCGTGACGGCCCTCGGCCTCAACGCGGTAAACATGGCAATCATAGCCCCGCTCTCGGGCTGGGGCGTCTACACCCTCTTGAAGCCCATACTGGCCAAGAAGGGCGATGCCCGGTTCGGACCGGGCGCATCGCTGGCTGTCGGCGTGGGCGCGTGGGCGTCCGTGTTCTTGGCTGCCTCCGCGTGCGCTGCCGAACTCGCGGTCAGCTATGCCGTGTCGGGAGGGGCCTACGGCATCGCGGCGACGGTATCCGTCCCGGCGATGCTCGGTTACCACGCGGTCATAGGTGTCGGCGAGGCCGCCATCACGGTCGGGGTCATAGCGTACCTGTGGAACGTCTCCCCCGGCGCGTTCGCGCGGGAGGCGAGCACGACCGCCAAGCCAGCCGGACTGCGCGGGGTACTGCACTCGCCGGTCGCGCAGGCCACCGTCGCGGTGCTCATCGCATTCGCACTGGCCCTGCCCCTGTACTTCATGTACTCGGCCCAGGGCGAGGACGGACTGGAGACGGTCATGACCGAGAACGGCGTCGAAGAGGGCAGTGCGGTGCTGACCTCGCCCTTCAGCTACGGCGAGAGCTACTTCGCCGCCCTGTTCGCTGGCATCCTGGGGTTCCTTGCCACCGCGCTCATGGCGCTGGCGCTCCTAAGGGTCCTCAGAGGCAGGGAGTCGACGGACTGATCTGAGATGCTCGTAGCACATGTCAGAGGCCACCGCATACGCGCAGAGGAGCTCGACGAGTACGCCCGAGGCTCGTGGCTCGTAAGGCTCGACGCCAGGGCCAAGCTCGTGGGCGTCCTGGTGTTCGTCGTCGCGACGGCCCTCCTGACCGAGACGAGGCTCGTGCTCGCATCCCTGGCGCTGTCGGTCGCGTTCGCGGCCATGAGCCAGGTGCCGCCGAGACACCTTGCGAAGGCATACCTTGGCGCTCTGCCGTTCATACTGGTCGCATCGGCCTCGGTCTTCCTGTTCGCAGGCGCGGAGCGCGGCGTGGACATGTGGGCCCGGACGAGCTCGTGCGTACTCGCGCTACTGGTGCTCGCGAGCGGGACCGAGACCTTCGACCTGTTCTCCGGCCTCAGGAGGCTGCACGTCCCCGCGATCATGACGACGCTCCTGATGCTCACCTATAAGTTCGTGCTCGTGATGGCGGATGAGATGGCCCGGATGACGGTAGCCAGGAGGGCGCGCGGGTTCGGCGGGGGCAGGAGCCTGCTGGACAGAAGGGGACTCAGGCTCCTGAGCTATACCGCGGGCATGGTGTTCGTCCGGTCATCCGACCGGGCGGACAGGACCTACGAGGCGCTCAAGGCCCGTGGGTTCGACAAGGAGATGCGCCCGATGCGCGCCACACGCGTGGGTGCGCTCGACGGGGCGTTCATCGCCTGGTTCGCGACCTCCTCGGCGCTCCTGCTGGTGATGCAGCTAGGGGTGGCATGATGAAGACCGTCGATGTCAGCGAGCTCTCGTACGCGTACGAGGACGGGACCGTGGCCCTGAAGGACGTGTCCGTCTCGGTCGAGGACGGGGAGAAGGTGGCGGTCGTGGGCCCGAACGGGGCGGGGAAGTCCACACTGCTCCACCTGCTAGCAGGCTTCAGGATGCCTTTCACAGGAACGGTCGCGATCGCAGGCGTCGGGCTCGACGAGGGGACCGGGGACCAGGTCCGCAGGAACATCGGCCTGCTCTTCCAGGACCCCGACGACCAGATATTCATGCCCACAGTCGAGGAGGATGTGGCATTCGGCCCCGTCAACCTCGGGATGAACGACGTCCAGGGCAGGGTCGAGAGGGCCCTGAGGAGCGTCGGGATAGAGCACCTGGCAAAGAGGAGGCCCCACCGGCTGAGCTACGGCATGAAGAAGCGCGTGGCCATCGCGGGCGTGCTTGCGATGGACCCGAGGGTCCTCCTGCTGGACGAACCCACATCCGGCCTCGACCCCAGGTCGAGGGCCGAGCTCGTGACCGTCCTGAGGGGGATCAAGAGGACGATGGTGATAGCGACGCACGACCTCGACGCCGCGGCGGAGGTGGTCGACCGGGCGGTGGTGCTCAACACATCCGTCGCCTGGCAGGGGTCGATGGCCGAGCTCGTGAGCGCGAAGGATGTGCTCGAGGGGGCGGGGCTGGAGCCGCCGCAGACCGCGAAGCTGTTCAGGCGCATGGCGGGCATGGGATACGACGTGCAGACGGTGCCGGTGACCATGGACCAGGCGGCGGCCGAGTTCGCGGCCGTCATCGAGCGCGAGGCGGGCAGGCGCAGAGACGGCCCGAAAGGGACGGGCGGCGGCCGTTAACGCCGCTCAGGCGGCCCTGGCAGCACCGGGATTCCCGTTAATCGGCCTTCGTCCAGGAGCATAAATGTTTTATACACCTTAGTGTGTGGGGGAGTTGCTCTCCAGACCACACTGGTAGTCTGGTCCAGATGAGCTTAGAACATAGATCTAATCGGAGGTTGCCGTTTGCCTGAGCAGAAAGAGGCCAAACCCAAGGGCCCAAAGGACAAGAAGGATGCCGCCAAGGGAGAGCGCAAGCCACCGGCGCCAGTCCAGAAGAGAGACGAGAACTTCAGGTACATAATCAGGCTTCTCAACACCGACGTCGACGGCACCAAGAGCATCGTGGTCGCGCTCAGCACCGTCAAGGGCGTGGGCATCAGGACCGCCGAGATCATCGCCCGCATGGCGAACATACCCAGGAGCACGAAGATCGGCGACCTCCCAGAGCCCAAGACCGAGGAGCTCGAGAAGCTCATCGAGGAGTACAGCGAGAAGGCACCGCACTGGATGATCAACAGGCAGAGCGACTGGTCAACCGGCGCGGACATGCACCTCGTGGGGGTCGATGTGGACCTCTACAAGAGAGACGACGTCAATCTCATGAAGATGATCAGATGCTACAAGGGCATCAGGCACGAGCAGGGCCAGAAGGTCCGGGGCCAGAGGACGAGGTCCAACGGCAGGACTGGCATGACCATGGGGGTCATGAGGAAGAGGGAGGAGCCCGGAGCTGGTGTCGCGAAGGAAGAGAAGAAGGAGTAGTGTGACCCATGGGCGACCCGAAATTCTCCAGGAGAAAGTATGAGACCCCCGCTCACCCGTGGGAGGGCGACAGGATCAAGGCCGAGAACGAGTTGCTCATGAAGTACGGCCTCAAGAACAAGAGGGAGCTCTGGCGCGCGCAGTCATTCATCAGGACGCTGAGGGCCCAGAGCAGGGACCTGCAGGCCAGGCTCAGGACCGGGGACCCGCAGGCCAAGATCGAGACGGACCAGATTCTGAAGCGCTGCGCCCGGATGGCGCTGCTCCCGATGGAAGGGGCAACGCTGAACGATGTGCTCGCCCTCGGCACGGAGGCCGTGCTCACGAGGCGCCTCCAGACGATGGTCTACAGGAGGGGGCTCGCCTACACCCCGAAGCAGGCCAGACAGTTCATAGTCCATGGCCACGCGTCCATCGCCGGACGCAAGGTCACAATCCCCGGCTACCTCGTCAAGAGGAGCGAGGAGGACCTCATCCAGTACCATGTGACATCCCCCATCTCCAACGAGCTCCACCCTGTCAGGCCGAAGGCCGAGGAACTCGCCAAGAAGAAGGCCGAGGAAGAGGCGAAGGTCGAGCAGAAGGACAAGGAAGAGATCAAGGTCGTGAAGCCGAAGCTGAAGAAGATGGTCACGGCCGAGCTCAAGGACATGAAGGAAGCCGAGAAGGGCATAGACACCCCTCTGGCTGAGCCGGAGCCTGAGAAGGAGGCGTGAACAGGATGGGAAAGTGGGGCATAGCGCATGTGTACGCGAGCTACAACAACATCATCATCACGGTAACGGACATCACCGGCGCGGAGACCATCACCAAGGCCACAGGCGGCATGGTCGTCAAGACGGCCAAGGACGAGGCCTCCCCGTACGCCGCGATGAAGGCGGCTGAGAAGGTCGCAGAGGTCGCCAAGGAGAAGGGCATAGACAGCATCCATGTCAAGGTCCGCGCGCCTGGCGGCAACAGGTCCGCGTCCCCGGGCCCGGGCGCCCAGGCTGCCATCAGGGGCCTCGCCAGAGCAGGCCTCAGGATCGGCAGGATCGAGGACGTGACCCCGGTACCGCACGACGGCACCAAGAAGAAGGGCGGCAGAAGGGGACGCAGGGTATAGAGTGGTTCCAGATGAAGATTGACATAATCGAGATGACGCCCACGAAGGCGCAGCTCACGATCAGTGACACGAACCCGAGCTTCGTGAACGCCCTGAGGCGCACGATAGTGGCGGACGTGCCCAAGATGGCCATAGACAACGTCGAGTTCCACCTCGGGCCGATCATGGACGAGAGCAACCAGGCCTTCGAGAGCGTCTCACCCCTGTTCGACGAGATAGTCGCCCACAGGATCTCGATGGTCCCGGTACCGACGGATCTGGACGCGTTCATCTTCAGGGCGAAGTGCACCTGCAACGGCGAGGGATGCCCGAACTGCATCGTCATGTACTCGCTGAACAAGAAGGGCCCGTGCACCGTCTACTCCGGGGACCTGGAACCCATAGGGAACGAGAAGTTCAAGGTCAAGGACGATCTCATACCGATAGTCAAGCTCAACGATGACCAGGCGCTCCTGGTCTACGCCACGGCAGAGCTGGGCACCGGCAGGCAGCACGCCAAGTGGCAGGCCGCCCTCGGCGCGGGCTACAGGTACTACGCGAAGATCGACATCGACAACTCCAAGTGCGACCTGGGGGAGAGCTGCGTCAAGCAGTGCCCGAAGGGCGTCCTGGTGAAAGAGGACAAGAAGATCGTCGCGAAGCACCCCGAGAAATGCAACCAGTGCAACGCGTGCACCGACGTCTGCGACGCCGGGGCCATCAAGATCACGCAGGACCCGACCAAGATACTCCTCAGGTTCGAGACGGACGGCTCCCTCACGGCGAAGGAGGTCCTCATACGGGGCCTCAAGATGCTCGAGGAGCGGTTCGACGCGCTCAGGGAGCAGGTCTCCGCGCTCGATGAGTGAGCACCGTCACAGGAACTCGTCCAGCTTCGCGTTCTTCACCTTGTCGGACTGGAAGAGCGAGTTGATCGAGTTCTCCAGGAGCTCTATCCGCTGTATCGTGTAGCTGGGGACGTTATGGGCGGTTCCGAGCGCCTTCGCCTTCTCGAGGTACTTGCTCACCCCGGCCTCGTGGACCGTGAGGGTCAGCTTGTGGCCGCAGTAGCACATCCCCTTCAGCGGTATGCGCCTGTACTTGGCCCCGCACTTGGGGCATCTGAGTGACTGGCCGGTGAACTTCTTGAGGCTGCCCTGGATGTCCGGGAGCAGGTGCCGCATGAGGACCCGGTGGACCATGTCCGCGGCGTCGACCGCGCGTATCTTGACCCCCAGGGCGATCTGCGCATCCAGCTTCTCGTCCATGGTCCCGAGCGATGTGTAGGCCGAACTTATCGGCCCCTGGGAGATGCTGCTGACCTCGTGCGTGAAGCCCATACCCTCGTACTGGAGCACCGTGCCGATCCTGCCTCCCACGAGGTCCATGGACGACTCGACCTCCTTGGGGTGGGCGTACCTCTGGGTGGCCCGGTAGAACTCCAGCGGGTATGCGTAGAGCAGGTCCATGTTGTGGGCCTCCTTGTCGATCTCGTTGGGGTCCAGCCTGGTCGTCAGGACCAGCGGGGCGTCCATGAGCCCCCCCCGCTTCGCCGGTAGGAACGACCTGGAGAAGTTGAGCAGGGCGTCCATCAGGACTATGACGGAGTCCTCGTCCCCGTCACAGTTCCTCCGCTTGGAAGCATGGAAGAACGGGTGCGCGTACCCCGCATGGGCGTCGTTGAACCCGACGATGCGCGCGAGCACGCCACCCGAGGTGTGGGGGGCGAGCCCCACGACGAGATGGCCCACGAGGTCGGACCGCTCCTTCACGTTGTAGAACCTGTCGAGGCCGTAGAACCTGTCCAGCAGGTCGTCCACGAACTGCGTCGTCCGGATGATGTAATCGACGCAGGAGTTCGGTATGATCACATCCTGGACCTTCAGCTCGAGCAGCTGGTCAGGGGATGTCAGCTCGCGGCCCGCGCTGTCCTTCGTGTAACCCAGCGCCCTGGCGGCCTCGACGGACGTCCCCACCTCCGCGGGCCTGAAATGCGTCAGGGGCACGTCGGTCGCGTCGACCCGGATCGTGCCGTCCTTGAACACGAACAGCTCGTGCCTCGCCCTCAGCACCCCCTTCTCGATGGCCTCCGGGGTCTTGTTCTTCGAGATCATCCCCTGGACGCCCTTCACCTCGAGCGAACGCTTCGCCCCGAGCTGTTCCTGGGCACCCTGGAGCATCTCCGCGATCGGTATGTCCTGCGGGGCCACGTTGCCCGTCGGGACTGTGTGCGCCCCGCACTTGCACTTCGATAGGAAGGTGGTCCTGCCACACATGGGGCATCTCCTCTCGCCCAGCTCGATCGTCACCTCCTTGGCGGTGGCAGCGACGTTGATGACGCGCTTCGGCCCGCCGCTCGCGCCAACGGGGAACAGCCCGTGCGGCGGCGGGGACATCTGCCGCTCCCGCGCCTTCTCCGGCCTGGCTATCCTCGCACCTATCCTGGTGACCGCCCTGGCGCGTATCTCGACCCCTGCGAGCCCTGACACGAGCTCGAGCGGTTTCGTGGTCTTGGGCACGGCATCGGTCCTGGGGACGAGCCTGCCGCCCTCCGCCACGAGCCCGAGCGCGAAGAGCATCGGGACCGCGTAGCGCTCGACCAGAAGCCCATCGCCGACGACCCGGTGGAGCGCACCCAGGCGCTCCAGGATGTCCTTGACCCTCGGGTCGTTCGGGAGCCGGAGGGCTGTCCCGTCGTATCCGCCGGTCTGTGAGATGGATGCCCTGAGATGGAGTATGTCCTCGACCGTGAGGTCGTACCAGAACAGGTTGAACTTGGGGTGCAGAGGGACCTTGAACTCATGGCACATCTGGACGGCGCGCTCGAAGCCTGGGTCCATCCCGTCGTCTGGAAGCTGGCCGGCCTTCTCGATCAGCTCCTCCCTGTGCCACTCCAGGCAATAGCCTGCGGGCATCAGCAGATGGTTGTTCTCCACGAACTCGCCGTAGGGGATCAGGAGCTCGCCCACATCGATTATCTCCTTGACATGGCCCTTCACGGCGTCGGCCTCCATGACCGTGTCCACCTGCACGAGGTCGCCGCTGTCCAGGAGCGCGATGGGGCCTTCGATGGTGTCGCATGGCGTGATCGCCCCGGCCTTGCCAGGGCGCTCGATCTTGACCTGGGTGCCTATCGCCACGAACTCGTCCAGGATGTACATCGTCGCCGGGTTCATGGCGAGCGCGGCGAGGCCCGTCGCCCTGGTCCTCCCGTACCTTAGCCTGAACCCCCCGAGCCTGGACGGATAGGCGAGCACGGGCCTCCCCGCGAGCATGTCCTTGAGGAACTTGGCGTTCGGGGACACCTCCTGGCCGGCTTCGGTGGGGCCCTTCTTCTTCAGGTTGAGGTAGCTCTCTATGAAGGCCCATCCGTCGATCCCGAGCCTCTTCACGTGCTTCTGGACCTTCGGGGCCTTCAGGCACAACCCCTCCGCGATGACCAGACACGCGCCGCCCCTGACCCGGTTCGTAGCGACCCTGGGAAGGTCCCTGTACCCCTGTATCTCCGAGTCCTCGGTACCTTCGCCGTCTATGCACACCGGGACGCTCTTCGCGATGATCTCTATCTCGTCGTTGGTCGGGGTGTACTGGAGGTGCTGGCACGACTTGTAGAGCGGTATCTCCTCCTTCAGCCGCTCGACCTCTCCGACCGTCGGGAGGTACTTCCCTATCCCGAGCTCCCTGCGGACGACATCCGCGATGAGCACGCTCATGGCCTGGCCCGTGCCCCCCGCGGACCTGATCGGCCCGGCGAAGAACACGGTGAGATAGTTCGACCCATCGGCGTTCCTATTCAAAGCGACACTCGCGATGCCCTCGAGGGGCGCGACCAGTATCCCCTCCGTGAGGACGGCCAGCCCGACCCTGATCGCCCTTTCGATGGCGAACTCCGTCGACTTGGCGGGCAGCTTCGCGTACTCCTTCGCGATGATGAGCGAGACCTCCTCCCGGTTGTGGTCCAGGCTCAGCTCCCGTATCCTGTCAGCGACCCCTTCCACGTCCCACTCGTACAGTAGCTTCTCGACCCTGGCTGCGAGGTCCGAGGCCTGAGGTATCTCCACATCGAGCTCGGGGTCGGCGCCTCGCATCCTGGCACGATGGGCCACCTCGTAACATGCGTCCACCTGCCGCTGGAGGCTTGAGAAGTACTCCTCCATGGACTGGCTGCAGACGACCTCTTTCACACACTGCCCCCATCCACTGACCGCGGAGAACCCGGCTCTCACGGGTCCACAGCGTGCGGATACGGCCTACTTGCGCGCGCCGACGGGATAATCGGGCCGCGTCACTATAAACGCTGCTAGGACCGGCTTGAGGAGCGTCACGAGCTCGTCCACGAGCTCCGGGACGCCATCTCCAGTGAACGCCGAGATCTTCTTCCGGTCGGTGTCCGACCGGACGATGTCAGACTTGTTCTCGACGACTATGACCTTTGCATCGGGGAACTCCTTCTGTATCTCGGCCAGCAGGTGCTCCTGCGCCGCGGTGGAGTATCCGCACGATTCGGACAGGTCCATGACGAAGACTATGGCATGGGCGAGATGCCTCAAGGCGAGGACCGCCCTGAGCTCGATCGCGTTGCGCTCCTCGAACGGGCGGTCCAGCAGCCCAGGCGTGTCGATGACCTGGTACCTGTAGTACTTCCTCTCGAAGGTCCCGACAGAGACCTCCTGCGTCGTGAACGGGTAGACCGCGATTCTCGGCTTCGCGGTGGAGATCCGCTCCACGAGCTGGCTCTTGCCGACGTTGGGTGCCCCCGCGATCACGATAGTGGGGATGTTGGGCTCGATCGTGGGAAACTTCCGGATGATGTCCCGTGCGTTCGACAGGAACGCCAATTCCTTGTCGACCTGCTTCACCATGGACGAGATGCGCCCGTAGGCAGCCCTGCGCGCGGTGTCAATCTGGTTTATCCTGGTCGAGGCGGCGACCTCCCTGACGGCCGCCCTGGACACCCTAGCTACGCTCCCGCGGCACCAGTCCATGGCCCCGAGGGACTTCCGCAGCTGGTCGTTCCCGACCGTGATGTCGATGAGCTCGGAGTAGAACGGGCTGAGCCTGTTGATGCTCGGGAAGGCCTTGACGTACTTGCCCATGGTCGCGACGATCACATCGCTCGCGGACTTCAGCTTCGAGATGTTGATATGCCTCACGGAGTCGAGCCTTGTCGTGCCTTCGTAGTCCACCTTGGAGGCCTTCCTGAAGGCCTTGTCCAGTATCTCGTCTGCCGTCAGGACCGTCGGTATCTCGAACATGTGCCTGGCGGTCATGCATCCATCCTATGATAAACCCTCCCCTGGTCCGCTCCAAAAACCTCTTATCGGGATAGACCGTTTGCATGCATGAGCGACATGAGGAACGTCAAGGCCAGGCGTGGGAAGAAGCTAGCATGCAAGGGGTGGCGACAGGAAGCCATACTCAGGATGCTCCAGAACAACCTCGAGAACGCCGAGAAGCCCGAGGAGCTCATCATCTACGGCGGGACCGGCAAGGCTGCGAGGAACTGGGACTGCTACGACGCCATCGTCAGGACCCTGACGGAACTCGACGAGGACGAGACGATGCTCGTGCAATCGGGCAAGCCCGTCGGTGTGTTCAGGACGACGAAGCTGGCCCCCAGGGTCTTGACGGCCAACTCGCACCTCGTCCCGAAGTGGTCCAACTGGGAAGTCTTCCACGAGCTCGAGGCCAAGGGCCTGACCATGTACGGGCAGATGACCGCCGGAGGGTGGGCGTACATCGGGACCCAAGGCATCATCCAAGGCACCTACGAGACTTTCGCAGAATGCGCCAGGCAGAACTTCAAGGGCACCCTGAAGGGCCGGTTCGTGCTGACGGGCGGCCTGGGGGGCATGGGCGGCGCCCAGCCACTGTCCGTCACCATGAACGGCGGCGTGTGCATAGCCGTCGAGTGCGACAGGAAGCGCATCCAGCGCAGGGTCAAGGCAGGATACTGCGATGTCATGATGGACGACCTGGACGACGCGGTCGAGGCCGCGCTCGATGCGAAGAAGCGGAGGAAACCGCTCTCGATCGGCCTGCTGGGCAACTGCGCGGATACCCATCCCGAGCTGCTCGCGAAGGGCGTCATGCCGGATGTCGTCACGGACCAGACATCGGCCCATGACGAGCTCGGAGGGTACATCCCCGCGGGGCTGAGCGTCGATGAGGCCGCAATGCTGCGCACATCGGACCCGGACCAGTACCGCAGGAGGGCCATAGAGAGCATGGCGATCCACGTCAGGGCGATGCTCGGGTTCATGATCAAGGGGGCGGTCGTGTTCGACTACGGGAACAACATCCGCGCCCAGGCCCAGAAGGGCGGTGTCGAAGACGCCTTCGCGTTCAAGGGGTTCGTCCCGCTCTACATCAGGCCGCTGTTCTGCGAGGGCAGGGGACCGTTCCGATGGATCGCGGTCTCCGGGGATCCCGAGGACATACTCAAGACCGACAAGGTCGTGATGAGGGAGTTCAAGGACAACAAAGCGCTCGTGAACTGGATCAAGCTCGCCGAGGCGAAGGTCCCGTTCGAGGGGCTCCCTGCGAGGGTCTGCTGGCTCGGGTACGGGGAGAGGGCCAGGTTCGGCAGGATCATAAACAGGATGGTCCGCGACAAGGAACTGAGCGGGCCGATCGTCATCACCAGGGACCACCTGGACTGCGGGTCGGTCGCGTCCCCGAACAGGGAGACCGAGGGGATGCGGGACGGGAGCGACGCCATCGCCGATTGGCCGCTGCTCAACGCCCTCATCAACTGCGCCGCGGGCGCGGACCTCGTCGCGATCCACAACGGCGGGGGTGTCGGCATCGGCTACTCGACACACGCGGGCCTGCTGGTGGTCGCCGACGGGACGCCCGAGGCCGACGAGAAGATCGAGCGGGTGCTGACCTGCGACCCCGGGATGGGTGTGCTCAGGCACGCGGACGCCGGATACCCGGCGGCAGTGAAGGTGGCCAGGAGAAGGAAGATCAAGGTCCCAATGCTAAAGTAGCGGGACCATCCTTCGAGGGGCCTGAGGAGCATGGCGGGGACGAAGAGGCTTCACCTGGGCTGCGGGCAGGTGTACAAGCCAGGTTATGTCAACGTCGACAGGTACGACCAGTCGGTCGCCGACGAGAAGGCTGACCTTCTGGACCTGCCGCATGCAGACGGGAGCTTCGACGTCGCCGAGGCGTTCCATGTCATCGAGCACTTCGACCACGTCCATTCCGGGTACTTCCTCGCCGAGGCGTACCGTGTTCTGAGGCCGGGCGGGCAGCTGGTCCTGGAGACGCCGGACCTGGGCGAGAGCCTCAGGGTGCTCTCCCGGTCCGATGCCGCGGACTCCGTCCCCATAACGCAGTGGATCTACGGCCAGGACTCGCCTGGCCTCCAGCACAGGACCGGGTTCACCTACTCAACCCTGGAGGGAGCGCTCGAGGAGGCGGGGTTCGCCGACGTCAAGCGGGAGGAGCCCAGGACGCACACCTACGAACCCGGGATAAGGGTCGTGTGCACAAGGCCGGTGAAGGACCGAGGGCATCTCCTGAGGGCGATGGTCAGGAAGTCTGTCAGGAAGCATCTCGCGGAGGCGGACTCCTACGTCCTGTTCCCCCTGGAGGACACCCTGAAGCAGGTCTTCGAAACGCTCGAGGGGAGGGGACGCGATGGCAGGGAGGGTGTCATATCGGCGCTGGCGACGGCATCGGTCCCGGACCCCCGTGTGGGGCTGGCAGTGCTCGACGCGCTGGATCGGTCCGGCCTCGTCGAACGACCCAGCGCCACCAGGATGAGGAAGGTCCTGTCCCACCTCGTCGACATCGACCTGAAGGGGCGGCTCTTCTCCGTGTGGTGCAGGTCGCGGAAGGGCGGCGACCCGGACGCAGACTTCGAGAGGTTCTTCTCGGAGCAGGCGCGGCTTGTCGCCGGGCTGCTCGGACCCGACGGGGACGACAGGTCCCTCTCATACGTCATGGATGTCAACCCGACGCAAGTGCCTCTGCTCGACAGGAGGCTGATCCTCATGGAGGCGAGGAAGGCGTACTTCGTCGGTGTCAAGCGGTTCTCATCGCGCTCCCTGGACGACGCTGAGGCCCAGTTCAGGCTGGCGGTGGCCATCAACCCGTGGAATCACCACCCCTTCTGGAACCTCGCACGGCTCTCCGCCCTGAAGGGCGCGCCGCCGGAGGTCGTCATCGGGTTCTACGAAGAGGCTCTCAACCGTGTGCCAAAGGGGCTCCCATCAAGATCCATAGAATCGGAGCTGGATGGCTTCAAGCGTGACGGCCGCGAGGGATTGTCGGCCGACACAATCCCAGAATACAACCAGCAATGACTCAACGAACATGACGCTTGATGTCGGATGACCGCCAAGTCAACCCGCACCGCACCTTATTATAGCAACGAGTGGAATTGGATGCCGTTCGGAATCCGGAGCGCGAGGCGATGGGCGAAAACTTGCAGGCTGCGGGGCGCGAGATTGGCATCACTGGGAAGGACATCAAGGATCTCCAGCGGCGGAGGCTCGTCAAGGTCTTCCTGTTCGGGGCAGTCCCGCTCGTGACGTTCATCGCGGGATTCCTACTGAGGAAGACACTCATCCAGGAGACCTCCTCAGAGATCCCTACATCGACCTACCCGTACGCGGCGGCAGCAGCGCTGACCCCTCTCATCTCCACGGGCAGATCATCGAACCGGATCCCGAAGAAGTTCACGGCGTCAGGCATGGTCGCCTTTGCCGCCGTGGCGTTCATGTTCGGATTCTTCATACCCGAGTCCACCCCCGAGTACATGAGCACGAGGTACGGTGTGTTCTCGCGGTGAGACCATGGCACACGACGAGCGGCTTGAGACACCCCTGAGGGAGCTCGAGGTCCGGGGTTCTGACGTCCGAACGTTGAGGGCGGCCAGGTTCAAGCGGCTGCTGACCTCCACGCCCGCGAAGGCTGCCATCCTGTTCGGCACGTTCGTGCTCGGTGTGGAGGCCAGTGCGCATATCCTCAACCTGGGGGCCCCGTACACGTACCCCTACTGCGCCATGCCTATGGCCATGGCCGTGAGCCCACGTGCGAGGAGATTCATCGTCATGTTGGGAGCGTTCGCGACTCTCGGCCTGGCGATAGGCTACTGGGTCGTCGGACCGGCCTATTCGCAGGCGGACGACCTCACAGGCGGGACCTATTACGGCGTCTGGTCGAGAAAGGGCTGACAACGGGGACAACGACCGTCATGATCGGACTTCGAACACGACATCCCGAACGAAAGGACCGGGGACTGGACTGCGCGGTGTGGGAGTTCACGCTCAGGTGCAACCTCAGGTGCTCCCACTGCGGGTCCTCTGCCGGAGCCGCCAGGGCGAAGGAGCTCGACACGAGGGAGTGCTTCAGGGTCGTGGAACAGCTGGCAGAGATCGGATGCAAGGATGTCGCGCTCATGGGAGGGGAGCCGCTCATGAGGGACGATTTCTTCGAGGTCGGGCAGGCGGTGAAGCAGCTCGGGATGAACCTCAACGTGGTCTCGAACGGCACCCTGATGAAGGACCGCATCGACCAGGTCCGAAGGCTCGAGCCGAAGGTCGTGGGGATAAGCCTCGACGGCATGAAGGAAGCGCACGAGTCCATCCGCGGGGCGGGCACGTACGGGCCCACGCTCATGGCCGTAGACCTGCTACTGGATGCTGGCATCCAGACGACGGTCATCACGACGGTGAGCAAGGTCAACTTCAAGGACCTGCCGGGGATGCGGAAGATGCTCCTCGGAAAGGGCGTGAACTGGCAGATCCAGACCGCGATGCCGTTCGGCAACTTCAGGCGCGACCTGATGCTGAGCAGGGAGGAGTTCTATGCGACGGGGCTCTTCATCGCGAAGGAGCGGCTCAGGACCAGGTACGAGGACATGCCAGTCACCGGGGCCCACTGCTGCGGATACTATTCTAAACTGATACCGGGGACACGGTTCAAGGGGTGCACGGCAGGCATATCGACCGTCGGCATAACCAGCGACGGCGGCGTGGTCGGATGCCTCTCCATGGGGAACGACCGGTTCATCGAGGGGAACGTTCGGGAGAGGTCCCTGGTGGACATCTGGAGGGACCCGAAGGCATTCAAGTACACGAGGGGCTTCGCCGAGACGGACCTCGGGGACAACTGCGCCAAGTGCAGGTATCGCACGAAGTGCAAAGGAGGATGCAGCTCTGTCTCCTACGCGTTGACGGGCAGGTTCCACAACAACCCCTACTGCTTCCATGCCATCGAGAAGACGACTGGCATGAAGTGAGGAGGGCGCGGACCAGAAAGTATTACTGGACCGTCTGCGATTTCAGCCGGAGACAAGCCGATGTACGACCTCAAGCTCAAGATCTGGCTGGAGCGGGACGGACGGTTCATCATCAGCGACGGACGCGCGGCGCTCCTGAGGAAGATCAAGGCATCGTCCTCGCTCGCCGAGGCGGCGAAGGAGATGGGCATGTCCTACCGGCACGCCTGGGGGATCATCCACAGGATAGCCGAGAACGCAGGCGGGGACGTGGTCCACTCGGTCCGCGGGGGCAAGGAGGGCGGTGAGACGAAGCTGACGCCCCTCGGAGAGGAGATCCTGAGGGAGTTCGACAATAAAGCCAGCGCGCTCGAGAGCCAGCTCAAGAACGGCTGGAGGAAGCCGTCGGTCACCGCAGATGGGATAGTCATGAGGGACGGCAAGGTGCTCCTGATCAGGAGAGGGAACGACCCGTTCAAGGGGGCGTACGCCCTCCCTGGCGGGTTCGCCGAGTATGGCGAGCAGCTGGAACACTGCGCCGTCCGCGAGGTCCACGAGGAGACCGGGATCAGGACCGAGGTCGTCAGGCTGGTCGGGGTGTACTCCGCCCCGGACAGGGACCCGAGGGGGCACTTCGTGACAGCGGTGTACCACCTGAAGCCGGTCGGCGGGAGCCTGAAGGCAGGGGACGATGCGCGCTCGGCGGAGTGGGCTCCGCTGGACAAGCTGCCAGAGCTTGCATTCGACCACGCGGACATCATCCAGGGCTTCACCTTGATGATGAGGAAGAAGGGCTGACGCGCCCACCGGGCCCGACTATAGGGCCGGGTACATCCCGGTCGGCGTCATGACGAACGGCAGGTAGGCGATCTTCGCGTCGTTCACCTTGAGCGAGTAGTCCAGCCGCTGGAGCGTGCCGGGTTGCTCGGCCTCCATCGTCACGACGACGAAGTCCGCGAGCTCGGTGGCCTCATCCCTGCTCACGCTGGCGGGCATCCTGCGGACGTTGCCGAAGTTGAGCCTCGTGGCGTACCTGGGAGGGCTGGCCGTGAACTGCGTAGCGAGCGTCTTGAAGCTGCCAGGCTCCAGGTCGGTCGCGGGTATGAACACGAACATGTTCCCGCTGTTGGTGTCACCGTTGAGCCACTGGGAGAGCCTGAAGATCGTGCCCCCCTCGACGCTCTTGCTCCTTATGATGAAGGTCGAGTAGAGCCTCCAGAAGGGCATGTAGACCCGCTCCCCCTGCGGGGCGGTCTGACCGAACTCCGCGATCTCGAAGTCCAGCGGCAGGACGCCGCCGTCCCTCACATGGAGCGTGTTGCACTGGGCGCAGTAGAACAGCCTGTCCCTCTCCTTCGAGAAGATCGGCGCGTTGCAGTTCGGGCACTTGACCTGTATCACGTTCACCTGAATCCCCCCTGTTGGATCTGGCGGGAGACATCCTGGATCTGCTTGAACGCGCTCCCGACCGAGGCCTTCTTCTCCTTGAAATCACCCTCGATTATCTCGGAGCCGTGCCTGAAGAACCTGTAGGTCAGATAGAGCACCGCGAGACCGACGGCGATGCCACCTATGGCGATCTCGCCGCTGCCGTCCGAGAAGATGAGCCCGGCCGCCGCCGCGAGCCCGCCGATGGATGTGCCGGCGGTCACCGCCAGGCTCTGGAAGAGCGGATCCCCGGGTGCCCTGCCCGACAGCACCTGTCCCGTGACGCCGTCGACGGTGCACAGGTACATCCGGTCCCTGTACTGGTAGCGTATCACCCAGACAGGGTAGTAGGCCATCGAGAGGCGCTTCGCGAGCACATGTATCCTCTCGAAGGTGACATGCGGGACGCGCGCGCTGGACTTCGCCTTCGCCATCGCATCCGCCCTCGCATGTGCCACCGCATCGTCCTTGCTGGTGGTCGACTCGAAGGTCGGTATCATCTCGAAATCGGTGAAGCCCGTCTCGCCGGAGAAGTTCCTCAGGGACCTGATGCCGAGGTCGCCGGGGTCGCATGCGATCTCGGAGAAGACGTAGTCCTGGAGGATCATGACCTCCTTTGGTATCCTCTCGACATGCACATTGCCCTTCTGGTCCGTGCGCCTGCGCTCCTCGTACCCGCACACCCAGCCAGCGGCCCTCGTGTTGGCCCTCCAGAACGGTAAGAAGATCGGATAGACCTCCGTGACCTTCCCGGTGGTCCTGAGGTCCCGGGCCTTCCAGCCCCTGCGCCACCAAGCGGACGCGGAGTTCATGGCGGAATCCCGCGTGACCTTGTTCTTGAACGCGATGGTGGCGACACCCTTGTCACCCTCGAGGTACAGCGTGGAGCTGCAGTAGGGGCAGGCTACGATGTCCTCGCCCTCCGCCACGCTTATGGCGCCGCCGCACGCGGGGCAGGTGAGCCCGACCGAGATGCCAGCCATGTCACATCCTCCTCGCCACGAACAGGGCGGCCGCGAACACGCCCACGACGGTCACGCCCATGAGGACCGCGGCGGCCACGATGGATGCGGTCGCGAGCAGGCCTTCGATGACGAACGCGCCGAACCCTGCACCGGCCACCAGCATGTACGCGCTGGAGCTCCGGGCCGGGAACTCGGCCGAGAAGACCTCGCCCGAGGACGCATCGACGACCACCTCGTACCGCTTCTGGTTGAACACGTAATCTATCTTCCAGATCGGGAAGTAGACGAGCGCCTGCTCCTTCGGCTTCCCCGGGAGCGAGTCGAGGTACGACGTCATCTCGATGTCCGGCTTGATGAGCTCGGCACCGGTCGTGTCGAACGTCTCATCGAATATCTTCATGTCGCCCGCCGGGACCTTCAGGCTGTGCAGCCCCGGGAGGGTCGTCGAGCCGGCGGGTTCGATGTAGACCGCCTCTTTGCCGTTGTTGTCCCTCTTGAACAGGTAGACCGGGAAGTACTTCTTGGCCACGCCCGCGACCTGGGCCAGCCGGTCGAGGTCCTTTGCCCTGGTCGAGCCCGCGGCCCATCGTCTGAACACGCCGACCGCGTTGTTCTCGTTGACCATGAACGGGATGGCGTAGTAGAACCCCGCCCCTGAACGGTCTATGTAGATCATGCCTGAGCAGTAGGTGCATTTGACGAACTTGGTCTCGGCATCGAACGACACCGGGGCCGCGCACTTCGGGCACTTCATGGTTGCCAAGCTAGCTACCCTCCCATCCTCTCATCGATCCGACCTCACGCCTGCTTCCCGCAATCGGGGCAGAACTTCGAGGCGGCTGGCACTTCCTTGCCGCAGGAGCCGCACTTCTTCGTGCCGTTCGCGGCAGCCATCGGGGCGCCGCACTCAGAGCAGAACTTCACGCCCAGGGGCACTTCCGCCTTGCACTTGGCGCATGCCACCGTAGGCGGTCCCAGCTTCGCGCCGCAGGACGAGCAGAACTTGCTCACCTGAGGGTTCTGCGTGCCGCACTTCGGGCACGCGACCACAGCCACCGCCTGCGCCTGGACCGGCTGCGTGCCTGCCACGGGTGTCGTGTTCCCCTGCTTCATGGCATCGACCATGGTCCAGCCCATGCCTAGGCCCGCGCCGAGACCTACGCCGATCCCGGCCGCGCCCCCGGACGGGTTGACAGCGGCCTCGCGCATGGCCTGGCCGGTTTGGTACTGGACATAGTTCGTGCCCAGGATCTGCATCGACGCCCTCGTGTCCACGGCCTTCTGGACCTCCTCGGGCAGGGATATGTACAGGCCGGACAGCTTGTCGACCGTGATGCCATAGAGTTCGAAGTGGTCTGCGCATCTGGAGAGCACGACCTGCTCGAGGTTCATCAGGTTCGCCGCCAGGTCCGCGACGCCCATGCCCTCGTTCTTCATGTCTCCGAGCGAGTCGTAGAGCAGTATGACCATCTGCTCCTTGATGCGCTCCTCGACCTCGGCGCTCGTCGCGTAGTTGAACGTCCCGACGAACTGGTTCACGAAGTTGGCTGGCGAGGCGATCTTGTACCTGAACTCGCCGAACACGCGCAGGTTGACCATGCCGAACTCCTTGTCCCTGAACTGGTAAGGCTGCTTGCTGCCGAACTTGCCGTCGAACACCCGCTTCTGGAGGTAGACGACCTCCGCCTGCTGCTGGACGCCCGACAGGAACTTGACGATCGCGCCGACTATGGGCGCGTTCAGGGATGTGAGGGCGTACCTGTCTGGCCGGTCGATGTACGCGAGCGCCTTGCCGTCCCTGTAGAACACCGCGATCTCGTCCTCGCGCACCACGATGTTGTCATTGAACTTGATGTTCCTCGACATGCGGTACATGATGTTGGTCCGCTTGTCGATGTCCTCCCACTTGAATGTCTCCGCACCTATGAGGCTCATCTATCACACCTCCGTGCCCTCGATCACACGCATGCGCTTGTTGAACTTGTCCTCGAAGTCCGCGATCCTGGCCCTGATGTTCATCAGGTCCCTGTGGCTGCTGGTCTCGTCCGCCGCCATGAGGGAGTTCTTGAGCGTGTCTATGCTGGCAGAGATGGCCGCGATGTGGTCCAGCATCCCCGCATCGTATTCGTAGAGCCTGTCGAGCTCGTCCTCCTTGATCTGGATGTCCGCGGCGATGCCCGAATAGCCCATCTCCGCGTGCGTCACCTGGCCCTCGACCTTCTTGAACTGGTTGATGAGCCCGCCGAGTGTCTCGAGCTCCTTCGAGCCGTAGCTCTGCATCAGCAGGCCCCGGCACTCCTCGAGGCCGCGTCTGGTGACGCTCAGCCTCTGCGCCAGCTGCGACCTGAGCATGCGGTCCGCATCGCGCAGGTCCTCCTTCCGCCTGTAGCCCCTGAATCCAGGAATGTAATTCTGTATCTTCTTCAAAATGCCCCTGTCTTCTTCGACTCGGTCCCTGATATCTGTCATGGGGGGTTCCTCCGGACTAGCGGCAATATCGCCCAGCGACCCTAATAAACATGTCGTCGGAGGACCAGTCTGGATTCGGCTTTAATAACCTGAAAAGCGATTCGCCTTACAGATGACATTCAGGATCATCGGAGTGGTCGGTTCGAGCAGGGCGGAGGGCAAGCTGTTAGAGCTCGCGGAGGAGGTCGGAGCGGAGATCGCGAGGAACGGGGCGGCCGTCGTGTGCGGCGGGCTGACCGGCGTCATGGAGGCCGTGTGCAAGGGGGCGAGGTCCAAGGGCGGGCTCACCATAGGCATCATACCCTCGGATGACAGGCGTGACGCGAACCCCCATGTGCAGATACCGATCGTGACGGGCATGGGCGTCGGGAGGAACGTCATGCTGGTCAAGACGGCGGACGTGGTCATAGCGGTCGGCGGGGAGTTCGGCACGCTGTCCGAGATCGCCCACGCGCTCAACCTGGGGAAGACGGTCATCGGGCTGAGGACATGGAAGCTGGAGAAGGCTCACACGAAGCCCATCCCAGGTCTGATCGAGGCGGGGACGCCAACGGAGGCCGTCAGGCTGGCCCTCGGAGCGGTTTCCGCGAAAGGATGAAGGCACCACGGTTCGTGTTGACCGCCGTCGGGAGGGGCTGAGGAGGGCGTCGCGGAGCGAATCCGGGGATTGCATCACGAGATAGAGAAGGCCTTCCAGAGGCCGGCCTGTTGACTCCGCGGTCAACACCAAGACCGGGTACATATAGCGAAGTCGGGCTGAACGTCAATCGATGTCTGCCAATCCTCGCCGTGATCCGGCTCTTGCGGTGTTCTGGGCGGTAGTGCTGTCTGCAGCGGCCATCAGCTCCATGGTCGTCGTGACATACGGGAGTGACGCGAACGATTTCGGGAGCGGGTTCCTGCCCGCGTTCGGGTCGTACGCACAGCTGGGGAGCTACCTTGACGGTGCGGACCCCGAGGGGTTCCCCTACCAAGGATCACCGAGGACCCCGAACTTGGCCGAAACTGGGAGCGATAGCGCATACTTCTCCGGCACGAACGTCCAGGTATCCGGTGTGGACGAGGCGGATGCGGTCAAGACCGACGGAGAATACATCTACAGGGCTACGCAGCTTGCGTGTGTCTCCGTGATCAAGGCTGTGCCAGCTGGGGGCATGGAGGTCGTTGCCACAATGAACATCCCAGCGGCTTTGGGATGCAACGACACAACCTACGCGTCCATCGATGGCATGATCCTCTTCGACAACAAGCTCGCAGTCCTGGTCAATGTCAATCCTGGTTCCGCCTGGTGGTATTCCGCAGCGCGTGAAGTCGATCAGGCATTGAGTCCGGCTGACTACGCCGAATACACCGTTCGCGCCGTGATCGCTGTGTTCGACGTGAGCGATCCGACCTCCCCGAACCTTCAGGGTTGGACAGGGGTCTCGGGGGGAATCATCACATCAAGGGCTGTCGGAACGACCGTCTACGTCATCGCGCAGCAGTATGCCTGGTGGGACCAGGGGGTCCCGGCGGTCCCGATAACCTACAACAACGGAGTGATCAGCGAACAGGCCGCGGACCGCATCTACTACGACCCTGAATCCAACGACACCCTATGTTACATCAGCATGCTGGCCCTCGATGTGCAATCACTGGAGAGCGATTGTGTCTCCATCCTGGCCGGCTTCCATTCTGCCGTGTACATGTCGCAGGACTACCTCTACTTGACCATGCTGAAGTGGACGCATGAAGTCGCATTCCCCGATGATGCGACCTCGTCCGAATCCGTCACCACCGCGACGACCACGATATACAAGGTGGCCGTCGAGGGACTGGAGATGCAGGTCGTTGCCAGAGGTGATGTGAACGGCGCACTCCTCAACCAGTACTCCATGGACCAGAGCGGCCCATACCTCCGCGTCGCGACGACGACACGGTCGTGGTTCGTCAATGATGAGTCGAACGCGGTCTATGTCCTTGGTCAGAACCTCGATGTCGTCGGCGCGCTCGAAGACATCGCGCCTGGAGAATCCATATACGCGGCCAGGTTCCAGGAGGACACGCTCTATCTGGTCACCTTCAGGCAGACCGACCCGCTGTTCGTGATCGACCTCCGCAACCCATCGAGCCCGAGGATCATGGGCGATCTCGAGATGCCCGGGTTCTCCAGCTACCTGCACCCTGTCGCTGAAGGATACGTCCTCGGGATAGGGAGCACCGGGTCGAACCTGAAGGTCGCGTTGTACGATGTCACCGACCCGACTGCACCACGGGAGGTGTCGAACTACACCTTCGGAGACCTTGGGAGATCATACTCGTACACCGAAGCGCAATGGGATTTCAAGGCGGTCCTGTTCGACGCACAGCGCGACATGCTGGTGATACCCGCTTCGTGCTGGACCTACCCGAACGAGACCGACTACAACTGGACACAATGGAACGGGTTCCTGGTCTTCGACGTGAGCCCAGAAGGGGGGATAGTCCTGAGAGGGACGATCCAGCACGACGGGGTCAGCGATGGCAGGGCCATCTACATCGGCGAATACCTGTACACGATGGACAGTACAACGATCAAGGCGAGCCTGATCACCGATTTGTCGCTCGTCTCCCAGGTGAACTTCGCCGAGGAGGCTGAGCCCACATGGATCGACGGGACCGTTGGAAGCGCCTCGCCTAGCGCATGAGAAGAGCGGATTTAATGTTCCGAGAAGCGCTTACCACACTGAGAGGACCGGACTTGCGCGTGGAGTTGGACAGGAAGGCGCTTTTCGCGCTGGCATCGGACACGAGGCTCGACATACTGAGGGCGCTCCAGCCGATGCGGAGGACCGTCACTCAGCTCGCGGAGTCCGTCGGCGTCGACAAGGCCGCGGTGTACAGGCATCTCAAGACCCTCGAGGGGGGCGGGTTCGTCAAACGGTACGAGGACCACGGGTTCGTGTACTACGGGCTCACATGGAAGGCGCGGGACATCATCGCGCCCGGCGAGAACTCCAGGATCGTCGTTCTGATCTCCGCATCGATAGCAATCATGTTCGTAGCGTTCATGGTGGGGACCATGTGGACGCTAGCGACCGACCCCGGCATCATGACCCCGAATGCACCGAAGTTGAATGATTATGAGGAGGTCACGCCGGACTCGAGCGCCGTCGAAGACACGGCCGCTTCGCTCCTGCTGGCCGCGGTCTTCGGCACGTCGGCCCTGGTCCTCGCAGCCGCGGCGGTCTGGAGGTCCAAGAAGCCCAGGCAGAGTCGCGCGCCAGAGGAGCGACCCTACGACGGCGAGTGATGCACGCAAGGCGCCGGAGCAGGCAAAGTGTTTCGTAATCGGTCCCCAATAGCCTCTGCAGCCGCACGTTCCACAGGTGACACCCATGAAGCCGGAGATCATCGACCCACAGGCGCTCAGGAAACTAGTGATGTCAGAGAAGGGCTCGGCCGTGGTCCTGTTCACAGGCGAATGGTGCCCTGACTGCAAGGCCTTCAAGCACACCTGGCAGGCGTGGGCACGCAGCAAGGACGGCCCGGTCTTCCAGGTCGATGTGGCCCGCGGGTCCCAGCTCTGGGCGGAATGGAAGCTGGACGAGATACCGACCGTGGCGCTGTTCGTGGCCGGAAGCGAGAAGGGCAGGGTCCATGGCGTCATCGCGGACGCAGACCTGCAGCGGCTCTGGGAAGAGGCTTTCTGAGAAGGACTCTAGAGGACGGCACACGGTGCATCAGGCAGAAAATCTCATGTAGCAGTCCGTAGCTCCCAGTGTGCATGGTGGGGAGATCCAAACACATTTCGGGCACAAGGCCGTGGGTGCTCGCCTGGGGCCGGCTCCGGACCGAATAGTACTCTGTTTCTAGGAAGCACTGGCCGAGCGGCCAAGTTCGTACGCGGTCCGCAGACGGCCTTGTGCTGAAACCCTGCGTCAGAATCGTGCGGCCCGTGTCTGGGCGCACAGGTCCGGAGGATGAGAGCCATGGTGGAAGACAAGCAGGCGATACTCAGTGAGCTTGAGCAGAGCGTGAAAGGACTCAGACAGGAGGACGCGGAGAACGCCACGAGGAGGGCACTCGCCGCGGGCATCAGCCCGGTCGATGCGATCGAGAATGGGCTGGCCAAGGGCATCAGAGAGGTCGGCGAGAAGTTCGCGCGCAAGGAGATGTTCGTGGTCGAGCTCATCTACGCCGCGGAGATCATGGGCTCGGCGATCAAGATCCTCGAACCGGAGCTCAAGAAGAGCGCGGAGAAGAGGAACGTGCTGGCGCATGTGGTCCTGGGCACGGTGGCAGGGGACATCCACGACATAGGCAAGAACCTGGTCCGGATCATGCTGGAGGCGAACGGGTTCGAGGTCCACGACATAGGCAAGGACGCAGCGACGGACACCTTCGTGTCAAAGGCGAGGGAGGCCGGGGCGACGATCGTGGGCGCATCCTCACTCATGACCACCACCGTGGCGACCCAGAGGGAGGTCGGCGAGGCGCTGAGGACGGCGAAGGTCGATGCCGCGTTCATGGTCGGTGGTGCGGCTGCGTCCGATGAATGGGCGAAGGAGATAGGCGCGGTCTACTCGGGCGATGCCGGCAGCGCGGTCGATGTTGCGAGGCTGCTCGCTGGAAGAGGGGTGTGACGCCATGGCTGGACAGATGAAGGTGGGCACCTACGGCCTCAAGAGACTGGACGTGATGGAGCCGCAGGACGCCGAGGCGATCCATGTGAACTCCCTCTACCTCCTCGAGCACATGGGGATCAAGGTCGTGAGCGACGAGGCGCTCAGGCTCCTGAGGGAGGCTGGGGCCGATGTCGACGACAGCACCAGGGTCGTAAAGATCCCGGGCCACCTGGTCATGGAATCCGTGAAGAGATGCAGGAGACCGGTGAAGCTGTGCGCCAGGAATCCGAAGAACGACTTCGTCCTGGACGGGCGGCACCACTACTTGTGCACCGACGGCACTGGCCTTGCGACGATCGACCTCGAGACGGGCCAGAGGAGGCCGTCGACGAAACAGGACGTGGCGGACTCCGCGAGGATCGTGGACAGCCTCGAGATGGTGCACAGCTACAACCCGCTGGTGACCCCGCTCGATGTGCCGGAGAACGCGCACGCACTGCACGAGTTCGAAACGATATTCGCCAACTGCGAGAAGCACGTCACGACGGGGTCCACCTACAAGAGGGAGGAGGCGCAATACGAGCTAAGGATGGCTGCGGCAGTGGCCGGCGGGGAGAAGGAGCTGAGGAGGAGACCGATCATCTCGTGCCTCACATGCACATCGTCTCCGATGATGCTGGGGAGGACCACCGACGCCGCAATCGAGTACGTCCGTGCCGGGTGCCCCCCGATGATCATGGCCATGCCTCTCGTCGGCGCGACTTCGCCTATGACGGTGGCAGGGGCCGTACTGGTCGGGAACGCCCAGGTCCTGGGACTGCTCACGGTCTGTCAACTGGCCGCGCCGGGAGCGCCCCTGTGCTTCAGCACCGAGCCTATGGCCATGGATGTCCAGACAGGCGTGTTCGAGGGGCTCTTCCCTGCGGCGAACATGGTCAGGGCGGCGATGGTGCAGATGGCCAGGTACTACAAGCTGCCGATCTTCGTCGGGGGATGGGGGTCGTGCTCGAAGCAGCCGGACGTGCAGGCGGGGTACGAGAAGGCCCTCTCGGCCCTGACATACTACCTCGCAGGCACCGACATCACATCGGGCATAGGACTCCTAGAGAACTGGACCGTGCTCTCCTACGAGCAGCTGCTGATCGACTACGAGATCTACACGATGATCGCTGACATGGTCAGGGGGTTCAAGGTCGACGACGACTCGCTCGCGCTCGATGTGATCATGAAGGTGGGCCACGAAGGCCACTTCCTCGGGCAGAAGCACACCCTGGACCATTTCAGGGACATGTGGCAGCCGTCGGTCACGGACGGCACCGTCTACCAGGCCTGGAAGGCGGGCGGGATGAAATCCGCAGCCGACCACGCGAGGGCGAAGGCGAGGGAGATACTCAAGACCCATGAGGTCTCGCCTCTGCCGGACGATGTGAGGAAGGAGCTGGCGGCCATCGTCAAGGAGGGAGAGAGGAACATCCCCCGTTGACGGCAGGGGTCGCTGACACGCGGCGGCGCAATCCGCCCGCCGCCGGAATCGATGCAACGACCTAGTGCAGCCAGCCGTCTGGTCCCACCCCAGAATGGCAAAAGCCATATATCGACGTTGAACGCATCATGAAACCGCTCAGGAGGGACTCACCTGAGGGGGGATGGTTCCAGCTCCATGACCACGCAGGGCGGTGTTCGTGCGACCGCAGGGAGGGCGCGTCGGGGCAAGTTCCCGACGCACGCGATCCTGGCTTTGACGATAGCAGTGGTGGTCGTCGTGTCCTTGGCGTTGGCAGTGGCATTCGCTCCGTCGAGGGACAAGACCGCGGTCATCGCAGTGATCCTCCCCGTGGAGGAGGAGCCCTACTCGCACACCGCGGAGATAGAATACGCGATGAGCATGGCCGCCGACGAGCTGAACAGGTGGGGGGGGATCGGCGACGTCAAGATCAAGGTGGTAGTCGAGGAGGTCGCGGTCGACTCCGGCCTTGCCGTGAGCCTCTTCGAGCAGATGGAGGATGAATACAACCCTCTACTGTACATCACGATGAACTGTGGCCTTCTGGCCACGCTCTCGCCCCTCGCGGAAGCAGGCCAGGTCCCTCTGATAGGCATGGCGTCGGCACCCGGGGTCACGGAGGGGTATGAGTGGGTGTACCGGTACTTCACATCAGCAGCCTCCGAGGTGCACTCGGTCATGAGCCTGAGGGAGGAGTTGAACATCGGATCCGTCGGGGTGCTGTACACCATTTCGCCGCATGGGAACGGTATCCACGACCTGCTCGAGGAGGAGTTCACAGCCGCGGGGGGGACGATCCAGTCGATAGGATGTCCCTCGAACGAGACAGACTTCTCAGACGAGGTTGCGAGCCTGTCGGCGAACGAGGCGATCTATGCCGTCACCTCGTGCGACACCCTGATCCCGATGCTCGACGCGGTCGCGCAGAACGGCTACAGTGGGCACGTGATCACGGGGAGCTGCGGCTCCTCGCCCAAGATGAGAGTACTGGCCCCGGTCGACCCCGTCCTGGTTGCAGCCCCGTCACTCTACAGGCCGGAGAACGTTTACGCGCTCGATTTCGCTGCTCAGTTCGAGCACGCTTACAACACCTCACTGACCCTGCATGGGGCAATCGCTTATGACATCGTCAATCTCGTCCACGGGCTCCTGGAAGGGTCGGACGTTACGCGGGAGAACCTCGGCACCAAGCTCGGAGACGGATTCATCTTCTCGGGAGTGCTCGGGACGATGAGGACCTCACCGGGCGTCCATGATTTCGACGTACCGGTCTACCCTGCCATCGTGTCCGGAGGTGAGCTGGCTTACCTCTGAAGAAGCTCCTGGCATCCGTGGCGACATCCAGGCTCGGGTTCAAGATCACGGCGGCTTTCCTCGCAGTCGTCCTGATCCTGTCGGCTCTTACGATGTACTCCCTCGCGGAAGGGAGGAAGACGGTCATCGAGTCCACTGGCACTGACAGCATCCACATGGCCGAGTTCATCGCATCCGCCCTGGACAGGACGATCTATCTGAAGTACCACGAGCTCCTAATGAAGGGTGGGGACTCGGTCATCCAGGCCGAGATAGGGAGGTCGAACTCTGAGTACGAGAACCTCTCCGACCCTTACGCGTACATGGACGCCATCGATTCCGAGTGGTCGTCGACCCCGCTGACGGAGCTGTCGCCACTGATGGAAGTGGTCCTGGCGAACAACGCGTCCGTGCTACTCGCTGCGCTGTGCGAGCACTACATCCACGAGCACGGACTCAGCATCTACAGCTGGGTCGCCGTCACGAACAGGTACGGCGCGGTCGTGGCCATGAGCGACAGGACCGAGTCGTTCTCGCAGGAGGACGAGGGCTGGTGGCAGAACCTCACCGACGCCGGATACTATTTCGGGAACATAGAGGAGGACGCCCTGACGGGCACGCACGGACTTCTGGCCGGAGTCGCCATCAGGAACGAGACCGGTGACCTGTCGGGGACGATCTTCGCATTCCTCGACATCGTCTCGGTGGCCGAGGAGGCGCTGTACCTGGGCGAGACATACCAGACGACCGAGATGCGCGTGGTCACGCCCGATGGACGGCTGGTCTTCTCGAGCGGGGTGTTCGACATGCTGGAGGACGTCTCCGATGAGGATTTCTTCATCAAGGCGACGGACCAGAACGGCTACTTCATCACGACCGAGCACGGGCAAGAGAAGCTCTTCTCGTACGCGCATGCCAGCGGGTACTTCCAATACAACGGCAACGACCTGATCGTATTCGTGGACCACCAGACCTCCGAGGTCCTGAGCGCGGTCGAGGACCTGAACGACAGGGTCATGTCCGCGTTCGTGCTCCTCATCGGACTCTCGGTCGTGATGTCCCTCGTCTCCGCGATGTCCATCTCGGCGAGGGTCAGGAGGCTCGCCAGCGCCGCGGGCGACTTCTCCAGCGGCAACCTGACGAAGAGGATTGACGACCACGGGTCTGACGAGATCGCCCAGCTGGCACGGGCGCTGAACGGCATGGCCGCAGAGCTGGACGACCTGTACAAGGGCCTGGAGACGAGGGTCCAGCTCCGGACGAAGGAGCTGGAGCAGGCGACCAGGAAGCTGCACCTGCTCGGGTCGATCACGCGCCACGACAGCCTCAACCAGGTGACCGTCATCTCCGCCTGGGCATCCGTCCTCGAAGAGTCCGTGCACGACGAGAAGGGGCGGGAGGTCCTCGCGAAGATGAAGGAGGCTGCGAGGAACCTGGAGAGTTACCTGGTCTTCACCGGCACCTACGAGCAGATCGGCGTGAAACGACCGGAGTGGATCGAGATGGGCGTCGCCCTCACCACGAACCTCTTCGGCCTCGACCTGCAGGGTGCGAGGTTCCACAAGGGTCTGGACGGCATCGAGGTCTATGCCGACCCGATGCTCCCCAAGGTGTTCAGGAACCTCGTCGACAACTCCGTCAGGCACGGCGGGACCGTCAACAACATATCATTCACCTACGAGGAGACGCCGGAGGGGCTCCTCATCGTGTACGAAGACGACGGGACTGGCATCCCGCCAGGCATGAAGGACGGCATCTTCGAACGGAAGACGATAGCGGGCAGGAGGTCGTTCGGCCTCTACCTGTCCAAGGAGATCCTCGCCATCACCGGCATCACCGTCAGGGAGGTCGGGGAGTCTGGAAGGGGCGCGAGGTTCGAGATACTTGTCCCGAAGGGCGGCTACAGATTCGTCTCAGGACCTGGCGGCGGCTCGACCGCGCGCACATGAGCGCAGTCCCCGCATATCACGGGGCTGGAGAAGAGTGGACCGAAAGGGATCTTCACCCACATTCTCGACTGCCTCGGCTGAGAAAGGTACGCAGCCCTTCCAGAATTGCATCTCCGGAAGGGCAGCCAAAGGGAGGGGTTCCAAGGTCCTCGCCGAACGCTCCTCCCTTTCTCAGCTCATTCTGAGTCTCTCGGCTTCAGTCATCGTGATGTTCCACCTTGATGGTCACGTTCGGTTTCAAGCCAGCCAGCGCAGGTAGCACGTGATTGAGGACTTGCTCCGCAGTCGCCCGGAACTCCCGGCCACGTGCGCTCACCTTAACCCAGCCGGCCCCATCTCGGTAATATCGCTCGATGGAGTTCTTGGTGCCGATCAAAATGACATAACGGTCATTGGTCAGGTTCATCATTCATTCTCCCACCCTGTCATCGCAATCCCACCCCTAGGCCTTTTCTCCAGTGGTCCCTGTGAGATGAGGGCGGCCTGTAAGGATAGTCATTATTCCCTCATGCGTGACTATCGACACTTGGGGTTAAGAGAATGGACGCGAATCTCGTCGCGCCTTGTGGTACATACTGCGGTGTATGCAAGTTTCTCAATCGAGAGGACCAGCCAAGCTGTTCAGGATGTGGCAATCAGGATGGTGAGCCTTTCTGGGGCAAGTGCAAGTTGTATACTTGTGCGAAGAACCGAGTTGAGCATTGTGGAGCTTGCGAGGACTTTCCATGCGACCTCTTCGTGGACAGCTTTGACCCCGCCCATGGACAGAAGAGTGCCTTCACTCGAGCTGGACTCTTGGCATATCGAAGAAGAGTCGGCACTCAGAAATTCATAGAAATGTCAGAGAAACTCAAGAAAGAGGAATCCATGTGAACATCTCAGTGGCATGAGTGATTTGCACCCAGAGGGGCGCAGTTCGACACAAACATACTCAGCGAGCACCGGTGGCCTTCCCACCCATATGGGCGTTCTCCGGGTCGTACCGGAGAACTGAAGATGAGTAGTTCGGTTGTTTCTGTTAGGATGTCAGAATGGACCGAAGGGGATTTGAACCCCTGACCTCCTGCTTGCAAAGCAGGCGATCTTCCGCTGATCTATCGGCCCGTGCCTAGCGGGCGGTCAATCAAGTAGGTCGGTTAAATAGATTTCTCGACCGGAGGGGCGGAGTCAACGGAACGTCCAGCCCTCACCTGATAGGCAGGTCGCCTCTGGCCGACAGCTCGGGCGGGACTTCATCCGTACCCTTCCACCAGCGGACGATTGCAGGTACGTTCCGGGCGAGCACGGCCACAACTTGGATCAGGCACGCCAGTACCAAAAGGGCCCATCCCGACAGGGGGCCCCACGAATCGTAGGTTGTGCCTCCAATGAATCCGGAGACCGGGATGGAGCTGTCGATGAACAGGGCGAAGACCAATGCGGGCATGACGGCCACGGCGGCTAGCACCCACCCTGCGATGAAACCTCCCTGCCACCACCGGAACTCTGACTCGTCCACGTGGAGGACCCTCAGGATGTAGAACATCGCGCCGAACGCCCAAACCCAAATCAGGACATACAACAGGTTGAACAGTGAGCCAACCTCTTCATCCTGAAACGAAGAGTAGTCCCCCATGCCCCTACTGGTGTCGTAGTACGTAGGATAGAAATCAGTAATGTGGTAATGTACATATTCCTCATAGTCGACGACTCCATCGACGACCCTGTAATACGGTAACGTCATCGACGACATCGCCAGTACCAATGCAAACACAGTCAAGGCTATCGCGACGCTGGTGTGCTTGTGCCCGGACATGCCCCACCCGATTTCCTCTGACCAATAATCGGAGCGACCATATATAAACCTGCCCTCGAGGACACTTGCGGGGGCACCCTAAGATGCACCACCATGCTTCAAACATGGTGGCAACAGTCCACGAACCGACCTTCAAATGACAAAAGTCGGAAGGGGTTGCTCAGGACCTGAGGACGATCTCGATGTTGACGCCGTCCGGGACCTGTATCCTCATGAGCTGCCTGAGGGCGCGCTCGTCCGCGTCGAGGTCGATCAGGCGCTTGTGCACCCTCATCTCCCAGCGGTCCCATGTCTCGGAGCCCTCGCCGTCCGGGCTCTTCCTGCACGGCACCACGAGGTGCTTCGTCGGCAGAGGGATGGGTCCGGAGATCGCCACGCCCGTCTTCTCGCTGATGGTCTTGATCTGTCTGCAGACGTTGTCGACCTTCTTGGGGTCGGTGCTGCTCAGCGATATCCTTGCGCGTTGGGCCATCAGAAAACCTCACAGGAAAACATGGAAAGGGAGTTTGTCAAAGGGTTTACATCTCCTTCTTTTCGACATCTATGACCATGCCGGCCGCGACCGTCTGGCCCATGTCCCTGATGGCGAACCTGCCCAGCTGCGGGAAGTCCTTCGCCTTCTCGATGGCCAGCGGCTTCGTCGGCGTGATCTTCACGATGGCCGCGTCACCGGTCTTGAGGAACTGCGGGTTCTCCTCCTTGACCGTGCCCGTCCTCGGGTCGAGCTTCTTCAGGAGCTCGGTGAAGGTGCACGCGACCTGCGCCGTGTGCAGGTGGAACACAGGTGTGTAGCCCACCGTGATGACGCTCGGGTGGTTCAGGACCATGATCTGCGCCGTAAAGGACTTCGCGACCGTCGGCGGGTTGTCCACCGGGCCGGCCACATCGCCCCTCTTGACATCGTTCTTGGCGAGGCCCCTGACGTTGAACCCGACATTGTCGCCGGGGATCGCCTGGGGCAGTATCTCATGGTGCATCTCGATCGACTTCACCTCGCCCACCTTGTTGGCGGGCATGAATATGATCTTCATGTCGGGCTTCAGCACGCCCGTCTCCACACGGCCGACGGGCACGGTGCCGACGCCGGTGATGGTGTAGACGTCCTGGACCGGCAGCCTCAGGGGCTTTTCGGTCATCTTCGCCGGGGGCTTGAGCGCGTCGAGCGCCTCGACCAGGATCGGGCCCTTGTACCACGGCGTGTTCGCGGACCGCGAGGCGATGTTGTCGCCCTTGTAGCCGGAGCACGGGACGAACGCGATCTCCTCGGCCTTGTACCCGACGGTCTTCAGCAGCTCGGTGACGGACTTCTTGGTCTCCTCGTACTTCGACTGCTGGTAGCCGACCGCGTCCATCTTGTTGACGTCGATGACGATCTGCTGGACGCCCAGGGTCCTCGACAGGAATATGTGCTCCTTGGTCTGCGCCTGCGGGCCCTCGATGGCCGAGACGACTATGACCGCTGCATCGGCCTGGCTGGTACCAGTGATCATGTTCTTGACGAAGTCCCTGTGGCCGGGCGCGTCGATGATTGTGAAGTAGTACTTCGCCGTGTTGAACCGCTTGTGTGCAACATCGATGGTGAGGCCCCTCTCACGCTCTTCCTTGAGCCCGTCCATGACCCATGCGAATTCGAAAGTCGCCTTGCCCTTCGTCTCGGCCTCCTTCCGGTACTTCTCGATGACGTGGGCCTCGATGTGGCCCGTGTCGAGCAGTAGGCGGCCGACACTGGTCGACTTGCCGTGGTCGACGTGTCCGATGAATACCAGGTTCATGTGTGGTTTTTCTGCCATATCCAACACCTTCTTTTGAGCATGATGCTCTTGGTATATTAGTCTTTTTCCTCTCGTCCAGCTGTTGGTTCCTGCGCTCAGCTCGAGTAGTACGATGCGTCGTACGGATCAGGCTTAAGGCCCTTCCTCTGCCGGATCTGTGGCACGGTCTTATCGGTCACATCGCGCGGCATCGGCTCGAATCCCGCGTTCTCGGTGGACCACAGCGAGCGCCCGCTCGTCGCACCCCTGATGCTCGCAGCGAAGCCGAACATCTCGGCCACAGGCACCTTCGCCTGGATGGTCGTCTGCTCGCCCTCCTGCTTCATGTCCTCGATGACGCCCCTCCGCTGCTGGATCTCGCGGATGGCGTTGCCCATCATGTCCTCGGGGACGTTGATGAACAGCTTCTGCATCGGCTCGTAGAGCGTCCTGCCGGCCAAGCACATCGCGCCGTAGATCGCGGACCTGGCCGATGGGATGACCTGCGCCGGGCCCCTGTGGACCGAGTCCTCGTGCAGCTTCGCATCGACGACCATGACCTTCATCGCCATGCACTTCTCGCTGCAGAGCGGGCCCTTCTTCATGGCCTCCTCGAAGGCCTCCTTGACCAGCTCCATAGTCTCGTGCAGGTACTGGATACCCTTGGTCGTGTCGAGGAGCATGTTGGTGCCCACGAAGGAGACGATACCCCTGGCCTCGTCCCTCTCCATGCCGAACTCCTGGAGCTTCTTGGCCATGAGCTTGGAGTCCTTGATGCGCCCCGCGGTCTCGATCTCGCCGGACCTGATCGCGTTGACGACCTTCATGTCCAGAGGCTCGACCTCGACGTAGAACTTGTTGTGCTTGTTCGGGGACTTACCCTCGAAGGGGCCGCCCCTGCCGGACACGCACTCCCTGAACACGACGATCGGCTGCGAGGTCTTGATCTCGACCTTGTGCTCGTTGACGATCCTGTAGTTGGTGATCTCCAGGTGCAGCTCGCCCATGCCGGACATCAGGTGCTCGCCCGTCTCCTGGTTGATCTCGACCTGGATGGACGGGTCGGCCTTCGCGACGGTCCTGAGCACGTCGACCAGCTTGGGCAGGTCCTTGGTGTGCTTCGCCTCGATGGCGACCGTGACGACCGGGTCGCTGTAGTGGACGATCTTCTCGAACGGCTGCATCTCGGGGTCGCTGGACACCGTGGAACCGGCGATCGCGTCCTTGAGCCCTGCCACCGCGACGATGTTCCCCGCGTCGATCTCGTCGACCGGGATCCTGTCGGCGCCGACCGTGAGGGCGACGAGCTGTGCCCTGTTCGGGTTCGGCATGCCTATGATGTGCATCTCCTGGCCTTTGACGATCTTGCCGCTGAACAGCCTTCCGACGGCGACCTCGCCCGCGTGCGGGTCGACGATGATCTTGGTGACCATGAACGCGACGGGCGCCTCGGGGTTGCAGGTGAGCATCCCCTTGCCCATCGGGGATTCCATGTCCCCATGCCAGATGACGGGTATCCTGAGCTGCTGGGCCTCGAGCGGGTCCGGCAGGTGGGTGATGACCATCTCCAGGAGGACCTCGTGCAGTGGGGCCTTCTTGGCCAGCGTCTTCTGGTCCTGGTTCTTGCAGAACTCGTAGACCTGCTTGAAGTTGATGCCAGACCTCTTCATGTACGGGACCGTGATGGCCCAGTTGTTGAACGCGGAGCCGAACACGACGTTCCCGGTCTCGACCTTGAGAGCCCACGAATCCCTGAGCTCCGGCGGGAGCAGCTTCCTGATCTTCTCGTTGACCTCGTTCACGATGTTCGCGAGGCGCTGCTGCATCTGCTCCGGGGTGACCTGGAGCTCGTTGATGAGCCTGTCGACCTTGTTGATGAACAGTATCGGGTGGACCCTCTCCTTGACGGCCTGCCTGATGACCGTCTCGGTCTGGGGCATGACGCCCTCGACCGCACAGCACAGGATGAGGACGCCGTCGATGGCCCTCATGGCCCTCGTGACGTCACCGCCGAAGTCCACGTGCCCGGGCGTGTCGATCAGGTTGATGAGGTACTCCTGGCCTCTGAAGTCGTAGACCATCGACGCGCTCGCAGCGTTGATCGTGATGCCCCTGGCCTGCTCCTGCTCGTCGAAGTCCAGGAGGAGCTGCTTGCCAGCGAGGCTCTCGGACATCATGCCCGCGCCCGCGATCAGGTTGTCCGACAGGGTCGTCTTGCCGTGGTCGATGTGCGCGGCTGTACCGATGTTCCGTATGAACTTGGTGCTCCTCATCAGCGCCTGCGCCTTGCGGATGTTGTCCTCTTTTCTTCCCATACGATCACCAATGGGTTCATTTCGTCATGAAATCAATATGCGGGAAATGGTTTCGAGCGGATGGTTTCATGCCAGCACGATCAGCGTGCCGACGACGATACCCTCTCGGCCTCGTCCTTCTTCGCGATGGCGTGGCAGTTCGCATCGTTCCTGGCCGCCGCGATGATTTCGTCCGCGAGGCACTCCTCGATCGGCTTCTTGCTGCCGTGGGACGCCTCGAGCGCACTCAGGCAGACATGCCTCAGTGCCAGGTCGACCCTGCGCGCCGGCGCGACATCGACCGCCTTCGGGACGGATATGCCGCCGTACCGCAGCCTCGTGACCTCCTCCCTGGGGGCCGCGTTCTGCAGCGCGTCGACGAATAGCTGGAGCGGGTTCTGGCTGGTCTTCTTGTTCACTATGATGAAGGCGTTCTCGACCGCCCTGTAGGCCTTGATCTTCTTGCCCGTGTAGACCTCGGTCCGCATCATGTTGTTGATGAGCCTCTCGACGATGCTCATCTTGGACCTCGCGAAGGGCTTGTTGCTGTGCTTGGCACCAGTGTGCGGCACCGCGATCGGCGTCACATCGATGTACATGGCCATGCCCACGTCCCTCACAGCTACGCCGGACACATCGAACCTCCCGAACAGGAGGACTTTGCCCAGCAGGGGGTTCTCGTCCTTCTGGTCGGCGGCCGGGGCTGTCTCCGGAGCCGCTTCGGCTGTGACCGGTGGTGCAACTGCTGCCTGTGGAGCCGCGGCGGGCTCTGGGGCCTTGGTTTTCTGCTTCGGTGCTTCTTCGACCATGAAATCACCTTACAGGCTTCTCCTTCCTGCCCCGTACCAGTTCGTCCAGGGACACGTTGTTCACCTTGATGACCTTGAATCTGACGCCGGGAATGTCGCCGTAGGACCGACCCATCCTGCCGCCGATGCCCTCGACCAGCACCTCGTCGTGCTCATCGATGAAGTTGATTGCGCCGTCGCCCACAGCAAAAGCAGTGATCTGTCTGCTGTTCTTGATGAGCTGGACCTTGACGCACTTCCTGATCGCGGAGTTGGGCTGCTTGGCCTCTATGCCGACCTTCTCGAGCACCACGCCTTTCGCCTGGGCGGAACCCTCGAGCGGGTCCGACTTCTCCTTGAGGTGTAGCGTCCGGCGCTTGTAGTACCTGTCGCTCCACCTCAGCTGCTGTCTGCTCTGCTTGAGCTTTCTGGCTGTGTTCAAACCTCTAGGCAAACTTTTCACCTTTTGCTGCGAAGGTAAGCCCTACAAACAGGTCGGTATATTAAAACTTGCGGTTGTACGATGGCGATGGCCAGGAGCCCACGGGGGCGCGGTCACAGCTTCGCGCCGCACGCCTTGCAGAACTTGGCATCCGCATCCGCTGGTATCCCGCAACCGGGGCAGGAGCGCTCCGGGGGGACCGCGACCGCAACGGGTGCGGGGACCGCCTGTTGGGTGGCTGTCGCCGGCTCGGCGACCTGCCCCTTCGCCCACGACGGCAACGGAGCCGGACCTTCGGGCGGGACGGGGTTCTTCGGGAAGTTGTACAGGTAGCTCCAGAAATCCGACATCAGGGCCTGTGCGTCGTTTTCGTGCTCCATGTATGACACCGCCCCGACGACCACTGCGACCGGAAGGACCAGCACCGCCCCGACCACGCCGACGACCGCTCCCTCGTCCGTGAGCTCCGCCGAGAGGTTGACGTCGACGCCGACGCCCTGGGACTCGTCCGCGACCCACACCGAGATCTGCTGCCTGAGACCGAGCCTCGAGTAGTACTGGGCACCGACCAGCCCGTACGGTGACGTGAAGCTGATGCCGAACTGCCTGGAACGCCAGTACCAGGCCGCCGCCTGGGCCGCCTGCTCCTTCGTGATGCCTGCGAACACCCTGTGGTCGCGCTTCGTGAAAAGGTTCCTGATCATCGTAATCCCAGCCGCCTCCGCCCGACGTATCATGTGACGCCGTTATGATGGTTGCCCCGGAGCCCAGGGCGGTCAGGACCGGCCCTTCGACTCGCCCTTGACCATGGCCGCGGCGACGATGTGCGCTATCCTGACCGGCTCCGGCACCGCGCCGCGGACAGTCGACTGCCGGACCAGCTGCTCGAACTCGGGCCAGCCGAGGCCGAGCCCGGACGCGTGGAGCGGCTTGTGGGCGGTGGGCATCTCCCTGAGAGGATGCCTCGTGGTCAGTTCGAACCTACGCTCCCAATCGACGAAGTGCCCCTGGAGCGCGGCCCTGATCCGGACCATGTCCGGCTCGTCCCTCGTTATCGTGAGGACCGGTATGCCGAGGGACTCGTGGAGCGCCTGGATGTCTATGACGTTGAAACCCGCGAGGCATATCCCGTCCAGCATGATGGCCTTGACCTGGTCCCTGTACCTCGACCCCGAGACCATCCGGACCAGCTGCTCGGTCGCGTCGTCCCCGTCGACCTCGACATCTGTCCTCATGATGGCTTCCAGGTACCCTGGGAGGCGCACGACGGCGCCGACGACAAGCGAGCGGCCGTCGCCGAACCTGAACGGGGAATCGTCTATGCCCAGTACCCTGACCTGCGCCTTCATCCGATGACCACTTCACGCGAGGGACAGCGAGCCGGTGATCGCATCGATCTGGTCCTGGGGCGCGGGGCCTATGCCCAGGCAGGTCGTGGTGTTCGGCGGCAGCTCCGTGAGCCCGGCGTCGGTGATCAGCGCCTTCGGCAGGCCGGCTCTACCGGCCTTATCGGCCATCATGCGCAGGTCTTCGAGGTCCCGCGCCTTGAGGACGACCTTGCGCTGGCCCTCCGCGTACCACTTGGAGAACCACGCGGTCCTCTTGGCCTTGGCCTCCAGCGCGCACGACACGGCCGCATGTGCGACCTGTGCTGCGAGCTTCCCGCCGGACATCTTGAGGTCCTCGCGGACGACGATCACGAGCTTGTACTGGAGGTCCCCTTTCCGGATGGCCAAGGTCAGCTGGCCTCCTCGTCGGACTCGTCGAGCTGCGCGTTGATCTCCTTCACCTGCGCCCTCACCAGCTCCATCCTCCTCTGGTAGTAGAGCCTCCTCTGAGGATTTGAAGTCGCCGACCTCGCCCCGAAGACCTTCAGGTCCTCCATGAGCCGCTCGCGCTCCAGGACGAGCTTCCCCGAGGCCCTCTTGACCTTGAGGTCCGAGGGCTTCACCCCGGGGATCGTCCGGGGCGGCGCGCGCCTGAGCAGGGCCGGGTGCAGCAGCCCCAGGGACGGGTAGGCTCCCCGGTACCAGCCGACCGCGAAGAACAGCGCGGTCACTGCCAGGAATACCGTCCAGAGCGGGCCCGCGGACACATATCCCTGGTCCTCCGAGCTGATGGCGTTGAGCGAGAAACCGATGATGATCGCGATGACCACGCTGAGGCCCATGCCCAGGGCGGACCTGTATACGACATCGTACTCCGGGTCCAGCTCGTTCCTCCTGGGGAACAACATGTTGACCATCATGTACCCTGGCAGGAAGAAGACGATCAGTATCCCCGCCAGCGCCTGGAGCAATCCGCTCATCGTACCTGGGCCAGGAGCAGGTTGACCAGCGTATTTAATGTTTTTATCGCCCCGCGTGTGAAACCATAATTAAGGTCCATTCGTTACATCATGCCTGATGTTCGAGCTCAAGGAGCGGGACGGGCTCGCCAGGATAGGCGAGCTCACTACGCGCCACGGGAAGGTCACGACGCCTGTGCTCCTCCCGGTCGTGAACCCAAACCAGCTGACGATCACGCCGGCCGAGATGAAGGACCGGCTGGGCGTGAAGATGCTCATAACGAACTCGTACATCATCTGGAACGACCCGAAGTTGCGCGAGAGGGTCGAGGCGTCGGACCTGCACACGCTCCTAGGCTTCGACGGGCCCGTGATGACGGACAGCGGCACGTTCCAGAACTACGTGTACGGTGACGTCGAGATCGACCACCGGGAGATCGTCGCGTTCCAGTCCAAGATAGGGGCCGATGTCGGCACCATACTCGATGTGTTCTCAGAGCCGGACTTCACGAGGGAGCAGACCGAGGCCGCCGTCAGGGAGACGCTGAGGAGGGCCGCGGACTCCGTGGCCAGCAAGGGTGACATGCTCCTCGCGGGCACGGTCCAGGGAGGCATCTACCCGGACCTGCGCGAGGAATGCGCCAGGACGCTCTCCGGGCTCGACTTCGCGGTCCACCCGGTCGGCGGGGTCGTCCCCCTGCTCGAGAACTACAGGTACTCGGACATAGCCGAGATAATCATCGCGTCCAAGCGCGGGCTGGACCCTTCGAGGCCCGTGCACCTCTTCGGTGCGGGCCATCCGATGATGTTCCCCCTGGCCGTGCTCCTGGGCTGCGACATGTTTGACTCCTCATCCTATGCGAAGTACGCCCGCGAGGAGCGGTTCATGTACCCCACGGGGACCAAGTTCCTGAGGGACCTGCACGACCTCGCCTGCGACTGCCCCACATGCAACAAGACGTCGGTCGAGGAGCTCAAGAAGCTCCCGGCGCCCGATAGGACCAAGCGCATCGCGGAGCACAACCTGTATGTCAGCCTCAGGGAGCTGAGGAAGATCAGGAACGCGATCCACGAAGGCTCCATCTGGGAGCTGGCCGAGATGCGCGCAAGGGCGCACCCGTCGCTCCTGGAAGCGCTCAAGGTGCTGAAGCGCCACAGGGACTATCTGGAGCGCTTCGAACCGACCAGCAGGCAGGGGGCGTTCTTCTACTGCGGGCCGGAGAGCTACCACAGGCCGACGGTGTCGCGGTACCAGGAGAGGTACTTCACCAGGTACAGGAAGCCGGCGACCAAGGTCCTGGTCGGGTTCGACGAGGCCGGCAAGCCCTACGCGAGGACCTACGCGAGGGAGATCGAAGCGGTCTCCGCCAAGGTCGACGCGAGCTTCCTGGTCGCATCGTTCTTCGGCCCGGTCCCGATCGAGCTCGACGAGTACTACCCGATCGGCCAGTCGTTGATACCGAAGGAGCCGGACACCGAGGTGCTCGAACGGTTCAGGGAGGTCATGGAGCACCACGCCCACACCCACGGATACCCGCTGGCGGTCATGTGGGAGGGCGAGCCGACGCTCAGGTTCCTCGAGGAGATCGCCCCGGGGACCAGCAGGTTCGACCTTGACATCCTGAGGTGCAGGGCGGTCCTGGACATGCAGTTCGGGAAGGGCTCCGCGGACGTCATGGACGGACGCAAGGTCGAGCTCGTGAAGTCACCCAGGACCGGCAGGATACGGAACGTGGTCCTGGACGGGGTCCACGCGTTCTCGATGCGGGCCCACGACGGCAGGTTCACGCTGAAGCTCGAGGGCGCCCAGATGCTCATGAAGGTCCTTCCGGCACCCAAGATGCGAGTCGTGACCCAGGACGAGCCTGCGACCTTCGCGGCGAAGGGGAACAACGTCATGGCGAAGTTCGTGGTCGAGTGCGACCCGGACGTCAGGCCCGGGGACGACGTCATGGTCGTCGACACCAAGGGCGAGCTAGCGGCGGTCGGCCGGGCGCTGATGGTCCGCGAGGAGATGCTGAAGTTCAAGAGGGGCATCGCGGTCCGCGTCAAGGATTCGAAGGACTAGCGCTTCTTGGTCACGATGTTCTCCGCGACCCCCATGCACGACAGGTAGTCGTCGAGCGTGTGGAGGAGGCTCTTGAGCGTGTCCGCCTCCATCCTGGCGATGATGGAGCTGCCCTCGACCCTGGATTCGACGAAACCCTCGTTGTCCTGCGCGACCGCCCTGTGAACAGTCTCCGCGGACTCGTGGCTCGGGAACTCGAGCCTGAGGTCGCACACGACGGGCCGGGCATGAATCTCGTCGACCATGGTCTCGCACACGACCAGCGCGGACAAAATACTTAGAGCTTCTGGACGGTACCGTCACAGGCGGCGGCCCGGTCGGATGTCGAGAGCGTGATGGAAGGCCGGAAGGGCATCGGGGAGTTCGAGGCGGACCAGGCCGCGCACATCGGGAGGTAGTGACCCTTGGCGAAGTGGAAGATCGACAGGACAATGGCGATCTACGGAGTGGTCTTCGGGGTCCTCGCGATGCTGACCGGCACCTTCCTGCTGACGGCGGTCGAGGGCGGGTTCATCGCGGAAGGGTTCTTCCTCATCGTGATATCGTGGGTGCTGCTCTTCGTGCTCGTGGCGAAGGTCACCCAATTGGTCAGGGAAAGAGGCCGCGACAAGGACGACGGCCTCTGATCGATAGGGAGTAGCCCCGGGAGGATTCGAACCCCCGTCACGGGCTCCAAAGGCCCGCATGATTGTCCACTACACTACGGGGCTGATGCGGTGATGCTACGGTCAGATGAGTGCCCACGCATATTAACGATTCCGTCCGGGTCTGGACCGTTCATCTCCTGGAGACGAGTATCACGCCCACCAGCGTGACGACCGTCCCGGCCGCGGCGATTACCCCTATCCCCTCACCCAGCAGCACCCAAGCGAACGCCACCGTCACAACGGGCTCGAAGTACAGGCTCGCGCCGGTCGCGAAGGCATCCAGGCCCGTCAGCGCCCGGAACCAGAACACGTACCCGACGACCGTGCAGAACACGCCCAGGTAGATCGCGCACAGGAAGAAGCTGAGATGGTACGAACCGCCGACGAACTGGGCGTCCGCGAAGGCGATGGGCGCCAGCATCAGGGTCCCGAGTATCGATATGTACGCAGTGCTCTCGATCGGGTCGTACTTCTTGACCAGCGTCTTCCCCTTGACCGTGTACACGGCCCAGAACGCGGCGCATATCACCCCGAACACGCCGCCCACGATCGCCTCCCAGTTGGATATGAACGCCAGCGTGCCGTCGGTCACGACCATAAACGAGCCCGCGGCCGCTACCCCCAGGCCGACCTTCTGGGCGTTCGAGACCTTCTCGTGGAGCTTCGAGCGGGAGAGGGCGAATATCATGATCGGGCAGAGCAGGGTCACCAGGATGGCCGATATGGCCGCCCCTGCGAACTTGATGCCGTAGTACTGGAAGATGTAGTACACGCCTATGCCGATGAACCCGAGGAGCAGGAAGACCCGGAGGTCGGACCTGTCCATACCCCTCCTCGGCCTCAGGAGCAGGAACGCGCCCAATATGCTCGACGCGACGATGAACCTGGTCATCGCCAGCATCGTCGGCGAGGCCCCGTCCTTGATCGCCATGTCGACGAACACGAACGAGCTGCCCCAGATGAGTATGGTGACAGCCAGGATCAGGTAGAGCTTCGAGGTCTGCCTCATGCGGACGCCCCCCGCATCATGTCTGGGGCGAGATCCTGGGTGAACCAGAGAGTCACCGCGTGGTCTTCGTCCAGCCCCAACCCGCGGACGAGGAGCAGGTCCTCTAGCACCCTGGCCTCGCCGAAGTTGAGAGTGCAGCCGCAGGTCTCCACGCAGGCCTTCATGACGGTGCCCCATGAACATCGTCTATAATTCAGTTTTTGAGGTGTGTGCTGGATGATAGCCATTGGGCAAGCTTCATATCGGCATAGGTCGGTCCTCTTGACCGATACCATGTCCTCCATGAGGGACGCCAAGAAGTACTCGGCCCAGGTGAACGACTATCAGGTCTCCGCCAAGAAGATGGCAAAGGCCGCGAAGTACAGGACGAAGGCTGCGAAGCTCAGGGAGCAGGTCGCCAAGCACGATTCCAGGATCAGGAAGCTCCAGAGGAAGATTGCCGATCTGGAACGGAGGGCGGCGGACATCGCTGGTCCGATCAGGAAGTGACGCACGCGGGCCCGGACAACATATATATAGGATGAAGTCGATATTGTCAGACAATCGTCATACGACGAGATGGGATGCACGATGAACAGGAAACTGAATGTCCCGATTGCGGTCCAGGACCTCTACAGCCACGAGAGCAGGATCGTCCGGACCAGGAAGCTCAGGGCCTCGGAGAGCGAGGACCTGCGCATCCTCGGCAAGCTCGCCGAGAACAGGATGCGCATCGAGAGGCTGGTCAGGGATATCGAGAGGAACCCCGAGACGGTCGACTGTTCCGAGATATCCAACGAGCTCGAGTACATCAAGGCCAACATACAGCTCGGCCTCGTAGAGCTCGGCGGCGAGATAGAGGAGACCCCCAGCGCCGATGATATCTTCGACCAGGCAACGGCCTGAACCCTGCGGCTGACGGAAACCCCTTCAATCCATTCTACTACGGTCCTTGACTGCGGGCATCGCGCTGTTTATTAGCACGGTCGCATTTCGGTCGTACGAGGTGTGAGATTGAAGACCGTGAAACCAGCGAAGCTCACTGAGGGCGCGACCATAGGCATCGTGTCGCCGTCCAGCTTCTCAGAGCCGTTCGGCCTCGGACAGGGAGTCAACTACCTGCGGGAGCGGGGGTACAAGGTCGTGCTGGGTGAGTGCACGAGGAACCTGACGAAGTCCGGGTTCATGTCCGGGAAGGACGATGCAAGGGCGAGGGAGCTCATGGACATGTTCGCGGACGAGGACGTGGACGCCATCTTCTGCGCCAGGGGAGGGTACGGGGCGATGCGCGTGCTCCCGCTGATCGACTTCGACGTCATCAGGGACAATCCCAAGATCTTCATGGGGTACAGCGACATCACGACTTTCCACGTCGCGATCCATCAGAGGACCGGGCTGGTCACGTTCCACGGGCCGTCCATCGAGGGCTACGGGGGGGACCACCCGGAGAAGGACCCGCCAGCGGGCAAGCCGAACATAGACCGGGCGCTCACGCTCCTCTCGACGGCGGAACCCTGGGGCAGGATCGAGAACCCACCCACCGGGATGCTGCTGAGGACGATCGTGCCGGGGAAGGCGAAGGGGACGCTCCTAGGCGGTAACCTGACGATGATCACACACACGCTCGGGACCGAGGACGAGATCGATATCAGCGGCAAGGTCCTGTTCCTGGAGGATGTGCACGTATCGGAGTACGATCTGGACAGGCTCCTGACGCACCTCCACCTCACAGGCAAGCTCGAAGAGGCTGCTGGCATCGTCTTCGGCCAGCTCTCGAAGTTCCACAAACGCGAGGAGCCGACGCCCAGCCTGGAGGAGGTGCTCCAGGACCGCATCGGCTGCCTGAGGAAGGTGCCATCATACACGGGACTGTGCTGCGGCCACGGGGCCATCAAGCTCCTGATGCCCGAGGGAGTGAAGGTCTCCCTGGACTCGAGGGAGTGCATCCTGACGGTCGAAGAGAGCCCGCTCAAGGGCTGACGGAGGGGCGGACGTGCGGACCGTGGACGAGGGCGTCGAACACGCGATGAAGTGCTGGGAAGAGAAGCACAACTGCGCGGAGTCGGCCCTCAGGGGCGTCTGCTACGCCCAGGGCATCGAGCTCTGCGACCAGGCCAAGCAGCTCGCGACGCCGTTCGGCGGCGGCATAGGGAGGTCCCAGGACGTCTGCGGGGCGCTCACGGGCGGGGTGCTGGGCATCGGCGCGGCCCTCGGAAGGACGGAGCCGTCCGATGACAAGATGAGGAGCTACGACGCCGCTTGCGTGCTGTACCGGTCCTTCCTCGGGAGGTTCGGCTCGGTCGGATGCTCCGCGCTGAACCGAGGCGATTTCACATCGCCCGAGCACAGGCCCCGCTGCGGCGGATTCGTCGCGGAGGCCACGCGGCTCGCCGTCGAGGCCATCAGGGCGCGGTGAGGCCGCAGGCGGTCACACCTCACAATATATATATATACGAACCGACGGATACATCTGCAGCGACGGGATGGGATGGGATTTGGGATCCGTACGCAGCCAGAGTGAACAAGAGGACGGCGCAGAACTGGACGTGCCAGTGTCACCCAGGAGACGGCCGCGCAGGAAGAGCCTCGGACCTTCGTTCTTCAGCCTCAGCGGGGGCATCATGAAGCGCGACCCGAGGACCGCGAACAGGATAGACGCGCTCCTCACGAGGATGATGGAGCAGGAGACGCCGGCACCGTACTCGGCGCACGTGGAGCGGAACCTCGACTACCTCTACACGTCGCTGCAGCTCGACATGATCTCCATGGTGGCCGAGGAGTACAGGCTCCAGGATGACGACGATCTCCCGCCGCCACCGCCCGAGGACTAGGGCGCCGGCGAACCGTGTTTTCGAAAGACAGGCCCGATGACCACACACATCCAGCGGGCCCGCTGCATCTGAGGATGAAAAAGGAAATCGTTGGAAGAGGTTTGGGCTAAGGGGTTTGGGTCCTGGCCTACTGCGACGGTTCCTGCGGCTCGTCCATCGTGGTGCCATCGAGCCCGGTGTTGGTCGTGCTCTTTCCGCCCTTCTTCCGCTTCATCAGCATGAAGGCGAGCGCAGCCACCACTATGATGGCGAGCAGGGCTATGGGCAGACCGTACGACTCGATGAATGTCTTGTCATCGGTCGTGTCGGCCGGGTTGACCGTCACGGTCACCGTGTCGGTGTCCTCCTGGCCGTCGGCATCCGTCACGGTCAGCGTGACCGTGTATGTGCCGTCGGTGTGGAAGGTGAAGCTGGGCGATACGCCGTACAGCTCCACGACCGAACCGTTGTAGGTGAAGGTCCAGGTGTAGTTCACCACGCCCACATCGTCGCTCGATAGGGCCCCGCTGAACTCGACCTCCGCTCCGATGGAGACCGTCTGATCCGTGCCAGCGCCCGCGACCGGCGGGTCGCTCAGGGCCGGAGCCGCCTCGACGGTCACCGAGACCGTCGCGACATCCGTCTGGTCCGCGTCGTCCGTGACCGTCAGGGTGACCTCGTAGGTCCCAACGGTCTCGAACACATAGGTCGCGGTCTCGCCCCACAGCTCCTTCGCCACGCCGTTGTCGTCGAAGCTCCACGTCCAGTTGACGATCTCGTTGTCGTCGCTCGACCCGGTGCCGTCGAAGGTCACCGTGTCGCCCACGGTCGCTGGCGAATCGATCGCCGCGACCGCGACAGGTGCCTCGTCCGTCACCACGGCGGCCTCGACAATCACCGAGACCATCGCGACATCCGTCTGGTCCGCGCTGTCCGTCACCGTGAGAGTTATCTCGTAGGTGCCCGCGGTGTCGAACGCGTAGGTCTGGGTCTCGCCGCTCAGCTCGATCGGAACGCCGTTGTCGTCGAAGGTCCAGATCCAGCTCACGATCACGTCGTCGTCGCTCGACCCGGTGCCGTCGAAGATGACCGTGTCGCCCACGGTCACCGGCGAGTCTATCGCCACGACCGCGACAGGCGCCGCGTCAGGCAGGACGGTGACGGTCACGGTCATCGTGTCCGTCGCCGTGTAGCCCTCCGCGTCCCTGACGGTCAGCGTCACCGGGTACGTGCCGGCTATGCCGAACACGAACTCGGCGGTCTCGCCGTACACCAGCTCGGATGCGGAATCATAGACGAAGCTCCAGGTCCAGTTCACGACCTCGACATTGTCCGTGGACTCGGTGCCGTTGAAGGTCACCGTGTCGCCCTCGAACACGGACTGGTCGATGCCCGCGTCGGCCACCGGGTCCTCGGTGTCCGTCACCGTGATGGTGATGGTGTCGTCCGTGTCCGTTCTGCCCGCAGCGTCAGCCACCGTCAGATTCACAGGATACGAGCCCGCCACATCGAACGTGTGCGAGAACGTCGCCGTTGTCTCCGTCACGGACGTAACGCCGTCGACGAACGTCCAGGTCCAGCTCACGACATCGACGTTGTCGGTGGAGTCGGACCCGTCGAATGTGACGGAGCCGCCCATGTCGACCGTCGTGACATCCGCATCGGCGACCGCCGTGGGGTCCGTTATGTCGAGGACCGTCACCGTGATCGTGTCAGGTGCGGATACCTGGCCTATCGTGTCCGTCACGACCAGCGTCACCGTGTAGACGCCTGGGTCTGCGAACTCGAAGGTCGGGGTCGAACCGGTCGCTGTCTCACTGAGCTCGACGATGGTCCACTCGTACAACACTATGTTGACATCATCCGAAGACCAGAGCCCATCGAATATCGTGGGCGTGTCCTCGTTGAGGGTCCTGTCCCCGCCTGCGTCTGCGACAGGTGGCGCATCGGCCGATATGTAGGCTGTCGCGTCATCCGAGACATTGTTGGCGCCGTCGTCGACCCACACCGTGAAGGTGTAGTCATTGACCGCCGTGTACGTGTGGTCTACGCTCTCACCCACGAACAAGCCGGTGCTGTCACCGAAGTCCCAGGTGATGGTCAGCGTTTTATCCTCGGGGTCGCTCGCCTCGACCGTGAACGTCACAGTCTCATCGACCGTGGCGTAGACATCCTCGAGCGGGGTCAGCGTCGGCGGGTCGTCGGTCAACGGGTCAGTGACCGTGACCGTCGCCGTGCTGGTCAGCGTGTGCGTGACCAGCTCGAACTTGTCGGTCACAGTGACGCTGAAGTCATACGATTCCATCGCGGCATATGTGTGCGTGACCGTCGCGCCGTACGCAGGGTCCGTAGCGTCGCCGAAGTCCCAGGTGTAGTTCAGCACGTCTGAGAGGTCCGGGTCCAAAGCGACCGCCTCGAAAGTCCACTCGGTCCCGGCATCTACCGAGAAGTCTGACAGCGGCTCGAGCGTCGGGACCGCGTTCACGTCTGCCACAGCCAACGCGCTCGTGTTGTGCCCGCAACCGTCGTCCGCAAACAGCTTGTAGCCGTACGAGCCAGTGACGATATATGTGTGCGTAGCGGACGCATCGGCCGTCACGGAGCCCGTGCCGTCGCCCCAGAGCCAGTAGTAGGTCATGGGGTCGGTGTCCTCGTCAGAGACGGTCGCCGAGAACGACATCGGAACACCCGTGTCACCGTACTCGTCCTCGAGCCCGGTGATGATGGGGGCGTCGTTCGGGGTCACTGTTATCGTCCTGACCGACGACACGTTGGCCACCGTGTCGAACACATA
>CAZMPY010000002.1:0-107520 GCA_964568665.1 uncultured Thermoplasmata archaeon | reverse complement strand
AGGAGCACGAGCCGGACACCGAGATCGCGATCTACTACAACGACATCCGCGCGTTCGGGAAGGGCTTCGAGGAGCTATACCACCGCATCAGGGAAGACTACGGGGTCGAGTTCATCAGGGGCAGGCCGGCGAAGCTGAGCCTGAACCCGAACAACAAGACGATCAAGATAAGGGCCGAGGAGACCCTGCTCAACAAGATCACGGAGAGGGAGTTCGACCTCGTCGTGCTCTCGACCGGGCTCGTCCCGTCCGAGGGGAGCAAGAAGATCGGCAAAACGCTGAGCCTCACGGTGAGCCCGGACGGGTTCTTCGCGGAGGCACATCCGAAGCTCAGGCCGGTCGACACCGCGATGGACGGCATATACCTCGCGGGATGCGCCCAGGGCCCGAAGGACATCCCCGACTCTGTCGCCCAGGCGAAGGCGGCAGCGTCGTCAGCCGCTGCGCCCATGATGGCGAAGAAGGTGAGGATCGAGCCGCTGACCGTGACCGTGTCGGAGGAGCTGTGCGTGGGCTGCGGCCTGTGCACAGAGCTGTGTCCATATGGCGCCCCCGAGCTGGTCCAGAGCGAGAAGGGAGGGACCAAGGCCAGGGTCATCGAGGCGCTGTGCCACGGGTGCGGGACCTGCGCAGCGTCGTGCCCGCAGAAGGCCATAGTCGCGAAGCAGTTCACGGACGAGCAGATCTATTCGGAGCTGGAGTCCGCGCTCGTCTTCGACGGGAAGGCGCACGCGCACAAGGCTGGCCACAAGAAGAAGGCCGAGGCGGAGGTGTGATGATGGGAGAGGCGGAGAAGACCTTCATCGGCGGCCTGCACGAGAAACTCATCGAGGACAAGGTCATAGACGAGTCCCAGCTCGAGCCGGGCTTCGCGAAGGAGATCCAGAAGTACGGCGGCAAGGACGTCATGACATGTCTCCAGTGCGGCAACTGCACCGGAGTGTGCCCCATCAGCCTCAAGATAGACTACAAGACCAGGAGCATCATCAAGTACTGCCAGTTCGGGCTCAAGACTTATACCCTGGGCACGCGCTGGGTCTGCGCCACATGCTACAGGTGCTACGAGCACTGCCCGGCGGACATCAACCCGGCCGAGGTCATGATAGCGCTCAGGCACATCGCGGTCAGGGAGGGCAACATCCCGCCGTTCGTGAAGATAGCCGCGACCAACCTGGTCAAGTACGGCCAGAGCGTCAAGCCCGACCCCGAGATAGACAAGATCCGGAAGGAACTCGGGCTCGACGAGGTGCACTCGAAGCACCCGGAGTACAAGACCGTGCTCAGGGAGATCGCAGTGCTGATCCACGCGACCAAGTACGACAAGCTCATCGGCATCGAGGAGGAGGTGAAGGTGTGACCCCCTACGCCTACTTCTTCGGATGCGTCATACCGAACAGGTACCCAGGCGTCGAGTACTCCGTCCGCTGGGTGTGCGGCAAGGAGGGGTTCGACCTCGATGTCAAGGACATCAACGAATTCTCCTGCTGCCCGGTCCCAGGGATATTCTACTCGACCGACAAGGACACCTGGCTCCTGCTCGCCTCGAGGAACCTCACGCTCGCCCAGAACGAGCGGAGGGAGATCCTGACCGTGTGCAACGGCTGCCTCACATCGCTCCTGAAGGCGACCGAGTACCTCCAGGACCCCAAGAACATGGGCAAGGTCAACAGGACGCTGGCCCAGGTGGGGCGGAAGTACACCGGCATCGCCAAGAAGGGCGAGGGGAAGCGCAGGGTGTTCGAACCCGTGAAGGTCCGCCACTACGTCGAGGTCATGACCAAGGAGGTCGGGCTGGAGGCGATCGCCGCGAGGGCGAAGCGGCCTCTGAAGAACATCCGGGTGGCCGTGCACTACGGCTGCCACTACCTCAGGCCGACGGAGCACCAGACCATAGACGACCCGAACGACCCAGTCATGATCGACAGGATCGTGGAGGCGTGCGGGGCGACGAGCGTCGACTACGAGGACAAGCTCGACTGCTGCGGCGCCGGCGGGGGCGTCCGATCCCATGTCGTGGAGCTGGCCAACTCCCTCACGCAGGACAAGTGCACGAACATAGCGGCGGCGGGCGCGGACTGCATCGTGACGGGGTGCCCGTTCTGCCTGCTGCAGTTCGACAACGCGCAGAAGACCTTCTCGAAGGATGGCATACCGGTGATGCACATATCGCAGCTGCAGGCGCTCGCCATGGGCATCGACCCGATCTCGCTGGGCTTCGACACGCACCATGTGTCCGCCCACTCGCTCCTGAGGAAACTGAGGGGGGCCTGAACATGGACGCGCATGAGGAAACCACCCCGAAGGAGGAGCAGGACCCGGCGTACGATCCGAAGATAGTCGCATTCTGCTGCAACTGGTGCTCCTACGCTGGAGCGGACCTCGCGGGGACGAGCAGGATCCAGTACCCGACTAACGTGAGGATCATCAGGGTCATGTGCTCAGGCAGGGTGGACCCAGCATTCATCCTGAAGGCGTTCTCGCTAGGGGCGGACGGCGTGATAGTCGCCGGGTGCCATCCAGCGGACTGCCACTACATCAACGGCAACGAGAAGACCGCGATGAGGGGCGACTTCCTGAACCAGTTCCTGGAGGACGCCGGGATAGAGCCGCAGCGCTTCCGACTGGAGTGGATCGCCGGTTCCGAGGGCCAGAAGTTCGCCCAGGTGGTCAAGCAGATGGTCTCCGAACTCGAGAGGCTCGGGCCCATCATGAAGGAGGTGGACCAGGATGTCCAGTGAGCGGACCGTCGGAGCGGTACTGGTGGTAGGCGGGGGGCCGGCGGGCATGCAGGCCGCGCTGGACCTCGCGGATTCCGGGTTCAAGGTGTATCTCCTCGAGAGCGGGCCGAGCATAGGCGGGACGATGGCCCAGCTGGACAAGACCTTCCCGACGAACGACTGCGCCATGTGCATCATATCGCCCAAGCTCGTCGCCACGGGAAGGCACGAGAACATCACCATGCTGACCCTCGCCGACCTCAAGAAGGTCGAGGGGAAGGCTGGCGACTTCAAGGTCACGATAACGAGGCATTCCAGGTACATAGTCGAGGAGAAGTGCACCGGGTGCGGCGTGTGCGCAGAGCACTGCCCGGTCGAGGGCACGAACGCCTTCGACAGGGACCTGGCCCCGAACAGGGCGATCTACGTGCCCTTCCCGCAGGCCGTCCCGCTCGTGTACACCATCGACCGCGGGCTGTGCATAGGCTGCGGGGTCTGCGAGAAGTTCTGCGAGGCGAAGGCCATACAGTACACGATGGAGCCTGACAAGGAGGAGGTCCTCGAGGTCGGGTCCATCATCCTGGCACCGGGGTACGAGGTCTTCGACGCGTCGAAGAAGATCCAGTACGGCCACGGCGTGTTCCCGAACGTGCTCACCAACATCGAGTTCGAGAGGATGCTGAGCGCGTCCGGGCCGACCGAGGGGCATGTGATCCGGCCTTCGGACGGGGACGTGCCCAGGAACATCGCGTTCATCCAGTGTGTCGGGTCGAGGGACGCGCAGACGCCGAACACCTACTGCTCGTCGTACTGCTGCATGGCCGCGCTCAAGCAGGCGGTCATCGGGCAGGAGCACGTGCACGGCCTGAAGACGACCATATTCTTCATGGACACCAGGGCGTTCGGCAAGGAGTTCGAGGAGTACCTGGGCAGGGCGGAGAACGAGTACGGCGTCCGCGTGTGCAGGAACAACAGGATACCAAAGGTCGAGGAGGACGAGGCGACCAGGGACCTCATCCTGAGCTACATAGACGGCGCCGACCTCAGGGAGGAGACTTTCGGCATGGTCGTGCTCTCCGCCGGGGCGAGGCCGCCGGAGTCCGCCGCCCAGATCGCGCGTACGCTCGGCATCAAGCTCAACAAGTTCGGGTTCTGTGAGACCGACGACCTCACGCCCGTCGAGACGTCGGTCCCGGGGATATTCGTGTGCGGGGCGTTCTGCGGGCCCAAGGACATACCCGACTCCGTCGCGCAGGCGAGCGGCGCCGCTGGAAAGGTCGACGCCATGCTTGCCAAGGAGCGGGGGAAGCTCGTCAGCAAGAAGGAGTACCCGAAGGAGAAGGACGTCGCGGGCAAGGAACCCAGGATAGGCGTGTTCGTGTGCCACTGCGGCATCAACATCGGGTCGGTCGTCAACGTTCCAGAGGTGGTCGAATACGCCTCGGGGCTCCCGAATGTCGCGTATGTCGAACGGAACCTGTACACCTGCTCCCAGGACACCCAGAAGAAGATCCGGGAGATGATCGAGAAGCACGACCTGAACAGGGTCGTCGTCGCGTCGTGCACCCCCAGGACCCACGAGCCGCTCTTCCAGAACACGGTCAAGGAGGCCGGGCTCAACAAGTACCTGTTCGAGATGGCCAACATCAGGGACCAGTGCTCCTGGGTACACAGGCTGGAACCGGAGATGGCCACCGAGAAGGCCAAGGACCTCGTCCGGATGGCCGTGGCCAAGGCGGCGACGCTCGAGGCGCTCCCGCAGCCCAAGATACCCGTGACGCCCGCCGCGCTCGTGATCGGGGGAGGGCTCGCCGGCATGACCGCGGCCCTGGAGATCGCCAACGCCGGGTTCGAGGTGCACCTGGTCGAGAAGGACCCGGAGCTCGGCGGGCACCTGAGACGGATACACCACACCCTGTCGGGCGTGGACCCGCAGGAGGCTTTCGAGGACCTGAAGAAGCGCATCTCGGAGAACCCTGGCATCAGGCTTCACCTGAACGACACCGTCACCGAGGTCAAGGGATACATCGGCAACTTCGAGAGCACGCTCAGGAGCGGTCAGAAGTTCAAGCACGGCGCGGTCGTCGTGGCGACGGGCGCCGTCGAGTACACCCCGACCGAGTACATGTTCGGGAAGGACCCCAGGGTCATCCGCCAGACGGACCTCGGGGAGCTCATAGCGGAGAAGGATTTCAAGGCCAAGGACGTGGTCATCATCCAGTGCGTCGGGTCCAGGAACGAGGAGCACCCGAACTGTTCCAGGATCTGCTGCTCGACCGCGATGGCTAACGCGCTCATGATCAAGAAGGAGCACCCCGAGACCAGCGTCTACGTGCTCTACAGGGACATCAGGACGTTCGGGTTCGCTGAGGAGAACTACAACGAGGCCGCGAGGCTCGGCGTCACGTTCCTCAGGTACGACCCCTCCGACCCGCCGAAGGTGAGCATCGAGGACGGGCGGATCGTGGTCGAGATAGACGAGCAGTTCATCGAGCAGGGGGTGCGCATCAAGCCCGACTACCTGGTCCTGAACGCGGCCGTGCGCCCGAACCCCGACAACAAGGAACTCGCCCAGCTACTGAAGGTGCCTCTCAACAAGGAGGGGTTCTTCCTCGAGGCGCACATGAAGCTGAGGCCCGTGGACTTCGCGACCGACGGCATATTCATGTGCGGTCTGGCGCACTCGCCCAGGCTGATAGACGAGAGCATCTCCCAGGCGCTCGCCGCGGCCGCCAGGGTCAGCACGGTCCTGTCGAAGCCGTTCATCGAGGCCGAGGGGGTCGTCAGCGTGGTGGACCCCGAGAAGTGCATCGCCTGCGGCAGGTGCGAGGAGATATGCCAGTACGGCGCACCCAGGCTCGAGGAGGTCTCGCCGGGCGTCATGAAGTCAAGGATCAACGAGGCGCTCTGCAAGGGCTGCGGCTCGTGCGCGGTCGGCTGCTGCTCGAGGGCCATATCGCCGAAGCACTTCAGGACGGACCAGATACTCATCATGATCGAATCGGCGCTCAGGAGAGGGCCAACGGTCCCCGAGAAGGCGGAGGCGAAGGCATGACCGGAGAGAGGTTCGAGCCGAGGATAGTCGCATTCTGCTGCAACTGGTGCTCCTACGCGGGCGCGGACCTGGCAGGGGTCAGCAGGATGCAGTACCCGCCGAACGCCAGGATCATCAGGGTCATGTGCTCCGGCAGGGTGGAGCCGTACTTCATACTCCGGGCCCTCGAGCTCGGGGCGGACGGGGTCCTCATCGCCGGGTGCCACATAGGCGACTGCCACTACATATCCGGGAACGTCGAGGCCGAGAAGAGGATGGCCGCGACCAGGGAGATCCTGGACAAGCTGGGCATCGGCAAGGACCGGATGCGGCTCGAGTGGATCTCCGCGTCCGAGGGCCAGAAGTTCGCCTCGACGATGAAGGAGTTCACGGAGCAGATACGCGCCCTGGGCCCCAACCCGCTCACGAAGCCGAAGGAGGTCAGGAAGAGCGCCGAGGGCCTCAAGAAGAGGATAGACCAGCTCGTGGAGGACACCGGCGCCTTCGACTGCGTGGAGTGCGGGAAGTGCACGACCGTGTGCCCCGTCGCGAAGTACAACACCAACTTCGCCCCCAGGACGATCGTCCTGAGGTCGATCGAGGGACAGACGGACAACCTGTCGAAGGACAAGGACATCTGGACATGCATCACGTGCGAGCTGTGCAACTCGATGTGCCCGTACAAGGTCGACTACACCGGGTTCATCCGCGGCCTGAGGAACGAGGCGAGCGCGCTGGACAACACGCCGGTCTGCTCCCAGGGTGGCATCATCCAAGGGGTCATGCGCATCCAGGCGAACGGGGACTTCAAGCAGGACAGGCTCGGGTGGGTCACGCCCGACCTGAAGGTCGCGGACAAGGGGGACGTGTTCTTCTTCACCGGGTGCGTCCCGTACTTCGACTCCGTCTTCAAGGACCGGCCCGATCTGAGGCTGGCCAGCATCCCCCAGGCAGCAGTAAAGATAATGAATAAGGGGGGCATTACTCCGGTCGTCAGCAACGACGAGGTCTGCTGCGGGCACGACCTGAACTGGACCGGCGACGAGGCCTCCCTTCAGAAGCTGATGAAGAAGAACATCGACGCGATCAAGGCGTCGGGGGCGAAGAAGGTCGTGTTCACATGCCCCGAGTGCATGAGGACGTTCAACCTCGACTATCAGGACCTGTTGGGCGACTTCGACTTCGAGATGGTGCACATCTCGGAGCTGGCCGAGGAACTGCTCAAGGAGGGCAAGATCAAGCTCAGGCCCGGCACCGGGAAGGTCACCATCCAGGACTCGTGCCGGCTCGGCAGGCATCTCGGGATATACGACCCGCCCAGGAACGCCGTGAAGGCGTCCGCCGGGACGCAGGTCGTCGAGATGGACAACAGCCGGGACAAGGCCCTGTGCTGCGGCGTCAGCGCGTGGGCCACCTGCGACGAGACCTCGAGGAAGCTGCAGGTCGACAGGCTGAAGGAGGCGAAGCGCACGGGCGCGGAGTGCCTCCTGACCGGGTGCTACAAGTGCCTGATACACCTGAACTGCGCCCAGACGAACAAGACCCAGACGCCCAAGGAGCAGATCGACATACCGATCAAGGACCTGAGCGTGTACCTCGCGGACATGCTCGAGTGACATACCAGACAAGGGACGGAAGGATAGGATGACGACAACGAAGGCCCAACAGCAGCAACAGCCGCCGAAGACCGACGAGAGGTTCCTGCTGATAGAACTCTCCTGCAAGGACAAGAAGTGCTCGCCATGCACTTACCCGAACTGCCAGAGGTTCGCGGCGGAGCTGCCGAAGAAGAAGCCCTACGAGACCCGGTTCACCCGGATGTTCGAGGTCAAGAAGCCCGTCACGAGGCCCGAGGACACCAAGGAGCGCCTGGTGCTCGTGGAGCTCTCCTGCAAGGACAAGAAGTGCTCGCCATGCACCTACCCGAACTGCCAGAGGTTCGCCAAGGCCAGCCAGACGACCAAGAAGGTCCCCTTCAAGGTGAAGGTGACGGAGATAGAGAAGGGCACCGATGTATCGAAATTGCTCGGGAAGTGACGCCGAGGCATGGCCAGGAAGCCAACGGATACGTAACGAACGGAGGGAGGGAAGTAACCGGAATCGTCGCCCATTCAACGAAACAGATAAGATGATGAATGAGCTACGGCAAACGACTTCCCGGGCCCAGCGGCGCCCGGACGGATTCGAGATAGAACATATAATGATACGCGATGTCAAGGAGCCAGGAAGGAATCGTGGAGGTCTCTGAATGGAAAGGTCGGTTTTGGTTATCGGAGGCGGCGTGGCAGGCATACAGGCCTCGCTCGACCTCGCGGACAAGGGGATGATCGTCCACCTGGTGGAGAAGTCCCCGAGCATCGGGGGCAGGATGGCACAGCTGGACAAGACGTTCCCGACGAACGACTGTTCGATATGCATCCTCGCACCCAAGATGGCAGACTGCTTCAGCCACCCGAACACGAACGTCATCACCTACGCAGAGGTCGTGGGGGTCGAGGGGAAGGCCGGCGGGTTCAAGGTGAAGGTCCTGAGGAAGGCCAGGTTCGTGGACGAGGCGAAGTGCACTGGCTGCGGCGAGTGCCTCGAGAAGTGCCCGAGCAAGGTCCCGAGCGAGTTCGAGATGGGCCTGGCCAACCGCAAGGCCATCTACGTGCCATTCATGCAGGCTGTCCCCAGGGTCATGACGATCGACAAGGACAACTGCCTCATGCTCACGAAGGGCAAGTGCGGGAACTGCAAGAAGGCCTGCAAGAGGGAGGCCATCAACTACGAGATGAAGGACCAGATCCTGGAGATCGAGGTCGGGGCCATAATCGTGGCCACGGGCTTCGATGTCTGGAACCCGACCACATCCACGGAGTACGGCTACGGCAGGTACCCGAACGTCTTCACGGCCATGGAGTACGAGCGGATGATCAACGCCGCAGGTCCGACCCACGGCCACATAAAACGCCGGTCCGACGGGAAGCGCCCGACGAAGATGGCGTTCATACAGTGCGTGGGATCGAGGAACCCGACCGTGGGCCACCCGTACTGCTGCGGCGTGTGCTGCATGCACTCCACCAAGGAGGCTATGCTGGCCCGCGAGCACTACGACGACATCGAATCCACGATATTCTACAAGGACATGAGGGCCTGCTCCAAGGGCTTCTTCGAATATGTCGAACGGGCCAAGAGGGACTATGGCGTCAGGTTCGTCAACTCCGACGCGACGGTCCAGGAGAACCCCGACACGAAGAACCCGGTCGTCGTGTTCGACGTCGGCGGGAGACAGCAGTCCGAGGAGTTCGACCTGGTCGTCCTGGCGACGACGCTGGTGCCGAGGAAGGAGACCGCCGACCTGGCCAAGCTGCTCGGCCTCAAGATCGACGAGTTCGGGTTCCTGGAATCCGCTGACAGGATACTCAGGCCCGGAAGCACGGTCGTGCCCGGGATATATCTGGCAGGGTACGCCGCCGGCCCGGCGGACATACCCGAGAGCGTCGCCCAGGGCTCGAGCGCCGCCGCGAGGGCCGTCGAGGCCATCGTGCAGGCGGGGGGATGATCACACATGACCGAGCATGCGAAGCATGACAAGGGGGAGAAGCCCAGGATAGGCGTGTTCGTCTGCCACTGCGGCTCGAACATCGGCGGGTTCGTCGATGTGCCCTCGGCAGCCGAGTACGCGAAGACCCTTCCGGACGTCGCCTACGCCACGGACAACCTGTACACCTGCGCCGAGGACGGCCTGAACGCCATCCGCGAAGGCATCAGGAAGCACAACCTGAACAGGGTCATCGTGGCGTCGTGCACGCCGAGGACGCACGCGCCCCTGTTCCAGGCGACTTGCGAGTCCGCGGGCCTGAACAAGTACCTGTTCACGTTCGTCAACATCAGGGAGCACTGCTCGTGGGTGCACATGAAGGAGAAGGACGGGGCCACGAAGAAGGCCAAGGACCTGATCCGCATGGGCGTCGCGAGGGCTAGGCTCCTGCAGCCCCAGGAGGAGGCAAAGGTCGAGGTCGCCCCGGTCGGGCTCGTGATCGGAGGCGGCGTGGCTGGCATGACCGCCGCGCTCTCCCTGGCCGACATGGGCTTCCCCGTGCACCTCGTCGAGAGGGACGGGGACCTGGGAGGGTTCGTGAAGATACTGAACAACCTCTATGTCACGGACAAGAGCGCCGCGGATACCATCAGGCCGCTCATAGAGAAGGTCACGAAGCACAAGAACATCACCGTGTACCTCAACTCCACGATGAAGAGCGTCGAGGGGTTCATCGGCAACTATGACATAGTCATAGGCAGGAGGGGCGGCGAGGACGTCAAGGCCAAGGTCGGGACCATCGTGGTCGCGACCGGCGCGCTCGAGCTCGTGCCCGAGGGGCTGTACGGCTACAACCAGTACCCGAACGTGGTCACGCTGACGGAGTTCGAGATACTCTGCAAGAAGAAGACCCTGCCGAAGCTCAAGAACGTGGCGTTCATCCAGTGCGTCGGGTCCAGGGGCCAGAAGATGTCCTACTGCTCCAGGATCTGCTGCAACGTGTCCATCAAGAACGCCATCAACATCGTGGACAACTACGAGAACATGCTCGGGCTCATGGAGAAGCAGGGCACGCTCATAGACAAGGTCCCGGTCGAGCAGAAGGCGACGGACGAGATACTGGAGCGCAGGCGCAGGAGGCGCGGGCGCGACGCCGGCGCGGCCGAGGAGGGCGGCGCCGAGGAGGTCAAGCTCGGGCCGTCCGAGAAGATAGAGGTCACGGTGTTCAACAGGGACGTCATGGCGTACGGCGTGGAGCACGAGCTGACATACAACAAGGCCAGGGAGAAGCGGGTCAAGTTCGTGCGGTACACGACCGACCACCTCCCGAAGGCGTTCATGGAGGGGAACCAGCTGATGCTGACCTACTTCCACGAGACCCTGAAGCTCGAGAGGACCATGCCGGTCGACATGGTGGTCCTGGCGACCCCGCTGATCAACCAGCCGGACGCAGGCGATCTGTCGAAGATGCTCAAGGTCCCGCTGGGCCAGGAAGGGTTCTTCCTCGAGGCGCATGTCAAGCTGAGGCCAGTGGACTTCGCGACCGACGGCATATACGTCGCAGGCACGTGCCGCGGGCCAGCCGACATAACGGAGTGCGCCTTCCAGGGCGCAGCGGCGGCGTCGAGGGCCGCGATCCCGATGGCCAAGGGGTATGTCCAGGCCGAGGCGCTGTCATCCGTGGTCGACGAGAACAAGTGCACCGGGTGCGGCACATGCATGCAGGTGTGCCCGTACGGCGCGCTCAGAAAGAACGACAAGGGCTTCGCCGAGGTCATAATCGCCGCGTGCAAGGGCTGCGGCTGCTGCGGGGCGACCTGCCCCGAGGGCGCGATCACGATGACCAACTACACGGACGCGCAGCTGCTGGCTGAGGCCAAGGCCGCGCTCGAGGAGGGATGAAGATGGCCGAGGCGCAAGAGAAGAACTGGGAGCCGAAGATCATCGGCTTCCTGTGCAACTGGTGCTCCTACGCCGGCGCCGACCTGTGCGGCGTCAGCAGGTACCAGTACCCGACCAACATCCGCTCGGTCAGGGTCATGTGCTCGACCAGGATATCACCCCACCTCGTGCTGGACATATTCAAGTCCGGCGCGGACGGGATCATGCTCGGCGGATGCCACATAGGCGACTGCCACTACATATCCGGGAACTACTACACCGAGAAGCGCGTCAGGCTCATGAAGAGGCTGATGGAGGAGGCGGGCATGGAGCCGGAGAGGCTGAGGCTCGAATGGGTCTCCGCGTCCGAGGGCGAGAAGTTCTCCAAGGTGGTGAGCGAGTTCACCGAGCAGGTCAGGAAACTCGGGCCGACCAAGGTCAAGTCCGACGCCAACCAGAGATCCAAGGTCGCGGCCGCGGACGACGCGTCCGAGACCTTCAGGCTCAAGGCGCTCGTCGGCAAGGAGATCAACCTGGTCCAGAAGGGGAACGTGTACGAGAACAAGCTGGACCCGAAGGAGCTCGAGAAGATAATCGACTCCGCGACCGAGGAGGAGTTCGAGAGGAGCCTCATACTCGAGCTCTCCAGGACCAAGCCGAGGTCGGTCAAGGAGCTGGGTCAGCTCATGGAGGTGCCCACGGACAAGGTGCTGAGGCACATAGTCGTGCTCAGGCAGAAGAACCTGATCTCGATGGAGCACCCTGAGGGGTTCACCCCGACATACAAGACAATAGAGATAGGAGGTGAGCAGTGATGGCAACCACGGACAAGATCGGCGCGGTCATGGTGGTCGGAGGCGGCATATCCGGCATGCAGTCCGCGCTCGACCTGGCCGACCAGGGCTTCAAGGTGTACCTGGTCGAGAAGCAGCCGAGCATAGGCGGCGTCATGGCCCAGCTCGACAAGACCTTCCCGACGAACGACTGCGCCATGTGCATCATGGCCCCGAAGCTGGTCGCGACGGGCAGGCACCACAACATACAGCTGATCACGAACGCCGACATCGCGATAGTCGACGGACAGGCTGGCAACTTCACCGTCACGGTGAAGCAGCGCGCGTTCCGGGTGGACACCTCGAAGTGCACCGGCTGCGGCAGCTGCGCCCAGAAGTGCCCCATCGAGGCGGCGGACGAGTACAACGAGGGGACCAAGGTGCGCAAGGCGATATTCGTGCGCTACCCCCAGGCCGTCCCGCTGGTCTACTCCATCGACCCGGAGAAGTGCATAGGCTGCGGCATCTGCGCCGAGGAGTGCAAGGCCAAGGCCGTCCAGTACGACCAGAAGGAGAAGGTCCTCGAGATCAAGGTCGGGTCCATCATCCTGTCGCCCGGGTTCGACGAGTTCAACGCGCGCCTGAAGACCGAGTACGGCTACGGCGCGTACCAGAACGTCGTCACGAGCATCGAGTTCGAGAGGATGCTGAGCGCGACAGGCCCGTACTTCGGATCGGTCCTGAGACCTTCGGACGGGGACATCCCCGAGAAGGTCGCGTTCATCCAGTGCGTCGGCTCGAGGGACGAGCACTGCGGGAACGAGTACTGCTCCAGCGTGTGCTGCATGTACTCGATCAAGGAGGCCGTGATAGCCAAGGAGCACGGCGGGAACATGAAGCCCTCGATATTCTTCATGGACATGCGGGCGTTCGGCAAGGAGTTCGACGAGTACTACAACCGGGCGCAGAAGGAGTACGGCATCAGGTTCGTCAGGTCCAGGATCGCGTCGGTGGCCGAGGACACGAAGACCAGGAACCTCGTGCTCAAGTACACCGAGGGCGGCGAGCCCAAGGAGGAGGTCTTCAACCTCGTCGTGCTCGCGGTCGGGCTGAGGCCGCCGGCGGACGCCGAGGCGCTGAGCAGGATCATGAAGTTCAGGCTCAACGACGACGGCTTCTGCCAGACGAGCGTGTTCTCACCGGTCGAGACTTCCAGGCCCGGGATATTCGTCGGGGGCGCGTTCTCCGCGCCCAAGGACATACCCATGACCGTGGCCGAGGCGAGCGGGGCGGCGGCGAAGGCCGCGACCGAGATCTCACCCGCCAGGGGCACCCTCGTGACGAAGAAGGAGTACCCGAAGGAGATGGATGTCATCGGCCAGGAGGCCAGGATAGGCGTCTTCGTGTGCCACTGCGGCATCAACATCGGCGGGGTGGTCAAGGTGCCAGATGTCATGGAGTACGCCAAGACCCTCCCGAACGTGGTGTACGCCGAGCAGAACCTGTACACCTGTTCGCAGGACGCGCAGGAGCGCATCAAGGAGAAGGTCAAGGAGCACGGGCTCAACCGCATCGTGGTCGCATCGTGCACGCCCAGGACCCACGAGCCGCTATTCCAGAACACCATCCGCGAAGCGGGGCTGAACCCCTACCTGTTCGAGATGGCCAACATCAGGGACCAGTGCTCGTGGATACACATGCATGAGCCCAAGGCGGCGACCAGGAAGTCCAAGGACCTGGTGCGCATGGCCGTCGCGAAGTCCCGGCTGCTCGAGCCGCTCGAGAACCTGACGCTGAAGGTCAACCAGCAGGCGCTCGTCATAGGCGGGGGCGTGTCCGGCATGACCGCTGCGATGGAACTGGCCAGACAGGGCGTGAAGGTCCACCTGGTGGAGAAGGAGAAGGTGCTCGGGGGCAACCTCGCGAAGCTGCACTACCTGCCGTCCGGGGACGACCCGAAGGCCTACCTGGAGAAGCTGACCAGGGAGGTCACATCCAACCCGAACATCAAGGTGCACCTCGGGGCCAAGGTCAAGAGCATAGACGGCTACGTGGGCAACTTCAAGACCAGGCTCGAGGACGGCTCGGAGATGGAGCACGGCGTGGTCATACTCGCGATAGGCGGGCAGGAGTACAGGCCCGAGGGCGAGTACCTGTACGGCAAGAACAAGGGCGTCGTGACCCTGCTCGAGTTCAGGGACAGGCTCTCGAAGGGCGAGGCGAAGGGGAACACCTACGTGTTCATCCAATGCGTCGGCTCGAGGGAGGACAAGCACCCGAACTGCTCCCGCGTCTGCTGCACTGGCACGATGACCGCCGCGATCAAGGTCAAGGAGAAGGACCCGAACGCCAAGGTCTACGTGCTCTACAGGGACATCAGGACCTACGGGTTCAGGGAGAAGTACTACAAGGAGGCCAGCCAGAAGGGCGTGACCTTCATCCGGTTCGAGGACGGCGACAAGCCCAAGGTCGAGGACAAGGGCGGGAAGCTCGAGGTCCATGTCAAGGAGGACGACACCGGCAAGGAGGTCGTCCTGAGGCCTGACTACCTCGTGCTCGCCTCCGGGACCAGGCCCCAGCACGATGTCGAAGAGCTCGCGCCGATGCTGAAGGTGCCGGTGACCAAGGAGGGATTCTTCCTCGAGGCGCACATGAAGCTGAGGCCGCTCGACTTCGCCACCGAGGGCGTCTATCTGGCGGGCCTCGCGCACGGGCCGAAGTTCGTCGACGAGAGCATCGCCCAGGCGCTGGGCACGGTCGCGAGGGCCATGACGGTCCTGTCCAAGACCACGCTCGAGGCAGAGGGCATCGTCGCGAGCGCCGACGAGTCGCTCTGCAACGGCTGTGGCATCTGCGTCCCGATCTGCGAGTACAAGGCGATGGAGATCGTGGCTGACAAGAAGGACCCGAAGAAGAAGATGGTCGACATCAACGTGGGCCTGTGCAAGGGCTGCGGCGCGTGCGTGGGCGCGTGCCCGTCCGGCGCCCTGACCCAGAAGGGCTTCAGGGACGACCAGATCTACGCGATGATCGATGCGGCTCTCGAGGAGCCCAAGAAGCAGGAGGTGAAGCAATGAGCTCGGATACGCACGGACAGAGCACGCACGCAGGAGACGGTTTCGAGCCGAAGATACTGGTGTTCTGCTGCAACTGGTGCTCCTACGCGGGCGCGGACCTGGCGGGCGTCAGCAGGCTGCAGATGCCGCCCCACTTCAGGGTGATCCGGGTCATGTGCTCGGCCAGGGTCGACCCCGAGTTCGTCCTCCGGGCGTTCAAGAGGGGCGCGGACGGCATCCTGGTCGCAGGGTGCCACCCGGCGGACTGCCACTACATAGGCGGGAACTACAGGACCCGCAGGAGGATGGCCCTCCTGAAGATGCTCATCCAGCAGTTCGGGTTCGACCCGGACCGGCTGAAGCTCGAGTGGATCTCCGCGGGAGAGGGCGAGAAGTTCCAGAAGACCATGACCGAGTTCACGAACACCATCAACGAGCTCGGACCTTCCCCGATGAAGGGTGGTGACTGAGGATGTCGCAGCGGGAGGCCAGGATACACGCGGCGCTGAGGACGGTCGAGGGCGAGCGGGTCAGGTGGCTCCTCGGCAAGAAGGGGCAGCTGACGACGGCGGGGAACGTGTTCGGCGAGACGATCACGGATGCGAGGTACAGCTTCATCCTGCAGAAGGCTGCGGGCGTGGAGCTGGAGCGCAACCTGCTGATGCTCGAGATGGAGGCGGGCCCGAAGACGGTGCACGAGCTGCACGGATCGACCCGCCTGCCCAAGACCGAGATCGTGAGGCACATCATAGCCCTTCGGAAGTGGAGGCTGATCGAGGAGGTCGGCATGAAGGGCCAATCGCCGCAGTACAGGGCCGTCCCGAGGAAGACCGATGAGAAGAGAGAGGTGATCTAGAATGGCAGAGAAGATCAAGATCGCACAGTACTGGGGAGCCGGGTGCGGCGGGTGCGACGTCGCGCTCCTCGACATAGACGCCAAGATACTCGACATTCACGCCATCGCCGAGGTCGTCTTCTGGCCGATCGGTTTCGACGGCAAGCTGCACGACATCGAGAACATGCCCGACAAGTCCATCACGGTCTCGTTCTACAACGGGGCCATCAGGAACAGCGAGAACGAGCATGTCGCGAAGGTGCTCAGGCAGAAGTCAGTCGTGCTCATATCCTTCGGGTCGTGCGCCTGCTTCGGCGGGACGCCCGGGCTCGGGAACGTGACGAACAGGAAGGAGGTCTTCGAGACCGTGTACAGGGACACGCCCTCGACGGACAACCCCGGGTTCGTGACCCCCCAGACCCACACGAAGGTCAAGGAGGGCGAGCTGGAGCTGCCCGAGTTCTGGGACACGGTCAAGACCCTCGACGAGGTCGTCGATGTGGACTACTTCATGCCCGGATGCCCGCCGACGGTCAACCTGATCGCGCTGGCGCTCGACGCCGTCGCGAAGCATGTCACCACGGGCGCCCCGCTGCCCCCGAAGGGCACGGTCATCGCCTCGGACAAGACCCTGTGTGACGAATGCAAGAGGGAGAGGGTCGAGAAGAACCGGCGGATCGAGCGGATCTACCAGTCCTACGAGATCAAGGCGGACCCGAAGAAGTGCCTGCTGGACCAGGGCATCATCTGCATCGGGCCGGCCACCAGGGCCGGCTGCGGCGCCATGTGCCCGAACGCGAACATGCCGTGCAGGGGCTGCATGGGCCCGACGAAGGGTGTAACGGACCAGGGTTCGAGCATGCTCTCGGCGCTGTCGTCCCTGCTCAACATCACGGATTCGGAGGCAAAGCTAAGTGAGGAGCAGATAATGGAACTCATGATGCAGGTCAAGGACCCGCTCGGGACCTTCTACGCGTTCACGCTGCCGAAGTCCCCGATGAAACGGACCGTGACCGAGAAGCGCAAGAGGAAGGGGTGACCAAGATGGCCGGACCCATCATAAACGACACACCTGTCAAGACCAAGGAGAGGAAGATCACCATCGACCCGATCACGCGGCTCGAGGGCCACGGCAAGATCGAGATATTCCTGAACGACGCTGGCAACGTGGAGAACGCCTATCTCCAGGTGCCCGAGCTCAGGGGGTTCGAGAGATTCTGCATCGGCAGGCACGTGCAGGAGCTGCCCGTCCTGACGAACAGGCTGTGCGGCGTGTGCCCGGCGGCGCACCACCTCGCGTCCACGCGCGCGCTGGACGCCGTGTTCAACGCGGAACCGACCCCGACGGCGCACAAGCTGAGGGAGCTCTTCTACATGGGCCAGTACACCCACAGCCACATCGCGCACTTCTACGCCCTGGCGGCCCCGGACTTCGTCCTGGGCCCGTCCGCGCCCGCCAGCAAGAGGAACGTGCTGGGCGTGGTCGACGCCGTGGGCGTCCCGATCGGTGCCGAGGTCATCAAGCACCGGTCCTACGGCCAGAAGGTGCAGGAGATCGTGGGCGGCAGGGCGACGCACCCCGTGTTCGGGCTGCCAGGAGGCGTCTCGAAGCAGATCAGCGAGGAGGAGCGCGTCCAGATGCAGGAGATGGCCAAGAGCTGCGTCGAGTTCGGCAAGTTCACGGTCAAGCTGTTCCACGACCTCGTGCTGGGGAACAAGGACTACCTGGGGCTCATCCTGAACCCGGACATCTACTACCTCGAGACCTACTACATGGGCATGGTCGACAAGGGCAACAAGAGCCAGTTCTACAAGGGCGATATCCGCGTGGTCGACCAGACGGGCAAGGAGCTCCTCAAGTTCAAGCCCAGCGAGTACCTCGACATCATCGCCGAGCATGTCGAGCCCTGGACCTTCATGAAGATGCCCTACCTGAAGAAGATCGGGTGGAAGGGCTTCGTCGACGGCGCGTCCAGCGGCATGTACAGGGTCGGGCCCCTGGGCAGGATCAACGCCTGCACGGGGTACACGACCCCGCTGGCACAGGCCGAGTACGAGGTCTTCAGGAAGACCGTGGAGGGCCTCGGGGTCAAGGGCCCGGTGCACCACACGCTGGCGTTCCACTGGGCGAGGGTCATCGAGCTGCAGTACGCCGCCGAGCGCATGCTCGAGCTGGCGAGCGACAAGAGCATCACGAGCGACGACATCCGCGGCGCCTTCAACCCGCCCACGGAGGGCGTCGGCATAGTCGAGGCGCCGAGGGGCACGCTGATCCACCACTACAAGTCCGACAAGGACGGGCTCTGCACGATGATCAACATGGTCGTGGCGACGACGAACAACTACGCGGCCATCAACACGAGCGTCAAGAAGGCCGCATCCGCCCTGATCAAGGACTGGATGGTCTCGCCCGGGCTCCTGAACAAGGTCGAGATGGCCTTCAGGTGCTACGACCCGTGCAACTCCTGCGGCACGCACTCGCTCGACGGCGGACCAGCGCTCGAGGTCACCGTCAGGCGCGCGGACGGCTCGGTCGTCACGAAGCAGAGAAACTTCTGATGTCTTGCGCGAGGGGGACCTCCCCCTCCGAAACCGTTTCCATGTTTTCCACACGGCCAGGTGAGGATTATATCCGACGACCGCATTAGCACGCGCGTGAGGACCCTGATCCTGGGCGTAGGCAACCCCATACTCTCCGACGACGGCGTCGGCATACACATAGCCCGGCTGCTGAAGGCGCGGGACCTCCCTGGGGTCGAAGTCGAGGAGCTCCCGGCGAGCGGGCTGGAGCTGCTGGATGCGGTCAGAGGCTATGACCGCGTGGTCATAGTCGACGCGATACAGACCAGGGGCGGCGTCCCCGGGGACTTCTACCTGCTCGAGGAGCGGGATTTCGAGCGGTCCGTGCACGGCTCGTCACCCCACGGCATCAACATCGCCACCGCGCTCGCGCTCGGGCGGAAGCTGGTGCCCGACGAGATGCCGGGAGAGGTCGTGTACGTCGCCGTCGAGGCGGACAACCTGGTCGATGTCAGCGAGAAGCTGTCGGAGAGGGTCGCTGCCGCCGTGCCCGCCATAATCGACAGGATCGAGAAGGAGTTCGTGAGAGGGAGCGGCTGAGGGCCGGCTAGCAGATCCTGGGGACGGGGTCGCCCACCGGCGGCTCTATCACACGCTTCCCGCCCGTGTGCGTCTCCATCATGACCCCTCGGACTTCCTTGTCGGCCCTGCCTATGATTCTGGCACCCTTACCCTCTGGCGACGACCGGATCGCCTTCAGGACCTCGTCGGCCCGGTCGGGCACGACCGCTATGAGGGCCTTGCCCTCGTTACCTATCTCGAGCGGGTCTATCCCCAGCATCTCGCACGCGGATACGACCGCGTCATCGAGTGGGAGGTCCTCCTCCCTGACGACTATGCCCACTCCGGACTTCTCGGCCCACTCGTTGAGGAGGTTCGCCACCCCGCCCCTGGTGGGGTCCTTCATGGCGGTGATCCCGCCGACCTTGAGGCCTCTGGCTATCATGTGGTTGAGCGGCGCCGCGTCGCTCTTGACAACGGTCTCGAACCCGTACCCCTCCCTGAAAGACAGGATGGCGACTCCGTGGTTCCCTATCGGTCCGGATGCGATGATCACATCGCCAGGGGCGACCGCCGAATCGTTCGGCCAGTCCCATTTGAAGGGCCTGGATTGCCTGACCACGGCGATGCTGTGATCGAGGCTGTCCGACCTGCGGCCTATCCCGCTCGTGCATATGAACAGGCCGTCGGCCGCACCATTCTCGACGACCTTGGTGTCGCCAGTCACGATGCTGACGCCCGCGGCCCTCGCCGTGGAGTTCATGCTGCGCATGACCTTGTGGAGGTCATCCGTCTGGAAGCCTTCCTCTATGATCATAGCGCAGGACAGTGCCACAGGAGTGGCCCCCATGACGGAGAGGTCGTTAACCGTGCCAGCTATCGCCAGCACGCCGATGTCCCCGCCCGGGAAGAAGAGCGGCTTGACCGTGTAGGAGTCGGTCGTGAACGCGATTCCGTTGACGATCGCCGCATCGTCGAGCGCGGAGAGCGGTATCTCGCCGACATCGTGCTTCAGCTCCTTGAGAACGAAATCGCGGATGAACTGCTGCATCCGCTCGCCCCCGGCGCCGTGGGACATGGTTATCTTCGACATGGTATGGGACCAGCCAGTAGGCTGGAGACACATACCCATTATTACATTTTTGGCAACTTCTGCGGGAGGACGGACATCATCTTGAATACGCTGTACCTTGTTCAGCATCCGCCATGCTCACAGCTGTCATCCTAGCCGGAGGACGTAGCGAGAGGATGGGCGCTGACAAGGGCCTGGTCATGTTGCTAGACCGGCCGCTCGTCCGGCACGTCGCGGACGCGCTCAGCGTCGTCGTGCAGGAGACGGTCGTCTCCGTTGGAAAGGGCATGACGGCTCGTTACAGGAATGTCCTCGGAGGGGATGTGGTAATCGTGGAGGATTCCGCATCCGGACAGGGCCCGCTCGAGGGCCTTAGTCAGGCCCTCGGGGCGGCATCATCGGAGTACTGCGCAGTTGCGCCATGCGACACCCCCCTGCTGGCTCCTGACGTCGTGCGGGCCGTTGCGGGCAGGGCGACGGGGCACGATGGCGCTGTCCCCCTCATACACGGGTACTTCGAGCCGCTACATGGGACATACCGCAGAGAAGCTTTCTTCGAGCAGGTGCGCAAGCGGACGGCCCAGGGGATGAACCGCCCGATCGACTGCTACGAAGGCCTGGACATCATCGAGGTCGACGAGCGAGTTCTGAGGGGGCACGACCCCGAACTGCTCAGCTTCTGGAACATGAACGAACCTTCTGACATAAGGTGCGCAGAGCAGAGGCTGAGTCGGATGCGGTTTACACCCTCCAGCGGCGCCTGGCCACCATGACCTTGATCTTCTCCTTCGCGGCATCCGCCCCGAGCTTCTCGACGAAATGTTCGGGCGTGGTGTTCGTCAGATAGTAGCTCCCTGCGAAAGCGATCGCAGACCCGCCGAAGGCGTCGAACAGGAGATCGACCATCGTGTCCTGCAAGGAGTACTGGAGATGCGTCCCGAGCAATTGATCGTTCGCGAACTCGAGGAACTCCCAGATCACCCCGAAGGACATCGTGAACAGCACGATGAACAAGGCCAAGAAGTTCCTCGGGAGGTAGATGCTGTCGACATACTTGTCCACGGTCACGACTACGACGAACCCGAGCACTGCGACGAGCGAGGCAGACATCATGTGAGTCACGTGGTCCCAGCCTGGGATTCTGTCGTAGAACCCTGAGAAGCCGCCGACGACGTGGAGGAACAGCGCCAGGACTATCCAGAAGTTCAATTCGATGGGGAGGACGAGGTGGAGGTCGCGCCTGAGCAGCGACGGTATCATGGTGATGAAGAGCGAGACCAGCGCTGCAGGGACCCAGGTGAGGTTCCCTGTGACGATGCCGGACACCGCGACCGCGACGATTCCCGCCTGCATGCCCCTGGAGGCGAGCCTCAGCCGTTCCTCGATCGTCCCGCCTCCCATAGGTGCATGAACCCGAGCGTCCGGCGCCGGTCTTCGGACATCGCTTTGAGATAGGCGTAGTACACGAACGCCATCAGCACTCCGCCCACGAGCGACCACGAGAGCGACAACATGACGTCGTAGTTGCTACCCTGGTTGTCCGTGCCGTACAGCTCGTCGCCCAGGAATATGCCGACCTGCCAGAACCCGGATACTGCGAGAGTGAACATCACTATGAAGAAGACCGCGAAGGCGCTGTTCATGCGGACGTCGGTGTACATCTGGATCTCGACGGACAGCAGCATGCCGATGGTCGCCATGGACAGGCTGAACGACAGGGACGCGATGGCATCCATCCACATCGGATCGCCATCCAGCCATGCCGATCCGACGGCGGCATGTACGGCCGCCGGGACCACGAGTATGACCATTATGTCCCAAGGCAGCGCGGCGAAAGAGCTTCTCTTAGACATCATCGGGAGCACGTAGAGAGTCATCACCGTGATCCCGTAAACCGTCCAAAGGACGTCGCCCCTGATGGCAAAGTATATCGACAGGAAGAAGAGCACGAGGCTGGGAATCCAGGAGAGTTCCGCTTCGAGGATCCGCCTTGGGCTCCATGCATCCACCGTGGAGCCGAGCATCCGACGCACGCCTTTCTCCATGAATCTCTCAAGATCGTGAGCGGGGTCCGAGGATTAGGTCTTTTGGAGCGTGACGGGCGGACCGGTCGATTTGGGAGGTAAAGACGACCTCCTGAATGCGCCGGGGGGAACCGTGATCTCGAACCTAGCGCCCTTGCCAGGCGTCCCGTTCTCAACTATCTTGATCCCGGTGATGGCGAGCACCTCACGCGCGAGGTATAGCCCGAGGCCCGTATGTTTCCCGAATCCTTTCTCGAAGATCTTCTCCTTCACATCGAGTGGGACTCCGACCCCGTCGTCCTCATAGACGATCGACAGCCCGCCGGTGGTCTCCCTGATCGTGACCGTGACGGTCGTCGCCCCTTCTCCGTGTCGGAGGGTATTGTCGAGTATGTTCCGGAAGACCTTCGGGAGCATGGAATCCGCGAATATCTCGTAGTTGTGCTCGTGGTCGTGCCTCACCTCGAGGCCTAACAGGTCGAGCCCGAAAAACACATCCTGGCTCGATCGGCCTATGTCGACCCACACCGGCTTCTCGACGCCGACCGATTGATAGTCAGCCGTGAACTCGAGCTGGCGCTCTATCGTCACCGCCGCCTGTCGCATGCGGTTCAAGTACTTCTGCACGGTCTCCCCTTTGACATCCTCCGCCACCAGGTCCAACCAGCCCATGATGGCCGCGAGCTGGTTCAGGGAATCGTGCCTGGTCATGCTCCCCATCAGGTTGAGCTTCCTGTTCGCCAGCTGGAGGGCCTGTTCGGCCATCCTGCGGGCTGTGATGTCACGGCTGCCGAAGACCGCGCCGACGACACGCTCACCCTCGTCCTTCAACCGAGTGCCGATGGTCTCAAGCCACAGGTAGTGACCATCCTTGTGACGGTACCTGTACTCGACGTCCACTGCGTGTGTCGCCCCAGATAGGAAACTCGCGAACTCACTCTGCACACGACCTAGGTCGTCTGGATGAACGAAATCGAACGCGAATTGCCCCACGAGCTCCTGCGGCTCATAGCCCAGCAAGACCTTGTGAGACGGGCTCACGTACTGGAAGATCCCACGGACGTCCAGCTGGACGATCATATCCAGCATGTTCTCGGTGATGAGGCGGAGCTGGGCCTCGTTCTCCTTGAGCAGCGTCTCATACCGGTTCCGCATCGTCACGTCCCTGAAGCTCCAGACCCTCCCGACGGTCCTGCCATCGACACGCTGAGGCCGTGAGAACTGCTCGATTATCCTGCCGTCCTTCGTCTCGACGAGGTCGTGGGTCTCGACATCCGGGTTCCTCCCCATCATGTCCATCTTCTGCATGAACGAATCCGGATCCTTCAGCTGCGACGAACGGGCTCGGAGTCGGTCCTTCTCGGGATGGCTTGTGATGAACGACTCGGTCAGACCCCAGATCTCGAGATGCTTCTTGTTGTAGGCGACGAGCTCGCCGTCGACGGTGACCGCGAGGATGCCATCCGCGGTGGACTCGAGTGCCGCCTGGACGAGCGAGGCAGACCGCTTGAGCTGCTCTTGGATCTTCTTGCGCTCGGTGATGTCTTCCTTTACGGCGACGAAGTGCTCAATCGTGCCATCGGGACCAAGGACGGGAGATATGGATGCCGACTCCCAGTAGAGTCCGCCGTTCTTCTTCTTGTTCAGGAACTCCCCACGCCACTCATTCCCGGCCTTGATGACCCCCCAGAGGTCTTTGTACAGCCCCGCCTCCGTCTGGCCGGATTGGAGGACCCGGGGGTTCCTCCCGAGCACCTCTGTCAGACCGTATCCGGTCAGCTCGACGAACTTCGGGTTGACATATTGGATGTTCGCGTCCGAATCGGTTATGACGACGGCCGCCGGGCTGTGCTCGACCGCGGTCGACATCTGCCTGAGCCTGTCGACCATGCGCCTCTGCTCCGTGATATCGTGGGAGATCGTCGCCGTCCCAATCGGTCTGCCCTCCTTATCCCTGACGGCGGAGATTGTGAATGCGACACTGACCCTTCTGCCGTCCTTGGTGATCCGTTCGGAGATGAGATTCTCCACATGCTCTCCCCGCTCGATACGACCGGTTATGTCGGCCATCTCATGGGGCCGATCCGGCGGGATGAACTCAGGAAGGCGACCACCTATCGCTTCCTCCGACGAATAGCCATAAAGACGGGTTGCACCTCTGTTCCAGCTGGAGATCACGCCTTCGAGGTCGCGCGTGATGATGGCGTCCTCGGACGAATCGATTATCGCCGCTAGCTTCGACAGATCATCTTCGTTGCGCTTCATGTCGGTGATGTCAAAGAGGATTCCTTTGCGATGCGATACAGAACCATCGACGTTCCGGTGCACGACGGTCCTGTCGTCGACCCATCTGAAGCCGCCTGAGGGGGTCACGAGACGCCATTCCTGGCGGTACTCCGACAGCCCCTGCCCTACGAAGTCGCTGGCCTCCTTCAGCACCCTGGCGAGGTCGCCCGGGTGGATGAGTTTGGACAGTCCAGCCCTGTCCGAGATGATCTCCTCTGAGGAATATCCGAACTGACGTACGTTCTTCGAAATGAACTCGAGGCTCGTGATGTCATCCACTTTCTGCGAATATGCAACGACCGGACTTCTGTCGCATATCTCTTCGAAGTTCTGCAGTTTCTGGAGAGCCGTTCTGAGCGCGCCATCGGAGACACTCCGCTCGGTGATGTCGCGGCCCACTCCCAGGAAGTTGACCGCAACTCCTTCGGCATTGCGGATGACCGAAACGGTCATCTCGCTCCAGAGGGTCGATCCATCCTTCCTTGTGAACTCCGCCTCGATCGTCCGCGATATCTGCAGGTCCTTCTGAGCCAACCGCTCTGGTGTGAGCTCCTCCGAGACCGCCTGCATTACAGACCTGTATGACTCAGGCGTGAGATGCTCTTGGAGCGACATCCTCTGGATCTCGTCCAACGTATAGCCCCTGAGCCTGGAGACCGAGGGGCTCATGAAGACCGTCTTCAGCTGCATGTCCATCAACCAGATGGTGTCGACCGTGTTGTCCGCCATCGACCGACATCTAGCCTCGCTGTCCCTGAGCGTTTTAAGCATATGTCTTCTCTCGACGGACCTGCGAACCATGTTGATGAGCTCGGGGAACTGCGCCTTGGGGTCGCCGCCCTTCTGGAGGTAGAAATCGGCGCCGTTGTTGATCGCCTCGATCACCACCCCCTCCCGCCCCCTTCCCGTGAAGAGTATGAACGGCACATCGCATTTCTCTGCCCGTATCCTCTTGAGGAACTCTATCCCATCCATGCCGGGCATGAAATAGTCTGACACGACGACATCGCACTCCCCGGCTAGCACCTTGGGGAGAGCGTCCATGCCAGAAGGTGAGACATCGACGATGATATCCTTCTCCCGGGCAAGGTATGCCTTGCCAAGAGAGAGAAAAGCAGGTTCGTCGTCCACCATCAGGAGTCTCATGTCAACACGGCCCTCGAATAGCGCACCACCCGCAGATTGGGCGACCAACATCACATTTCAGAGTATATATTCGGTACTGAACACACCTGCAATCGTGCACGTAACTGGTCATGCCCTTGCCAGCTGACTGCTGGAACCTTGCTGCGCGAACCTGTAGCGTCCCTTCGGGACACGGATCTCGAACCGCGCACCCTCCCCATCGACGCCCGTCTCCTTGATCGTGATGCCAGTTATGGAAAGCACCTCGCGGGCCATGAACAGGCCGTAGCCAGTGTGTGTACCGAACCCCTTCTCGAATATCCGCTCCTTGTGCTCCGCCGGTATCCCGCATCCGTCGTCCTCGTATTCCAGGAGCAAGCCATCTGGAGAATCCTCATATCGGAACCGCACACGGGTTACTGACTCGTTGTGCCTTCGCGAGTTCTCCATCAGGTTGAGGAAGACCCGCTCGATGAGCGGGTCCGCATAGAGCTCAAGACCTTGGAGGTCCACGACCACATCCGTGCCGTCTAGCTTGAGCCTGGAGACGCACCTCGTGCACGCCTCGTATGCGTCCACCCAGGTGGACTGGTTGGCGCCAAGCTCCCTGTAATCCGCCGTGAGTTCGAGCTCGTCCTTGAGCTCCATGGAGGCATCCATCGCGAGGTCGATAAACTCCCTGACGGACGGCTCTGTCGCCGTGTCCCCCGCGATCTGCAGGTACCCCACTAGGACGGATAGCTGGTTGAGCGCGTCGTGCCTCGTGGCCGTTGCGAGGAGGTTCAACCTCCTGTTCGCCTGAAGCAGTGCCTCCTCGGCGTTCCTCCGGTCCGTGACATCCCTGACTATGCCAATCAACAATTCGCCCTTCCCGGACGGTCCCTCGATGAAGACCATCCTCTGCTCGGTCCAGAGGATGCGCCCATCCTTTGCGATCCATCGGATTGGGGCCGGCCAGGAAACGGATTCGGGTGATTCTTGAACCGCCCTCAGCTTCTCGTGGTCCGCAGGGTGGACGATCCTGAACACGATGGACGGATCCGAGTAATGCTCTTCCGGAGCATACCCAGTCATGGTCTCGCATGCGCGGTTGATGTACTCGAACCGCGGCTCCGGCCTGAACCTGTAGATGTACACGATGTCCTCCATGTGTTCGGCTAGCGTGCGGAACCGGGACTCGCTCTCGCTGAGCCGGACGAGGGCATCCTTGTGAGATGAGATGTCCACAAACGATCCGACGGTCCTGTGGGACGCGGGTACGCTTCCGATTGTGGCGACCGTGTGTCTCGCGCGCCCGTCCTTGGTCAGTATTCGGACCTCGTAGCTCTTGGGAGCGGCCTCGGGGTCGGCGCGCCTCCGTTCGTAGTAATCAGCGACCCTGTCATGGTCCTCGGGCGCGACAAAGACGAGGGCGTGCATCTTGCCTTCGACCTCCTCCCGTGTGTAACCGGTCAGCCTCTCGAACCCGGAGTTCACGCGCTCCAGGACCGCATCTTCCCCGATTACGACAGTGGCGGCACCCGTGGCCTCGAACACCGTCCTGTACATGAGATCGCTCTCGTTCAACCTGTGCTCCGCCTGGGACCTCTCGACCAGCAAGCGGACCATGTTACCTAGTTCTGTGAACTGCACCCGCGAGTCGCCGTTCTTGTACATGTAGAGGTCCGCGCCGTTCCTGAAGGCGTTGGAAACGAGGTCCTCCCGCCCTCTGCTCGTGACGAGGATGAACGGCGTGCGCATGCCCTGAACCCTCAGAACCTTCAGGAGCTCGATGCAGTCCTCCTCCGGGGCCCTTGAATCTGCGAGGATGGCGTCATAGCTTCCTGCCTGGAGCCTCTCGAGCGCCGACCTGCAGTCTGAGATGCTCTCGACCCTGAACATACCGTCCTGTTCGAGGAAGAGCTTCGCCAGCTCGAGGTAGCACTTGTCGTGGTCAACATGAAGGATTGAGAGTGCTATCATATCACCTGGTGATGCCGTCACAGGATGCGACCTGGAGCTATATAGCGGGAAGGCCGCGGTTGTGCCTATGTGATAATCACACTCTGGTCAGCACGCTCTCTGGCAGGGGCCCTCGTCGTAGCGGGAAGCGCTGTGCAGAAGGAGCGCTGAGGGGGAGATTTGAACTCCCGAGGCGCAGAGCGCCACGAGCTTGCTGGCGTCGCCAACAAAAATTCCAGGCTCGCGCCTTACCGGGCTGGGCCACCTCAGCTCGGGTACCTCAAAAAGGGTGTCCGTATTTAAGGGTATCCGCGGCCCGGCAAGCATGCCAGCATATCAAGCCAGGCGCCGCTTCGTCAGCCTTCTCCGCGGCGGCGGAGCGCCGCCGCCAGCTCGTCCAGGACCTCGGGCCTCGTGTCCCTCAGGAGCGGCCTGAACCGCCTGGCGACCTCGATCTCGGACAGGTCGACCTCGACCTCGACGATGTCCTCGTCCAGGTCCTTGGCCCTGACGAGCAGTTCGCCCTTCGGGCTGTAGACCAGGCTCCCTCCGCTGAACACCAGCGAACCGTGGACCCCCGTCATGTTCGCGAACACCAGGAACAGGCCGTTCTCGACGGCGCGCGCAGGCATGATCCTGTCGAAGTTCGGTCTCGAAGTCGTCGGGGACGCGGACAGGTCCACGAGCACCTGCGCCCCCATGAGCGCCTCGAGCTTGGCCAGCTCAGGGAAGAAGAGGTCGTAGCAGACCATGAGCCCGAGCCTGGCGTGCATGCCCTTCGCGACGACAGCGCCATTGCCCTTCGAGAAGAACACGCGCTCCTCGAACGGCCCGAAGTTGGGCAGGTACATCTTGTCGTACCTGAAGGTCTCGCCGGTGCCCGATGCCAGGACGGCCGAGTTGTAGACCAGTCCGCGCATCCCCTCGTCCTTCAGAGGGAGGCCGAACACGATGTCCTTGCTCGTCTCCTTGGCGAGCTTCGCGACGGCCCTCACGCTGGGCCCTGACATCGTCTCCGCCTGCCTGAACAGGTCGTCCCGTGGCATGTAACCGGTCAGGTTCAGCTCTGGGAAGACCACGATGTCCCCTCGGGTCCTCCGGACCACTTCGCGCATGCGCTTCAGGTTGGCCCGCTTGTCGTGCAGCGGACAGACGACCTGGGCCAGCGTGATCGTCGCCTTAGTCATCGGCCTGACAACTGCATACGCTTAGATTAGGGTTTACGACGGACAACTGGATAGGCTGGACCATAACGGATATATGCGCATCACGCAATCCAAGCGCCGATGATCCGACCCACGCTCAGGGACGGGACCGAGAAGGTCGTCGAGAAGTTCCTAGCGGAGAAGCTACGGAAGACCGGGGCGAAGGGGTTCGTGCTCGGCCTCAGCGGCGGGATCGACTCGGCAGTCGTCCTCAGGCTGTGCGCAAGGGCGGTCGGGAAGGACAAGGTCCTGGCGGTCATGATGCCAGAATCGGATTCGCCGAAGGACGACCTGGAGGACGCGAAGGACCTCGCGCGCCTCGAAGGGGTCAGGTCCGAGCTCGTGGACATCACAGGCGCAGTGGAGTCGTACAGGAAGCTGCTGGGAAGGGACATCGACCGGAGATCTCTGGCCAACATCAAGGCCCGATGCAGGATGATCGTCCTGTACCATTTCGCCAACACCGAGGGGCGGCTCGTTGTCGGGACCGGCAACAAGACAGAGCTGCTCGTCGGGTACTTCACGAAGTTCGGGGACGGAGGGGCGGACATGGAACCGATCGGGGACCTCTACAAGACGGAGGTCCGCCAGCTCGCAGCGTCCATGGGAGTCCCGGACAGGGTCGTCAGGAAGGCCCCTTCGGCCGGACTCTGGAAGGGTCAGACGGACGAGGGGGAGATGGGAATCACCTACGACCGGCTCGACGCCATACTCTTCGGGCTCGAACAGGGCCTGGATGAGAAGGTGATTGCAGACAGGGCCGAGACATCGGTCAAGGAGGTCGAGAGGATCGTCGGGACCGTGCGAATGAGCTCGCACAAACGGAAGTTCCCACCTGCCCCGAAAATCGGCCTCAGGACCCCCGGCCTGGACTGGCGCGAGGCGGACGAGGACATCTGACCGCACGCGCGGCTCACAGATACTTCTTCGAGATCGACATCCTGGCCGCCATCAGCGGGTCGACGACCTGGGATATCCTGAGGTCCGCGGCGACGCTGGCCAGCATGTAGGCCTCCTCGAAATCGACGCCGCGTGCGTTCGCGATGAACCTGACGAGGTCGTGTGTCGCTAGCTTCGCAGCTTCGTCTAGTGATTTCGCGGCAGCGTATGCGATCCATTCGGTGGGCGTCTCGATCATGGGCCGCTTGAGCTCCAGCTGGTCCGCCTTGAGGAGCGTGACGGTCACATCGGCGGACACCTCGATGCCCGTGCCACCGACCTCGCCGTCGCCCATCGCGGCGTGGACGTCGCCCATGGCGAGCATCGCCCCGTCAACGAACACCGGGAGGTACACCACCGAGCCCGGGCCTGCCTCACCCGTGTCCATGTTGCCTCCGAAGTCGCCAGGATGGATGGTCGGGAACTCCCCCTCCGCGGGCGAGACACCTATGACGCCGACATGCGGCCTGAGCGCCACTTCCAGGTCCTTGGACATCCTCGCCAAGCCCCCTCTGACCTGGACAATCTTAGTCCTCGACCTTCTGACCTCGCTAGCTAGTATCCCGATCTCGGGAGAGCACATGACGACCCCTCTGGGGCCGCAGTCGATCCGCTCTATGCGGACGCCCAGGACATCCCCTGCCCTGACACCCTCGACCTCGATCGGCCCGGTGGCCGGGTTCACATCAGCCATGTCGGTGTCCTCGAACAAGACGGTCTCCTTCGTGACAAGCCCGGAGAACGCGTCCTCGGTCTCGACCAACAAGGTCTCGCCAATCGCAGATCTGTACGCTGGCCTGTTCCGGGGGGAGAAGGTATGTGTGTGCTTCTTCGAGCTCAGCCGCCTCATAGGTGCACCTGCTGGCCCGTGGTAACAGCCACGGGGGCGATATAGCTTCCCGAACGCGGCCTACGGTCCCAAACGTTTATGTAAAGGGTTCTGTTTGCTCTGAAGCACCAGGCTCCCGTAGTGTAGTCCGGTCAATCATTCGAGCCTCTCGTGGCCGCTTTCGCGGCAGGCCGGTGAAAGTTCGATACCCGGGTTCAAATCCCGGCGGGAGCGCCACACTTCATCCGAACGACCAGGCAAGTCCTGGGGTAGCTGATTCTCTGGAAAATGGGCCGAAGGGGTTTCGACCTGCATGCATCACAGGCCGGCGGTGAGCACCTCGATCTGCATGTTCGCGTCGGCCAGCGCCGTCCACATCAGCTCGAACGAGTTCTCCAGCTGCGCGAGCGAGACGGTCTCCAGCTTCTCGTCGAGCGAGTCTACCACCCACGCGACGTCCTTGAAGGTCAGGTCGGTGTCGCCCTTGGCGTTCATCAGGGCGTCGTACTCCCACCAGATATCGACCGCGAGCTGCAGGTGCGTCTGGAGGCCCCACGACGCGACCCTGTCCCCGGTCAGCCTGTCCCTCTGGTCCAGATAGTTGCCGTAGGAGTCGTACGCATAGTACCAGGTCATGCCGACCCAGTTCAACGTCCCGACCGCCAGGTCCATGGTCGCAGGCGTCGTATCCGCCCTCAGCGCCTCAAGCGCCTTCCACATGTGCTTGACGTCGTTGATCGGCTGTTGGTAGGGGTACCAGTCCTGCTCCCAGACACCGATTGCCACGAGCGTGCGGTCGAGCGTGCCCGCGATGGACATCAGTTGCGCGTCCAGCGCGTGCGCGTCCGTGACCGTCGCGCTCGCGATGGCGTCACTCAGCTCCAGGACGTTATCCGAGAATAGGGCGGCCTGCTCCTTGAGCGGCCCTAGGTTCGTAGCGGGGTCGAGCCCGTAGTACGCATATATCTCGTCGAGCTCACCCACGACGCCCCAGAGGTCCTCCGAGAACAGGTGGGAGCTCAGGTCCGTCGCGAGCGTGTTGAAGTCGTACGGCACGACCGGGTAGGTCGCGAGCCTCACAGTCATGTCGGAGACTATCGCGAACAGCTGCTCGAGGTACGCGTAGTCCAGGATGCTCTGCGAATCGTACTGCGTGTGGTAGTAGTAGGTCTCCCACTCCTCCGAGACGGTCTCGAACTCTATGCCCGGGACGCCGGCAGCGGAGAATGTCCAGTGATCTGCCCACGTGTGCGCGTTGTTGTCGGTCTGTGCCCCGTACGGCGTGTTCTCCTGGTTCGCGGCCAGGACCTGCTTGACGAACGGGTACAGCTCAGGCACGCAGTTCATGTACACCGGCTCGCCCGCCATGCCCATGAGCTCGAGGCTGATGTAGGCCACGCTCCTGCCGACCCACTCGGGGTGCTCGACGTTTATCTGGTAGTATGCCCCCCAGCACCAGTCGTAGTATGTGTTGTCGATGCCGTACTCCTCGGCCGTGTGCGACGTGAATATTATGGTCCGCGCAGGGACTATGTGGTTCTCCTTGCAGACCTGGGCCATCGCCTTCGCGATGACTAGCATGGCCGCGATGCCCGATGTGTCATCCATGCCGCCCGTGAACCACGCATCGTGGTGGGGGCCGATGATCACATACTCGTCCGTCGGCTTGCCGTAGTTCGCCCCTGGAAGGAAGCCGACCACGTTGTACGACTTGCCGCCCGCGTCCGGCGCGGTCTTCACGATGTCGCTGTACATGTTGACCTTGATGCTCTCCCCCGCGTCCAGCCTGGTTATGATCTTCGTCGCGTTTTCCTTGCTGATCGAGATCAGGGGCGGCCAGCCGGGCACATAGAGTCCGTCGTGGCACGAGAGGGCCTCGGCGCTCTGCCCGACGTTGCAGTCGATAGTCGTCACGACTATGCCTATCGCCCCGTGCTCCCAGGCACCGTAGGCGATGGAATCGACCCAGTAATCGTAACCGATCCAGTTCACCAGGACGACCTTCCCCCAGACGTCCTTGCCGATGTAGTCGGAGTCGTACCCGTCGTTGACCCAGACGATATCCGCGGAGATGGACTCGTGGACCTTCTTCGTGCCCTGGTCGTCCGTCCCCGGGAACCCGCCGAACGAGGCGGCCGTCATCTTCCCTATGCTTGGCACATCGAGCCAGGCCTGCCGGAACTCCCAGGCGTTGACTGGGACGGTCTCCTCGGCCACTTCCGAGAGGCCGATCTTGCGCATCTCGGTCGCGATGTAATCGGCCAATGCCAGGTCTGCCGGTCCACCTGTCCCCCTGAACCCGAGCGGGCTGTCGCCCATCGCACAGGCGGTCTCGATGATGTCCGCGGCGTAGTCCATATCCAGATTGCTCACGACGCTAGATGTCCAGTCGACTTGCCTGGGGTCGGATGCGAGCGCCGATATCGGCACTGCAAGGGTGATTGCCAAGAAAGCCGAGACTATAGCCCCTGATGACCTTCGATTCATTGGATTACTCCCCTCGCCCCACCAAGCGGCCCCAGTGGAGTCGTATCCGTATCGCATAACAGGGTAAAAACCTCACCGGGGCCGGGGGGTCAGGGGTTTGATAAACCCACAAGTAATCTGTGAACGATACCCCACCGGCGGGGACAGGATAACGATGCCTGAGATGCAGGCGGCCATCACGAACGCTGGAAAGTACATCGACATCCTCGCGTTCGACTGCTGCAACATGGCGGCGATAGAGGTCGTCTACCAGGCCTCTCTGACCGGCCTCGTGGGCGTGCTGGTCGGGTCGGAAGAGACCATCCCGATGAACGGGTTCCCGTACGACCTGATGCTCATACCAGTGGCCCTGGACCCGTCCAGGACAAGGGAGCAGGTCGCCGTCGACATGGTCGAGGACTGGGCGCAGTACTACGACCCGCGGAGCTGGGCCACGACCGTCAACCTCGCCGCGGTGAACGTCACCATGATCTCGGGATCGATAGGGACCGTCCAGACATGGTGCGCCAAGATGTACGAGGACCTCGCCCTGTACAAGAAGAGCTACAAGACCGATGTCTCGAACAGCTACATCGCCTGGGCCACATACTACCATGTGGACATGGCTGACCTGTGCGATAAGATCGTGGCTGACGCGACCATCAAGGACGCCACCCTCAAGACCGCCAGCACGAACCTGGCGACCCTGATAGACGCAGCCGTGCTCGATGTCCAGAGCGGCTCAGGGGCGGAGGCCGCAAGGGGGATGACGCTCTACTGGGGAGTGAGGAGCGATTGGAAGACGCATTCAGTCGCGTACCAGGATGTCGCCTTCGCAGTAGACATGAACTGGTACAACTTCCTCGTCGCGTACAACGCCTGAAACAAGAACCACCGCCAGGAGGTGTCACCTCCTGGCCATGATTTTTCAATCCCCCATGCCGGGACGCGGGTCGTCTGGAAGGGTTTTGTAGGGGTATCGACATTACCCCCTGGGGACCTGACCCTGATCGGGCCGGGACAGAGGGGGAGAGCAATGAGTGGAAGACGGACAGTGTTCTTGACGTGCATCTCGATCGCAGTTCTGGCGATCCTGCCTGCGCTGACCATGGCCGAGGGACAGGACGCAATCTGCACCGAGGGTGATGATTGGACCATAGTGGTCTATGTGGATGCGGACAACAACTTCGATACCTACTGGGCAGGGGTCAGCCAACCGCTGCTGCTGAACATACCGTACAGCGAGAGCGTGAACATCGTCGCGTTCGTCGACCTGCTCAGCACGAACTACACGCAAATCGTGGAGATCTCGGGCGGGGTGAACGAGACCGTCGCGATATACCCGGAGATGAACTTCGGGGACGGCGAGACGCTGGAATGGGTCATCAAGGAGGCGCACTCCCGGTACATGTCGGACCACCTCGCGGTCATAGCCTGGGATCACGGGAGCGCCTGGTCCGGCTTCTGCATAGACGACACCTCGGGTGGTGACAAGATATCCCTGGCCGAGATGGAGGACGCAATAGTGGGCGCCGCCGTCCCGATCGACATACTCGCGTTCGACGCCTGCGCCTGCGGAAGCATAGAGACGGCCTACCAGGCATCCTGCACCGGCCTTGTGGGATACATCGTCGCCTCGGAGGAGCTGGTCGCCGGGGACGGCTTCCCGTACGACCTCATGTTCACGCCTGTGGCGCTCGACCCGACGAAGTGTCCGAAGGACGTCGCGCACGACATGGTCCTCGGCTGGGCGCAGTCCTATGACCCGCTCGAATGGGCCTGGTATTCGCCCCTGAGCGCCATCGACATAGGAGCGGTCACCGAATCCATGGGGACGGTCAAGGCATGGTGCGACGCGATGGCCGCCGACCTCGACCAGTACCACAGCAACTACAAGGTCGCCCTCAGGGACAGCTACACGGTCTCCTGTTCGCAGTACCAGGTCGACCTGGTGGACCTCGGCAGGCACCTCCTGGCCGATGCAGCGGTGAGCGATCCGGTGCTCAGGTCCGCTACCGAGGCCATGATGACCGCCGTCAGCGGTGCGGTCGTCTTCCTGGACGACACTGACAGGACGGCCGCGTGCGGCGGCATATCGGTCTACTGGGGCGTCAGGAACACATGGGTCCTCAACTCGGACGCCTACAGCGCCATATCGTTCGCCCAGTACGCCGGCTGGTGGGCGTTCCTGGACGACTACAACGCCTGATCGGCCGAGAGTGGGCCCGGGCATCCGGTCGGATGCCGACAGGAGAACAGTCTCAGCCCGGTCGCTCATGACCAACGGCTACTGCTTAATCTGGCCTCTATGCTCACGCACGATTTCCTTCACGCGAGGGGACCATGCGCTGTCATCCGTGCCCGACACAGGATAACCGCTCGGCAGGATGTTGGGCGGCACCATGTGAGGCCCTCCCATGGCCTTGCTGACCGCCTTCCGGACGCACTTTTCCTGAAGGTCGCCCCTGCAGTAGATCCTCACGAAGCCCGAGACCGCGGCCTTGTGCCCTATGGATTCACCGTACACCATGAAGAACGAGCACACCGGCATGTTGGGACAGTCCGTCATCGGGACATCCATAGTCGGTTTGAGGCTAAATATGGTTGCGCCGTCAGTCCGTGTAGTCGAGGACTGCACCTTGCCATACCCAGTGGACCTGCCCGGACGCAGCCGCAGGCACTCATGCTGGCCTCGGCGTGGAGATGTACCGGATCGATCCGACGCCCTTGACCTTCCGGATCTTGCCCAGGATCTCCCTCAGGACGCTGTTCGACCCCCGCGCGATGAAGACCTCCATGCACTGCCCCTCCTCGATGTGCAGGTGTAGCATCATCTGTATCTCGGCGTACCTGTGCTGCAGGACCGACAGCTCCCCCCTGGGCCCGTGCTCGTCGTAGACCATCGTGATGACCAGCTGGTTCTCGCCGTCCGCCCGGTCCCACTCGGCCTCGTCCACGAAGCCCCTCATGACATCCTTGACGGCATCGGACCTGGTCCTGAACCCCTTGGCCTTGGAGATCTCGTCGAACCTCTTCAGCAGCTCCTCTGGCACGGATACGCTCACTATCGTCATCGCTGACCCCTCACGAGGAGGAGCGACGGGAGTATTTGACCCTTATTAAGAACTGGGCGTCATCTTAACAAACCGCCGGACGCCCCTCACTCCCTGCCGAGCCGCTTGAGGAGCGTGCTGGGATTGTCCACGAGCGCCCGCCGGATCTCCTCCGGCGCCATCCCCGCACCCCTGGCGACCGTGTTCGCGAACTCCATCGTGCTCAGGTCAGATGGTGAGTGGGTGTCCGTGTTCACGAGGAGGGAGGCCCCCGCCTCCCTGGCCATGGCGAGGACATGCCCGTTGGCAAGGGAATGGCCCTTCCTGCAGGTTATCTCGAGATAGATGTCGTTCTTGGCGGCGATCTCCGCGTCGTCGACCGTGATCAAGCCTGGATGCGCGAGGATGTCCACATCTGGGTTCGAGACCGCGGCGTGGTCCGTCCCCGTCTCCACGGGTTCGACCGGCGTCTCCCCGTGGACGACTATGAGCTCGGCGCCGACCTTCCTGGCCTTCCTGACGGCCTGGTCGATGTACCGGACTGGCACATGGGTGAGCTCGACCCCGGTTATCGCCTCGATCCCCCACGCGTCCGCCTTGGCGCAGTCCTTCGAGACCGATTCCACGATCTGCTCGATGTTCGAGAACGATGCGTGGTCCGTGATCGCGATCGCCCGGTGGTCCGCGACGGCCGCCCGCCGGATCAGCTCCATCGGCAGGAGCTCCCCGTCGCTCATGGTGGTGTGCATGTGGAAATCACATCTGCGAGCCCTCATCGTCTTCGCCCCTCCAGTTCCTGGTGAACCTCTTTCATGCTTATGCCCTCATCGTACATGAGGACCATGAGGTGGAAGAGCAGGTCCGCGGACTCGTAGACCAGCTGTGCCCGGTCCTTGTCCTTCGCGGCGATGACCACCTCCGTGCCCTCCTCGCCGATCTTCTTCAGGAGGAGGTTCCTGTCCCTGAACAGCTTGCATGTGTACGATGAATCCGAATCGGACCGCTTCCGCTCCTCGAACACCTTCCAGAGGGTGTCGACGATGTCCTGGGGCGGCATCTCGTGCCCGGAGAAGCATGAATAGGAGCCCGTGTGGCACGCCACCCCTGTCTGCTCGACGCGCGCCAGGAGGGCGTCGCCATCGCAGTCGGCGAGGATCTCCACGGCCTTCTGGACATTGCCGGACGTCTCGCCCTTCTTCCAGATGCAGCCCCTGGAGCGGCTCCAGTAGTGCATGTACCCAGTCCTCCGCGTGAGCTCGAGCGACTCGTCGTTCATGTAGGCGAGCATCAGCACGTTGTTGTTCCTGATGTCCTGGACCACGGTCGGCATCAGGGGGCCGTCCGTCCCCGTGCTCATGCGCTCCACCTCACGGTCACGCCCTCCGCCTCGAGCGCGCGCTTCACATCGCCGACGGTGTGCTCGCCGTAGTGGAATATCGAGGCTGCGAGCGCGGCGTCCGCCTCGCCCTCCGTGAGGACCTCGACGATGTCCTCAATCCTCCCGCATCCGCCCGAGGCTATGACCGGCACATCGACCGCCCTGACAACGCCCCTGGTCAGGCCGATGTCGTAACCGCCCCTGGTCCCGTCGGAGTCCATGCTCGTGAGCAGGATCTCACCCGCCCCGTTCTCGCACCCCGTCTTCGCCCATTCGACGGCATCGAGCCCAGTCGGCCTCGTCCCCGAGTGCGTGAAGACCTCCCAGGAGTCCCCCTTCCGCTTCGCGTCGATAGCGAGGACTATGCACTGGCTCCCGAAGGAGTCCGCACACTCCCTGACCAGCGACGGGCGGGCCGCCGCCGCCGAGTTGATCGACACCTTGTCCGCGCCGACCCTGAGGGCCCTCCTGACATCCTCGAACGACCGTATGCCGCCCCCGACCGTCAGGGGTATGAAGAGCTGCTCCGCTGTCCGCTGGACCGTGGCCCTCATGGTCTCCACACCAGAAACGGACGCGGCCACATCCAGGAACACGATCTCGTCCGCGCCCTGCCGCTCGTACTCCGCCGCGAGGGTGGCCGGGTCGCCCACGGCCTTCAGGTCCCTGAAACAGATGCCTTTCACCACCTCCCCCGCCCTCACATCGAGGCAGGGGATGATGCGCTTCGCGAGGGCCATCAGGCGCGCCCCCATTCGACCTTCGATTTCGTTGAGACGGTCTGTGATGCCGGGGTCAGCGCCTCCTTCAACGCCAGCCCCAGCGCCTTGAAGGTCGCCTCGACGATGTGGTGCCGGTCCTTGCCGCGGACGACCACCGTGTGCACAGTGGCCCTCAGCTCCATCGCGAACGACCTGAGGAAGTGCTCGTACATCTGGTCCGGGACATCGAGGTGGGCGAACGGCCTGTCGATGAGATCCACCGTGACCTGGACGAGCGCCTCGTCCATCGGGACCGTCGCGCTCGCGATCCTCTTCACGGGCGTGTCCCCCGCAGCCTCCCTGAACGCCCTGCCGAGCGATATGGCGACGTCTTCGATGAGGTGGTGCTCGATGTCCCCCTCTGCGCGCATCTCGAGGTCCGTTCCGGAGTACCTCGCGAGGGTCTCGACCATGTGCCTGAGGAACTGGTCCCCGATGTCGCACTCCGTGGAGCCTGACCCATCCAGGTCCAGCCTGAGGCGGATTGTGGTCTCGCGGGTCTTCCTCGACAGCTCGGATGTCCGGGCGGACTTGCCCGCGCTCATCTGAACTCCCTCGCTGCCATGCCGTAATCTATCCTACCTGTGTATATCGCCATCCCGACGACGACGGAGTGCGCGCCGATCGTCCGGAGCAGTTCCAGGTCGGCCATCGTCGTGATGCCGCCGGAGACGATGACTGGCTTGGTGGTCATGTTTATGAGCGACTTGATCGGCCCAGGGGCTATCCCCTGTAGCCGTCCCTCGACCTCCACATCCGTGTAGAGGAAGCCCCAGATCGGGAGCGTCTCGAGGTCCTTCGCGACCGAGAACACCTCCCTGCCCGAGCCCTCCTGCCAGCCCTTGATGAGCACCTGATCGGACACGGCGTCGAGCGCCACGACGATCCCGTCCCCGTACTCGTCCGCGAGGCGCTCCGCGAACGGCCGGTCCTGGATCGCGCGCGTGCCCACTATCACCCGCTCGCACCCGATCTCGAAGAGCCTCTGGACCTTCTCCTCCGTCCTCACGCCTCCACCCACCTGGACCGGGACAGACAGATCCCCCACGATCATCTCGATGAGGGTCTCGTTGTTGCCCGTCCCGAGGGCGGAGTCGAGGTCGATGATGTGTATCATCTCGGCACCGTCGCCCTGCCACCTGCGGGCGACCCCGACGACATCGTCTATCGTGACCTTCTCGGTCCCCGGCCTTCCGCCGACCAGTTGAACGCACTTGCCCCCTTTCACATCGACCGCTGGCAACACCTTCATCCCGAATCCTCCGCTAGCCTGACGAAATTGGACAGCACCCTGAGTCCTGGCACCCCGCTCTTCTCGGGGTGGAACTGGACTCCGCAGAGCCGGCCCTTCCTGACGGCCGACACGAACATCTCACCATATGTCGTTTCGGCTATTCCGACATTCTCCCGCGGGTGGCAGACGTAAGAGTTCGCGAAGTAGAACCTCGCCACGTCCTCGACGCCATCGAAGAGGTCGTCCCCTGACGACACGACCTCGTTCCAGCCCATGTGAGGTACTCTCGGCCCTAGGACCCTGCGGACATCCCCGTCGAACGCCGACAGCCCCGCGCCAGGAGATTCCTCGCTCCTCTCGAACATCAGCTGCATGCCCAGGCATATCCCGAGCGCGGGCGTGCCCGACCCGATCCGTGCCCTCAGGCCGCCCATGACCGGAGCGATCGCTGCGGCCGCGGCGCCGAACGCACCGACCCCCGGGAACACGATGCATTCCGCCCCGAGGAGCTCCACCGGGTCCGACACCACCTCGGTGCTGGCCCCGGCTCGCTCCAGCCCCTTCGAGAGGCTGTGCAGGTTGCCGACGCCGTAGTCCATTATTGTCACATTCATGCGCGGCCGCCTCCGATGATCCCCTCCGCTGCCTCGAGGAAGCGGTCGAGCAGCGACCTGGGGCCGACGGTCACCCTGATGAATCCTCCGAGCATCGGGAACGTGCTGCAATCCCTCACAGCCACGCCCTTGGACCGCAGGGCGGCCACGAGGCCAGGCCCATCTACGGGGGACCTGCCGATGACGAAGTTGCAGACGCTCGGCTTGACATCGAAGCCCAAGGCGCGCATCCTGGACGACAGATAGTCCCTGTCGAACCTCATGCGGGAGACCGAGTCCCGCACCCAGCCCTTGTTGTCCAGGGCGCTGATGGCGACCGCCTCTGAGAACGAGTTGAGCCCGAAGGGCGTCCTCACGCGCCTCAGCTCGCCTATGACATCTTTGCGCGAGACCGCGAAGCCCACCCTCAGGCCTGCGATGCCGTAGGCCTTCGAGAACGTGCGCGTGTCGATGCAGCTCTCCGAGGACAGCGCATCCTTCAGCATGTCCGATCCGCTGAAGTCCGAGTATGCCTCGTCGAGGATGGTCATGCCCCCGGGGCGCCTGATGAGCCTCATCAGCTCGCTCCGCTCGAACAGGTTCGCCGTGGGGTTGTTGGGCTGGCATATGGCCATCAGCTTCGCCCCGTCCTCCAGGAGAGGCGTCGCATCCAACGAGAAATCCGGTCTGAGCAGGTGCTCCCGGACCTCCGCGTGGTTCACCCTCGCATAGAACTTGTACATGCCGAAGGTCGGGGACGGGGATGCGAACAGGTCGCCCGGGTCGATGAAGCACTTCGAGATTATGTCCAGGAGCTCGTCGGATCCGTTCCCCACAATTACCTCGTCCGGCGAGACGGACAGCTCGGAAGCTATCCTGGCCCTCAGCCCTTCCGAACTCTCGCTGGGATACGCCCAGAGCCTGGCGAAGTCGAAGGACCTTGCGACATCGACGGCCGCAGGGTTAATTCCGTAGAGGTTCGCGTTGTCGTTCAGGAGGGCCATGTCCCCGTTCGCGATGGAGTACGATGGCCTTGTCAGAGAATCGAGGCTCCTTCGTCTCAGCTCCCCAGCGGATGTCATCTACTCACCCTCCCTGCACGCGCCAGAGCGGCCTGGGCGTGCCCCGGAAGACCCTCGGCTGACGCGAGTGTGGCTACGACACGGGACAGGGCATACGCGCCGGCCCCGCTCATCTCCTGATACGGCATCACCTTTATGAAGTCGTACACGGAGAGCGCGGAGCTGGCAGCGGCCGTCCCGTTCGTCGGGAGGATGTGGTTCGTGCCGCTGCAGTAGTCGCCGAAGGCGACCGAGGAATGACGGCCCAGGAAGACCGAACCGGCGTTCCTGACCCCGTCCAGGAGGCTCCAGGGGTCCGCTGTGTCGATCAACAGGTGCTCGGGAGCGTACCTGTTCGAGAACCCTATAGCCTCATCCATGTCCTTCACGAGAACGAAAGACGCCCCCCGCTCAGCTGCAGATGATGCCACATCCCGTCTGTCGGCCGACGAGACCAATGCCGCGAGGTCGCGCTCGGCGGACGCGGCCACATCCATCGAATCCGTGACGAGGACGGCCTTCGCGAGCGCGTCGTGCTCCAGCTGCGCGAGCATGTCGCATGCCACAAGCCACGGGTCGGCCGTGCGGTCCGCCACGATCAGCACCTCCGACGGACCGGCAATCGAATCTATCTCGCATTCGTTCCTGACGAGCTGCTTCGCGGCCGTCACATACGCTCCGCCGGGGCCGACGATCTTCTGGACCTTCCGAATCGTCTCGGTCCCGTAGGCCATGGCCGCCACCGACTGAGCACCTCCGACGGCATAGACCTCCTCGACCCCGCACATGCCCGCAGCCGCCAAGGTGGCGTCGCCTACCTTCCCGCCCCGGCCAGGGGTGAAGATGACGACCTCGCGCACACCCGCGATGCGCGCGGGCACGCACGCCATGAGCACGGAGGACGGGTACGCGGCTGTCCCGCCGGGGACGTACACCCCGACCCTGTCGAGCGGGACCACGCGCTGCCCGTATCGCCCCATGCGGTCCCGGAACTCGAACTCTTCCAGCCGCTGCCTCCGGTGGAAGCCCTCGATCCTCCGCTTGGCGGTCCGCAGCGCGGACATGACCTTAGCAGGCGTCCGTTCGGAAGCGATCTGGATCTCATCATCCGTCACTCGGAGCGACCCGCCGACGAACCCTTCGAACTCGACTGCATAGGACCTCAGGGCAGCGTCCCCGCCGCGCCTGACGCCTTCGACCGTCCTGCGGGCGCCGGCAACGGCCCGCGAGAAACCCCCACCCTTCCTCGACAGGATCGCGGCGACCGAGTCGGGAGCAGCCTTCGATAGGTCCATCACGGCCATCACACCACCATCCTCTCGATAGGGACTACGAGTATCCCCGTCGCGCCTATCCCTTTGAGGACGGCTATGACGCCGTTCAGTTCGTCCTCCTTCGTCACGGCGTGGATGGCGACCAGGTCATCCCGACCCATGATGTTCATCACGGTCGGTCCCGAAACGCCGGGGAGGAGGGACCCCAGGCTCGGAAGCCTGTCCCTGGGCACGTTGGCCATCAGGTACCGCATCTTGGCCGCACTCATGACGCTCTCGAAGGCGCTGGTGACCTCCTCGATCAGGAGGTGTTTCCCATCCAGTGACGATTGGTTCGCCACGAGGACCGCGCGGGACTCGAGCACCACCCCGATCTCCCTCAGGTGGTTGAGCCTCAGCGTCGAGCCTGTCTGAGTCAGGTCGGAGACTATGTCGGCCAGGCCGATCTGCGGGGCGACCTCGGCGGCCCCCGACACCTCTGCCATCGAGACGGCCTTGCCGATCTTGGAGAAGAATTCGCGGGTCAGGTTGGGGAACGATGTCGCCACCCTGCATCCGTCCTCGACATCGTCGACGGTTCTGATGCAGGACTCCTCCGGGACCGCGATGACGAGGCGACAACGGCCGAAGTCCAGGTCCATGACCTTCACGACGGCCCTGCGGGTCTCGAGCACGAGGTCGAGGCCGGTTATACCGAGGTCCGCGGCCCCCATCTCTACGAACTCCGGTATGTCCTGGGCCCGTGCCATCAGGACCTGGTACCTACCCTTGCCGAACTCGGCGAGGAGCGTGCGGCTGTCCGTGTCTGGCACGGGGAATCCGATCCGCGCCATCAGGTCCATCGCGTTCTTGTTCAACCTTCCCTTGTTCGGCAGGGCGATCCTCAGCATCGTCATACAAACACCTCGGCGATGCATGCGCCGGTCCCCCTTCCGCATCCGGAGGTGGACCTGGTCGGAACAGACACCGCAGAACTTGCCCGAGCGGACGCGCTGCTTACGATGACTTCACACGTGAAGACTACCAAACACGACTTCGGTCACAGCCATGTCCAAATGCCTCGAGCAGGCGGGCAAGAGGCGGATCCCTATTTATCGGTTATGTCCGGTATGAGACCGCGGGGAGCGCCCTTGTCCGGCGGTCGGGGCCCGGATGACCCGATATGTCCATCGACAGGGACTACCCTGGGCCGAATGCACTGAGGACGATGCACACCCTACGCCTTATGGAAAAACTAGGTCGGGTAGAGGGTGCCGAGTATCAGGATTACCGCCGAGACCGAGATGCACAGGGCGACGACGATCCAAGGGTTCACCTTGAGCGCCTTGTCGTCCTCGGAATCGAAGTACCTGATCAGACCGGCTGCGGAATGGAAGCCTTCGCTTTTCTTCTTAGCCATGTGCTCGCGCCAGGTTCATTGAAGGAGGATATCGTATATAAGTCTTTACCGCGCAACAGGCGGGCTTATCGCACTGTTTTCACGAATGGAGACATTATCAAAAGTGTTAAATAACCAACAAGAAGATTGTGTGAATCCCATCTGGCTGGGCGCGGACAGTGGCGAAGCAGAGAGCGACTGGACGTTCACACCGCTTGCATGGGCAGGGCACATCGGAGGTTGTAACATAGCCACCGTCTTCCTAGTCGACGACGAGAAGTTCATCGTCGACCTATATCGAGACATCCTCGAAGCCAACGGGCATACCGTGATAGGTATAGCTAGCGACGGCGAAGAGGCTGTCAGGAAGTACAAGGCGATGAGCGAGAAGCCGGTGGTGATCATCATGGACCAGCGCATGCCCGTCAAGGACGGCGTAAGCGCGACCCAGGAGATTCTCTCCATAAACCCTGATGCGACCATATTCTTCGGAAGCGCGGACCTCCACATCGAGAAGGAGGCGCTTGCCGCGGGCGCGAAGGGGTTCCTCCTCAAACCGTTCAGGATCGAGGAGCTCTTGGCTGCCATCAAGGAAGCCGAGAACGGCAAGAAGAGCTAGCGGAGCCTGCACATTTTCCCTGCTGGCTCCGACCGAGAGTGTGATGATGTATGAGCGCTAGAGAGAGCGATAACGATACCGGGACCGGACCCCTTGGCCGCTTAGTTTTAAGTACGGCCTTGGGCTATGAGTGCACACCCTACAGGGGGACATCCTGAATGGCGCAGGAAGAGAGCGACCTCAGGGCCCAGATGAGGAGCAAGCTCGCGGCCCTGAAAGCGAGCGGAAGGGACCCGTATCAGCATTACACGTGGGAGCGGACGCACGGCACCGCGAGGATCAAGAAGGACTTCGCGGACGTCGGAGCGGACAGGAGCCCGCAGGAGATCTCGATTGCTGGCAGGATCATGACCGTCCGCGTGCACGGGAAGGCGGGCTTCGCCGACCTCCAGGACAGGGACGGCAAGGTCCAGCTCTACTTCAGGGTCGACGAGGCCGGCCAGCAGAAGTGGGACCTGTTCAGGTCGCTCGACCGCGGGGACGTGCTTGGAGTGAAGGGGCACGTGTTCAGGACCAAGATGGGCGAGATCACGGTCGCGGTCAAGGATTTCGAGGTCCTCAGCAAGGCGCTCATGCCCTATCCCGAGAAGTTCCACGGGCTGCAGGACGTGCAGACGAGGTACCGGCAGAGGTACCTCGACCTCATCATGAACGAGGACGTCAGGCAGCGGTTCATCAAGAGGAGCAGGATGGTCGCGTTCATGCGGGACTGGCTATATGCCAGGGACTTCCTCGAGATCGAGACCCCGATACTGCAGCCACTCTACGGTGGGGCGCTGGCCAGGCCGTTCAAGACTCACCACAACTACCTGGACATGGACCTCTATCTCAGGATAGCGCCAGAACTCTACCACAAGAGATGCATCGTCGGGGACATGGAACGCGTGTTCGAGATCGGGAAGAATTTCAGGAACGAGGACATCGACGCGCAGCACTACCCAGAGTACACATCCTTGGAGCTGTACGAGGCGTACGCCGACTACAACGACATAATGGACCTCACAGAGGCGCTCCTCTACGATGCCGCGATGCACATCGTCGGCAGCGACAAGATCCCGTACGGCGACAAGGTCCTGAACTTCGCGAAGCCGTGGGCCAGGATCACGATGCACGACGCCATCCAGAAGTATCTCGGCATCGACATCAACTCGATCAAGACCCTCGAGGAGGCGAAGGCGGCGGCCGTCAAAGCGGGCGTCAGGGACATCGAGGGGTGCGACAGCATCGGCCTCGTGGTCGCGGAGATCTTCGACCAGAAGGCCCAGCCGCACCTGATGGACCCTACCTTCGTCATCGACCACCCGATCGAGGTCTCGCCCCTGTCGAAGGCGAAGAGGGGGAACCCGGAGCTCGTCGAGAGGTTCGAACTGTTCATCAACGGCTGGGAGTTCGCCAACGCCTTCTCCGAGCTCAACGACCCAGCGGAGCAGGAGAGGCGGTTCCTGGAGCAGGAGAGGCACAAGGAGGCGGGGGACGACGAGGCGCACCCGATCGACAGGGACTACATCCGGGCGCTCGAGTACGGGCTGCCGCCGACAGGCGGCCTGGGGATCGGCATCGACAGGTTCGCGATGATCCTCACGAACGCACCCTCCATCAAAGAGGTCCTGCTCTTCCCGCACATGAAGCCGGAATCGGGCTAGAGAAGGTTCAGCGGATGCTCGGCGAAGCGCGGATCAGGCGGATCGGGGACGACCAGCTCGACGAGCTCATAGCCGCCCAGAACGAGATCTTCTCCGACTACATCATACCGATGAGGATCTCACGGGAGTTCTTCCTGGACTTCGTCCGCTCGACCGGCGGGAAGGTATCGAACGTCCATGTCGCGACGGACGGGGGCAAGATCGTCGGGTATGTGAACCCCGTCATAGACAGGGGCGAGTGCTGGATCGGTGGGGTCGGCGTGGCGCCGACCCATCGCAGGAAGGGCATCGCCCAGAGGCTGATGACGAAGGCGGAGGAGTTCGCCTCCGAGCAGGGCGTGCACATGATGTCCCTGGAGGTCATCGAGGGGAACGAGAAGGCCCACGGCCTCTACAGGAAGCTGGGATACTCCGACTCCCGGACATACATCACTGCCGAAGGACGACCCGCCCAGTTCGGCGGCTACGGCGTCAACCCGCAGAAGGCCAGCATGTCGGAGGTCCTCGCGCTCCACGAAAGGTCCTATGCCGACACCTGCTGGCAGCGGAGGAAGATATTCTCCATCGTCCAGTCGGCCAGAGGCGCCGAGTGCTACAAGGTCGACGGCGGCTTCGTGCTCGTGCGCAAGATCGACGCGAACGGATTCATCCCCTACCTGGGCGTCGTGCCGGAGATGAGGGGGAAGGGCATCGGGACCTCGCTCGCCAAGTTCGCGCTGAACAGGCTCTATGAGCTCGGGGCGTTCAAGGTCGTGCTCTACAACGTCAACCAGGACGAGCAGACCATCAGGCTGCTGGACCATTTCGATTTCGGCATCACGATGAAGCAGCTCGAGATGAGGAAGAGCATCTAGAGGGATCAAAAGACAAATGGTTTGAGGGGTTTGGCCAGGCAGCGGCGCTCACTGCTTGCACTGGGCGTACTTCTCGTCCGCGGCCCACTTCTTGCTGACCCAGTCCTGGAGCTTCTGAATGTCCTGCTCGGACATGTGCTTGAACCTGCCCTGCAGCTTCAGATACTCCGCGACCGGGGTCATCTTGGGCTTCCGGTTGATGGTGACCTTGCCGTTCTCGCTCTCGTACAGGGTCCACATGCCAGTGTCGACCGCGAGCTTGCACATCTCGATGGTCTTCGAGGTGTCGTGCCTCCAGCCCGTCGGGCAGGGGGTGAACACCTGGATGTACCTGAAGCCCTTCATCTTCTTGGCCTTCTCGAACTTGTTGATGAAGTCCTGGATGTGGCCTATCGAGGCGGTCGCGACATACGGCACGTTGTGAGCCATCATGATCTGGGGCATGTCCTTCTTGAAGTTCGCCTTGCCCGACTTCACCTTGCCGACGGGCGTGGTCGTGGTCCATGCGCCGAACGGCGTCGAACCGGACCTCTGTATGCCCGTGTTCATGTAGGCCTCGTTGTCGTACATGACATAGAGCATGTCCTCGTTCCTCTCGGCTGCGCCTGAGAGGGACTGGATGCCTATGTCCGCCGTGCCGCCGTCCCCGGCGATCCCCACGACGGTCGTGTGGTCGTTCCCCTCTATCCTGAGGGCCCGGGATATCCCCGCGGCGCAGACGGCCGTGTTCTCGAAAGCCACATGGTGGAACGGCACCTTCCACGCGACGAGCGGGTAGGTGGCGCTGAACACGAGCAGGCAGCAGGCCGGGTTCACCACGATGGTGTCCTTACCCAGGATCTTCATGAAGTTCCTGACCGCGATGGCGGCGCCGCAACCGGCGCAGGCCGTGTGGCCCCGTGTGAAGAGTTCCTCGTCCGGCATCTCCTTCAGCTTCATTGCTCGACCCCCCTTGTGTTCAGCCAGGTGATGTCTTTCCTGGCCTTGCCCGTCTTGGCCGCCTCGAGCATGCGCTCGTACATGAACCTGTAATCGGCCAACGAGACGTCCCTGCCCCCCAGCCCGCCGATGAAGTCCATCGTCGGGATGTTGAGTCCGTAGGCCGCGTTCCTGAACTCGATGAACGACGGGCCTGCGACGCCGTACGACACGGCCCTGTCGAACACTCCGACCGCCTTGACCTTCTCGGCGATCCTCCGGAGCTGCTCGGCCGGATACGGTCTCCAGAACCTCAGCTTCACCAGGCCGACCTTCTTGCCCTGGGCGCGGAGCTCGTCCACGACCTCGTGGGCCGTCGCGCTCGCGGTGCCCATCGCGATGAGCACGGCGTCCGCGTCGTCGACCATGTAGGGGTCGATCATGCCACCGTGGTCCCTCCCGAACTGCTTCGCGAAGGCCGCGTTGACCTCCGCGATGACCTTCGGGGCCGCCCTCATGGCGCGGTCCTGGTTGAACCTGGCCTCCATCATGTACTCCGGCGGGACGAACACCCCGACCGCCCTCGGGTCGGCCGTGTCGAGTATGGGCCCAGGCGGGACGTACTTGGGCAGGAACTTGTCCGCGGCCTCCGGCTCCATCAGGTCCACGGGCTCGACCGTGTGGGACAGGATGAACGCATCGAGGCCGATCGTCATCGGGAGCGCGACCCGCTTGTCCTCGGCGATCCTGAACGCCTGCAGGACCATATCCTGGACCTCCTGGTTGTTGTCACAGAAGACCTGCAGCCAGCCGGAGTCGCGCTCCGGCATGATGTCGTTGTGCTCGACCCATATGTTGATGGGGGCCGCGATGGACCTGTTCACGACGGCCATCACGACCGGGAGCCTCAGCCCGGACGCTATGGGCAGTATCTCGTGCATTAGTGCGAGACCCTGGGAAGAGGTGGCCGTGAATGTGCGCACGCCAGTGGCGCTCGCGGACACGCACGCGCTCATCGCGGAGTGCTCGCTCTCGACCTCCATGTAGGCGCAGTCCAGCTCGCCGTTGTTGACGAACTCGGATAGGTGCTCGACTATGAACGTCTGCGGGGTGATCGGATAGGCCGCCACGGTCCTGACCCGGCTCCTCATGGCTCCGTACGCCGCCGCATAGTTCCCGGTGACTACCTTCTTGGCCATGCTTATCACCTCAGCATCTTGATGGCTTCAACGGGGCACTCGTTGGCGCATATCCCGCAGCCCTTGCAGTAATCCATGTCGAACTCCATATGGTCCCCCTTCCTGTAGATGCACCCCTCGGGGCAGTAGAACCAGCAGAAGTTGCACATGGTGCACTTGTCCTTGCTGTACTCCGGCCTGTATACCCTCCAGCTGCCGGTCTTGTTCTCGACGAACGAGCCCGGCCCGACCATGCCGGCCTCGGTCTTGAGCGGGACCGCGGCCGCTCCCAGTGGCAGCTCGTCCACATCCGGGAGCCACTTCTTGGCGGTCTTGAGAGACATGTGACCGTGGGACTCGCCCAGGACGACCCTGCCGAAGGCCGCCCTCGCGGCCTTGGCGTTCAGGTCGCCGACCTTGGGTCCGAGCCGGTCGCCGAAGATCTGCATGATGCCCATCTCGACGGACTCGATCTTGACAAGGCCAGTCACCTTGGCGATCGCGCCGAGAATGGCGGAGTTGGTCGCGGGCTGCTTGAGCACCTCGAGCGCGACCGAGGTCGCGTCGACGGTGGCCATCTTGACGTCGATGCCCACATCGACCTCCTCGGGCTTCCGGGCGGTGTTGACTATCACTATGCCACCCTTCTTGAGCCCTTCGACCACGTTGACCGTGCCGATCAAGGTCTCGTCCAGGACAACCACGTAGTCCGGTTCGTAGACCTGCGTCTTGCGGTATATCCGCTTGCTGTCGATCCTCGTGAACGCGAGCACCGGTGCCCCACGCCTCTCTGCCCCAAAAAACGGGAACGCGGTCGCATACCCACCCTCCTGGTGAGCGGCACTCGCGAGTGCTTGAGCCGCCATGACCGCGCCCTGTCCGCCGCGGCCGTGGAATCGTACCTCGTACATCCTTGAGCCTCGCAGGTTTTCGAATAGATGAGACGGTTTTAAGGCTTTCTGTGCAACACCGCCAATCTACGAACACCCAGCGCACAACCGCCACGACTTCGAAACGTGGGCAAACCGGGCTGTCCGTTCACGAGCATCGACGACCAGGGCATCGCGCATGTCCGGTTTCGCAGGCCGACCCCTGTCCGAAGGGTCCGGGCCCAAAGGTTTTTTAGCGCAAATGGGGGATTTGCCTGGCGATGTCCAAGAAACCTGCCGAGGGAGTCTCCCTCAGGGTCGCCAGGGCGCACCACCAGTCGGAGGTCGGCTTGGGAAGGGCGAGGATAGACTCGACCACCAGGAAGGACCTCGATGTCGATGTCGGGGAGATAATCGAAATCGTGGGGAAGAAGAGGACCGCAGCGAAGGTCTTCAGGGCGGCGGCCGAGGACGAGATGAAGGGCATCATACGCATAGACGGCATGATCAGGGGCAACGCTGGCGTATCCATAGGCGAGAGGGTCTCCGTCAGGAAGACCGAGTCCCCACCGGCCCTGAAGGTCGTGGTCGCGCCCAAGATCCCGTCGGGCAAGAGGGTGAGGTTCGGCCAGGGGGTCGAGGGGCTCTTCAAGAAGGGGCTGCTGAACAGGGCGCTCGTCAAGGGGGACGAGATCATCATCCCGAACATAGCGCTCATGGGCGGGTTCCTGCCGTTCGTGGTCGCGTCCACGGCCCCGCAGGGCATCGTCCAGGTCACGGAACACACCGAACTCTCGGTCAAGACGGAGCCGGTCGAGGTGACCGAGCTGCAGCGGCCATCCACCACATACGAGGACATCGGAGGGCTCGAGGGGGAGCTGCAGAGGATCCGCGAGATGATCGAGTTCCCGCTCAAGCACCCGGAGATATTCACCAGGCTCGGCATAGACCCGCCCAAGGGGGTGCTGCTGTACGGGCCGCCCGGCACTGGCAAGACGCTCATAGCGCGCGCCGTGGCCAACGAGGCGGGCGCGAACTTCTTCTCGATACAGGGCCCCGAGATCATGTCCAAGTTCTACGGCCAGAGCGAGGAGCGGCTCAGGGAGATCTTCACGGAGGCCGAGAAGAACGCCCCGTCCGTCATATTCATAGACGAGATTGATTCGATCGCGCCCAGGAGGGACGAGGTCCAGGGGGAGGTCGAGCGCAGGGTCGTCGCCCAGATGCTCACGCTCATGGACGGGCTCACCAGCAGGGGGAACGTCATAGTCATCGCCGCCACTAACCGGGAGGACGCGATTGACCCCGCCCTCAGAAGGCCAGGCAGGTTCGACAGGGAGATAGAGATAGGCGTCCCGACGGCAGATGGGCGGAACGAGATCCTCCAGATCCACACGAGGGGCATGCCCCTTGACGAGACCGTGAACATGACCCATATCGCGGATGTCACGCACGGGTTCGTCGGGGCGGACCTGGCCGCGCTCGCGAGGGAGGCGGCTATGCGCGTGTTGCGCAGGTACCTGCCGGACATAGACCTGGACAAGCCCATCCCAGTCGATATCCTGGAGAAGATGCGTGTCTCCCAGGCGGATTTCATGGACGCGCTCAAGGACGTAGAACCCAGCGCCATGAGGGAGGTGCTGGTCGAGATCCCCAAGGTGGGCTGGCAGGATGTCGGGGGGCTCGAGGCCGTGAAGAAGGAGCTCCACGAGGCGATAGAGCTGCCCATCGAGGACCCGCAGGCGTTCATACGGCTGGGGATCAGGCCGCCAAAGGGCGTCCTGCTGTACGGACCGCCAGGCACCGGCAAGACGCTCATCGCGAGGGCCATCGCGAACGAGTCACAGGCCAACTTCATATCGATCAAGGGTCCGGAGATCATGTCCAAGTGGGTCGGCGAGAGCGAGAAGGCCGTCCGCATGATATTCAAGAAGGCGAAGCAGGTCTCGCCCGCAATCATCTTCCTCGACGAGATAGACGCCATCGCGCCGAGGCGCGGAGCGGGGAGCGACTCGGGGGTCACCGAGAGGATCGTCAACCAGCTCCTTACCTCGATGGACGGGCTCGAGGACCTGGCGAACGTGTTCGTGATAGGGGCGACCAACAGGCCCGATATCATGGACCCGGCTCTGCTGAGGCCAGGCAGGTTCGACAAGCTCATCCTCATACCCGTGCCGGACCTGGAAGCCAGGTTGAAGATCCTGCAGGTCCACACGAAGACGATGCCCTTGGACGGGGTGGACATCGACGGGATGGCGGGGGCCCTCGAGGGCTACACCGGCGCGGACATCGAGAACCTCTGCCGGGAGGCGGCGCTCGGGGCGCTCAGGCAGGACCGGGGGGCGACGAAGGTCACCCAGGCGCACTTCCAGAAGGCGATGGAGAAGGTGAAACCATCGACCGACCCGGAGACCATGAAGTACTACGAGATGCAGGCCCGGACGATGAAGACCGCAATGTCTAAGAAGAGCAAAGAAGATAATGCCCTCGGCTACTACAGATAGCTGGAGATGGGATGAGCATGCGCAAGTTTATCACCGAGCTCAAGGGCAAGACTGTGATGACCAACGACGGCCAGATACTCGGCATGATCGAGAACTTCCTTATCGACACCAGGTCGGGCGAGCTGCAGAACGTGCTCGTCATACCCGCCGAGGAGGTCGAGCCGCGGCTGTTCAAGACGGACGCGCAGGGAAGGTTGGTGCTGCCCTTCAGCGAGATGAAGGCGGTCCGGGACGTCGTCGTGATGAACATCCAGTGAGCGCCCCGGGCATCCGACGGGTCCTTCCGTAGAGGCAACTGCTACAGCGTAGGCCCTCTAACCCTTCTTCGCCATCTTGGCCTTGAACCTGACCAGGCGCGAGACCAGCTCGTTCTTCGTGCCCCTCGGGTTCAGACCGACGGACGCGCAGAGCGCCTCCAGCTCGACCTTACGCATGGCCTTCAGCTCCTCGGACTTGACCGAAGCGAGCGATTGCTCGGCCGAGGGCTCGTCGCCGACCACCAGGGGCACCTGCGGTTGTGGCGCGGGCTGCGCGACGGCCGGGTCCGGTCCCGGGGGCGCCGCCTCCGACCGGCCTGACACCGGCACGGCAGGGATGTCCTGGACCGGTGAGTGCAGGTTCGCCATCGCGTCCTTGAACTGCGGGGCCAGCCTGAGCGATTCGTTGAACGCGACGAGCGCCTCGGGGGCCCTCCCGAGCCTCTTGAGCGCGATGCCCTTGTCGTTGTAAGCCTCGGGTGTCTCCGCGATCCTGATCGACTGCTCGAACGACTGGACGGCGTCCGGGAGGACATCTATCGACAGCTGGCAGAACCCCTTGTTGGTCATGGCCACGGTCGTCGGCGCCATCACCAGGGATTCCTCGAAGCATGCGATGGCCTCGCGGACGCGCTCGACCCTGTAGAGGACGCAGCCGCGGTTGCTCCAGGCAGCAGGGTAGTTCCTCTGCGCCCTGATCGCCCTGTCGAACTCCGTGCCGGCCTTCTCGGCCTCGCCCTTCCGGAGCAGCGCGACCCCGAGGTTGTTGTGTCCCTCCGCCGGGTCCAGCGGCATCTCGAGCGCGCGAGTGAACGCTTCGACGGCCCCGTCGGTGTCACCCATCTCCAGCTTGACCATGCCCCGCATGTTCTGCAGCATCGCGAGGTTCTCCATCGTGGCCGCGACCTCGACAGCCTCGATGGCCCGCTTGTAGTCCTTGCACCTGTACGCGTCGAGCGACGCGACGGCCTTCGAGAGCCAGCCAGAACCCGACCCGCGTAGGGACTCGGCCACCTTCGAGGCGCGCTCGTGGTCGCCCATCTGCACCAGGACCGAGTACATGTTGAAGAGCGCGGGCGCGTACTTCGGGTCCGCGGCGATCGCGTGCTCGTATGTCTTCGCCGCGGCCTCGAGCTTACCCTGTTTGAACAGCACGTTGCCCGCGGCGGTCAGCAGGTCGGCCCGCTCCCCTTCGAGCTTGAGCGACTTGCCGAGGAACTCGAACGCCTCCTCGGGCCTTCCTAGCAGCAGAAGCAGCTCGGCCCGGTCGCCGTACACCTCCTCGGCGACCTGCTCGACAGTCTCCTCGTGCACCCTAGCCACGACATCCTCCGGCAGAGACGGCTTGGCCGCGTTCGCGTCCGCCTGCACCGCCTCCTGGACCGGCTGGCTCTGGGATGAGAAGATGTCCTCGACTATGCGCGGGACATCGACGAAGCGCTCGGCCATCTTCCTGGACTCCTCCTCGATGGCCCTCCGCGCCTCAATGTACTCCGGGTCCAGCTTGAGGGCCTGCTCGAACGCCGCCTTGGCCTGCGTCACCTTCCCGAGCTTCCTCAAGACGAGCCCTTTCAGATACCACCCCTTGGGCAGCTCCGACCGGACCTGCGTCATCCGCGTGAACGCCTCCAGGGCCTCGTCGTACCTGGCCAGCTCGTAGAGCGAGTTCCCGCGGTTCATCCATGCCTCGGCATAATCGTGCTTGAGCTCGATGGCCCTCCCGTAGGACTCGAGCGCGTCGTTGGTGCGGCCGAGCTTGTGCAGCGTCGCGCCCCGGTTGTTGTGGACCTTCTCGAGACGGTAGTTGAGCTTGAGCACCCGGTCATAGGTCTCGAGCGCCTCCGGGTACCTGCCGAGCCTGTGGAGGGTCGAACCCTTGTTGACCAGCGCCTTCTGCATAGTTGGGTTGTACAGGAGCGCGCGGTCGTAGCACATGATCTCCTCGTTGTACCTCGAGAGGGAGAAGAAGCAGTTGCCGAGGGAGAACCAGGTCTCGTCGCTCTCGGGCAGGAGCTCGAGGGCGTGTCTGTAGCACTCAAGGGCCTGCTCGTGATAGCCCATCTCGTCCAGGGTGTTGCCCTTCATACGCCATGGGACGTCGTAGGAATCGTCGAAGAGTATCGCCCGGTCGAACGCGTCGAGGGCTTTCATGTGGTCCTTGTCGGCCAGGGCATTGTAGCCGGCGGCCATCGCATCTTCGAGCCGGGCGTCCGCGCCTGGCATCGGGACCCTCTGGACCGCCTCCTTCCTCGTGTCGGCCGCGCGCACGATCTCCTTGTCCATGTCGAACCGGCGCAGCAGTGCGACGAGTTTAGACCCGTCCGCAAGGCCGATGCCGCTCTGCTCGGCCAGCTTCGAGGCCTCATCCGCGATCGACGATATCGTGAGCACGAGCGCCCTGGGAGACTCGGCCCTGGCCATGTAGGACACGAGGCTCTCGATGTCCCCTTTCACGATGGCCTCGTCCCTCCTCGAGAAGAACACGGTGTACTTGGTCGCCTCGCGTCTGTGGACGCAGTCTGCGATGACGAATGTGCCCTTGGGACGGCTCTTCATGATCTTGAGTTCGAGGTAGCCGAGCACGCGCTCGACCAGCCGGCCGAAATCCTGGTCCGAGAGCGCCTTCACAGCATCTATGATCCTCACGTCCGAGCGCTCGCTGAGGATCTTGTCGATCTCGACCATCAGCCCTCACCTGCGCCCTTCATAGAACGGAGCAACCTCACTGCGTCCCTGTTGTCCGAGTCGAGCCTGACCGCCTCCTCGAGCGCGGCCCTGGCCTCGTCGGCCATGCCCAGCGAATTCAAGGCCGCCCCTTTCCTGCCGAGCGCGTGGGAGTCGGCCTGCGCCAGCGAGAGGTACTTGTCGTACGCCTCCACCGCGCGCCTGTGCTTCTCCTTCTCGAACAGGAGGTCGGCCTTGAGCAACCAGCCGCTGGCATCGTCCGGCTCGATCAAGTTGTACTTGTCGAGGCACTGGATCGACGCGCCCCATCTCCCTAGCTCCCGCATGGTCTTCGCCTTGCCGAGCCAAGCGTGGGGGTTCTCCCCGTCGATCTGCAGGGCGCGGGAGAACGCCTCATCCGCCCCGCTGTATTTCTTGTTGACGAACAGCGTCTCACCCATGAGCAGCCATGACTCGATGAGCTTAGGGTCGATCGTGACAGCCTTGCTCAGGTACTGCACTGCTGCGCCCCACTTGTTCTCCTTCGCGGACACGACTCCGCGCCAGTGCCAGGCGAGTGGGTCGTTCCTGTTCCTCTCGTAGAACGAATGGGCCTTCGCGGACGCCTGGTCCATGTCACCCAGACCCACGAACGCCTCCAGCAGCATGAGCTCCGCCTGCCTGTCGTTCGGGTCCGCCCTCAGCACCTCCTCCAGTGATTGGGCCGCGGAGTCGTAGTCCTTCGTCGCCAGGGCCGCCCGGGCAGCGTCCAAGGGAGCCAGCTCCGGCGCGGGTTTCGCCTTTGGCGGCTCGCTCTTCACCCTGTGCTCAGCGTGCGGGTGAGCGGCCGGAATGGCGGCCGGCGCTGACTGGGCCGTCCCCTTCTTCAGGTCCTCGATCAGGTCTGCGACCTTCTTGTCCAGGTCGGGTGTCCGCGAGAACGCGCGCTGCCTCTCCGCGAGAGCCGCGTCCTCCACCCTCCCGATGTCCCTGAGCGTCGCTATGACCTCGTCGTGGGCGTCCTGCGTGTTGAAATCCAAGGTCAGTGCCTTGTCGAAGCACTCGAGCGCGTCCTCGTTCCTGCCCATGTCCCTGAGGACCCTCCCCTTGAGCACCCAGAGCGATGGTGTCTCCCCCTGGACCAGTGCTTCGTCCACCATGCCCAGCGCATCCATCTGGTTGCCCAGCTCGAGGTGGACCCTGGCGAGCGCCTCGCCGATCCGGGAATCGCTCGGGAAGTGTCTGAGGGCGTCGGTCAGATACCTCTCGGCGTCCTTCCATTCCTGGGAGTCGATGCAGAGCATCCCCAGGTCCCTGACCGCGATCGAGTACAGGTCGTCCTTCTGACTCACCTTGGAGAAGAAATCCTTCGCCTTGGCCAGCATCTGGCCCCGGCGGGCGTCGCGCCATCCCTTGGAGGTCACCCGTAGGATGATGCCCCTCGACGACGACCAGTAGACGACGCCTACGCGGATGTAAAGGTCGCTCGATCCCTCGAGCGGATGCATCTGCTCGGCGGTCTCGACCCGCTGGACGATGCTGGTGATCGTCTCGGCCGCCTCCTCGGTCAGCAGCATCGCGGGCTGGTCCAGGTTCAATGTGACACCTAGATGCGCGAGGAGCGAGTTGCACAGCTCGTGGAAGCCTCTGAGGTCGCCCGCGGGGAGCGACTGGAGCGATGTGCCCAGGACATGTCTCTGGAGGTCCGTGGATTGGAGTCGGACATAGCCGGACCCAGGCGTTGGCCCGAGCATGGCCGCGAGCGATCCCTCGGCCCGCATCTGTGTGAAGACGCTCGGGCCCACAAGCACGGGGTCGAGGAAGAATCTGGCATCTTTCGCGCATGCGTCCGCGCACGCGTCGCAAAGAAGGGAATCCTCCTCAGATGGGCCTCCGCATTTCAAACAGGGCACACACTACCCCCTACTGCAGTCCCATATTGATCGGCTGATATAATCATACCGTCGCGGGACGGCTGGAGCCGTCCATGCGCTTGGCCATGTACATGCCATCCCGCTCATAACCCAGCCGACGGTAGTAGTTCCTAGCGCCCACTCCACTGGTCACTCTGATCTCCTCGAACCCCGCCTCCGCGGACCGCCGTTCGCATTCCCTCAGGAGCCTCTCACCGAACCCCTTGTGCTGCCAGTGTCGTCCACCTGGCTCGTCGATCGGGACCAGCTGACCGTAGACGTGCAGCTCTCTGACGAGCGCTGCGCGGCCGCCGTCCGCTGGGAACCTCAGCCGCGCGTAGCCGATCAGCGAATCGATCGATGGGATCTCGAACGAGAGGAACGTCTCGATGCCGCCAGACGCCCCATATCCAGTCGATCTCAGCTCCACACCGACATCCTCGGGGAGCTCCCTTGCTTTCGGGACATGGCCCACCTCCCTGCACCTGATGCACCTGCACGGACTGCCTTCATCCCTCATCTGGGCGAGCACGATCTCCCTCAGATGGCTCTTCATCACCCCGGCCTCGATGAGCTGGACCGGGATGTCCCGCTGGACCCGGAGGATCCTGACCCAGGGCGGCACGACGCGCTTGGCACGGGCGAGCAGCCTGACCATGTCGTCGAGCGCGGGCGGCGTGTACGTGCCGCGCTCCCACATCTCGAACAGCTCGGTCCCCTTGATCACGAGCGTCGGGTAGATCTTGAGCATGTCCGGTTTGAAGCGGTCGTCCTCGAAGAGGCGGACGAAGTCCGAGAGGTCGTTCTCCGGCGACGAGCCTGGGAGCCCGGGCATCATGTGGTAGCAGACCTTCAGGCCCGCATCCTTCGCCCTCCGCGTCGCGTCGACGACGTCGGAGACATGATGCCCCCGCTTCACGCCGTCCAGGACCGCGTCGTCCAGGGACTGGACTCCGAACTCGACCTTGGTCGCGCCCAGAGACATCGCATGCTCCAGCTGCGGCGCCTTGAACCAGTCCGGCCTCGTCTCGACGGTCATGCCGACGCAACGCGCAGGGGCGGTCTCGTTTGCGAGATGCGCCGAAGCCAGGTCTTCAGATTCGGACCCGTTCATGGCGTCGAAGCACCGCTTGACGAACCAGTCCTGGTACTCGACCGGCCTCGAGGTGAACGTGCCGCCCATGACGATCAGGTCCACCTTATCCGTCCTGTGGCCGATCGCCCTGAACTGCTCGAGCCTGGCCTTCGTCTGCCCGTAGGGGTCGTACTCGTGGTCCGCCGCCCTCCGCGCCGCCGGCTCCTTCCCCGTGTACGACTGCGGCGTGTTGTTCGCGGCGCCGCCTGGGCAGTAGATGCACCTCCCGTGCGGGCAGTCGCACGGGCTCGTCATGACGGCGACGGGGGCGACACCGCTCATCGTCCTGATCGGTTTGTTCATCAGCAGCGGCCCGACGAGGTCCAGGTACTCCTCCGGCACGTGCTCGAGTATCTCATGATTCGTGGGGACCCGCTTCAGGCCGTGCTTCTTGCACATGCGGGCCTTGAGCCTCAGGACATCGTCCCTGCTCCGGACCTCTCCGGTGACGATTGCCTGGACGAACTCCTCGAAGTAGTCCACGGCAGGCTCTACGACTGGCACACGATATCTATTTATCGCAGACGCACGCCCGCGCGCACTGGGCCGCGCGTCACTGGTACATCAGTGCCTCGTAGAAATCCTCAGGTTCGTCCCCGACCTTGGGGCGCTTCCCCCTGTGTCGCTTCACGTCGATGTCCGGCACCAGGAGGCGCACATACACCTTGTCCGGTAGCGGCTCGAGCGCGACTATCCCCTTGACCACGAGTCCCTTGAGCACCCGCTCGAGGGAGTCCTTGCGCATCGAAAGCTCGTCCCTGAGCTCCTCGGAAGTGATCGGGTACCAGTCCTTTATGACCGCCAGGACCTTCAGCTCGACAGGGCTCAGCTTGACGCTCATGTCAGCCGCTCATCCGAAGTAGACCGCGTTGGTCTCCTTGTCCTTGACCTCGTCTTCCTTGACCTCGCTCAGCACGTCTATCGAGAGGATCATGTGTGACGGGATCAGCCGCAGCATCCCCTTCTCCTCGCCGAGCTTCTTCTCCAGCTCCATCACGAGTGCGGTGTCATGGGCCACGGCGGCGTAACCCCTGAATGTGCCCACGGTCTCCATCGGCTTGTCCCTCGACTCTAGGCTCTTGATCCTGTACACCGAGCCCGTTGTCAGCACGATCGTGTCATCTTTTCTTGGCATGTCTGTCACCCTTCTTCGAAGCCAGCTCGTTGAGGTGGTCCACGGTCTTCCGGTAGTTCTCCATGGCGACCTGGACATGCGCCTCGGTGAAGTTCCAGGCCTTGCCCAGGTTGCCGTACCGGATCCGGTAGCCCTTCTTCGCCCCCCCGTCCGGCTGATCCACTTTCATCTCCTCCAGGAGGTCGAACCCCTTCAGCTTGTTGATGTGCCTGTAGACGGTCGCCTTCGTGGTCCCCAGGGATATGGCGAGGTCCTCCACCACCCAGGCCTTTTCCATGCGCGCCAGGAAGTGGTCGACCAGCAGCCTGTACGGGACGCTGTCCCTTATGTCGGTGACGTCCGTCTTGGGGTCGTACCCCTTCGGAAAATAACCGATCTGGTTCAGGAACAGGATGGCGACCTCGTCGATGTCGCTAAGGGGCGTCAGAGGGGTGTTGCTGACGACATTTAGCTCGAAGCTCATGCCAGCAGGTATCGGGCGGAGAGAAGTTAAGCATTATGCTTGAATCATTCAGGCGAGACCTCCCTCGCCCGGGCCTTCTCGAACTCCGTCTCGAGCTCGGCCAGGACCTGCCCGCGTATCCCGATGAACTCCTTGCTGGTCCTCTCCCTGGGCCTCGGCAGGTCCACGGGTATGACCTTCTTGATCATCCCTGGTCTCGCCGTCATGACCACTATCCTGTCTGCCAGGAACACCGCCTCGTCGACCGAGTGGGTCACGAACAGTATGGTCTTCCTCGTCTCCGACCAGATCCGCAGCAGCTCCTTCTGCATGAGGTTCCTGGTCTGAGCGTCGAGCGACCCGAAGGGCTCGTCCATGAGTAGCACGGCGGGGTCGTTCGCCAGCGCCCTCGCGATCGCCACGCGCTGCTTCATCCCGCCCGAGAGCTGCTTCGGGTGGGAGTCCTCGAACCCCCTGAGCCCCACGAGCTCCAGCAACCTGCTCGACAGCACGGTCCGCTCGCCAGGTGGCAGGCGCTTTATCTCGAGACCGAACTCGATGTTCTTCCTCGCGCTCCTCCACGGGAACAGCGCGAACTCCTGGAAGACCATGCCGCGGTCCGGGCCCGCCCCGGCGACCTCCCGGCCGTGGACGACTACCTTACCCTCGGTCCGCTCCTCGAGGCCGGCTACGATCCTCAGCACCGTGGTCTTGCCGCAGCCGGACGGGCCGAGGAGACACACGAACTCCCCGGACGGGACCTCGATGTCGAAGTCCCTCAGGGCGACGACCTGCTTCCGGTCCTTCTTGAAGACCTTGGACAGGCCCTGGATGCTTATGGTCACTTCATGCCCATCCATCTGTACAACCTCTCCTCGAAGATGCCGGCGATGCCCGTCGTGAGCACGCTCAGCAGGCCGATCACGATCATGCCCGCGTACATGTTGTCATATCTGAATGCACTGTTCGCGGACGCGAATATGTAGTAGCCCACGCCACCGCCGACCGACCCGAGCATCTCGGCGGCCACGATGCACATCCAGCCTATGCCGAGACCGACCTTGACCCCGGTCATGAAGTACGGCATCGTGAAAGGCAGCACGACCTTGGCGAAGATATGATGACGCTTGGCGCCGAGAGTGCGCGCAGCGTCGATGAGCACAGGGTCGACGTTCTTCACGCCGAGCATCACATTGAACAGGATGGGGAAGAAGATGCCGAGGAACACGATCGCCACTGGACCCCACACTATCCCGAAGATGAACATGAACGCCGGGATCCACGCGAGCGGCGGGATGGGCCGGATCATCTCCACTATGGGCTTGCCCAGGGCCTCCGCGCTCCTGAGGCTACCCATGAGCAGGCCCGCAGGGAGGGCGATGGCTACCGCGGCGACGAACCCGAAGAATATCCTCTTCAGGCTCGAGAAGATATGTTCCGACATGTAGAGTCCCGTGTAGGGGTCCCGCGTCACGAACGAATCGAAGAAGGCGGAGGCGACCTTGCCCGGGGGAGGGACATAGTCCGCGATGCTGGAGCTGTTCGCCTGCAGGTAGCTGGAATACGCCTGCCAGATCGAAACGAAAGCGATGATAGAGATGAGGCCGAGCAGGACCCGCATCCAGTTCGCATGGAACCAGCGGCTCAAGGCAGAATAGACTCCGAACATCCAGTCCCGCTCCAAGACCCTCATGCTCTATCCGGAGATAGAGGTTTTGGGCTCATGCCGTTTTCACGGCCAGGTCCAGGCCCTCCGCCTTGAGCACCGTCTTCAGGAGCAGGAACTGTATCGAGCTCACGGACGGCACGGCGACCGTCTTGTTGACTAGGTCCGCGAGACTCCTTATGTCCGAGCCCGTGGCGACAACGATCCCGCTCCCCTCGGTGTTGGCCTGCGCGATGATCTTCACGGCGGTGCCTGCGTTGAGGTGGCTGAGTATCGCAGGCGGCGCGCCGAGGTAACCGATGTCGACGTTACCGAGCGCGAAGGCCGCCATCTCATCGCCTCCAGCCGCGAACGGAGCCCCCGTCGCGTTCTCCACATTGAGTCCGTACGTCTCGAAGAGGCTCTGGGTCCCGCCGAGCACCCTGGCGTCGCTGGCCACCTTCTGCGCGAGCTGGTGCAGGTCCCCCATGAGGAAGCCCAGCTGTATCGGGTCGTCGGGGTTGAGTATCGTCTCGCTCGGCTGCACGGATGCGGCGGTCTCCAGGTATGAGCCGTCGACATACGTCCCGATGAAGTCGCTGACCGAACTGTAGCCTCTCGAGGTCAAGGTCGCGTTGGTGGTGAGGTTGGATTCGACGTACATGTCCGTGAACTGCTCGAGCGCCGATCTGAATTCGGTGGTCATCTCGTACCCGTACTGGAGGTGCTCGAAGGCCGCGGTCACAACACTCTCGTTCCTCAAGGTGAACTCGGTCGCGAGCGTGACGAGGAGGTTGTAGTCCTCGCTCTCAGGGTTCGCCAGGGCGTCGGCCATCCAGAGGTTGGCCTCGATGTGGGCCTTCAAGAAGCGTTCGGCCATCTCGGGGCCGTTCGATTGTGCCAGGAAATCCTCGGAGACGACGACGACGCAGCACGGGTGGTGCGGCATGATGTCACCAGACCACATGAGCACATCACCGACATGTCCCCCGACTGAGTCTGAAACGTAGGGTTCCCACGCGATGTAAGCATCGACCTGACCCGTGCCGAGGGCGGCGCGCATGTCCTTTGGCGCCATCGGCAGGTAGTACACTGTGCCGGTCGCGCTGTCCTTGTTGAGCAGCATTGTGGCGGCCAGTGCCCCGGACACGACTGCGACTGCGACGACGATTGTCAGAACGATTGCCAGCTTCTTGTCCATGATGTCCCCTGCGTCACTATGCCCAAGAGGCTATTAATCTTTTCTCACATATGTACCGCAACAATAATACAATTGTATAAATATGCGGGCACACATTAACACGATGAGGCTAACAAATGGACTCTGCGAGGAAACTCCTGGCCGCCGCAGGCAGCTCGGACGAGGCGTTCAGGAAGACGCTCCTCGAGGTGCTCGACGCGCTGGGACTGACAGTCCAGGACATGGCCAAGAGGTCCGGCGTATCGGCCAGCACCATCTACAAGATCACCAACGAGGACCGGTCCCCTGGCCTGGACGTCCTGAGGAAGATGCTCAAGGCCGTGCGAGAGCTTGAGGGGAACAGGGCTGGCAACTTCATCGCGATCATAGCGACGAGGCATGTCCTCGACGAGGTCGAGGAAAGGTCGGTCAGGATCGGCGACGAGAGCGTCAGGGTCAGGGAGTATCCGGCGGCCACCGTCGAGGATGCGATAGTCGCAGCCGTCAGAGCGGAGAGGGACGGCGCCATCGCCGTGGTCTGCGCGCCCATCGTGAGCTCCACGATCGAGAAAATCGTCGATATCCCGATAGCCACGATAATGCCCAGGAACTGCGTGACCGAAGCCATCAAACTGGCTGCGAGGAAGTCGAAGGCCTAGACCAGGCGCTCCCTCACGACCTTCAGGTCCAGGCTGACCGAGACCAGCTCGCCGTCGCCCACCTCCGATACGCGCCCGCTGAGCGCGCACCCTTCCGGAACCTCCTGGTAGAGCATCACGGCGTCCGCGGCCTCGGCCACATGGAGCTTGTAGTACCATTCCCTCTTGGGGTCGTTCACCTTCCTGTAGCCGTAGAGCTTCGACCCGTCCGAGACCAGCAGCACTGCGCCGCGGGTCTCGACAGACCTGAGATCCTCAGTGATGACGGACTTGAGAGCAGCATGAAGGTCACGGCCGTCTTCGCACCTGTCCATGAGGAGCATGAGCAGCCTCTCGCTGTCGGTCTGTCCCTTTGGATTTGACCTCGTCTTGGGGTCGAAGTCCTTGAAGGTCCCGTTGTGCGCGAGCACGATCCCATCCGCGATGAAAGGATGCGTGTTTTCCATGGCCACGCCACCCCTCGATGCCGCCCGGACATGTGCAATCAGCACGTTCGGAGCGGCCAGCTTCATCGCGTCGGCCATGGCGGAGTCGAACGACGGGTCCAGATGGGCCGGCCTGATGCTCCTCCCGACGAGCTTCGGTGAGCCGTTCACGAACGAGGCCATCCCCCATCCGTCCCTGTGCCCCCGCGGTTCCTCGTCAGGTATCCTGCCGGTCTCCGCCATCTGTCTCAGGGCCAGTAACGCCTCCGTCGGGAAGCTGCTCCTGAACACGACGCCAGTCATCCTGCACATCCGTCCACCACCCTTGTCACTCGATGATCCTCGGGACGACCGCCACATCGAGCGCCATCGAATTGGTCACCAGGCATTTCTTCTTCGTGGTCGTGACCGCCTTCTCCAGGTTCTCCATCTTGGAGCCGGGTGCGAACCTCATCTCAGGATACAGGGTGAGCTTCACGAACTTCTTCGCGCCGTCCACCGTCTGTAGGTCCCCGACGGCCCGGCACCTGTAGCTAGTGAGGTCCATGCCTAGGCCTTTGGACACCGAGCGGAAGACTATCTGGTAGCACATGTTCGCGGCCCCGACGAACGCATCCTCAGGTGTCATCGGCCCTTTGGTCCCGTCCAGCTCGATGGGGGCCGAGTACTCGACGTCCATGCCGTTCTGCCCGTGCATATTGCCCGGATACGCGCCGGACCACTCCACGACAGTCTCGAAATCCATGTGTGCGGCCTTAGGGATGGCAAGGTCCGCCTGCCGATTTATACTTTGCATCCAAAGCGTGGCTACGCTGGCAAGCACAAAAAGAAAAAGAAGAGGGGGGTGTGGTAAGTGGTTTGGGGGGAATCGTTCATCCTGAGTCTATCAGCCCAGAACCTTCCTCATCTGGGTGTCGAGCATCGGCCTCGGCAGGGCACCGACCGTCTTGTCGACGAGCTTCCCGTCCCTGAAGTAGAGGAGTGTCGGGATGCTCATGATCCTGTACTTGCTTGCGACGCCGATGTTCTCGTCGGTGTTGAGCTTGGCGAAGACCGCCTTGCCCTTGTAATCCTTGGCCATGGCCTCGATGGTGGGCGACAGCATCCTGCACGGGCCGCACCACGGCGCCCAGCAATCGACCACGACCGTCTGGTGCTTCTTGATGACCTCCTCGAAGTTCGTGTCGGTCAACGTGACCGGGGCGTCCAGTAAATCGTTGCCTCCAGCCTGGGATGCGCTGTTCACCAGCTCTGCAATTTTTCTCTGCCGTATCTCCTCGATCTCCGAAGACATCTGTTTCACCGCATTTGCACGCTTGTGCCTTTTATCCGCACTACCGATTGATGGCGACGTACTTAACCGTTGCGACGAACCACTGGGGAAGCGGCCCAAGACTTCGTCTTGGAGGCGCGATACTGGACTAAGATAAACTATTTAAAGAGAGAACGGCGATACGGTCGACAGGGATGCAGTATGCTCGAAGAGGCTTCTAATCTGATAGGTCTGCAGGTTTATACTAACCAGGGCATATTTCTAGGGAGCATATCGAACCTCGTCGTAGAGGTCGATGAGAACAAGGTCCAGGGACTGTTCGTTTCGAACACCAACCCCCTCCTCGTCGAAGGCTCGAAGCCGGTCAATGTGCCCTTCAGATGGATATCCGCCGTTGGCGATGTCGTCATCCTCAAGTACTTCCCCAAGAGGGTCGCGCTGAAGAGGAGCGCGGCGAAGCCGAAGGCCGAGAAGCCCGCTGGATCGCAGTAAAGGATTTATCGCACCCTGGCGGTGACATATCGTGGTCGAACCGAAGGTAGACCCATCGTGCTACGTCGCTCCAGAGGCGATCATTATCGGCGATGTGGAGATTGCGAAGGGCTGCAGCATATGGCCCTACGCCGTCATCCGGGCGGACCTCTCCCCAGTCAGGATCGGCGAGGGGTCGAGCATCCAGGAGCATTGTCAGATCCACGGCAACCCTGGCAAGCCCACGATCATAGGCAAGAACGTGTCTGTGGGCCACGGGGCCATCATACACGCGGCGAGGATCGGCGACTATGTGATCGTTGGTATGAACTCGACGGTCCTCGACGAGGCCGAGGTCGGCTCGGGCTCGATCATAGGCGCTGGAGCCGTCGTGAGGGCTGGCGAGAAGGTGCCCGAGGGCAGCCTGGTCGTCGGCGTGCCCGCGAAGATCGTCAAGCAGGGGGACCCTGCCCTCAGGGAGGCCGCGAAGAGGAACGCGGAAGCGTACCACGACCTGAGGGATGCACACATCAGGGGAGAGTTCGTCAGGTACAGGAAGACCTGATGGCAACCATGGTCCTCTCCGAACCTCCCGATGATTCTACGGGCGCAATGCCGACCTGACGTGCCGAAGACAATCCACCCCAGGAAGCGTCACTCGACGGTCAACGAATGTCTTCCAAGTCCGTCCCGCAGGCCAGCGAGAGTTCCTCGTGCAGCCCACGGAGCCGTTTGGCGGCCTCCGGGCTGACCCTCCGCGCCACGTCGGCCACGGCCTCGGCCAGGGTGACGCGCCCGTGCGCTGAGATGAGGTTGTCGGCGTGGGCCACGACCTTCTCCTCCAGCGTCTCCGGGATGTAATCCTTCTCGGGGAGCCCCAGCTGCCTGGCATCCGCCTTCGTCAGGCCCGCACCGATGTGCTTCTCGATGATCAGCACCAGCTCGACCGGCAGGCCCTTGTCGGAGGCTATCCTCGCGCCCTCGACCGCGTGGCGGATCGAGTGTGTCCTGCATCTTCCGAGGTCGTGAAGGAGGGCGCCGGCCTCGACCAGGTCGACGTCCGCGCCGCAGCGCTTGGCGATCTTAACGGCGAGAGCTGCGACCTCCTCGCAGTGTGCGACCACGTTCTCAGGGCAACCCTCCGCACGCAGCAGCGAAAGGCATTCATCCCTTGTCGGTGGCCTTCGACCTGTCAACGACCGTCTTCCCCCTCGGATTGGGCATCACGCGCAGCCTGCCCTTGAAATCCTTGCCGAGCGTCTTCCCCTTCGTGAGCCTGTCCATGAAGATGGCCAGCGCGGCGACCTCGGAGTGCGGCTGGTTCCCGACGGATATGTTCCTGGTCGCGAGGTCGTAGACCTCGCGCGGGACCTTCTCCGCCCCGACGACGATCATCAGGTCCTTCGCATCGACCGTCGGGAGCGCCTTCGAGAGGTTCTCGCCGTACATCGTGAGGTGGACGACCTCGCCCTCCCACGCCTTGATGACCGACCTCCAGCTAACGCCGGTCTTGATCTGGAACTTGCCCCCGAACCGCTCGACAACGCTGCGGACGGTGGCCTCGAGGTGCTCGTCCTCGGTCGTCACCCAGATGGCGTCTGCCCCGAGAGCCCTCGCAGTGAGGGCCACGTGGGTGGTGACGCGCTGGTCGCGCTTCGGACGGTGGCCTAGCCTCAGGACGACGATCATGGGACTCACCGGGTCAGGACTATTCCTTGACCCTCTCGATCCTGTGCCCACGGTAGTCTAGCCGCGTGCTCCTCTTAACCAGGCTCTTGAGCATTGTGAACGTCACGCCAAGGACCTCGGCCACATCGCCGGCGAACTTCCCGGACGGTCCGACGAGTTCGACGATCTGCTTCTCGATCTTCTGGAACTCCTTCTCCTCCATGACCGCCGCTGCGAGGACATCGCTGATCTCATAGACGGGCCATGAGGCGTTGATGTGGAACGATGTGTAGTATGTGTGATATGCCTTCTCCGGCTGCTGGGCCTCCTGGGAGGTCTGCCACCTGGTCTCAACCAGTTTCATCTTCTCGAAGAACTGGAGGGCGTCACCGCCTGCCGGACCGAATTGCTTCTCGATCTCGCGCATCGTGTGCCATTCCAGTGTGACGAGCTTGAGGACCTCCCTCTTGACCTTGGTGTCGACCGCCCGGAACATCGGAACGAGCTCTGCCGGTTCGGTTATGACTTTGATCCTCGTCATGGGCCTGCCCTATCTTACTGCGAGCATATAAGGCTAATTGGACAAGAAACAGAGGTCTGAAACGTACTGGCCTGCGTCGAAATCAGGCATTATAACGTCGTCTTTCCACCGGAAACGCCGCCTGGTCGGGCCGGGGCGACCTTTATGTAGGAGTACTGTCTTCGCACGCAATCGAGAGCGTGCTCCGATGTTGGCAAAGGACCTGAAGGACAAGGCAAAGGTCGACGAGATTGTTTTGACGATCGTCGAGAAGAAGGAGCCGAGGGAATTCAAATCGGGCTGGAGCGGCACGGCGGGCAGGGTCTGCGACGCCATGGGCAAGGACGACAACGGCGACAGCGTTGCCCTGACCCTGTGGAACGAGGACATCGAGAAGGTCGAGATCGACGCGAAGATCAAGATCACCAACGGCTGGGCCTCCTCGTACAAGGGCACACTGCAGGTCAGCGCTGGCAAGTTCGGCAAGCTCGAAGTGATCTGAACCCGCGACGAACGGCCCACTCAGACTTCTGATAGCGGATGCTTTAGAGCTCCGAGAAGACCCACATCAGCAGGCACGGCACGACTGTCATGATGAAATCATCATCGATCCTCCGAACCTTCCTGCGCTCAGAACCGACCGCGGCGGTCGCGCCGATCACGCCCAATGTGACGGCGAAGAACGGGGAGTGAGGGCCCATGTACCACAGTACTGGCGCGGCGATTGCGAAGTAGACGGCGACGGGGATTGCGACCGTCACCACGGCGCTGCTGTGGCGACTGCGCAGCTCACCCGCCAGCGGATCCACCACGGCCATGCCCACGATCGCAACCGTCGCGATGTCATGAGGGAACAGCCAGAGGGCGATGGTCAGGCCTGCCGCGGCCCACACGAACGATGCTATGCTCCGGAACTCGTGCGGGCGCAGGCCGACGAACGTGAACCCCAGCAAGAGCCTGACAGACTCGAAGGCCACGACCACGGCGAAGAAACATATCAGCAGGACCCATCGGCCGGTCTCCAGGAACGGCAGCTGCTCTGGCAGGAGATAGTACAGGGGCGCGAGCGCCATGAGCATGTGAACAGCACGTCTGACCAACACATCCCTTTGCATGCGCAGGACCCATCATCCGCGAAGGGGCCAGGTGCCACATAACCATTCCCTCAGTCCGTGAAGGCAGTCTTCCCCCATCTGCCGTCGATGCCCTTGTACAGGATCCTCGCGGTTACCAGCATAGACCCGAGCACGAGCGCGATGCCGACCACACCGACGGTCCAGTCTGCCATGAGGCTGAAGGACAGGATGGTCAGGCCGACATCCGGCAGGAACGACATGACGCTGAACTTGCCCAGCACGGTCGTGTCGAACAGGAAGGTGTTGGTCTTGAGCCCGGTCAGGTAGGCCATGACCATGACCATGTACACGGATGTGACGAACATGACTATGAGCGCGAGCCACAGGAGCTCCGTGTCCCCGTTCAGGACGGAGATGACGACCACGAAGAACGCCGATATCCCGAGCGTGAGGACCAGGAAGACGGCCATCCTGACCTTGATCAGCTGGGGCACGGTCACCGGGACGAGCGAGTAGTACTCGACCAGGTCGATGTTGTTGAGCCAGCTGTACATCAGCGTCCCCACGAAACCGACCATGGCCGCGTAGAAGACGGCGTTGAACCCAACGGGGATGGCGAGGCCGTAGTTCACGAACCATATCGTGACCGACAGGAACAGGAGCGGGAGGACGAACGAGAAGAACATCTTCGCGACGGTCCCGCTCCTCCGCAGGTCGACGAACTCCTTCGCGATGAGCGCGCGGTAGACCCCTTTGAAGATCGGGACGCGCGCGTGATAGGCCTGCAGGCGGTCCTGGTACTGATGGGACGAGATGCTGACCCTGACCTCGACGAGATAGTAGGAGGCGACCACGAGGACCGCTATCTCGACGACCGAGGCGACCAGGTACAGCAGGGCGGCCACGGGCTCGGGCGTGAACGGCCGGACGGTCATCTGGAGGCCGTACGACGGGATCAGGGTCTCCAGGTCGATCACCCCGAACACGCCGTAGAGGAAGAAAAGGGCGATCAGCGCGCCGGTGAACACGACGAACGCGCGCATGCTCCTTATGAACAGAACCGACGCCAGGAAACTCAGCGAAAGGCCGAGCATGAACGTGGTGAGTATGGCCACGAAGAACAGCCCGATGCTCGTGAGATGCATACCCGCGACGGGCGCCGCGAACACGAGCCCGAGGGTGGCCGGGACGAGCAGGAGCACGATGTAGAAGATGGCGTCCCTCAGGTAGATGCCGAGGAACGTGGTCCTGAACGAGATGGGGAGCAGGAACGGCATCGAGACGAGGTAGTTGCTCCGTCCGTAGCGCCTGGCGAGGTACTCCCTGCCCATGAGGCCGAACGTGCCGACGCTGATGCCGTATGTGAACGCCGACAGTTGGGTCATCAGGACCATCTGGCTGAGGGATATCGACCCGAGCAGACGGTCCATCGTCATGCCGACGATTGTCGACAGGAAGAAGACGAACACCGGGAATGTGAGGAACCGCTCCTGCCCGGAGTAGGACGTGTGTGTCCTGAACTCCTCCTTGAGCATGAGCGTCAGAAGGGTCTTCGTGCCCTATCCCCTCCGACCGAACGCATGAAGACCTTCTCCAGGTTCTCGCCGCCCTTCAGGAGGTCCTCCTTGCGCCCCTGCACGACGATATGACCGAGGTTGACGATGGCGAGCTTGTTGCACAGGCGCTCCGCGATCTCGAGGATGTGGGAGCACATGAACACGCTCCCACCGTTGGAGATGTAGTCCTCGAGGTAGTCCCTCATCACCTTCTGGTAGATCGGGTCCAGGTTGATGAACGGCTCGTCGAGGAACAGCAGCCGCGGCTCGTGTATGAAGGCCGACGCGAGCATCAGCTTCTGCCGCATCCCCTTGGACATGTCCTTGCAGATGGTGCCCTTCTTGCCCTCGAGGTCGAAGAACGACAGCCACTTCTCTATCCGGTCATCCAGCTTATCGAGCTTCCGGACCATTCCAACGAAGTAGAGGTACTCCGACGCGGTGAGGTAGGACGGCGGGCTCTCGACCTCGGGCACTATGCCGATGACCTCCTTCACGCGCATGGGCTCCTTGGCCACATCGACGCCGAGGACGGACACGGTCCCCGAGGTCTGTTCGAGCTGGCCCGTCAGTATCCGGATCAGAGTGGTCTTCCCGGCACCGTTCGGCCCGAAGAAGCCGAAGAAGTCGCCGTCCTCGACGATTATGGTCACCGCGTCGAGCGCCTTCATCCCGCCAAAATCCTTGGTGATGGCATTAGCCTCGATTATGGCCATAGCGGGGCGAGTTATCATGTCCTGGTTATATCAAACTTGGTCGGAGGGGAAGCATACCACCGAGCTGGTCCCCCCTTTGCCGTTAAATATGACCAAATGCTATCAAGTAGCACGACAAGGCCTGTATGCCAGCCTTGGATGTGATGATGATGAAGACCAAGTCCGGCAAGTCTGTCCTGACTAGCAAGATTGAGACGGAGATCGAGCTCCTCCAGAGGCACGTCGCGATGCTGAAGGCCATCATGGACAACGAGCCCATAGGCATCATCAGGCTCTCGGAGATGCTCAAGCACCCGCAGCACAAGGTGAGGTACTCCCTCAGGATACTGGAGCAGGAAGGGCTCATCGACCCGTCCCCGGACGGTGCCGTGACGACGGAGAAGATCCAGGAATTCCTCGACCATCTGAAGGAGATCCTCGAGTCCATGAGCACGACGGTCAATGAGCTGCGGGAATCGATCGAATAAGTCCGCCTTCCCGCACCCATCGTTCTCGCACATGCGTGCCAGGCGCATGATGACAAAAGACTTATCTAACCGGTCAGGTTAACTGCGCCTGCAATCCAATATGCCGTCGTAGCTCAGTCGGCAGAGCGTCCGCCTGTTAAGCGGAAGGTCAACGGTTCGAATCCGTTCGACGGCGCCAGACGATTTCTTCAGACAGGCTGGGGCAAGCGCCTCAGGAATGTGAAGCACTTCTTCCCGGAGGACCACCTGACGAGGTCCACCACGAACAGCGCCCCGAAGATTGCGACGACGGACATGCCAGCGTTACCGATGAACTCGCTGAGGAAACCCATCGCGACCAGGAACGAGAGCAAGCCAGCGGCGAAATACCCTTTCTGCGCGCGGTTGTCCGTCGCGCCCATCTTGTGCTGCAGGATGGACAGGGTAGCTGCACTCACCACCAGGAGCAGCAGGATCGTGTAGATCGGATGGATCGCCCTCGTGAACGACCCCGAGGCGATAAGGAAGCCGCCAAGTATCATCAGGAACCCGAGCGCGTAGAACCGCCTGGGGGACCAGGTCGGGAGATGATGCCTCGGGCTCACGAGGGTCCGCGGGAGGCGCTTCGCCCCGATCACCAGGAAAGCCACCGTCAGCAGCGCGAGCAGGTACTGCAGCCCCGGTGGCACATAGTCGACCATGAACAGCAGGGCGAACACGAAGATGTCCAGGACGAACAGGACCAGTACGCCCCTCAACTGGAGGTCCGTCAGCAGCCTCTCGTTCTCGAACCTGGGGTAGAACAAGCGAACCAGGAGTATAGGGAGGGCGATGCTGATCGTCGCGTGGAATATCGTCAGCCAGACAGACCACACCCAGTTCACTTCGAAGGCACGCCCGTACACGGCGAGGTCGCCGAGGTCGGCCCAGCCAGGGTCGAAGAAGCTCTTCACGGCGAGGCCTTCCTCTATGACCGCGTAGGCGGCCCCCAGCAGGAGGATCGTGGCCCATCCCTGCCTCCATGTGACGGCGATCTCCCTCACGAGCAGGACCCCGGCCCCGTACATCCCAAGCAGGCCAGCGAATAACAGGGGGTTGAAGAACTCCAGGGGAGGGGATGAACCAGACATCAGCTCCGCGATGACCGGCGACATGAGCGCCAGGGTCCAGGCGACCTTGGCCTTTTCATCCACGAAGGAGAATGGGGCCTGTGGATATATCGGCTCCGCCCCCTGACTGGCGCACGGACCGGGATCATAGAACCAGACAGCAAGGCTTAAGGCGTTTGCGCGACTAGTACCTCGCCAGACAGATGGCTGTCCGATGTGAGAGGCATGACCTGGATAAATACGATCGAGCGAGCCAATGCTTCGGGGCGCACGAAGGAAGTCTACGAGCGCATCGTGAAGGAGAGAGGGCACCTTGCCAACATATTCCAGGCCCAGGGAATGGACCCTGAGATACTCGATCACCACCTCGAGCTGTACGCGGACCTCATGATGGGCCCTGGACCGCTGTCCAGGGACGAGCGCGAGACGATCGCCGTCATCGTCTCCGCGGCCAACCGGTGCGCGTACGGCGCCACACACCATTCGGAAGCGCTCGAGACCGTCGAGAAGGACTCGGCCGCAATCTCGAAGCTCCTCAAGGAGTACATGCGGAAGAGCGAGACGCCAAGGAGCAAGGCCTTGCTGGCGTACGCCGCGAAGCTCACACTGGATCCAAAGTCCATCACGAAGGACGACATCAAGGACCTAAATGAGGCTGGCCTGAAGGACGAGGAGATACTGAGGGCGAACCTGATCACGAGCTACTTCAACTTCTCGAACAGGATCGCGCTCGGGCTAGGGGTGCAGCTCGAGGATGGGAAGACCAGGACCTACAGGTACTAGCAGGACGGCCATCCCACCCACGGAAATCATAATAAGAAGGTCGATGTTTAGGAGAAAAGCACGGGCCCGTAGCTTAGTCCGGCGGAGCGATTGGCTCATAGGGGACCGCGTTCCCTGAGGAACCAGTTGGTCATCGGTTCGAATCCGATCGGGCCCACTCTTCTACCCAAAACCAGTCGGCCCAGGTCACAGCTCCCTCATGGGCTTGTTGCAGCAGACGAGGACTCCTACGCCCTCCTTCGTGACCTTGACCTCTTGGCCACACAAGTCGCAATGATATGTCTTGCCAATCTTTCCCTTCACCGTGTAATTCACCCCCACCGGGACTGGACCGGCAGGGACCACGATAAATGCTGTCCCGCATGGGTGCAACGCGGCAGGGCACGCGCTAGTGTGTGGACAAATTATAAGGAAATTAAGATGGTTTACGGAAAAGTCTACATAGTCGCAGGCATCGCAGAGACGATTAGAATCGTCTGGGGGGCCTGTGCTTCTGATAACATTCCCTGCAGTACACAGGCCGGCCCTCGGTGGGCTTGAACGGTACCTGTGTCTCAGCGCCGCAGTCCGAGCACTTCACGGTGCTCATCTCCCTTGGCCGGGAGCTGAAACCGCGGTCGTTTCTGCGTGGTCTGTCGTCCATTTGGACATAACCTCCTTGTTATATAGCCGAGCTTTTTGGGCCCGACAGTTACAGGAAGAATACTGACGAGTATATTATACAACGCACGTAACCAACCGGTATGTCCGACTGGCTATGCGAGGCGCAGGCCAGCAATCCCGCACCGCGACCAGGAATATGCGACATAACCATGTTTCGGGGCATGGACTGTTCCCGGTCGGATGTGCCCCCATTCATGCCCGTTTGTAATACGGGCTCGTGAGGTCTTCGAAGCAGGACAAAGCCGCCGCGGCCCCGCCGTGGACGGCCGCCACGATCTGCCTGATCCCGCCGGAGACATCGCCGGCAGCATAGATGAACGGCACGTTCGTCCTGAACGACCTGTCCACGATCACGAACCCGCCGGGGTCCATCGCTAATCCGAGTTCGGACGCCAGCTGGCTGCTGGGGACCTCGCCGACTGCGACGAACACGCCGTTGACGCCCATCGTCCCGGGCGCGCCCGTCTTGAGGTTCCTGAGCTTCACGGCCGTCACCTCGTCCTCGCCGACGATCTCGTCGACCACTGTGTCCAGCAGTACCGTGATGCCCTTCTGGGCCACGATATCCTGAAGGTGCTTATCGGCCCTGAACGAGTCGCGCCTGTGCACGATCGTGACCTTCGAACCGATCGACCGGAGGTAGAGGGCGTCCGTGAGGGCGGTGTTCCCTCCGCCGACGACGATGACGGTGCGTTGTTTGTAGAAGAACCCGTCGCAGGTGGCGCAGTAACTCACCCCGCGCCCCACCATACCCTCCTCGCCCTGAACACCGAGCTTGCGGTGGGTCGAGCCCGTCGTGAGTATGACCGCGCGGGCGGTGTATCTGCCCGAGGTGGCATCGATCTCGAACCTCTCCCCGGACTTCACCCTGAGGACCTCCTCGCCCTCCCTGATGTCCACATATCTGCGCGCGTGCTCCGCCATCGCGTCCATGAGCTTGATCCCTTGGACCTCTGGGAATCCGGGATAGTTCTCTATGAGAGGACTCGTGAGGACCTGTCCTCCGGGGACGCCCTTCTCCAGGATGATGCAGTTCAGGCCCGCCCTCCGGGCATATATCCCTGCCGCGAGTCCGGCGGGGCCAGCGCCGATCACGATGACATCGTACTCCGACGAGACCTCGGCCGATGGTGTCGATGCGATGCCTTCCGTCGTCATCGTCCAGGTGAATCAATGACGCGGGTATAAATGATTGGCCGACGGGATGTGCCGGGCCGCATCGGCCGGCCCAATATCATAAAATATGTGGCCGGGCCCTTTCCAGCCATCGGACCCGACCTGGCCATGATGACGGACGAACCGGATGATGACCAGGTCTGGCTACGGTGCGTGCGCCCATGGAACCGGAGACCATCACGTCATTTCTCGCGATAGGCGCCATCATATTCATCGGCTTCTTCGGAAACATGTTCTTCAACCGATACAGGATCCCCGACGTCCTGCTCCTGGTCATGCTCGGGATGGCCATAGGGCCCGATGTCCTCGGCCAGAGGTTCGGGCTGGTCACCGAGGACGCGCTCTCGAGCATCGACCAGTTCAAGGACATGTTCCTCTCGGCCGCGCTCGTCATCATCCTCTTCGACGGGGGCCTGTCGCTGGACATGAAGGTCGTGATGGAGTCGATGCGCCTCTCCGTCTTCATGTCCGTCCTCACGTTCGTCGCCGAGATCAGCCTGATAGCCGTAGCGCTCCACCTCATCATGGGCATGGACCTGCTTGTGAGCCTCATACTCGGTGCGATACTCGGCGGGACGACCGGAGCAATCGTCATCCCGATCGCCAACAGGATGAGGATCAAACCGCAGACACGCTCGATGGTGATCATGGAGAGCGTCATCACCGACGTGCTCGTGATTGTCACCGCGCTCACACTGATTTCCGTCGCGAAGCTGGGGGTCATCGACCCCGTCAATGTCGTCTCCGAACTGGCCGTCAAGTTCCTCGTCGGCGCCGTCGTGGGATTCGCGGCGGGGATAGCCTGGCTGTTCGTCCTGGACAGGCTGCACAACCAGCCCCTGTCCTACATGATCACCGTGGCCGCTCTCTTCATCGTCGCGGGCGTGGTCGAGCTGCCCCCTGTCGGCAGCTCGGGGGCGGTCGCCGCCCTCGCATTCGGCCTCGCGCTCGGGAACAGGAACTTCGTGAAGCGGAGGCTGCCCTCGGTCAAGCTCGCCACCCTTAGCGACGACCACATACACCACTTCCACACGGAGATCACCTTCTTCGTGCGGACTTTCTTCTTCGTCTATCTCGGACTGTCGTTCAGGTTCGAGACGTTCACATGGATCCATCTGACGGCCGGCCTACTGGTGGCCAGCCTCACGTCGTTCACGCGGCACATGACGTCGACGCTCACCCAGAAGGTCGGGGGTCTGGGGAACGACGACAGGAGGACCATCTTCGCGCTGATGCCGAAAGGGCTCTCGGCGGCGGTCCTGGCGACACTCCCGGCGACGCAGCTCGTCGGAACGAGCATATGGTCGGCCGACTACGCGCCGCTCTTCCTGAATGTCACGCTCATAGTCATCCTGGTCACGACGGTCATCGCGACCGTCCTCAGCTTCAGGGTCGAAAGGAACACGGACCGGAGGCAGAGGCAGGAGATGAGGAAGAGGCTCGCGGAAGAACGCTAGAGAGCGCCGAGCCTGCCCACCACATCTTCTCCGAATTCGCGTGTGCCGACGCAGCGGGCAGTCCCCGCCATCCTCGCGAGGTCCTGTGTCAGGACGCCGTCCGAGAGGGCCCCTGATATGGCGTCGACGAGGCGCGCAGCCGACTCCTCGAGCCCGATGTGCTCCAGCATCATGGCGCCTGAGAGCATGATCGCGCAGGGGTTCGCCAGGTCCTTCCCGGCGTACTTGGGCGCGGTCCCGTGGACCGGCTCGAAGACGGCGACCCCGTCCCCGAAGTTCGCTCCAGGGGCAACGCCTAGGCCGCCGACCTGGGCGGCGCAGGCGTCCGCAAGGTAGTCCCCGTTGAGGTTCGGGGTGGCGAGCACGGAATATTCCTCGGGCCGGGTCAGGACCTGCTGGAACATGTTGTCGGCGATCCTGTCATTTATGACGACCTGTGCATGGCCGAGCGGCCCCGGCCCGTGACTGGTAACATCCATCTCACTGACGGCGACTCCAGGGAATTCATCCCTGGCGACCTCGTACCCCCAGTCCCTGAAGGCCCCCTCCGTGAACTTCATTATGTTCCCTTTGTGCACGAGCGTGACCCTCCGCCTGCCGTTCGACACGGCGAACTTGATGGCAGCCCGGACGAGCCTCTTGGAGGCTGTCTCAGACATGGGCTTCAATCCCAGGCTGGAATCGGATGCCAATTCCACGCCCATCTCGTCCCGCAGGAAGGTCATGAGCTTGGTGTTCTCGGCAGAACCGCGCATCCACTCGATCCCTTTGTAGACGTCCTCGGTGTTCTCCCTGAATATCACGAGATTCACCTTGGACGGGTCCTTCATCGGGCTCGGGACGCCTTCGAAATGCCGGACCGGCCTGACGGAGGCATAGAGGTCCAGGGCCTGCCTGAGCGACACATTCAGGCTCCTGTAGCCGCCCCCGACCGGAGTCGCAAGAGGCCCTTTGATCGCGACGCCCCTGGACCTGATCGTCTGCAGGACGGACTCGGGCATGTACGACCCCGTGGCCTCGTATGCCGCCGCGCCGGCAAGGACCTCCTCCCAGCGGATCCTGACCGAATCCGACTCGGTGGCGGCGACCGCGGAGTCCATCACGCGACGGGCGACCGCCATTATCTCCGGGCCGATGCCATCACCGGGTATGTAAGGAACAATGATCTCACGAGCCGAGCGGTTCACAGCTCGAACCCCCCGCGCTTCTTTATGTGTTCGACGAGACCCCCATCCGCCAGGAGCCTCTGCATCGTCGCTGGGATAGGGACCGTGCTCGCGCTGGCACCCGTCGTATCGTCACGGACGGTACCCGCATCCATGTCCACCCTGAGCAGCGCACCGCTCACTATCCAGCTGGTGTCGCACTCGATGAGCGGGAGGCCGATGTTGAAGCTGCTCCGATAGAATATGCGCGCGTAGGACGAGGCGATCACCGCCCCGACACCAGCGGCCTTCAGAGCCCGCGGCGCCTGCTCCCTGCTGGACCCGCAGCCGAAATTCCTACCCGCCACGATGAAGTCACCCGAGGACACCCTGCCGGCGAACCCAGGGTCGATGTCCTCCATCACATGGGTGGCGAGCTCGTTGATGTCATCCGTCTTGAACTTGTACCTCCCCGATATGATGTAGTCCGTGTTGATGTCATCATCCGGGATGAACCTGTGCGCGCGTCCAACCAGTTCCATGGATCACACCTCCCTGGGGTCCGTTATCTCCCCTTTCAGCGCGGATGCCGCCGCAGTCTCCGGCGATCCGAGATAGATGCTCACGCCGCAGTTGTTCCCCATGCGTCCTTTGAAGTTCCGGTTCGCAGTCGAGAAGACCGTCTCGCCATCCGAGGGGATCCCGGCGTGGGTCCCCACGCATGGCCCGCACCCAGGCGGCACGATGACCGCACCTGAGCGCATGAGCGACTGGATGTATCCGTGCTCCAGCGCGTCCATGTAGATCCGCCTCGAGGCCGGGGCGACGATGAGCCTGAGCCCGGGCTTGATCTTCCGGCCGCTGAGCACGCGTGCCGCGGCGGCAAGATCGTCGAGCCGCCCGTTCGTGCAGGTCCCGATGAAGACCTGATCCACCGATATCCCCAGCGCCGCGTCCACCTCACAGACGTTGTCGACGGCATGAGGCTTCGCGATCATGGGGACCAGGTCCGAGGCGTCTATGTCGACCGTGCCAGAATAGCGGGCATGGGCGTCCGCTGCGACGCCTTGACCGGCCTCGAAACCGCGGGACGCGTACCATGTGGCGGTCACCGCATCGAATGCGAACGGCGCGAACTTCGCGCCCATCTCGACGGCCATGTTTGCCAGCGTCATCCGGCCATCCATGCCCATCGAGCCGACGGTCTGACCCGAATACTCCACCGACTTGTATGTCGCGCCATCCGCTCTCAAGATGCCGATGACACGCAGCGCGAGGTCCTTCGCGCCCACCCTCCCCCCGAGCACGCCGTCGATGACGATGGAGCATGACTCAGGGACCTTGAACCACAGCTTCCCTGTCTGCGCTGCGGCCGCGACATCGGTGGACCCCAGCCCCGTGGAACATGAGTTGAGCGCGCCGTACGTGCATGTGTGCGAGTCGGCGCCCACGACGAGGTCCCCAGGCATTATCTTCCCCGTCTCGGGGATGACCTGATGGCAGACGCCCTCCCCCACCTCGATCAGAGGGACCGATTTCGACCTCGCGAACGACCGCATCCTGGCATGCACCCTCGCGACCCCGGCCGACGGGCACGGCGCACTGTGGTCGATCACCATGGCCATGCCCTTCGCCGTCCTCGGTTTCTCGAACCCCAGGTCCACGAGCTCCTTGATCATCATCGTCGATGTGCCGTCCTGGGACATGCAGAAGTCCACGCCTGCGACGACGATGTCACCAGCACGGCAGTCGGAGCCGGAATGCGATGCCAGGACCTTCTCCGCGATTGTGAAAGACATCTGGGCCACCTCAGCTCCTCGATGGTGCATGCGCCTTGGCCAGGCTCGCATGGAGCGTGGCCAGGTCATCATCGGTCAGATCGGCCTTTTTGAGTTCGACCATCCTTGTGACTTCGAGCCTCATCGCCTCGAGCAGCCCGGGGGACGATGCCAGGCCGATCTGCTCCAGCCTGTGCCTTATGGACGCCTTCCCAGAGTGCTTCCCGACCGATATCCGCCGGGTCATTCCGAGCTTGACCGGGTCGAAGGCCTCGTACAGCGAAGGGTTCTTCAGAACGCCGTCGGCATGGATCCCGGACTTGTGCGTGAACATGTTCCCGCCTATGACCGGGTAGTTGAGAGGCACCTTGAGCCCGGACGCGCTCTCGACATGCTTGCACAGAGGGAGTAAGTGCTTGATCCTGTAATTGTCGATGCCATAGTGCGTGTACAGATTCATCAGAAGGACTTCGAGAGGCACATTGCCCGCGCGCTCGCCAAGCCCGTTGACGGTCGTCGACAGCCACAGTGCCCTGTCGTCGCACACCGCGGCTGCCTCGCACGCCGACAACGCGTTGGCGACCGCGAGCCCAAAGTCGTTGTGAGCGTGGAACTCGATGTCGATGTCGACCGCACCCATGATCGTCGAGACGATTCTCGCCGAGGAGGAAGGTGTCAGGACGCCGACTGTGTCACATATCCTGAACCTGTCACCGCCTGCGTCCTTGCCGGCCTTAGCGAACTCCACGAGGTAGTCCAGTCTTGTCCTCGTGGCATCCCCGGCGTTGAAACAGACATATGCCCCGTGCGATTTCGCAAACTCGACGCACTCTGCCAGCTGGCTCAGCTGGTCCTCCCGTGTCATCTTCAGCTTGTGCGCGAGCGCGAGGTCCGATGTGTCCGTCGAGATCGAGACCGCGTCCACCCCGTTCGACAGCGAATCGGCGATGTCCGCCTTGACCATCCGGTTCCAGCCCATGATGGAGAGGTCCTTCGCCTGCGCTCTCAACAGGCCCGCGCACTTCCTGTCACTGTCGTTGTACGTCGCGAAGGTCTCGAGCTGATCCACCCCGAGAGCCTCCAGCCGCTGAGCGATGCCCAGCTTCTCCTCAGCCGTGAAGGAGACCCCTGGCATCTGCTCGCCGTCGCGGCATGTCGTGTCCACGATACGGACCGTTCCCAACCTGGGGGTCCGCCGCACACCGGTCGGCGCCGTGCGGTCCGTGGACCGTTCGATCGAACATTCTGACGCCCTCCTGTGAACCCTGCTAGAGACCAGTATCGCCACGCCCCTTGGTTGTCCTGTGCAGGCCGAGGGCGAGACATGATATTCATCATTGTGTCAGTTATTGGACCGATGTTGATGTATATGTCTAATTGTTAACTAGCAATATGGTCAATTGCCTACATCTAACAGGACGAATTGGTCGATTGGCCTCCGAATATCGACCGTTCGACACGAAAGCAGCCACTGGAAGAACCACAATGCGAGCTGCTGGACTCGTGCCGCTACTTCTTGAACGCAGCCTTGCCGAGGTACTTCGCCCGCGACCCCAGCTCCTCCTCGATCCTCAGGAGCCGGTTGTACTTCGCGGTCCTCTCGCCCCTCGACGGGGCGCCGGTCTTGATCTGGCCCGCATTGGTTGCGACGCTGATGTCGCTGATCGTCGTGTCCTCGGTCTCCCCCGACCTGTGCGAGACCACACACCTGTAGCCCGACCTCGATGCGAACCGCATCGTGTCGAGGGTCTCCGTGAGTGTGCCAATCTGGTTGACCTTGATGAGGATGGCGTTCGCGATCCCCTGCTTCACGCCCTCGGCGAGGATGACCCGGTTCGTGACGAACACATCGTCTCCCACCAGCTGTATCCTCTTCCCGAGCCTGGCCGTGATCGCCCGCCAGCCGACCCAGTCCTCCTCGGACATCGCGTCCTCGATCGAGACTATGGGATACGATCTGCAGAGACCTGCATACAGGTCGACCATCTCCTCGGGCGACAGCTGCTCCATCGAGCTCTTCTTGAACACGTATTTCGAGCCGTCGAAGAACTCGCTCGCGGCAGGGTCCATCGCCAGGAACATGTCCTTCCCAGGGGAGAGGCCAGCCGCCTCGCCCGCCTCCAGTATGAGATCCAGCGCCTCCTCGTTGGAGCCCAGCTTGGGAGCGAAGCCGCCCTCGTCCCCGACCGCCGTCGTTAGTCCCTTCGAGTTCAGGATGCCCTTGAGCGCGTGGAACACCTCGGCACCGCGCCTGAGCGATTCCGCGAAAGTCTTCCCGACCGGGACGACCATGAACTCCTGGAAATCGAGGTTGTTGTCTGCATGGGCCCCGCCGTTGAGGATGTTCATCATCGGCGTCGGGAGCACATTCGCCTTCGGGCCACCCAAGTATCGGTACAGCGGCTTCCCCGAATCGTTCGCCGCTGCGTGCGCGACTGCGAGCGATGCTCCGAGTATCGCGTTAGCCCCGAGCCTCGACTTGTTGTCCGTCCCGTCGAGACCTATCAGTAAGGCGTCGACCCCGTCCTGGTCGCTCGGGTCCATCCCTTTGAGCTTCGGCGAGATCGTCCGGTTCACGTTCGAGACGGCCTTCTGGACGCCTTTCCCGCGGAACCGCCGCTTGTCGCCGTCCCTGAGCTCGACCGCCTCCCTGGCCCCGGTGGACGCACCGGACGGCACGGCGGCCCTCCCGACGACGCCGGTGTCGAGGACCACATCGACCTCGACCGTGGGGTTGCCCCGCGAGTCGAGTATCTCCCTTGCCCTGACGGACCTGATCTTCGCCATTTTATCAAATGACCGAATCGCAGGCGGGGCTTAAATGGATTGCAGGTTCGGTTGATGGCATGCCAAAAGTGGTCCCTCCACCCATTCGGGCATTTGCAGAAAGAGATGCCCGGCAGGGCATGGCGTTTCCGCCGAGCCTCTGCGCGGGCATTGGAAAGCCCCGGGACGGCACAGGGATGGCTGACACCGCCCCGGGACTAACGTGATGATGTTTTCCGTCCTGTGGGCCCTCACGGGGTGTAGACCATCGAGAGGGCGAACAGGAACTCGTCCCAGTTGGTGGCCGAGACGAAGTCGAGCCCCACCTCTGTGTAGCTGCTGTACAGGTGTCCGTAGCAGATCGTGTAGTACACCGACATTCCGAACGTGTTCATGCACGCCCCTGAGTCGGATGTGACATACTCAGAGTACATGACAGCATCGTCCAGCAGCTCGAACGTCCTCTCTGTGATGCTTGCGAGGTCCGGGACCTTCTCCCCGAGCAGCGTCGCGAACCAGCCGATGTCTATGAACGCGAACTGCTCGCCCATGAACTGCAACTGCGGGGTGCACGCCTCGGACGACTGTATCGCGCCGCGCAGAGAGTAGTCGTCACACAGCGGGAGCAACGCGTTGGCGAGAGCATACATACCCCCGTCCTTGGCGCCCACACCGACCAGGTCGATGACCTTATCGAGGTCGTAGGCGGCTAGTGCCGGGTACGGGAAGCCCGAGATGCCCGCGCCGGAGCTCAGCAGCTCGTAGGACGCGTCATAGGTCTCGACGGCCACGCGACATATCTCCTGTGCGCTCTTGTCCGGCAGCTCCGCGACCGCACCGAGGAACATCGTGTATTCCCAGCCCAGACCGGGCTCGGTCGTGATCGAACCGATCATGTAGTCCGCGATGTCCCTGTTCTCGTAGGCCACCTCGACCATGCCCATGAAGCACGCGTCGTAGCCGATGATCGACAAGTGGACCCCGGACGCTGCGACCGCAGCCGTGGTCTCATCCATCGACAGGCGGTCCGCACTGCCGCTCGGGAGGAGCGAGCTGTCGTCCACGCATATGGCCCACCAGCCGCCTCCGTGGTCCCAAAGGACCAGCATGTAGTTCTCGGCGGGAGCGTAGGCCACCGCCGTCTCGATGAAGTAAGTCAGGTTCTTCCCGTCGCCCATGTTGAGCTCGCCGGGATGATCTCCAGCAATCGCCTCGCAATCGCACATGTTGGTGCCGTCGTCGAGGACGTGGTCGCTCCCCGGTGCTAGGTAGTACCAGTGCGTCCCATCGATCGCATCCATAGTATCCATGAGGACGATGACGTTCACGCCCGCGGTGGAGCCGATCTTCTCCATCTCCACTAGGTCGGTGAACGCCGCAGACTCAAGGGAGTTGTCGCCGTCCAGGTAGATCATTATGGTCCACTCGGCGTCAGCGATCGGTTCATCCGCAGGCGCGACGCTGCTCGCTGAAGGAGCCGTCGCGACCGGCTTAGCCAGCACCATCGTGCTGGCGACCATCATCGTCACAATCAACACAAGCGCAGTTGCCACTACTCTGACATGCAGGTTCTTCATGGTTTCCCCCTCGCCAGTGCGCCCATCCGACGTTACGCTAAATATCCGTTTTGGTACAACCATAGAATCTTGCGAAAGCGCCTGCGGAAAGGCTCAAGAACCCAGGATGCGCCAGGCGACCCGGGAGCCATGCTGTCGCGATGATAGAAAAAGAGTGTGGGGGCCCGGAGGCCCCCGATTCCCCCCGATGAATGATGTTTGAGCTTGCCTGGTGCGCCTATTCCTCCATCACATAGACCTGTGAGAAGGTGTAGACGAACTCGTCCCAGTTCGTGTCGACCACGAAGTCCATCATGCCGTAGACCAGGAACACGCCCGCCTCGGTGAGGGACTCCTCGGTGATCAGAGGGTAGTACGGGCTGAGGTAGTTCCAGCAGCATGTGAAGTAGACCGTCATACCAGTCGTCTTCATGATCGCCCCCGAGTCGGTCTGTACGAAGTTGTAGTGGACCACCGTCGAGGTCACGCCAGCGACGACCGCATCGGTGAGCGGCTTGAGCGCCGGGATCTTCTCGCCGAGCAGGTTCGCGTAGGAGCCGAGGTCGACGAACGGGAAGTGTTCGCCCATGTACTCTATCCTCGGGGTCTGGGACTCCGCGGATTCGATGGCGCCCCTGAAGCTGGAGTCGTCCAGGTATCCGCCCTGGATGAGCTCGGTCGCGAGTGCGTTGACGGAAGTGACGAGCGCGCCGACCTTGGACAGGTCGAACAACGAGAGCTCGACATCCCCGAAGTAGTTGATGCCCGCACCTGCGCATACGGAGTAGTACTCAACGTACGTGTCGACGATCTTCTTGCCGAACTCCACGACACTGAGCCTCGGGATCTGGGTGAGGTTCTCAAGCACCTTGTCGTACGGATATCCGTCGCCAGGGATCAGCGTGATCGACGCTGTCATGTACTTCGCGATGAACCTGTTCTCATACACGACCTCGACCATGCCGTTCAGGCACGCGTCGTAGGACAGTATCGTGATCTGGAAGTCCGGGTCTATGCCGGACGCCCTGATGTTGGTCTGGGCCAGCATGAGCGCGTCGGCCGTCTCGTTGGTGGACAGCCTGTCCTCGAACCCGTTGATGTACGGCGACGAGTCATCGTAGCACACACCCTTCCAGCCACCGCCGTGGTCCCAGAGGACGAGCATGTAGTTGTCGGCCGGAGCGTACTTCACTGCCGTCTCAACGGCGTAGTCGAGGTTCGCCCCGCTCCCCATGTTCAGCTCGCCTGGGCAGCTGCCGACGACCTTGTCGCAGTCACAGCTGTTCCTGCCATCCGAGACGTTGACATGGTCGGAGCCCGGCTCCACGATGTACCAGTGCGCCTTCGCGTCGAAGTATGACAGGGTGTCCATGAGGACAAGCACGGTCACGCCGTTCTTCGAGCCGATCGACTCCATCTCCTCCAGATCGAGGATGGCGTACGACTCGAGGTTGTTGTCCCCGTCGAGGTAGACTATGACGGTCCATGTCTGCGTTGTATCCGCCTTCGGCTCCTCGATGCTCTTGAGCTGATCACCGAGCATGGTGGGCTTCGCAGAAGCCACGATGCCGACGACCGAGAACGCAGCCAGCACAAGTATTCCCACAACTAGCACAGATTGAAGATTTCTTCTCATCTCACTCCCCCGCTACTCTCTGTGAATCGATGAACACATATGTTCATCAACCACCTACTGACTGCGCCAATCGAATATTTTGCTATAAATGTGCTTTGGAACAGGATTAGAACTATCGACCCCCGCACACGGAGTCGCGAGTGCAGGTCAGTGTGCACGCGCACGCCCGGCGAAAGGTATTATACCGACGGCTACCCCTGGTCACGCCGGATGAACGAGTTCGGCGCCCTCGATCCGCGGATGAGGGCGTTCCTGGCCAAGAAGGGCATCACTGAACCGACGGAGCCCCAGCGGAAGGCGGTTCCGATGGTCCTCTCCGGGCGGCATCTCCTCTTGGTCGCCCCCACCGGCATCGGGAAGACCGAAGCAGCTATGCTCCCGGTCCTGCACATGCTCGCCTCGTCGAAGAGCGAGGGCATCCGGTGCATCTACGTCACGCCCCTGCGCGCGCTCAACAGGGACCTCCTCGTGCGGCTCAAGGAGCTCGGTGAGAGTGTCGGGCTCGTCGTCGCCGTGAGGCACGGTGACACATCCGCATCCGAGAGGGCGGCGCAATCGAGGAACCCGCCCGATGTCCTCATCACCACGCCCGAGACCTTGCAGCTACTGTTCATCGGGAAGAACCTCAGAAGGCACCTGGCGAGCGTCAGGCATGTCATCATCGACGAGATACACGAGCTCGCAGAGGACGAGCGCGGGGCCCAGCTCGCAGTGGGGCTCGAGAGGCTGGTCCGGCTGGCCGGGGAGTTCCAGAGGATAGGCCTATCTGCGACGGTCGGGTCGGCCGAGGAGATCGCGAACTACCTCACCGGGACCGACAGGGAGGTCGAGGTGCTCAAGGTCTCCGCGGTCAAGGACATGCGCATCTCGGTCGAGAGCCCTGTCCAGGACCCGAAGGACAAGGTCCTGGCCGACAGGCTGGAGACGGACCTCAAGCACATGGCCTGCCTGAAGCGCTGCAGGGAGCTCGTCGAACAGCACAGGTCTACGCTATTCTTCGTGAATACCAGGAACTACGCCGAGGCGCTCGGGGTCAGATACCATCTCTGGGACGAGGGGTTCAAGGTCGGGGTCCATCACGGCTCCCTCTCGAAGGAGATCCGGGTCCAGATGGAGGACGAATTCAAGTCGGAGCGACTGAAGGCACTCATCTGCACGTCGTCGCTCGAGCTCGGCATCGATGTAGGCTCCGCGGACTTCACACTTCAGTTCAACTCGCCAAGGCAGGTCACGAGGCTCATCCAGCGCGTCGGGAGGTCCGGCCACAAGCATGACGCGGTGTCGTTCGGGACGATCGTCACGACCGAGGCGCCTGAGACGGCCGAGAGCCTCGTGATCGCGCGAATGGCGATGGTCGAGGAGCTCGAGAGCTACAGGATCCGGGGGAACCCGATGAGCGTGCTCGCGAACCAGCTTGTCGCGATGACGCTAACCGAGCCGAGGGTCGACAAGGACCTGGCGTTCGAAACGGTCCGCAGGACGTACGCCTTCAGAACCCTGCTGAGGAAGGACTTCGACGACGTCCTCAGGCTCCTGGCCGAGCTGCGCCTGGTCTGGGACGACGAGGGCAGCTTCAGGCGCAAGACCGCGGGGATGAATCACTTCTTCGACAACATATCCATGATCCCCGACGAGAGGACCTACCGGATCAGGGACATCTCGTCCAGGGCGGTCATCGGGACGCTCGACGAGAGCTTCGTCGCGACGAGCGCCGAGCCCTACGCGACCTTCGTGGCCCGGGGCAGGACATGGAGGGTCGTCGAGATAGCCGAGGACGAGGTCATCGTTGAGCAGGTGAAGGAGATCGCCGCCACGCCCTCGTGGGTCGGGGAGGAGATACCCGTGCCGTACGAGGTCGCCCAGGAGGTCGGAGCGATGAGACGGCTGCTCGTGCTCGACCCGTACCCCGGGGACGCGGCCGCGAAGGAGGAGATCGCCGCCTGGGTGAAGCACCAGGAGGGTTTCATGCTCCCGACCGACAAACTCGTGACGGTCGAGCAGGGGAACGGGGTCATAGTCATCAACTGCTGCTTTGGGAGCAAGGTCAACGAAACGATCGCGAAGCTCGTCACGACGCTCCTGGCAGCAAGGTTCGGGGAGAGCATCGGGGTGCAGACTGGGCCGTACTCGATCGTGCTCGAGACGCCAAGGAACCTGAGGGCGGCCGATGTCGTCCGGGCGTTCAAGGAGACCAACCCGGAGACGCTCGGTCAGCTGATGAGGTTCATGGTCCGCAACTCGTCCTACCTGCGCTGGCAGTTCGTGCATGTCGCCAAGAAGTTCGGCGCCGTCAGGAAGGATGCGGACTACAAGATGCTCAACATCTCGAAGCTCATAGAGGTCTTCGAGCATTCGCCCATGTTCGACGAAGCCGTCGCGAAGACGCTCTGGGAGAACATGGATGTCGAAGCGACGGCCGTGGTCCTGCGCAGGATCCACGACGGCACGATCGAGCTGAGGACCGGCCCCATGTCCCCGATGGGCACCGAGGCCATCGGGACGCGCAAGGAGCTGATGCAGCCCAGGAGGGCCGACAAGACGGTCCTCAACGCCCTCAAGGAGCGGCTCGGTTCGGAGGATATCGTGCTCGTCTGCATGAACTGCAGGATGCAGAAGAGGTCAACGGTGGCGGCGCTCCCAGACAAGATCAGGTGCCCGAAGTGCGACGGGGTGCTCCTGGCGGCGATACAGCCCTATGCGAAGGGCGAGCTCGCCGTGCTCAGGAAGGGGACCTCGGGCGAGGAGCAGAAGAAGGCCCTGAAGCGCATCTACAAGAACGCCAACCTGGTGATGGCGCACGGCAAGAGGGCCGTCATCGCGCTGGTAGGCCGGGGCGTAGGACCTGACACGGCCGCGAGGATACTCGCGCGGTACCATCTCGAGGAGGACGAGTTCCTGAGGGACCTGCTCGAGGCCGAGGTCAACTACGCGAGGACCAAGCGGTTCTGGGACTAGCTGCCAGCTAGTACCTGCGCTCCCTGCGGCCTCGGAACTCCAGGCCGACGATGTAAGCCTCGGAGCTCTGCTCCCTGGTCGCCTTGGGCTTGTGCTCGTGCACCTCGCAGAACCTATCGCGGACCTTCCTGACGAAATTGTAGCTCAAGTCGCCAGAGAACATCTTCACGACGAAGTTGCCGTCCTGCTTGAGCACCTTGGTGGCGAACTCGAGGGCGTGCTCGCACAGCTCGATGGACCGCGCGTGGTCGTAGGAGTATGCCCCGCTTATGTTGGGGGACATGTCCGAGAGGACGACATCGACACCTTCCGGGACGAGCTCCCGGAGCCTCTGGACCACCTCGTCGTCCCTGATGTCGCCCTTGATGAACGTGACCCCTTCGATCTTGGCGAACCTCGCGATGTCGAGCGCTATTATGGTCGATGTGGGCCCACCCAGCTCGACCGCGACCTGGGACCAGCCGCCGGGCGACGCCCCGAGGTCGACTATCGTGTCACCTGGCCGGATGAGATCGAACTTGTAGTCTATCTGCTTCAGCTTGTAGACCGCGCGGCTCCTGTAGTGCTCGCGCTTGGCCTTGCGATAGTACTTGTCCTTACGTCGCTCGGCCCTCCACTGCTTCGTCACGGCCGAGGGATTCTCCTGCCCAGTCATATACTATACTGTCCCCTGCACCCCAGGGCAAAAGGTATAGCCGGCGTATGCAATCGCCCGGATGCAAGGCTGGTTTCCAGATGCCGAAGGGTATGACCTACGCGAAGGCCGGGGTGGACATAGACAGGAAGTCGCGCAGCATCGCCGCCCTCGTGGGACACCTGAAGTACAAGCGCAAGGGGATGGGGAGGCCCGTCGACCTGCCTGGGCATTTCACAGGCCTCGTGGACTTCGGGGACATGGCCCTGACGCTCTGCACGGACGGCGTCGGGACGAAGCTGCTGGTCGCCGACGCGCTCGAGAAATGGGACACGGTGGGCATCGACTGCATCGCCATGAATGTCAACGACACGATCTGCGTCGGTGCGGAGCCCATCGCCTTCGTCGACTACATCGCGATCGACAAGCCCGACGAGAGGGTCACGTCCGAGATCGGCAAGGGGCTGGAGGCAGGGGCGAGGCTGTCCAACATGACCATCGTCGGCGGTGAGATCGCCGTGCTCCCCGAGCTCGTGCGCGGGTTCGACCTCGCGGGCACATGCCTGGGCATGGTGGAGAAGAAGAGGATCATCACCGGTGACGGCATCCGGCCAGGGGACGCCGTCGTGGCGCTGCCCGCGTCGGGGGTCCACTCCAACGGGTTCACGCTCGCAAGACGTGTCTTCGAGCAGAACGGCATCGGCCTCAAGGACAGGGTCGAGGGCCTGACCAGACCGGTCGGGCTCGAGCTGCTCACGCCCACCACGATCTATGTCAAGCAGGTCCTGAGGATACTCGAGAAGCACGAGGTCCGGGGGATGGCGAACATCACCGGCGGAGGGTTGCGGAACCTGATCAGGCTCAAGAAGGGCGTCGGGTTCGAGATATCGGACCCGATCAAGCCGAACGCCATATTCGATGTCATGCAGGAGCTGGGTGGCGTCTCGGACAAGGAGATGTACCAGACGTTCAACATGGGCATGGGCTACTGCATGGTCGTGCCCGAGGACGAGGCCAAGGGAGTCGTCAAGGCGGCGGGCAAGGGAGCCAAGGTCGTAGGCGGAACGGTGAAAGGGGCGGGCGTCTCGGTCCCCGGATTGGGACTCCGCTACGACAAGTACTGATGCGCCGTCATCTGCCCTGCAGCGACCCTATGACCGCCCCGAGCGCGGTGCAGGTCTCGAGGGACATCCCCCTGGTGGTGATGTCCAGATGCTTCTCGCACATCCCGAACACTTCCTTCGGGAGGCCGTGGGGGCCGAGGCCGAACACGAGCAGGATGGACCTTCCGGACTTGACCGATGCGCGGACATCCGACGGCGCGACCGACCGCTCGCGCGCAGGCTTCCTCGTCGTCGCGACCGCCTGGCCCAGCTGCGGCGGGAAGCCCTTCTTCGGGAAGTCGAAGCATGAGAACCTCCCCTTCTCCGAGAGCTCGATCAGGTAGCTGCCGCTTTCGCCGATGCTCGTGGTGGTCGATACCCAGCGCGCTATCTCGACCGGCGTCGTGAGCTCCTTGTCGTAGGGGAACCCGAAGGTCGCGAGGTTGCAGTCGAACGCCAGGGCCAGCGGGCCGGCCCTCGCGAGCGCCCGCCTGTGGGACTCGTGGAACTTGACCGGGTCGTAGGAGTTGTACAGGCCTATCGTGACTCGTCCAGGCATGTGCTCATCTCAGCTTCGGTCCACGCAATCCGCGTAGCCGGTATTAGAACCTAGGGGGATGCTTTGCGCGGCCTCGCGCATATGGCGTAGTCGTCGCCGTCGAAGAAAATGTCCTCGTCAGGGTGCTGGTCCTGCAGCTCCTTGATCTGGTCCAGGACCTCGCGGAGGCTGAGCTCCGTGCCGTCCTTCTTTATCTTGACTATGACCCTTTTCTGCATGTCCGATCCCTGTCTCGAGCCAGCTAAAGGACGTCTGTTCTTATGTGACCAATCGATATAAATACATTTACACAGGGCCCCAGCCACGCATGCGGGCGCCTGGACGCGCGCGCCGGCACTACTGGCACGCGCGAGCCGTCGGGCCTACCTGCTCCTGAAAACGGGGTCGTAGGGCCTCCTCGACGCCTCGAGCGCCTTCGACCGCGCCTCGGGGGTGAGCCGGCCTAGCTGCCGGACCTTCTTGTCGAAGGTGTCGATGAGCTTCGGAAGGACCTTGTAGATCGGCAGGAGCATGGGCACGAACACCACCCTGTCCCTGCCGATGCCGAGCGCGTCGAGCTCCGGCCCGAGGGCCTTCAGGCGCGATTCGACCACATGCGCCATCTCGCCGCCCTCCTCGTCCGAGAACGCGACCCCGTCGGCACCTGCCGCGAACGCCTCGAGCACCTCCTTCCTCGCGATGCGCCCAGCCGACGGAACGCGCATGATCCTCATGCCAGAAGGATACTCCATGCGGGCGGTCCCCGCCGTGTCGGCCGCCACATACGCCAGGACATCCCCGAAGAAACCGATGATGCGCACATCGTCGCCCTCACCGGCGAGGATGCCCTCCACCTCCGATCGTATCTGGGTATCCGTGTAGTGCGCCAGGTCGAAGACGTGAGTCGGGCACTCGGACACGCACGCACCACAGCCGATGCACGCTATCTGGTCCACCTGTGGCATGTCTCCGACCGCGACCGCCCTCATGGGGCAGATGGCCTCGCACGCGCCGCACTTGATGCACTTGGACGCGTCGACGATGTACGCCTTCACCGGGTCTATGACCATCTTCCCGGAACCGACGAACTCGATGGCCTGCGCAGCCGTGCTCTTGCCGTCCACGACGCTGTCCCTGACGTCGCGTGGGCCGAGCACGACCCCGGCCGCGAAGATCCCCGACCGGTGAGACGAGACCGGGTCCAGCTTCGGGTGCTTCTCGGAGACCCAGCCGTCCTCTCCCAGGGGCACCTTCAGCATCTTCGCCAGCTCGTCCGTGCCCTTCGAAGGCACCATCGCGGTGCAGAGCACGACGGCATCGAACTCGTTCTCGACGATCTCGCCGAGCGTGACATCCTCGGCCCGGACCATGATCCCGGCCTTGCCCTTCTGGATGTCCGAGACCTTTCCGTGGATGTACTTGACCCCGAACTCCTCCATCGAGCGCACGTAGAACTCCTCGAAGCCCCTTCCAGCGGCCCTGATGTCTATGTAATAGATGTAGACCTGCATGTACGGGAAGGTCTTCCGCAGTATCACTGCCTGCTTGATGGCGTAGTTGCAGCAGACCTTGGAACAGTATGGCATCCCGACCTTCCGCGTGCGGGAGCCCGCGCACAGCACGAACGCCACCTTCTTGACGCGGTTCCCATCCGACTTGCGCTTCAGGACCATCCCCGCCCCGCACTCGTTGATCATCAGGCGCTCCATCTGCGTCGCCGTGATCACGTCCGGCATAGAGGTATCGTACTCGTGGAGCCTGTTCACATCGAACATGTCGAACCCGGTCGCCACGATGATGGCCCCGACGTCGACCTCCTGGAATCCCCCCTTGTCCTCCAGGTCGATGGCCTTCGCGGAGCAGACCTTGGCGCACGCCCCGCACTGCTTGCAGTTCTCGAAATCGATGACATAGGATGCGGGGACCGCCTGTGGGAAGGGCTTGTGGACCGCCTTCCGCTCGTAGAGGCACTCCTCGAACTCGTTCGGCACCTTCACCGGGCAGACCTTCTCGCACTTGGCACAGCCGATGCACTTCTTCGGGTCGATCCCTTTCGGCCTCGTGCGTATCTTCACATGATAGTTCCCCGGGAAGCCCGAGACCTCGGCCACCTCGGCTCCGGTGAGCAGGTCGATGTTCGGGTTAGATCCGACATCGACCATCCTGGGGCTGAGTATGCACGGGGCGCAGTCCAGCGTCGGGAAGGTCTTGCTCAGCTGGGCCATCCGACCGCCTATGCTGAAGTTCCTCTCGACCATGTGCACCCTGTATCCCGAGTTGGCGAGCTGCAGCGCGGCTGATATCCCGGCGATGCCGCCGCCGATGACGAGGACCTCCCTCGACATCGGCATCTCCTTCGCCGCGAGGGCCTGGAGCTCGGCCGCCCTCCTGACGCCGCCCCGCACAAGGTCCTTGGCCTTCCTCGTGGCCTCACCCTTGTCCTTGTGCACCCAGGAGCACTGCTCCCTCAGGTTCACCATCTCGAGCACATAGGGGTTGAGGCCCGCATCCTGGATCGTCTTCCTGAAGGTCTTCTCGTGCATCTTCGGGGAGCACGAGGCGACGACGACCTTGGTCAGACCGTACTTCTTGATGTCCTCGACGATCTGGTTCTGGCCCGGCTCCGAGCATGTGTAGACATAATCACGGCTGACGACGACATCGTTCAGGCCGTTCGCGTATTCGGAGACCGACTTACAGTCCACGGTCCCTCCGATGTTGTTCCCGCAGTGGCAGACATAGACGCCAATGCGCTCCTGCCCGGCCTTCCTCTTGGCCTTCTCGTCGACCATGGATGGTCGAAAGGAATGCTTGGGAGACTAATTGTCCTTTTTGGTTGATGCATGCGTTCTCGCGCGACACGCCCGGACACGCGGTCCGCCTGCGGGCGGGCATGTGTGGGTGGCGCGGCCACGGGAGTTAGCTCAAACAAATTTAAATATCCAAATCTGGCTATTAAGTTCACCCGAGCCAGAGCCCGGCTATAGGTGTGTGATGCCCACCCCTACCGATAAGACCGGACGCAATCGTCCGGTCCCGGAACACCGAATATCACAACCCACTTTGTAGGACGAGTTTGAAGGGAGAGCCCGCATGTCGAAGAACCAGAAAGCCGCAGAAGACGCGACTGTCACATGCCCAATCTGCGGGCGTGATTCACCGGCTGGTTCGGCGAGATGCGCCAACTGCTACACGGACCTCGCAGGGGGCAAGGCCAGCGGACCGGACGATGCGAAGACCGGCAAGGCGCCCGAGGATGCTCCCGACCTGAACGATCTGCTCTCCGTGCCGGGCGTCGGCACCGTGAAGGCCGAGGTGCTCAAGGAGGCCGGATACACGAACCTGAAGGACCTCGAAGACGCCCGGGTCGAGGATCTGACGAGCATCAAGGGCATCGGCGAGAAGCTCGCGACGAAGATCATCGAAGGGGCACGGGCGGTCTCCAGGGGCGAAGCGCACGGGCTGGCGGACTGGCTGTCGGGCGAGGACGAGGGGTTGTCGGACTGGCTCTCAGGCGAGGAGCAGGCCGTGAAACCGGAACCGGCCGCCGCGACGGAGGCAGACGTCCACTACAGCGACTCACTGGCGAGATGGCTCTCCGGCAAGGAGGAGGACCTGAACTCCTGGCTCGAGGAACCTGTCACAGCACCGAAGACCGCCGTGATCGAGACGCACCCGCAGGAACTGCTCGAGAAGGAGTCCGAGCTGATCCAGCTCAGGGAGACGCTGAAGGAGAAGCTCCGGCTGCTGGAGACCGGGGAGTTCGATCCCCAGGCGACGATCGAGGAGCTCGCACGCACCAAGGTGGAGCTGGAGAGCGAGAGGTCCACCAGGATGGAGCTCGAGGAGGAGCTGAACAACGTCAAGCGGGGCAGCATCGCAGTCATCAAGTTCATCAAGGGCCAGAAGGGGACCGCCGCCGAGAGCGACAACCTGGCCGACCGGCTCGCGTCCGAGATGGCGCTCAGGGAGAACCTGGAGCTCAAGATCATGGAGCTCGAGGGCGTCCTGGCCGCCCTGAGGGAGAAGGTCGAGGGTGCCACGGCGGAGCTGCCGCCGGACATCCAGGAGCTCAAGCGGTTAGAGAACGCCTTGACGGAACGCCAGGCGATGATGGACGCCTTCGAGAAGCAGCTCGAGTCCAAGGAGGAGGTGCTCAAGGACGGCATCGTCAGCATCGCCCAGGGCTCCAGGGCCGGCTCGGAGGCGCAGGACCACATCATACAGCAGGTCGAGGAGTTCTCGAAGAAGGAGCAGGAATACCTGGACCGCGTCCACGACCTGGAGGCGAAGCTGTCAGCGGCCGAGCTCGACTTCAAGCAGAGGGTCGAGATGGCGAAGCTGACGAGCGCTCCCAGCAGGGAGCTGGACGCCGAGGTGACACGCAAGCTCGAGGGGGCACAGAGGACCGAGAGGACGCTGGCCCTGAGGGAGCAGGAGGCCGCGAAGCTCAGGGAGGAGCTGACGGTCAGGGACGATGACATGAGGAAGCTCAAGGAGCCACTCGCGTACAAGGAGGCGGAGATGCTCAGACGGGAGGAGGACCTCATGTACCGCGAGAAGCTCCTGCAGGAGGAGCTCCGGAACGTGACCCAGCAGAAGGCCGAGCTGACCTCCACGGACGAACTCACGCTCAAGAGGCGCCTGGAGGACCTCCAGGGCCAGGTCACGCAGAAGGAGGAGGAGGTCCGGTCCAAGGAGAAATACCTCTCCGCGAAGGAGGAGGAGCTGCGGGCCAGGGAGCAGGGCCTCATCGGAGATGAGATCGAGAAGCGGGAGACGGACCGGATGCTCGAGATCAAGCAGGAGAAGGTCAAGACCGGCACGACGAGGCTGGACGACCTCCTCCTGGGAGGCATACCGTTCGGGTCGAACGTCATGATCTACGGCCCGCCGTTCGCCGGGAAGGAGGTCCTGGTCGACACATTCGTGGCCGAGGGGCTCAAGAAGGGCATACCGGCCATGTGGATCATCACCGAGAAGTCCCCGAAGGAGATCAGGGAGGAGATGGTCTTCGTGGTCCCCGGGTACGAGGAGTACGAGAAGCGCGGGCTGGTCAGGTACATAGACTCGTACTCGAGGAGCATGGGCGACGAGTCACAGGACCCGTACACCGACTATGTCGAGAGTCCGACGGATTACGAATCGGTCCAGAAGGCCGTCGAGAAGGTGGCCAAGGAATTCAAGAAGGACCACGAATACTACCGGGTCGCCTTCAGGTCGATCTCGACGATGATCGCCTACCTGGACCCGAACACCGCCTTCAGGTTCCTGAGCCCGATCGCTGGCAGGAGGAAGAGGGACCGGGCCGTCGGCATGTACACCATCGAGAAGGGCGTCCATGGGGACCAGGAGATCCAGATGCTCGGCTCGCTCATGGACGGGATGATCGAGTTCAAGATCGAGAACCTGAACACCTTCCTGTCGATCAAAGGCATCTGCGACGTGCAGTCGCGGGCGTTCATAAGGTACTCGTCGACCAAGAGCAACGTGTCGATAGGTTCGTTCTCGCTCGACCACATCAGATGATTTCAGCGACCGACCGCCTGGCGACGGGTCTCTCAGGCGACTTCCATCGAGGACTTGTGGTCCTTCGCACCGACAAGCTTGTTCTCCTTCGCGACCTGTATCTGCGGCGGAGGGATGGGCGGAGGGAGCGATATGTCCCGCGAGATCACGACCGCGACTGGCATGCAGTTCGTGAATATCGTACCGAGGACTATGTTCGCGATGTCGTTCGGGAGCTTCTTGGTCTTTGTCCACTGCTCGACCATCGGGCCGGCCTCGCCGTCCCACACTATGCGTCCGTCGATGTTGATCATCCCGAGCGATGCGTAGCTGACTATGAACCTGAAATCTATCTGCGCTTCCTTCGTGGAGAGCACCGACATGCTCGTGACTGTCGCGTTCTGCTCGACCCTCAGCTGCGGCGGCCTCTCGCCAAGCTTCGAGAACCTCTTGGCGTCGAGCGAAATCATCTCAAAGGATTTTATGGGCACACGAACACCTCTTGGACGTTGCGCTCAAGCGCATCCTGCGGCATTAACTTATCCCCGGGCCGCCACCCGTCGTCAGAGGACAGAGAAATGGTGCCGTGGGCCGGACTCGAACCAGCGACTTCAAGATCTTCAGTCTTGCACTCTCCCAGCTGAGTTACCACGGCATTGCTGGGCGGGATGCCTGTTAGGCGGAACTCCATATTAAATCTTCGGGCCGGGCGTTGCCCGCAGAGGAGATAACATCTGTGAAGAGACCGCTAGCGGCCGGGGTGATGCGTACCGAGGGAGCGCGAAGACGCCCCTCAATGCATCGGATTGACATGGTATTCCACGCGGGGCGCGACCCGTCTTTCGCGCGATACCAGAAACGACACACTTAAATACGTACTAGGCGCTGATTAGGTTGCTTCAGCGCCCCTATTTCGGTGGTAGGATGGATTGGTTACCGCTGCGATTCATAGAGTATTCTAGAGGCTCGCCCTCGGACAGCATCAAGAGGTCCCCGAGGTGGGACAACGAAGAAGGCGTCGCCTCTACCGTCGGCACTATCATGTCGCTGATGGTCTTCCTGACGCTCATGGGCATGTTCACGAACCAGTTCGTGCCCATCTGGATGGGCGACAACGAGAGCGCTCACATGTCGGTCGTCGTCGACCAGTTCGTGACGCTCAAGTCCCAGATCGACGGATTGGTAGCCGATTACTCCAACAGCCTGATCGCCTCGACCCCCCTGGCCGTGCCCATCACACTGAGTGCGACCGGCATACCGGTCTTCGCGGGGCCGACGGCAGGCATACTCGATTTCCAGGCGTCCACGATCACTGGCTGGCCTTCGCTGAATATAAGCTACAGTAGCTACAGCATAGCCCTCGGCCCGAGCAACGACGGACACACCGGCGGGTACCTGCAGCTCTGGTGTCCCAACAGGTACTATGTCGACCAGAAGCTGATCTACGAGGGAGGCGCCGTCATACTGAACCAGACTGACGGGGAGTTCATGATCGCTGGCATGCAGCTCTCAGTGACCAACTACGTCGCGGGAGGGACCACGAACCGCATCATGAAGATCACACAGGTCGACCTCCTTGGCCTGGACAAGACCATCGGCGGAACTGGCTCGAAGATGGTCAACGCCGACCTGCTCTACGCGGCCACGACCGCTTACAACAGCACGGCCGGTGCGCCTGTCACCATCACGATCGCCACGGCCCACGGGGTCGCCTGGGAGAACTACTTCAAGAAGGTCCTGAACGCGTCCCTCGCGGACCTCGCGTACGGGACGGATTTCACAGTCACGAAGACCGTCTACAACCCGACATCCCTGACGGACAAGTTCTACATAGTTCAGATAGTCATCAACAACATATCGGTCCTGGACCATACCCGCGCCACGATCCAGATGTCGGTGGGAGACCTCGGAGTCTGAGGTGATGCAAATGGCTGAGAGCACGGAGATCATGAAGCAGGAGGCGCCGGTCGCAACCGCTAGGCAGCCGGTCACGACCAGGATGTACAGGAGCTACCTGCGCGCGCTCAGCAGACTGAGGTCGGAGCCGGTCAAGGTCAGGCAGGCCAAGGGCGCCGCAGCCAGGAGACGCAAGTGGAAGCACGGCCGCGGGTCCGTCTACACGGAGATACCGCCCATCACGGACCCCAACATCCAGGAGATAGGTTTCTACGGGGTCGCCGAGCCGTTCAGCTACATCAGGGTCACCTACAACACCGCAGTCAGCGAATTCCTCATGAGCGTCATCGAGCCGAAGCTGACCGAGGAGGAAGAGGACCTCCTGGAGCTCATCAAGATGACCTTCGAGAAGACGCTTGACTACGAGTGGGAGAAGCTCGACATGATGAACAAGAAGAGCTACCTCCAGAGGAGCGTCGACAGCTTCATCAAATCCCGTGGGATAAGAATCGAGCCCGTCTCCGAAGACAAGGTGAAGTACTACATCACCCGGGACTTCGTCGGATACGGCCCGATCGACACGCTCATTAACGACCAGCATGTCGAGGATGTCTCCTGTGACGGCGTAGGCATCCCACTGTTCCTGTTCCACAACAAGTACGAATCCATCAGGACCAACATCGTGTTCAGCGACGAGAACACGCTGAACTCGTTCGTCATCAGCCTGGGCCAGAGGTGTGGCAAGCAGCTGTCCGTGTCGAACCCGATCCTGGACGGGACCACACCGGAAGGCCACCGTGTCCAGGCGACCTATGCGCGCGAGGTCACGACCAGGGGCGCATCCTTCACGATCAGGCGGTTCAAGGAGAAGCCTTTCACGCCTGTCGAACTCATCAAGTACGGCACCGCGTCCCCCGAGATAGTCGCCTATCTCTGGCTGAGCGTCGAGCACGGGGAGTCGGCCATCATCTGCGGAGGGACCGCGAGCGGCAAGACCGCCACGCTCAATGCGATGGCGCTGTTCATACCTCCCGGGGCGAAGGTCGTCACGATGGAGGACACCAGGGAGATCAACCTGCCCCACGAGAACTGGATCCCGGGCACGACGAGGTCCGGGGCCGGCGAGCGCGGGCCGGACGGCAAGGCCGCGGGCGAGATCGACATGTTCGACCTCGTAAGGGCGGCGCTGAGGCAGCGGCCCAACTACATCATAGTCGGTGAGGTCAGGGGCAAGGAGACCTACACCATGTTCCAGGCGATGGCCACGGGCCACACGACATACTCCACCATGCACGCCGACTCGGTCAAGGGCATGGTCAACAGGCTCGAGAACCCGCCCATCAACTGTCCGAGGATCCTCCTGACCGCACTCAGGAACGTCATAATCCAGACACATGCCAGGGTCGGCATGGACATGGTCCGCAGGATCAAGCAGCTGATCGAGATCGTCGGTTTCGAGCCGGAGACGAACGAGCTCATCAGCAACACGGTCTATGAATGGGACCAGGCCTCGGACAAGTTCGTCTTCAAGGGCCACAGCTTCCTGTTCGACAAGATCATGGAGATGAAGAACCTGACGCACGAGGAGCTCATGCAGGAGTTCGAGCGCCGGGTCGAGATTGTGAAGTACATGGTCTCCAAGGACATGCAGGACCACAAGGATATCTGGGCGGTCATCAGACAGTACTACAAGGACCCGAAGGGCTCGGCCGAGATGGCCAGGAAGGAGATGGGTGCGGGGCAGGCCAAGATAGAGGCCGCCAAGACCACGGGGGGTGCCGCAACTGCCTGACGTATCGGACATGTTCAAGAGGGTCGAAGCGGGCAAGAAGTCCCAGTATCTCCAGACCAAGGTGGCCCAGGGAGGGGACGACATCGGCCCACACCCGATCCGCCTCCCCAAGGGCGCGATGCCTGACTACATCAAGTTCTCCGCATACCAGGACTTCTGCTGGCGGTTCGTGGGCCGCTATGCCACCGAGAGGGTCGCGAACAACGTGGCCCTCGACGAGGCCCTCCTTAAGGCCCATATGAAGGTCCGGCCTGAGGAGTACTACGCGTACGTGCTCATGACCACGATCGTGGCTGCGATCGTCGGCATAGGGATAGGCGTAGGCGTCGGGATCGGTCTGTTCGGGCTGCTCGGCGTCAGCATGATGATCAGGGTGCTCGTGGCGGCCATGGCCTCGTTCATGCTGCCGGTGATGGCCTTCGTGATGCTCAACGGCTCGCCCGCCTCGAGGGCGAAGGGCCGCGGGCGCAACATAGACAAGAGGATCGCGGCGGCGATGAGCTTCATATCCGCGATGGCGTCCGCGGACGTCAACATCGATGTCATATTCAAAGAGCTCTCGAGGCAGAAGATCTACGGAGAGATAGCCGCCGAGTCCGCGTGGATCACGAGGGACACGGAGCTGCTGGGGTCTGACATACTCACGGCCATCAAGAAGGCCGCGAAGAGGTCGCCCTCGGCCAAGTTCCAGGACTTCCTCCAGGGCGTGATCACGACATCCACATCCGGTGGGCAGCTGAAACCGTACTTCCTGCTGAAGGCCGAGGAGTACCAGAAGGAGAACAAGCTCGCGCTGAAGTCCCAGATGGAGACCCTGGGCATGCTGGCCGAGTCGTTCGTGACGGTCGTCGTCGCGTTCCCCCTGTTCCTGGTGCTCATCCTCGCGATCATGGCCATCGTGGGAGGCGGCGACCCGCAGACGATGATACTCATCCTCTACCTCGTCGTGCTTGGTATGATCCCCATATCCCAGTTCGGCTTCGTGTTCGTCATATGGAACATGTCACAGGAGAGTGCGATGTAGATGCCTGCCGAGGTTAGCGCGCTCAAGTACGCATCGGCGAAGGACAAGGAGAAGGCGCTCAAGTCCATCCTAGCCACGGAGAAGGCGGACAAGACCAAGACGCTGATCATCACATCCTTGGCGTTCGTGGTGCTCCTGTCGTTCATGGGGGTGCTCGACAACATGGGCAGCCTGCCGCTGCCGTTCGAGCCCATCGACTGGTTCATATTCGCCGCCCTCTCGTTCCTCGGACCCTACGGGTTCTATGTGAGCACGAAGGAGAGGCACACGAGGGAGATCGAGACGCGTCTGCCGGACTTCCTCAGGGATGTCGCGGAGGCCGGGAGGTTCGGCATGACCCTCGCCGACGCCATCGTCGTGGCATCCTCTGGCAGGTACGGCAGGCTCACGCCGGAGATCAAGAAGATGGCGGCCCAGATCGAGTGGGGGGTCCCCGCCTCCGAGGCCATCAGGCTCTTTGCCGAGCGCGTGAAGACACCCCTCGTCACGAGGATGGCATCGATCATAAGGAAGGCGAACGACGCCGGCGGCAACGTCGCAGATGTCCTCAGCATGGTGTCGCACGACGCGAAGGAGTCCATACTGACGCAGGAGGAGAGGAACGTCACGATGTCCACCTACGTCATGGTCGTCTACATCTCGTTCTTCGTGTTCATCGCGACCATTCTGATCCTCGAGGTGCAGTTCCTCCCGAAGATGGAGGATGCCGGCCGCACCGTCAACGACGCGGCCGCGGAGATGGGTCTGACCAGCATACCCGGTGTCAACATACAGGTCAGCGCCATCGCGGAGGTATCGTTCATATTCCTGATGTCGGTGATCGTGCACGCCATCGGGGACGGGATCCTCGCAGGCGTGATCCAGAACGGGAGCATACCGATCGGCATGAGGCACAGTTTCATCATGCTGCTGTGCGGGTTCGTTTGCCTCAGAGTACTGTTTGCGTGATCACATGACCGAGACTGAGCAGCCCAAGGTGCACTCCGAGCCCGAGAAGGAGGAGAAGAAGAGCGGGGGCGCCGGCGGCCTCAAGTCGGCCTATTACAGCATCCTCATGAAGCTGAAGCCGAGGCCTTTCCGCGTGGCGGTCTCGAGGGGCGAGGTGCACCAGGACCTGACCCAGATCACCGAGATACCAAAGATCGGTGAGGAGAACATCAACGAGGTCGAGATGCTCCCGGTGAAGCAGAACTACTGCTATGTCCGGATCAGGTACGACAACCTGGCCAACGAGTACACCTACGAGGTCATCGAGCCGAAGCTCTCCAACGACGAGAAGGACGTGCTCTCGCTGCTTAAGGAGACGCTCATCGCGTCCGTGGAGCACACGACCGAGGAGAAGGCCTCGGAGAAGGAGAAGTACCTCAGGCGGATAGTCGACGACCTGATGAAGCGGCTCGGCATCAGCCTCATGCCCATGTCCAAGGAGAAGGTGATGTACTATGTCCTCAGGGACTTCATCGGGTACCGCGCCATCGATGTGATGATGAACGACCCGAACGTCGAGGACTGCTCCTGCGACGGGGTCGACGTGCCGCTGTACATATACCACAGGAAGTACGGCTCGATCCGGTCCAACCTCAGGTTCACGAACGAGGTGGAGCTGGACGGGTTCGTCGTCTGGCTGGCCCAGAAGTGCGGCAAGCACATATCGGTCGCGAGCCCGATGCTCGATGCGACCATCCCGGACGGCTCGAGGCTGCAGGCCACCCTCGGCAAGCACGTGACCAAGAGAGGGTCGTCCTTCACGATCAGGCGGTTCAAGGAGAACCCGTTCACGCCGCTCGACCTGCTCAAGTTCAAGACCATGAGCACCGAGATGATGGCATACCTGTGGATCAGCATAGAGCACGGGCAGTCCATGCTCGTGTGCGGCGGCACCGCGAGCGGAAAGACCACGACGCTCAACGCGGTCCTGCTGTTCATCCCTCCCCAGATGAAGATCGTCTCGATCGAGGATACCAGGGAGCTGAACCTGCCCCACGAGAACTGGGTGCCTGGCCTGACCAGGGACGGTTTCGGGGGCAAGAGCGCCGTGACCGGCAAGGCCTCTGGCGAGATCGACATGTTCGACCTCCTGACGGCCGCGATGAGGCAGAGGCCCCAGTACCTGATGGTCGGTGAGGTCAGAGGCAAGGAGGCCTATGTCGTCTTCCAGGCTATGGCCACCGGCAAGACCTGCTACTCCACGTTCCACGCGGAGGACGTCCAGGCGATGGTCCACAGGATGGAGAACGACCCCATCAACCTCCCCAGGGCGCTCATCACCGCGCTGAACATCGTCATGATGCAGGCCCAGGTCAAGGTCGGGACCAAGATGACCAGGAGGGTCAAGTCCCTCACCGAGATCGTGGGCATCGACCCAGAGACCAACGAGCTCATCACGAACTCCGTGTACACCTGGAACCCCGCGGACGACACTTTCAACTACAGCGGCCACAGCTACGTCTACGAGAAGGTCAGGATGGCCAGGAACTGGTCCCCGAGGGAGATGGAGAGGGAGATCAAGAGGCGCGTGGACATCCTCGAGTACATGAAGAAGGTCGGGATGGACAACCACCGCAAGGTCGCCAGCATCATATCCGCCTACTACAAGGACCCGGACAAGGTCATGAAAGAGGTCAGGGCGAAGCTGGCCGAGACCACCCCCACGGTCCTGCCCGTGTCGACGATCGTCCCAGGGAAGGACTGAAGACTGCGCTGGCGCTCCGCCCTGCAGGGGACGAAGATCAGGAATAGGGACCGCAGGCGTAGAGCCTTCTGAATCGGGCGGTCCCCAAGGCCTGGCCCGCGGAGGGGCTCGTCTCGGCACTGACGCCGTTCATCGTCCGGACGATCGTCGTCGGAGTTCTCATGTACGCCGCGGCCACGCTCGCATCTTCCCTGTCCAGCGGGAGTGTCGAGGGGCTTCCGACGTGCAGTCGTAGCGGCATATTCCGCAGTGTTGTTCGTGACGGCGCTCATGATGGTCTTCACGCCCCTGGCGTTCCTCGGGAACTTGGGAGTACTCGGCTACGCGCTCGCCTGTGCGACCGATGGCTGCGGGGCGATCACTCCGGCCACGGGTACATCCTCGATGCATCGCGACGGTCGCGATGGGGCTCGGATACGCCAGGGACAGGGTCCTGGTCCCTGGCAGACTCCTGGCAGTCACGGTCAGTGGAGGGCACGCGCACCCCGGCCCCTGAGCACGAGAGACACCCTGAGGGGTCCCGAGGTGTGGCGACGGAGGGGCGGCATGGCCTCCGCCATCATGGAAGGAATGAAAACCGGTGAAGGGGTTTCGGTCGGCCCTGAATGGGCGGCGGTGACTACTGGTTCTCGTCGCCGCCGTTGCCGTTCTCCGACTTCTCCTCGCCCATGGGCGTCTTGATGATCTTCTTGGGCACGACCTTGCGGTCTATGGGCCTCCTGATGACCATCTTCGGCGCAGCTGCGGGCGCTGCCTGCGGGGTCTCCGCTGGCGGGGCCGGGGGTACCTCGGCTTCGGCCTGCTGGGCTGGCGGGGCCGTGGGCGGGGTCTTCGGCGGGGTCTCCTTGGCTGCACCGAACACCGTGCCACACTTGTGGCAGACCGTGGCCTCCTTCGGGTTCATGGTGCCGCAGACCGGGCAGGGCACCGGGCCCTCCTTCGCCTTCTCCTCCTCCTTGGCGAGCCAGTCATCGAAGGAGATGAATGTCGGCTGCTGCCTCCACCACTCCTCGAACTTCTTCTCGCTGTACCTCTTGCCCATCTCGGTCTTGGCGAGCTCGCGGTACTTGGAGACCATCTCGTCGTACTGCTTCCTCATCTTCTCGAGATAGTCCTCCTCGTTGACCTCCTCGCCGACGAACTTGACGCCGCAGTTCGGGCACTCGGTCGACTCGGCAGGTACCCATGCTCCGCACTCGGAGCACTTCATGGTGCCTACCTCGAATTCGACGCCACACTTCGGGCACCTCTTGCTGGCCGCCGGTATGAACGCACCACACTCACCGCACTCGACCATCTTACCGAGGCCGAACACGTAGGTGTAGATGATGAAGCCGACGACGGATGCGACGATGATGACTATCACCAGGATCCAGATGATCAGCGGGATGCCACCCGCGGTGACGCTCCCGATCTGGAACTCCGGCGTGCTGTAGTCTCCGCCGAGCACGCTGATCACGACCGTGTATGCGCCCGACGCCAGGCTCGCGGGTATCGTCAGGGAAGCGGATATCGTCCCTGCCTCCGTGGTCTGGTACGAGGGCTCGGCGCCGGTGCCATCGATGACGTTGCCGTCCAAATCCTGAAGCGTCACGACGACGCCTGGCAGCAACGGCACCGGTGATGTGGTGCCGGCATACTGCACATTAATGGTGACGAGGATGGTCTCGCCGGCCTTGAACTCCGACTTGGGCACCGCGATGTCGACGCTGATGTCGAGCTGAAGCACCTCGAAGTCCACCGCGGCGTAGTTGTTCGTCTCGCTCCTCTCCGTGTAGTTGCCCACGGAATCGAGCATGACCCAGACAGGGTACACGCCAGGTGTCGTTATGTTCATGAACCAGTTGACGGTCACAATCTCGTCCGTCGGTATCGCACCGACCGTCCCGTTCAGGCCGGTCCAGATGGTCTCGATCGTCCAGTTGCCGTCAGGCCCAAGGACCCCGAATGTTATCGCGAAGTTCGCGGCTGAGTCTATCCCGAGGTTCTGGACCTCCGCATAGACCTTGACCGTGCGCCCGAATGTCTGGTTGGTGATCTCGCTGTCGGCGTACATCACATACAAGCTCGCGACGGCCAGGTCTGGCCTCGTATCTATTATCGTCAGCGGCCTGGAGATCACATTGTTGTCGTACCCCTGCTCAACAGGGTCATGAGCAGGGTTGACCACGAGGTAGACGGTCACCGTGGTGTCCTGCTCGACCAGCAGCGTGTCGTAGGTCAGCGTCACGAGGAGCGAGTCCGTCGAAACGCTCACGGCGCCTGACACCTCGGTCGTGGTGTATGGCGTCCCGGACAGCGAATCGATGTACATCGCCACGACGGGGTCGACGACCATCGCAGGCATCAGGTTCGTGATCTGCGCGTAGATCGTCACTGTCTCGCCCCCTGCGATCTGGTCACCCGGGGAGAACGCCATATCGGTGATCTCAAGATCCGGATAGTCATAGACGGCCATCAGTGTCGACGCGTTGTTGTTGCTGAGGTCGAGCTCCTCGGCGCTCATGTTCGTGGTCACGTAGATGATGTCTGGGCCGACCACATTCGGCGTCCACATCACGCTCGCAAGAGCGTTGTCGCCGGGGCTTATCTGAGATAGGATGTCCGTGCCAATCAGGTGATCCTCGTCCATGGAACCGTTGTAGAAGTTGACATAGACATCATAGGCGTATGTGTCGCCGGAGTTGTGCACCTGGGCAAAGACCTGGCACTCTGTGCCGATCACCGGTGTGCTCGGGTCCGTGAATATGTCGCTGGATGTCAACGAGATATCGGCCAGGTTTGCCACCGTCACATACGCGTAGCCAACCACATCGCTCTCGTTCAACTCGAGCACCGTGTCGAAGGGGTCGACGAAGACGGAAATGGTGTGCGGGGACGGATAGAGCGGCTCGTCCGCTGTCCAATCCATCGTGGCTGCGACGGACTCCCCTGGCGCGATGACCGCGACTACCGTGCTGCCGATGATCTCGCTTGAATCATAGAACACGACTTCGACGCCGTACGCCCACGATATGCCAACATTGTCCACGACAGCAGTGATTGTTGTGAGCTCGCCCTTCTTCGGCATCACGGGATCGGTCGTGACTGCGCCGGTCAAATCTATCGAGAGATCTGGCAGGGCCTCAGGAACCGTCAGCGATGTGAATGTCGCGTTGGCCCCGAGCGGTTCCGTGTACGGCATGACACCGATCGCAGCCTCGCGGCTTGCGTAGTAGGGGGTGCCATCGTACCAGTATGTGGCATTGACCTTGTAGTTGCCGACGAATGTCGAACCGGACGATGTAAGCACAGTTCCCAGGGCGTTCATCCAAGCGACACCATCAGTGCCGGTTGTGGACGACCCAGAGTAGGTGTCGTTGATGAAGTACCTCGCGGAGACAGTGGTCATCGGCAACGGGTTCCCCGCGCCGTCGAAGACCGTCACGTGGATCCATCTGTAGATGTACGCGATTGCATCGTCTTCCACGATGATCGACGGGACGGTCGTGTTGGTGAACCCACCGAACGAGTGACCCGAGAGTACTGGCGACTGTGCCAGGTCTGAGTCGTACACCTCTATGACGGCGTTGGAGTCCCAGCTCGTCGTTATTGTGCCATCCATGGTCGATCCGTCGAGAATCACATTGGCATCCTCGAAGGCGACTATCGATACGCCGGTGAGCTCTGAGTCCAGGATCTGCAGCGTGCCAGTGCCTTGGACGATGATGTTTATCGCCATCTCGCTCTCGACGAGGGTGTTGTTGAATATCAGGGTGGCCTCACCGTCGACGTAAATCGTCCTCTGGTTGTCGGAATCCTGAACCAACTGGAAGACGGCATTGTTGAACAGGAGGGTACCATCGCCAGCCACTATGACGTCTCCGGCGTGGTAGTAGATCATGTCCTCGATTGCCAGCTCGTCATGCGTTACGACGAGCCATCTAGCAGGGTCAGGGCTGTCCGCGACCACGCCAAGGAGCTCAACAGTGAACTCAAAGCTCTGGTCAGCGGTGCTCATGGCAGGGTACGCTGGGAACGAGAA
>CAZMPY010000001.1:0-33933 GCA_964568665.1 uncultured Thermoplasmata archaeon | reverse complement strand
TCGGCGAGATCGGGATACCCGGCTGGACCATCGTGGTCGATGGCGTCAGGAACGACGGCGTACTCGTCCACATGGAGCTCACGACCGATGCGGACGGCTACTTCGCGACCTGCTACAACATGCTGCCCGGGGAGTACTGGGTGTCCGAGGTGCTGGTCGATGGATGGATGGCCACGAGCCCGTCGAGCTACTACTTCGTCCCGCCGATGGTCATGGGACCGATGGCATACGATTTCGTGTTCCTCAACTTCGAGCTGGGGGAGATCTCCGGCTACAAGTACGAGGACATGAACGGCGACGGCAAGCTGGATGCGGGAGACACCCCGATCAGTGGCTGGACCATCTACCTGTCCGGGCCTATCTCCGGCACGACCACGACCGACGCGAACGGGTACTTCGAGTTCACGGGGCTGACCTACGGGACATACACGGTGACCGAGGAGACCCGCGACGGCTGGGTCCACATGACCCCCGCTTCGTACTCGGTGCCCATCTCGTCAGGCTCTTGTGTGAGCCTCGATCCGTTCCTCAACGTGGAGCTCAGTAAGATCTGGGGCTACAAGTTCGAGGACATGAACAGCAACGGCGTCTGGGACGACGGCGAGCCCGGGCTGCCTGGCTGGACCATCACCATGATATGGGATGCGGACCCCACCATGTACACCACGGTCACCGACGAGACCGGTTACTGGGAGTTCACCGGCCTGATGCCCGACTCGATGTACTACCTCTGGGAGGTCAAGCAGGAAGGCTGGACGCCGACTACCCAGGTGTGGTGGCTCGGACCTATATCGTCCGGGACCGACCTGCGCGTGCCCGACTTCGGGAACTTCAAGAACGTGGACATCACGGTCTTCAAGTTCGAGGATGTGAACGGCGACGGGCGGTACGACGCCGAGATAGACCACCCATTGCCTGACTGGTCGTTCGTAGTGATCGGACCCGGGATCGTCGGAGGCATGACGACGATCGTCACCGACATAACCGGTTACGCCAGCGTCGAGGTCACGGCTGCCGGGACCTACTCCGTGGAGGAGGTCCTGCAGGACGGCTGGTGCCCGACGACGCCCACGCTGCAGTACGTCGATGTCCTTTCGGGCATGGCGGACCCGGCAGTGGCCATGTTCGGCAACTTCAAGTGCGTGACGATCACGCTCTTCAAGTACGAGGACATGGACAGCAACGGGATATACGACGGCGACGACGAGCCCATCAGTGGCTGGAGGTTCGACCTCTACAGCTACTGGGACGGCGCGTTCAGTGTCTACACAGGGGCCGACGGAACGGTTGACGTGACCTTCTGCGCGAGCGACCTCTGGTGGATCTACGAGGAGGCCCGCGATGGCTGGTGCCCAGTGTCGCCCGAGGGCGGGGCGTACATGGTGTATATCGAGTCCGGCATCGCGCGCGATTGGTACTCGTGGACCGAGCAGTATCTCTACGAGTTCGGGAACTTCGAGTGCGTCGAGATAGAGGTGCTCAAGTACCTCGACACGTGCAGCAACGGCTGGTACGACCCGGCGTTCGGCGACGAGCCGCTCGAGGGCTGGTACTTCGAGCTCTACGGGCCGACCGGCGAGCTCATCAACTCCGGCTACACGGACGAGGACGGCTACCTGAGCTTCACGGTCTGCGCGGCGGGCATATACACGCTCGTCGAAGAGGACCGCGACGGCTGGAGCCACATCACGCCTCTGAGCGGGTACTACGAGATCGACATCCTGTCGGGCGACAGGCTGATACAGGCCTGGTTCGGCAACTACCTCGATGTCGAGGTCCCGATCTTCAAGTACGAGGATGCGAACTCGAACGGTCAGTACGACGAAGGGGACAGCCCCTTGGCGAACTGGTACTTCGAGCTCGAGCGGGACGACGGGACCATCTACTCCGGATACACCGGTGAGGACGGCAGGCTCGTACTCGTCGTGAACAGGTCCGGGATATACACCCTGACCGAGGAGGACCGCGAGGGATGGACCGCGATAAACCCGGCCATCGGCATGAGCGTCATCAACGTCGTGTCCGGCATCGAGATCCCGACACAGGTGTTCGGCAACTTCCACGACGTGACCATAACCGTCTACAAGTTCGAGGACATGGACGGCGACGGGTACTTAGACGAGGAGGACAAGCCTCTCTCTGGCTGGCAGTACGTCGTGACGGGTCCGTGGTCCGGCTCCGGGACGGTCATAACGACCGGTACGGACGGCTACGCCTCGATCACGGTCGACAGGGCCGGCGACTACCGCGTGGAGGAGCTCGTCCAGGACGGCTGGACCCCGACGACCGATGTGGTCGTGGAGGTCATGGCCTACTCCGGATGGCAGCTCAAGACCATCCTGTTCGGCAACTTCGAGGACGTGGAGATCACGGTCTTCAAGTACGAGGATGTGAACTCGGACGGCGTCTACACCGATGGTGTGGACAGGCCTCTCGAGGACTGGCAGTTCTACGCGTCATCGTTCGCCACCTACGAGTGCCTCGCGGCACTTACCGACGAGTACGGCTACGCGAAATTCACGCTGACCAGCGGCGGGCAGTGGGAGATATACGAATTGCCGCTGCCCGGCTGGTACGCGGTGAATCCCGTAGGCGGCTTCCTCATGTACGGGGCGCAGTCGGGTGACACGCCCGATGTGTTCGAGTTCGGGAACTTCAGACGCGTCCTGATAGACGTGTTCAAGTACGAGGACTCGAACTCGAACGGCGTATACGACGTCGGGGAGAGCCCGCTTGGAGGCTGGTACTTCGAGCTGTACACATCGTCCGGCCTGCTGAAGGACTGTGGCTGGACCGACGAGACCGGCCATATCTACTTCACGGTCCAGAGCTACGACCTATGGACTGTGGTCGAGGAGGACCGCGGTGGATGGACGCACATCAACCCCTCGGACGGCACGCTGACGGTCGAGACACCTTCGGGCGCGGACCCCGAGACGCTCATGTTCGGCAACTTCATGGACGTCTGGATCGTCGTGTTCAAGTACCACGATAGGGACAGCGACGGCGTCTACGACGGAGGCATCTACCCAGGCGCAGACAGCCCGATCGGGGGCTGGGCGTTCACCATCGCAGGGCCTGGAGTGACCAACGCGGTGGCATACACCGATGCGTACGGCTACGCCTACTTCCTGGTCAACAGGGCCGGGACGTACACCGTCACCGAGGAGGACCGGTCGGGCTGGGTCCATGTGGACCCGCTCTCGGGCGTCCTCGACACGACGGTGGACTCGGGATGTCAGCCCAGCACGCTGATGTTCGGGAACTTCGACACCGTGACCATCACCGTGTTCAAGTTCGACGACATCCTGGCCAACGGCATCTATGACGGCGACGACGTGCCGATCGGGGGTTGGGCGTTCGAGCTGTACGAGATGGTCGGCGACGTGTGGGTGTATGTCGAGACGGTGTATACCGACGCGGACGGCTACGCGAGCTTCGTGCTGACCCACGCGGGCTTCTACATGGTCAAGGAGGTCCTGACGAGCGGCTGGAAGTGCATCACGTACGACAGCGGCTCGACGGACTTCCTGGTCCTGGGAGGAGACCGCGACCAGACCTTCGAGTTCGGGAACTTCAAGCTGGGCAAGATATCCGGCTACAAGTGGAACGACATCGATGGCGACGGCGTGAAGGACGTCGGCGAGCCTGGACTGGCTGGATGGACCATCTGGTTCCTGTGCGTCGACCCGTACTATCTCACCGGGTTCAAGGTGACCGGGGCGGACGGCTACTACGAGTTCACCGGGCTGCCGACGGGCGTGTACCTGGTGTGGGAGGTCTGTCAGGCCGGCTGGGTCCCGACATCGGCGGACGAGGCGATGGTGCAGATCATCGGGCACACGGAGGAGGAAGTCGACTTCCTGAACTTCGAGCTCGGCTGCATCGACGGCTACAAGTACGAGGACATGGACGGCGACGGGCTTCTGGGCACGGGCGACGTGATCCTGCCTGGTTGGACGATCTACCTGTACGAGTCGGGCGAGCTGGTGGACATGACGACCACCGACTCGAACGGCCACTACGAGTTCTGCGGCCTCGGGCCCGGGACTTACACGGTGCAGGAGGAAGCTAGGACCGGCTGGATCGCGACCAACGACGCTTCCGAGACCTTCCTGCTGACGTCCGGCGCGCTCGTGACGGTGCACACCTTCCTGAACTTCGAGCTGGGCTCCATCTGGGGCTACAAGTTCGAGGACATGAACAGCAACGGTGTCTGGGACAAGGGCGAACCCGCGGTCGAGGGCTGGCCGATATACATGGTCAGGGACTTCCTCCCGGGGACCTACGTCGAGTACACGGACGCGAACGGCTGGTTCTGCTTCGACGGACTCGAGGGTGACTGGTACTACGTCTTCGAGGATGTGGCCGAGGCCAAGCTCGCAGGCTGGACCCCGACGACCGTCACATGGGCGATAGATACAGTCTACTCGGGCGACAGCATCAAGGTCGGACCGTTCGGCAACTTCGAGGACGTGGACCTGGAGATCTTCAAGTACGAGGACATGGACGGCAACGGCGTGTTCAACGCGGGCGACCAGCCCCTCGAGGGCTGGGAGTTCACGGTGACCGGGCCTTGCTTCGCCGTGCCGCTCGTGGTCGAGACGGACGAGGACGGGATGGCGTATGTCACCCTGACTTCCGCCGGCACGTATGTCGTTACGGAGGAGGACAGGGCAGGATGGATGCATGTCTCTCCCGCAAGCGGGACCATGGATGCGGTCGTCGCATCCGGGACCGTCCTGAACCCGATGTGCTTCGGCAACTTCGAGCTCGGTCGCGTCTTCGGACAAAAGTACTACGACTGGAACCTGAACGGGCAGTGGGACGAGGGTGAGGCCGGGCTGGCCGGATGGACCATCTGGCTGAACGGCACGCTCGTCGGAGGCGGCTGGCTCAACGTGACCAGGATAACCGGGTCCGACGGCAGCTTCTCCGTCGACGGCCTGCCTGCCGGGACGTACGTCGTGTCTGAGCGCTTCGAGTACGCCTCTGCGGGATGGGTCCCGATGACGAGCCCGTCTGCGGTGCTCGATGTCGGGAGCGGTTCGGTCACGAAGGTGGACTTCGGGAACGCGGTCTTCGGCCTTGTCTGGGGCATCAAGTTCTACGACAAGGACCTGGACGGCGTGAAGGACCTGGATGAGCCCGGGCTCGCCGGGTGGACCATCATCCTCGAGGGAGTCACGGACCAGGGCGTCCCCGTCTACAGGGAGACCACGACGGACGGCACAGGGTACTACGAGTTCGCGGAGGTGCAGCCAGGGACGTACGATGTCTATGAGGTCGTGTGGCCCGACTGGCAGCCGACGACCACGCAGCCCGTGCACATAAGCGTCGCGGGTTCGATGGTGTACTTCGAGATACGCGTGGACCTGGGCAACATCAGGTACGCGACGGTCTACGGCTACAAGTTCCTCGATTCGTACGCGAACGTGTTCCCGTACTGGCCCAACGGCAACTTCGATGAGAACGAGTGGGGCATAGCCAACTGGGTCATAACACTGCAGGGGAGGACGACGACCGGCATCTTGGTCGATCGCGTGGAGTACACGGCCGACGGCGCCACGCTCGGATACTACGAGTTCGACAGGCTGCTGCCAGGCACGTATTGGGTCAACGAAACGATGCAGTATGGCTTCTACGCGACCAGGTCGATTAGCAACATGATCATGGTCTATCCGTTCCCGTACGGGCAGGTGGTCATGAGGATCGACTTCGGCAACCTGCTACCCGAGGATGACCCGGCGCTGCCGTGCCTGCTGCAGGCTGGCTGGAACCTGTGGTCCACTCCGATGACAGTGGACGGCCTCACGGCGACGGGCCTGCTCGAGGCGATTGGGCAGGCCGGACTCGTGGTCACGAGGTACGATCCCGCATTGGGCCGATACGCCTCGTACGTGGCCGGCGACGGCCCGTCGGAGGACTTCCCAATCGTGGCGGGCGAGGGCTACTACGTGTACGCCCTCTGCGAGGTCTCGTTCGTGCTCGTCGGAACCTTCGAGGCGCTGCCGATGCACGAGCTGTTGCCTGGATGGAACTTCATCGGCTACAGCCAGCTGAAGCCGATCATGGCCAGCGATCTGCTGACGATGGTCGACGGCTCGTACGGGCTCGTCGTGACCTGCTACGACAGGGACGCCGGAAGGTACTTCTCGTACGTTCTGGGCGACGGCCCGTCGGAGGACTTCCTCATCACGCAGGGCAACGCGTACTTCCTGTGGGTGGGCGGTCCGAGCACCCTCGTGCTGACCTAGTGAGCGGAAACCTTTTGACCTGGGCGGCGGTTTGAGCCGCCCGAGAGAAACCCCACGACCCGTGCGTGAGCCCAAGGGGACGGTGACACATGTCCAGTCGGAACAGGAACCTGATGATTGCATTCGGAACGCTGGTCTCGCTAGCGCTGGTGGTCGGCCTAGTGGCGCGCGGCACGGGGGCGGCCACGGACCCCAAGGGGCTATTCGTGCTCAATGTGAGAGGGACGATCTACGACCCTGCGTTCACCCAGATCGAGGGTGCGGATGTGACCGTCGAGAGTTGGGACGGCACTACCCTAGTCCAGACCATTGCGGATACGAGCAATTCGACGGGGTTCTATTCGGTGACTTTCGCAGCGTCTGAATGGGACGTCGGCTACACGATAAGCGTCACCGCGGACTACTCTGGAGATACCGTGACGAACTCCACGGACATAGCTGCCGCGGTGCCCATCCTACATGTCAACGTGACACTGACCACCCTGATACCCGAGTTCTCCGGCCTCGGGCTCGTGGTCGTCTGCTCGGCTTTCGTGCTCATCGCGGCTGTCGCGCACAAATCCAGGGGTCGCTGACGGGCGTCCGTCTTTCCGTGTGTGACGCGAGCTGTCAGGGCCTGCGCGGGCTTAGAGGCACAAAGTCTTTATTCCGGGGGCAGGATTCGATACTTCCGCGTCCCTTCTGTGAAGGGATCGTGCACAGGAGGATTGAGCGTGACTGGCAGGTGTTGTGTGTTGTCGAGGACGAGGAGACTTCTACCGTTGTTCGTGTCACTGGCGGTGATCGCCCTGCTCTCGCTGTACATGGTCCCCAGGAGCGAGGCGGCCGCGTTCCCGTTGATTGTCAGAGGCTGGGTATGGGACGTCGAAGGAACGCCAGTCGATGGTGCCGATGTCAGCATTAGCACCATCCAGGGCGTGACGACCAGGGCGACATGGACCGATGTGACCGACTCGGACGGGTTCTACTCCGTTAGCTTCGCAGGGGCCGAATGGGATGTAGGCAACACGATTAGGACCGTCGCGACATACGATGGCAACCAGGATGACAACGAGACGACCGCGACCGCCGCACCGATTCAGTTCGTCAATGTCACCTTCACGTTCGCAATACCGGAGTTCGGGAGCAGCCTCGGTCTCATCGCCGCCGGTGGCGCAATCGGCCTCGTGGCTGTCGTAGCCCTTGTCTGGAGACGGAAGTAGGGTCCATCCTCCAGCAGCCCTGATACTCTCATTCGTCAAGCGGGCGCCAGTGCGCCCAAAACAGTGATATCCCCCTCGATTGTTCTCCTGACGGCAAGAGGAGGTGTACTCCGCACGCGCCAGTATGTCATTACACATAATGATAACGGGGTGACGTCCCTCTATAAACCGCCGGCCACGATAAGGTATCTGAGATGACCTCTACGTATAGAGCGCCCACGACGTCTTCGAACCGCACGCTCGAGAGGCCCTTGCCCTACGCATCGACCGCCGAGGGAGCATTCCGCCTCGAGCGCCTGCTATCGACAGCCGTCGTCATGCTCTTCGTCCTGTCATCCTTCGCCCTCCTCGCGTCATCCGCGTCAGCGTCCGAGTCGAACGACGCCGTCCCCGCATCGGGCTCCGAAGCCACCATCCGGACGCGTCTCTCCGGCACGGCCTGGGACTGGGAGTCCATGGTCGACGGCTCCGGGACGGTCGGCGTGATAGTCTTCCTTTCCGACGACTCGTACGACGCATCGGCGCTGGACCGCGCCATCGGCCTGCTGACGGCCGGGGACCATGCCTCCAGGACCGGCTCTTTCGCCATGGCCTCCTCGGTGAGGTCGTTCGGTCACAGCCTGGACGGGTTCTCCGCGGCCCTCGATGTCGATACGATCGAGGCCATCGTCTCATCCGAGCCGGGGCTCACTGTCTATCCAGACCTCACTCTCAACGCGACCGCCACCGACGGCGTGAGCCAGATCGGTGCGGACCAGATATGGACCATGACCGACTCCCACGGGCTCCCGGTCACCGGCATCGGCATAGTCGTGGCCGTGATCGACACGGGCATCGACTACACGCACCCCGACCTGGGCGGTGGCATCGGGCCCGGGTACAAGGTCCTGGGCGGTTACGACTTCGTCAACGACGACGACGACCCGATGGACGACAACGGCCACGGGACCCATGTCGCCGGAACGATAGCCGCCGACGGGGACATCGTCGGGGTCGCCCCTGGCGCCAGCCTGCTGGCGTACAAGGCCCTCGGGGCCGACGGCTCCGGCAGCATGAGCGATATCATCGAGGCGATGGACGCCGCGATGGACCCCGATGGCGACGGCTCCACTTCGGATCACGCGGACATCATCAGCATGAGCCTCGGCGGCGAGGGCGAGGTCGATGACCCCGCCTGCCAGGCCGTCGAGCGTGCGACCGCGGCAGGTGTCGTGGTGGTCGTGGCGGCCGGGAACTCCGGACCGTCCCTCGGGACCGTCAGCACGCCCGGCCTCGCCGAGAGCGCAATAACCGTCGGCGCCGTGGACGGCACCGGCGCGCTCGCGTCCTTCAGCTCGAGGGGGCCGACCGAGGAGATGGCGGTGAAGCCCGAGATATCCGCCCCCGGCGTAGACATACTCTCGACCGTGCCTTACTCCGACGCGACCATGAGCTCGTCGTCGGGCTACGCGGTGCTCAGCGGGACGTCGATGGCGACGCCGCATGTCAGCGGCGCGGCGGCCCTCCTGCTCCAGATGCACCCCGACTGGACCCCCGAGATGCTCAAGTCTGCGATCGTCTCCGAGGCTAAGGCGATTACGGAGTCCCTGTGGTCCGCAGGTTCGGGCCAGGTCTGGCTCCCCACCTCGATCGACGCGACCATGTTCGCATCGTCGCCTCTCGTGTCGTACGGTCTCGCCGGCGCCGCGTCCGTCACCGTGGATGTGACGAACACCGGGACGGCCTCGACGTTCACCGTATCCAGTTCAGACTCCTTCTCGCTCCTTCCGAACGGCTCGCTGCCGGGGACGGCGTGGGAGAACGCATCTTCGTGCTCGCCGACATCCGCGTACATCGCCCACGGCGGGGCCGGCACCGTAACTCTGACGGTCGCGCAGGTCCCGACGGATTCGGAGGAGGGCTACTACGCGGGGCACATCGTCCTCTCCTCCGGGACCGGCGACATCAGCATCCCGTTCGGCTATGCCGTCATGAGCATCCTCGAGGTGCATGTGTTCGACGTGTCCGGCGAGGAGGTCTTCGACCCGTTCGGCGGTGTCTGGGTCTACGACCTGCCTGACGCCAACTTCGTCGCCGGCCTCAGGGGTTACATGACCCCGGTCCCGCCCGCGACCTTCTTCATCCCCTCAGGCTACTACTCGGTGCACGCCATAGGGCACCAGCTCATCTACACCTTCGACGACGCCTACGTCCTATCGGGCACGGTCTCCGTCGGCAGGATGGAGGCCGTCAGGGTCGACCTCCTCATGGCGGACGCCCACGCGCTGACCATGGACATGGAGACGGAAGACGGTCAGCCAGTCTACGTCAAGGAGTACAGGGTCTACTGCAGGCACGAGGGCGTGAGGAACATATCGTTCGACCTCACCGGCTCGGATTACACCGTCGCCGGCTCCGAGGTCTTCTCACTCCCCACTTCGCGCCAGGTCTACGTGAGCGACACGGACGCGCAGATCGGCATCTCCTACACCGGCTTCTCCTACACGCCGGCGATGTGGGAGTTCATGCAGCTCAACTGGGAGCACTGGTACGAGTACATCACAGGCACTTCGACGGCCTTCATGGTCGAGGCGAGCGCGGACCTCCAGTACCTGCTGGCTTGGGAGTTCGACGGCATAGACTCGTCCGTGCCGTCGCTGCTCACCTGGGACGCGTCCTCGTGTGCGGTCTTCGAGACCAAGTACGACATCCCCGGGACGATATCGGACCCGTGGTGCAACTGGGGCACGCACAGGGCGATGGGCGGCGACGCCACCTTCTTCGTCCGGAGGGACACCGACACATCCCTGAACCCGTTCTTCTCCGGCATGACCAGGACGACCGTGGTCTCCGGGACCTTCACCGAGCTCTACTTTCCTAGGAGCGTGTTCGGGGGCTACTCCGAGCGCGAGTTCTACGTCGCGGACTACGACCAGTTGGTCGAGTCCGCGTCCTCATCGGACATACTGATCCCCAACAGGAACTACCTGACGGCCCTCGAACCGACCTACGATGTCGGGAGCCTCGGGGCGGGGCCGTTCTACCCGTCGCTGTACACCGAGAACAACGCGACGTCCCTGGTCCTCTACCACCCGTTGCTCAGGGACCAGTCCGACGCGAGGGTCGGCGGGCAGTACGTCCCGACCATGTACCTGTACAAGAGCGGCGGGCTGGTCGGGATCTACCAGCTCTCGGAGTACCTGGCCAGGCCGGACGCCGTGCGCGTCGTCGACCTGTTCGGGACGGGCACATACGTCGCGAAGATGGACTACACCCCCACCTCCCAGATCTCGAGCAGCGTGCATCTGGAGCTCGGGTTCGCGACCCCGTCGGCGGACCTCGACCCTCCGAAGGTCACGGGCATGGATATGTCCCAGCGGTTCGTCCCGGGGGCGCAGGTGCCAATCACGATAGAAGCCGTTGACTCCCTGTCGTCGGCCTCCGTCACGCTCAGCTGGCGTGCGGGCGCATCGGATACGTGGAAGGCCCTCACGGTGTCCCAGTCCGGGGACTCCTTCTCCGCGTCGATACCGACGACTGCCTCCACCGCCACCATCGACCTGCTGCTCACGGTCACGGACGCCTCCTCGAACTTCCTCTCCGCCACGATTACCACCGCGGCCATGGCCGAGGTCCCGGTCGACTTCGAGCTGGCGCCCCAGGACGACGCGGTCGAGTACAGGGACGCCTCGGTGCCCGTCGTCCTCGAGGGCATCCTCAAGGGCGCGTCCGGCAACCCCCTCAGCACCACCGCAGCCGTGCCACTCGAGCTGTGGGTGGATGGTGAGAAGGTCGCGCTGGTCCTCGACGAGTATGTGTCCGGGACGACGCACACGCACGACGGCAACATACTCTTCGAGTGGCGCCTGAACCCCACATCCCTCTTCACTGGCCTCGGCCAGACGGTCGAGGTCACCGTCATGTTCGACCTGGGCGTCTACGAGCCCGTCACGAGGACGTTCACCCTCACATCCGTGCAGAGCGTGGCCGTCGCGCCCGAGCTGTCCCTCGCGTCCCCCGTGAACGGGTCCGTGATCCTACCTGGTGAGACGATCGACCTCGCAGTCGCGGACGACGGCTCGGTCGAGGTGCAGTACTCGCTCGACGGCGGGCAGTACGTCGGCCTCGCATCGCCGTGGGACATCTCGACGGTCGGATGGTCCGACGGCTTCCACTCCATCGGCGTGCGCGTGGAGGACGATGACGGGTTCACGGTCACAGCGTCCTACTCCTTCGATGTCGATGCCGACTTCCCAGTGCTTGCGATCATCCAGCCGGCCGTCGGCTCGGTGGTCCCGTTCGGGTCCGAGATGTTGATCAGCGCATCGGACAGGCACCTGGCGGAGGTCTCGTACGCGCTCGACGGGGGCGCGTCCGTGGCGATCACCTATCCTTTCACCGTTGACATGACTGGCTGGCCCGTGGGCGGGCACTGTGTCGAGGTCCTGGCGACGGACGCGGTAGGCCACGTCAGCGAAGCGGTCACGACATTCGAGATCGCGGAAGGCTCGGTCGCGGGATACCTCGTGAGCCCGTCCGATGGCGCGTTCGTGAGGTCCGGCACCCCGCTCGTCCTCTCCGTCACAGGCGTCGGCGAAGTGGTATGCACCTGGTCCGAGGCCGGGGCGGTCACGGTCCTGGACGCCCCCTATGAGATATCCACCGTCGGCTGGGGCGAGGGCGAGCACCTCATCGAGGTGAACGTCACCGACTCCGCGGACGCCTGGTTCGAGTTCACATTCACGGTCACGGTAGATGACACGAGCCCGGTCATCACGCTGCTCGCCCCTCTGCCGGGCGCGTACGTCACCCCCGAGAGCCTCGTGTCGTTCCAGGCGTACGACCTGAACCTGGATTCGCTCAACTGGAGCGTCTTCGGCATAGGGCAGGACACCGAGTCCTACCTGGTGACCCTGTCGTTGTCGTTCGCCGACCAGGACGGGCCGTTCAGCATCACGATAGGCGCGCGCGACCTCGCGGGGAACTCGGTCCAGGAGTCGTTCGTGTTCGTGATGGACATCTACTCGCCCACTGTCGGGTTCGAGGGCGTGTCGTCCGGGGAGTCGGTCCTTCCGGGCGAGACCATCGGGTTGACTGCCACCGACAGCAACCTGGACGATGTGTTCCTCTCGGTCGATGGCGGCACCCCCATGTTCGCGTACTCGGGCATGGTCTTTGGCACCGGGACGCTGTCGCTGGGCTGGCACAACCTCAGCCTCGTCGCCACGGACCTCGCAGGCCGCGTCGGTACGGAGACGGTCGCAATCTACGTCGATGGCACCCCTCCCGGGATCGTCGTGGCGGAATCGTTCGAGTTCGTGTCCGGGGAGTCGCTGACCGTCACGGCCAGCGCGACGGACGACTTCGGCGTCTCGCAGGCGACGGTCTACTACGAGCTGGAGGACGAAGGGTTCGTCCCGATCACGATGGATGTCACCGCCGACGGGTTCGTCGCGGTCATCCCCGCCTCCGTCGTCTGGGACGGTATGACTCTCTATCTGTCGGTCGAGGACCTCGCTGGCAACACCGCGGTGAGCGACCTCGTGCCGACTTCGGCGGTCGCCGCGCCGAGCGCGGACGACGACGGCGGAGGAAGCGCCTCCTGGCTGTCGTCCTCGCCGTGGTTCTTGGCCGTCGGGTCCGCCGCGGCGCTCGTCCTGTTCGTGCTCTTCGTGGTCACGAGGCGCCGGCAGAACCCCGCTCCGCGTCCCGTGTCGATCCCGAGTGCGAGGGGCGGCGACAAGCAGGTTCCAGGGAACGGCCAACACACGATGCGGCCGGCCGTGTCCGTCAACAGCGCGACGACCCAACGCTCTGCACAGCGCAGCCAGGCAGTGGCCTCGGCCGAGACCCGCCGGACGACCCCGAGGGCCGTCCTTGCGTCCGAGGCGCGTGCGGCCGTCGCGAGGGCCATCCCGAAGATCGCCGCCCCCGCGGAGGTCGTGGAGGCGCCGGCCGTGCCGGAGACAGACTACGGCGAGCTGATACAGAGCGAGCTGGCCGACACGATCGCGAAGATGTCCGGCCACCACGGACCCTGGTCCGCCGCGGTCGTCCGCGGCGCGGGGGATTTCACGCCCGACGAGGCGAAGATCGTCTACGCCCTGAGGCTGAAGAGGCTGATGGACGGGGACCTGTCGGACGACGATTCCATAATCTGATCAGCCGTCGGCGGGGGCTACGATGGAGTGGCGGCCCGCGGCCGGATATCTCTCTTCTCCACCTTGTCCAGCCATCTCACGACGAGCAGCCAGAAGACCGTGATGCAGGCCACGAATATGAGTATCCCTATGTAAGAGTGGACGACGATGAGGGCCTGGTGCCCGTAGGCGATGCCGGCCATTATCGTGATGGCCATCCTGATTATGTTCGACGCCCACGTGACGGCGAACCCGATCGCCAGGCCGAGGCCGATGTACCTGTCGAACCTCCTGTAACGCGACAACACGAATGCCAAGAACGCGGAGAAGAACAGCCCTGCCGAGTAGAGGCCGCTGCAGCCCACTCCGATCCCGAGCCTGTGTAGGCCGCCGTCGTGGATGTACTCGATTATGTTCGAGAGCCCGATCCCGTCCAGTTCCAGGATGGCGTTCACGTGGAACCCGAGCAGGCTCAGGAGCCCTGCGACGGGCTTCGTGACCATGTAGAACTCCGAGTACGATGTGATCTCGTAGGCGGAGGTCCCGGTGACGAAGAAGTAAGTCCTCCATATCACGACGAAGACGAACGCGAGGAACATGAGGTACAGGACGACGAAGTCCTTGACCTCGGTGAACGCACTCGGCCCGGAGTAGTAGACCACCAGCGAGAGGCCGAGCAGTGTGACGATGAAGTCCTCCATGCGCATGTCCGTCGTCCCGAAGACCACGATCTTACCGGCGGACCACAGGAGCAGGAGCATGAACCCTGCCATCGGGATGACGAGACGCGCGTGCTCCTTCGACATGTACCGGACCAGGATGTCGAACAGGAGTCCGTGCCCCTCTTCGCCGGGGGGTAGGGTGAGGTATCTCGTCGAGTAGATTGCCAGGACCGAACCCACGGCCACCATGACTATCTCGATGAGCAGGACGGAATGCCCCATGTAATGGTTGTAGAGCGCCCCCGCCACGAGCATAGCGCCCAGGAGCAGGAGCCACTCACCCTTCAGCTTCAACGTCGCCGGCAACCATTTTGCAGCGTATTTAATGGCTCGCCCAAGTCCCCATGTGCCAGCATGCCGGCCGGAGACGATGGCGGGTCGCTTTCACGGTGCTTCTTCGGGGGCCCGTTCCTCGTTCACCGCTGCCGTCATCCGCCTCGGTGTGGAGCGCGTCAGTAGCATCGCCGACGCGGTGACGGAGACGAGCAGGACGGAGATCTCGGCCATGGTCGAGACGCGTATCGACACAGTCGGGATGAAGACGCCGACCAGGAACACGAACAGCGGCACCGTCATCAGGAGGATAGTTGCGGTCCCTAGCAGCACGGCCGTCGGCCTGGTCCCGGGACCGATGGCACGTTCGTCCCCTGGCTCGGACGACATGGCGGCCCAGGTGATGGTCACAGTGGGTGCGAAGACGGATATGGCTGCTCGGAGCACGCCCTCCGTGTCCGTGAGGGTGGGCACCTCGATCGAGAATGCCATTGTCGTGAGGACGGCCAAGAGCCCTATGAATGCAGGTGTCCTGTAGGCTATCCCTATGCCGAGCAGGATGAGGGCGATACCCACGACGGCCGGTATGAGCACCGCCAAGGTGACCTGGGCGAAGACCAATATCGTCGAACCGGCCGCTGCTGCCGCGACCAACTTGACGGCGGAGTTGGATTCGGTCACATGACCCCCCTCCTGATGGTGCGGACGATCCTGGCCGTGGTGTCGGCCGGGCCGATCCTGATGAACGATGCGCCGGAGCCCCGGAGCATCGCCTCGGCCTTGATCCCTTCGCCTATGCTGCCGTACAGCTTCTCACCCTCGGAAGCGTCCATGGCGGACTGGGGTGAGGCATACCAATCCGTGTATGTCTGTATGACGAGCAGCCTGTTCCCGGTGCGCTTGCAGATCTTGGCGCTAGCCAGGACGGCGTTCCTGGATGACCACAGGTCGGAGACGACTATGAACAGCAGTTCCTGCCCACGGCTGTGGGTGATGACGTGCTGGACCGCGTCTTCGAGGCCCATCGTCCCCTTCTTCTTGGAGCCCTTCATCGCCTTCACCGCCTTCAGGAACGCGTCCCCCTCATCGGAGCTGTTCGCCTTGGCCGATACCGACGGCGCGGGCGCCACGGATGTCTCGGCGGAGGTCGTCGGATGCCCCGTCGCAACCGCGTCGGGCATCTTCCTCAGCGATCTGATGATCTTCTCGAACTGGTGCCTCCCGAGGGACGGCTCGACCTCTCCGGAGACGGTGAGCTCGTCGTACAGCGCGACCCCGGCCGGGTGATAGCTGCTGAGCAGGACGTTCGAGAGTTGGAGTGTGAGGTCGACGGCGTGGTCGATCTTGGCCATGCCGCCGTCGTTGAGGCGCATGCTCCTGCTGCAGTCGACGAAGATCATCGTCTTGAGCGTGCCCTCTTTCTTGTAGGTCTTGGTCATGAGCTTGCCCGTCTTGGAGAGACTCTTCCAATGGATGTCCCTGGACCTGTCCCCGGGGACGTGCTCCCTGAGCCCGTCGAACTCGAACTCCCTGAGCACGACCGCCGGTGTCCTCGACATGCCTGCGTATTCGAAGTGCTCCCTGCCTGCGGTCTTCTTCGCGGTGTCGAAACTGTCCCTCCTGGTGTGGACGCTGAGGGGCTTGTTCTCCCCGACGACCTCCGCGTGTGTGAAGATGCCCAGGGCGTCGGTCCTCTGGATGCTGACTGCTCCGACCGCGTGCACGCCCCTCTTCCGGGGGACGAACGAGTAGGTGAAGGATGCCACGGACCTCGCGGGGACCGTCGCGGTCACCTTGTTCCTGCCCGAGCCGAGCGTGGCACTCTCGGGGAGCACCGCCTCGAGCACCGCGTGGAGCGTCGCCGGGTCTCCGTTCACGATCTCGACGCTGACGCTCACGGGCTCGTCGGCGAAAGCCATCTCGTCGAGCACTTTGTGCGTTATCCTGATGTTCGACCTGGAGAGCTCCCAGACGAACCTCGAACGGGCGTAGACGAAGACCGTGACCAGTGCTGCGCAGAGGACCATCCAGGTGAGGCTCATGAACAGGAATCCTGCCAGCGCGAACGCTACGCATACTATCTGGAATCCGGTTCCGAGCGGTGATGTCTGCAAAGCCCTCACTCTTGCGCCCTGTTCAGTCCTTTTCCCCGAAATCGCCCTTGGGCACCGGGACCGACGCGAGCAGCCCCTCGGTTATCCCCGCCCGGGTCTGTCCCTCGAGCTCCGCCTCCGGTGACAGGATGAGCCTGTGGTCCAGGACCTTGTGGGCAACGGCCTTCACGTCGTCCGGGATGACATATCCCTTGCTCGACAGCAGCGCGTGCGCCTTCGAGACGTACATGAGATGGATGCCTCCTCTCGGGCTGAGGCCCAGGTCCAGCTGCTCCAGGTCCCTGGACGCCCTCATGATGTCTCTGACGTACCCCATGACGCTCTCGTGCATGTGTACCATCGTGATCGCATGTCTGAGCTCTGCCAGGTCCTCCTCCGAAAGCACGGGCCTGAGCGGCTCGCCCACGCCGGACTTGATCTTGAGGAGGTTGAGCTCGGACTCGGCGTCCAGGTAATCCATCCTGCTCTTGATCATGAACCTGTCCACCTGCGCCTCAGGCAGTGGGTACACTCCCTCGGTCTCGATCGGGTTCAGGGTCGCGATGACCATGAACGGGTTGGGCAGCTCGTAGGTCGTTCCCTCGATGGTGACCTGTCGCTCCTGCATCGCTTCGAGGAGGGCGGACTGGGTCTTCGGGGGCGCCCGGTTGATCTCATCTGCGAGCACGAAGCCCGCGAAGAGCGGCCCCTTCCGGACCTCGAACTCGCCCCGCTTCTGGTTGTAGAAGAAGTGTCCTGTGATGTCCGCTGGCAGCAGGTCCTGGGTGAACTGTATCCTCCTGTACGACAGGCCGCACACGGTCGTGAAGGCCTTCGACAAAGTGGTCTTGGCCACGCCCGGCACTCCCTCCATCAGTATGTGTCCCTGGGTGATGAGGCACATCATGAAGTCCTCCACCTGCTCGCCGTACCCTATGACGACCTTCCCGATCTCGGCGTTCACGGCCTCCAGGACCTCTTCGACGTCCGAGGGCTCCCTAATCTTGAACTGGTTCATCTCTTGGCACCACCCTGTCAGTCAGCCTGTCTGAGAATGCGCGTCGGGGCGTTCCTGCTCCAGCCAGTCCGCCTCTCCGGCACGTTCTCACGAATCTCATCGTCGCTCATCGACCCATGCTCTGCCCCGGGTACCTCCTCGGAAAGGAGGCGGTCGTTCGTGGCCAGCTTCGGGACAGCGAGCGCCCCTCTCGGGACAGACACGTTCCGCTTCAGGCAATGTCGGCTATAAAAATCTCTCTCCCGCGCGTGCGCGTGTGCATACTGGCGCCCTTCCAAGATGCGGGACGCGCGGTGCGCGGGTCAGGCTACTGGCTTGGATCTGCCAAAGGACAGCACCATGACGACCGCGCCGACCCACACGATGAACAGGACGACCAGGAGCACCCCGTTCCCCGGGTACTGCCTGTTGAGCAGCCAGATCGAACCTATGATGCCGAGGGTGCCGCCCCAGAACGCGTAGTACGACGAGTTTCGCCTCGTCTCCCTGAGCATCGCCTCGCTCGGCATGATGGCGAAACCGAGGACGACGTAGAATCCTCCCGCCAGGAGGAGCATCACGGGTATGACGAGCCACCAGTCGCCGGCCGTCCAGCCCACAAGGATCGCCACTGCGAACGCTATGATGATGTAGCCAATGGACAGCCTCTCGAGACCACCGCGTTTCTCTTCTGCCATGTCGCTCCCGCCCCTGCAGTTGTCATCGTCATGGCCGTTTAAGTCTCTTTCCCAGGATTGCCGTCGCGCCAGGCGTCTGCTCCAGACCCTGCAGGTCCATGAGGGACAGTGTCCGGTCCGTCGTGTTCTCGACGGACGTGACATTGACGGTCTTCCGGATGCGCGGAGTCGAGGGCCGCGTCATCCGAACATGCTGTCGATGAGCGAGTGGTCCGCGTCCCTGAGCTTCTCGAAGAACTGCGTCTCCTCCATCGCGCCCGTGATGTCCATGCTGTCGTTGAGGATCATCTTCGGCACCCCCATGACGGAGTGCCTGGCGGCCTGCGCGACGAACAGGGATGAATCGATGACCTCGGTGGTGACGTTCTGCGAGCCTATCGCCGCCCTGTACGCGTGCCTCGCGACCGTCGGGCAGAACGGGCATGTCGGGAGGACGAACACCTTGATGTTCGCCCTCCGGCGCACCGTCGACAGGCTCTCCAATGCCTTCGGGGAAAGTTGCGCCCTGGAGTTGGACAGTTCCACGATGGCGTCGACGAGCGGCGGGAGCTCGTAGCCGAGCGGGACGCCGTAGTATCTGATCCTTGAGAAATCATGTTTGGCGAGCACCAGGCACGGCAAGTCTGCGACCTTCAGGTCCTTCATGCGCTGGCTCTTGCCGCTCTCGGCCTCGACGACCTCGACCTTGAGCTTCGGGCACGTGCCAGCGATCGCCCTCGCGGCGGTCTCGAGCTCCTTCGAGATCCCGGCGGTGCCGTCCACGAAAAGGACGAGCGACACTTCGTCCGTCAGGCCTGCGAACCTCTTCTCAAGCGCCTTGCCGTCTGTCTCCGACCACAACGCCATCCACCACCAGGGCCGCTCCCTGTCGTCCGTTCCCCGGCCCCTAATCGGCTTCTCGGACTATATCTCCGTATGCCTGGATGAAGAACCTCTTCGCCTCCGCGAGCCCAGTCCTGCCCTTGGGGGTGAGCCTGTACATCTTCATGCCCTCCATCTGGTAGGTCTGGATCAGGCCCCTGTCCTCGAGTGACTTGAGCGTCGGGTAGATGGTGCCAGGGTTCGGCTTCTCCGCCTTCCTCTTGGTTATCTCGCCGGCTATCTCCATCCCGTACATCTCGCGTTTCGAGAGCAGGTAGAGTATCAGGAAGCTGAGCAGGCCGCGCATGTCGCAGCACTCGGGCGCCCTGCAGCATTCGGCCCCTGTGCTCTCGGCCTGGGTCCTTCTCGCCATGGTGACGTGGCATGGCTTTCCCTCTTACTTAACCTATTGTTCGACCAATATTGTGCGCCCAATAGTATTATCTATTCGGTATTGTATGTCCAATACAGGGGATATGCCCCACGAGGAGGTAAGGAAATGTCTGAAGAGATTCTTGCGAAGACGATGCACAAAGCGGCGGTTATGACGGCGGAGGATGCGCAATGCCCGCGGAGCTACTGCGTGCACGAGTACCGGGACGCAAACAGAAAAGAGCAGGGATGAGCCTACCATGGGTGAGATCGACGACTGCGTCTGATCGGAGGGACGGAAATGTCTGAGATGCGGCGAAGGAAGGTGCCACGGGCGGGGGCGGAGGAGGCCGAGGTCAGGAAGGCGGTCCGGAAGCACTACACGGAGCTGGCCACGAAGGGCACGAGCTGCTGCGGATCCGGCGAGAACACCATGTGCGGATGCAGCGACATCTATCCTCAGGCCGAGCTGCTGTCACTCCCCGCGGATGCGATGGCCGTCAGCGCCGGCTGCGGGAACCCGACCGCGATCGCCAGCCTGAAGAAGGGCATGACGGTCGTGGACCTCGGCAGCGGAGGGGGCATCGATGTGTTCCTGGCCGCGAAGAAGATCGGTCCGAAGGGCAAAGCCATCGGGATCGACATGACGCCGGAGATGATCTACCGGGCCCGCGGGACAGCTTCCGAGAACGGATACAAGAACGCGGAGTTCCGGCTCGGGGAGATAGAGCACATCCCGGTCGAGTCGAGCACGGCCGATGTTGTCATCAGCAACTGCGTGATCAACCTCTCCCCGGACAAGGACCAGGTCTTCAGGGAGGCGTTCAGGGTCCTGAAGCCGGGCGGGAAGCTGGCGGTCTCCGACATCGTGCTCCTTAAGGAGCTCCCGAAGGCGCTCAGGAACGACCTTTCGGCGTGGTCCAGCTGCGTCTCCGGCGCGTTGCTGGAGCGCGAGTACCTGGGCGCGATGAAGCGCGCTGGCTTCGTCGGCATCAAGGTCGAGGACCGGGCGGTGTACACGCACGAGCAACTCCGTGATTATGTGTCGTCCGAGGGTCAGGGGAAGGACCACGGCGACCTGTCGGATACCGTCGCGAGCTACAGGGTCACGGCCTCGAAGCCTCGTTGATCCCGCAGATGGCTCAGACACAGCATCTTGATATAGCGTCTGCCACGTTCGCGTCCACGGGGTTCCCGGAGGGGTGCGTTCATGGGTAGGATATCGGCTGGAATAGTGGGTTCTGTCCTTGTCGTGACGGTGTTCGCTTCGATCGTGCTGTTCGTACCGACGGAGGTCTCATCCGCTGATGGCGACGCGGTACTGGACATCGGCTACTACATGCAGGAGGTGGACAGCCTCAACCCGTTCATCGGGCTGACCGACTCGTCGTACTTCCTGTACGGACTGCTGTATGACTCCCTCCAGTCCATCGACGAGGACCTGCAGCCGACGCCGAACCTGGCCAAGGAGTGGCGCATCGTCCCTGAGAGCGATCCCGATATGGCGGTTTCGGGGGAACCGTACGGGTCCGTCTGGGAGTACAACCTGACGACGAACGCGAACTGGACGGACGGCGAGCCGTTCACGGCGGAGGATGTCGCATACACGATGAACGTCAACGCGGTGTACTACGATACCCTCTGGACATGTCAGCCATACGCCTACTTCATCAACTACTCGGAGGTCGTGGACTCCGACACTGTCCGGATCCACTTCTTCGACAGGAGCACGGGCGAGCCTATGTCCTGCGCGTTCGGCGACTCCCTGCTCATCCCGATCCTCCCGAAGCACATCCTCGAGACGATGAATCCATTTGAGATCGGGTTCGAATGGAACGGCACCATCTACGGAAGCAATCCGCCAATCGTCGGCACCGGCCCGTTCATGCCCACATCCGCCGTGTATGACGAGTTCGTCAAGGGCATTCAGATTACGCTCGTGAGGAACCCGTACTACCACGGGTTCGCGGACTACGGCAAGGAGATCCAGTTCGACGGACTGGTCATGAGGTTCTACGACGATCCGACCGCGATCAGGTACGGCCTTCAGTCCGGGTACGTCGACGTCGCGCAGATGCCCGTCGGCAGCTACCAGGTCCTGCGAGATGGCGTGGCCAACGGATCGGTCGCCAACATCAGCTGCTACGACGGCCCGAAGTCGAACCAGTACTTCACGGAGGTCGCGATCAACATGAACGATGCGGGGCCGAACCCGAGCAGGCTCGACCCGGCGGTCAGGGTCGCGATGGCCCTTGCGACGAACAAGACCAACGTCGTCGAGGAGTTCTACTTGGGCCAGGGCACCCAGGGGTCCACCCTGATCTCTCCGGTGAACGAGTACTGGCACTACGAGCCTTCGTTCAACGAGCTTTACAGATACAACCTCGACAACGCGAGCAACATGCTCGAGGTCTCAGGGTACACGTACACGATCGACTCCCCCGATGTCCGCGTCGCGACGGCCGATAGCTGGGCGGTGCAGGAGGGGCTGGTCGCCGAGAACACCTCCCTCACGTTCGACATGCTCGTCAGGGCGGAGTACCCGGAGGAGGTGGACACCGCCCAGTACCTTCAATCCGTCTGGGCCCAGGTCGGCATCGATGTGAACTACCGCGTGGTCTCCGAGCCGCAGCTCGCCACGGAGGTGTACTCTTACACTTATGACACGGCCATCTGGTACTGGAGCTCCGACCCGGATCCCAACTTCATGCTCTTCTGCGAGTCGAGCTATGCCATCAACGCGTGGAATGACAACCGTTACAGCGACGCGGGTTACGACGAGAACTACACGGCGGCGGTGGGCGCGTTGGACCAGGCTGAGAGGAAAGGGTATGTCGACGCGTGCCAGCTGATCCACTACCAGGACGCTCCCTACATCATACTCGCGTATCCGGACCAGACCTATGCCTGGAGAACCGACACGTTCAGCGGCTGGGGCGACTGGAGACTGCCTGGAAGGTCGCTCGACAACTACTGGGGCGCGAACCCCGTGCTGTTCGACCTGGTGGCCGTGCCTGACGAGCTGGACACGACGCCCCCGGAAACGGACTGCACCGTCGAGGGGACGACCGGGACGGACGACTGGTACGTCACACCTGTGACCGTAGGCCTCTCCGCATCGGACACTGGCGGGTTCATCTACTGGACCAACTACTCGCTCGACGGCGGTGCCTGGCTGACGTACGCCGGCCCGTTCGAGGTCTCGGACGACGGCGAGCACACGCTCGAGTACTTCTCCGTGGACGATTCAGGGAACAGCGAGGACGTGCAGGAAGCTGCAATCAAGATAGACACGATCGTCCCGGGCGAGGTAGATTGCCAGGTGGCGGGGACCAAGGCCGCGGGCTCCGACTGGTACACATCGGGGGTGACGGTGACTCTGACCGCCCCCGTGGACGAGACCAGCGGGGTGGCCGCTGTGATGTACAGCCTCGATCCGGATGCGTGGACCGCATACGCCGGCGCGCTGGCGTTCGTCGACGACGGGATGTACGACATCTCGTTCTACTGCACCGACGGGGCCGGCAACGACGGTGTCGAGGGCGCGGAGGACCTCTGGATAGACGCGACGGGCCCGACGGTCGTCTTGTCGTCCCCGACTGTGGGCGACTCACTCTCCTCGGGCGATGTCACTGTCGAGTTCGCATGCTCCGACGCGACGAGCGGCGTCTCATCGGTCTATGTGAGCGTCGATGACGGGGCCGAGGTCTCCGTGGACCCGGCAGATGACAGCTACACGCTTGAGGACCTCGCGGACGGGACGCACACGGTCACGGTGCGCGCCGTGGACGAGGCCGGGAACGAGGCGTCCCAGAGCGTCCTGTTCGTCGTCGACACGCCCGCGGACTCCACCCTGCTGTATGTCGCCGGCGGTGCCGCGATCGTGGCCGCCATCGGTCTGGTCGCCCTGCTGCTGCTGAAGATGAAGGGCAAGCTGAAGAGGGCCTGAGGCCCCCCGCGGGAGGGTCGGGAGCGGAGGAGCGGTCTACCAGCGGAGACTCTTCTCCGCTTCCTTGACTATGCGGGAGACTTCCCTCTCGACGTCCTTGTCCAGAGGCAGCGGCTGGTGCTCCTTGAGTATCTTGCGCACCTTGTCCTTCGCGACCTCCTGGAGCGGCCTCACGCCCTCCTTCTTGGCCTTCTCGGCCGAGCGCTTGTCGAAGAGCGGCGAGTTGAGGAGCTCCCCGGCCCTCAGGTGCTTCATGGTGTGCCCCTGGGCGAGGTAGTTGCCCATGTGCCCGACCTTCTCGATGACGTCGAGCGCGAGCGTGTCGTCGTTGACCGTGATGCCGCGTACCGTCCTGAACACGTTGGCGTAGATCTCGTCGTCCACGACGAGCATCTCGAGCGCCCCGGCGTTCTCCCAGGCGCCCCCGATGCCGGACAGGTTGTCCGCGCCTGCGAGCGCCGGGACCATGGCCGCCATCATGCGTTCGAGACCGACCTGCATGTCGTACATGTTCGCGTCGGTCGTGACGCCGTAGACATCGGCGATCATGTTGTACCTGTGTGCGATCTGGACCGTCGCGGCGGACGCGAGGGCCATCTCGGGGACGCCCCAGACGTTCCTGCCCGTGCGCAGGTCCATGACGCTGAGCCTGCCCGAGTACTGGATCGGGATCTTCGTGCTGACGGTCTGTATGAGCATGACGCCGGCGAGCAGCTCGGCGTTCTGCTGGGCGAGCCCTCCGGCGACCGTGATGGGGGCCGTGCCGCCGCAGATGGGGCACGGGACCAGGTCCACGGGTGCGCCGTACTCGGCCCCGCGGATCATGACATCGGCTGCGTGCTCGTCGAAGGTGAGCGGGCTGCTCGGTGAGCCGTACACGGAGAACAGCGGCCTCTTCCTGAGCTCCTCCTTGCCGCCGACGACCGCGGACCACATCTCGACGAGCGTGTCGACCGTGGCCTCGGTGAGCGCGTAGCCGGATATGCACTTGCTGGAGTTCTTCATCATGGCCTCGACGGTCTTGACCACCAGCAGCTGGGGCGGCACATCCGTCGCGACGACGAAGTTGGATATGGAGTGGCAGTTCGGGAGGGCGTCCATGACCTTCGTGGCCTTCTCGACGTCCTCGAGCTTGGACATCCGGAACTCGCCGGTGTCCATGTCCATCATGCTCGGGTTCCCGCCGAGGCAGTGGGCGTACTGGTGCTCGCCGTCGAACACGATGTCGTTCTTCGGGTCCCTCGCCAGGTACTTGCCGTAGCGCGGGATCTTCTTGACGGACTCCTCGACCATGCTCCTCTGGAATGTGAGGACGTTCTTCTTGGTCGGGTGGGCGGTCGCGCCTGCCTTGAGGAGGCGCTGGCGGCATCTCTCGCTGTCGAACCTCACCCCGGTGTGTTCGAGGATCTTCAGCGTCGCCTCGTGAATCGTGTCGACCTGTCCGTCCGTCAAGACCTTGAGCCTGTAGTTTACCTTCACGCCCTCCAAGGTTTTCCCCTCCGTTGGATGATGCATGTGAGCGTCCGGGACGCACACATTCGACTGTATGCAGAACTCTTACAAATATGCTTGGACCAGCGTCCGCGGAGTGCGCTGCGCCGGCGCGGCCGTTGTGTCCTGGTCTAGCGGGCGCATCCGGTCGTCCTCACATCGACAGGAAGACCTTGCTGGACACCTTGAGGATGTCCCCCTGGAGCTCGGACTTCACCTGCCCGCCCGAAACGAGCAGAGAGTACTTCGCACCCACCTTCCTCGCGGTCCGCACTATCTGGTCCGTGTCCTTCCGCCCGTATCCGACCTCGATGACTATCCGCGAGTCGTCCTGGGACACGGCCACGAAATCCGCTCCTCCCTTGTCCGGATCGAAGTAGAACTCCGGCCATCCCCTGGTCACCCTGAGGCGGTACATGTATGACGCCACCGCATCTTCCAGCAGCTTCCCGTAGATCACGTTCGATGTGGTCAGCTTCCCGGCCTTCCAGAGCAGAGACGCCTTGACCGCCGGTGCCACGAACTTGTACTTCGGCGTGCTGGTCGCGCCCTTGTTGATGGACCCGTAGGCGTTCACTGGGTAGATCAGCTCCGACTTCACGAGCAGGTCGAGGACTTCGATCAAGGTCCCCTTGGACAGTCCCAGATCGCTGGAGAGCTTCGGCAGGCTCACCCTCTCGCTCATCGAGAGGAGCAGAAGCAGCTTCCATATCCTGTCCAGCGTGTCCTTGTCGAAGGGCCTGAAGGCCGGCAGGTCCTCGTTGATGACCTTCGCGAGGGCGCTGAGGATCCTCGCGTACGCATCCTCCTCCCTCTCGATGTCGATCGCGAAGGGGAATGCGCCCGTCGTCAGGAAGTTCTCGACCTCGAACGGCTTGACCGCCATCCAGTAGTCCACGAGGCCGGGCATCAGTTTCTCCAGCCTCTCATGCGCCTGCGCAGCGTCTTTCGAGCGGAGAAGGGCGTCCTCGACGCTCCTCTTCATGTCCGCCGGCTGCGTCGTCCTGTGCTTGAGCATCAGGTACTCTGGGAAGTTGAGGGGCAGGAGCTTCTCCACCCTGGCCCTCCTCGCCGTGTCGGCATTGGTCTGGAGCGACAGTGCCGATGAGCCGGTGGTCATCATGAACACCCTCTTGGAGCGGTCGTAGACCCTCTTCTGCGCGATCGCCCAGTCCTTGTCGTAGTGCGCTTCGTCCACGAGCAGGAACACGTCCCTCTTGAGCGTCTCGATGTTCGACCTCGTCATCTTCTCGTAGACGCCGATGATGTCGTTGAGATTCCCTCCTATGAGCCTCGTGACCTCGTCCATCGAGACGTACAGGATGTCCTTCCCGGCGACACCCTGCTCCCTGAGGTGGAAGTACAGCTGTGCCAGCAGCGTCGTCTTTCCGGTGCCCCTCAACCCCGCAAGCACCAGCCAGCGCTCCTGGCTCTTCTTGGAGATGAAGTCGTCTGCGACCTTCCTCAGCCTCGTGAACGCCCATCTGTGGTACAGCACGTTTCCTCTGACGTCTTTCGTGTACGCTCCGAGGTGGTCGGGCGCCAGCGCGATGTTGCGCTGGATGTGTGTGAAGAGCAGGTCTTCGTCGTCCATGGTGAGTGGTATATCATAATGTGCTAATTCTTTATGTTTTCGGTCAATTGTAATGTACCACTATATAAACAACCCCGGACATGGCCCCCCTCCGGGGCACTCCGCAATCTCCATGACAGGGCCCGGGGCCTGCCGTCCGCTGGAGAGCCGTCCTGCGCTCGGCGACCGCCCGGTCCCCCTGGGAAAGCGATGTGATGATGGATTGGCCCTGGCACCGCATCTCAGGTCGGCCGACGGTCGGGATAGCTATTTATCGGGCCACAGGTTCGGGACCAGGGCTATCAGGGAGCGGTGATTGTGGCGAAGTCGATGAATGGCCCGGACTCAGAGGGCAACAGTGACAATAACGGGAAGATCAACAACCCGAATTTCATCCTCCTAGTGCTCGCGGCGGTCGCGGTCATCGTCATGTACGTCGAGTCGATGGCCTTCCCGTCGCTCCCTCAGATCATGACCAGCTTCAGTCTGACGGCGGAGGACTACGCCCTCGCGTCGTGGATCGTCACGATCTACCTGATCGTCGGCGCGGTCGCCATCCCGATCTTCGGGAAGCTCGGGGACATCTACGGCAAGAAGAAGATGCTCGTGATCGCGATGACGATCTACAGCATCGCCGTGACGCTCACCGGCTTCTCCCGCGAGTTCTCGGACTCCATCTATGTCATGATCGGTTTCAGGGCCTTCCAGGGCCTGGGCATGACCATGTTCCCGCTCGCGTTCTCCATCATCAGGGACGAGTTCCCGAAGGACAAGCTCGCCGTGGCCCAGGGCGTCATATCCGCCATGTTCGGCGTCGGCACGGCCGTGGGATTCGTCCTCGGGGGCTATGTCACCCAGAAATGGGGCTGGGAATGGACATACCACTCCGTCGTACCATTCGCGATCCTGCTGACCGTGCTGGTCGCGTGGAAGATTAGGGAGTCCCCCGTGCGGCTGCAGGTCAGGATAGACTTCCTCGGCTCGGCCCTGCTCGGCGCGGCGCTCGTGACGTTCCTGGTGGGCGTGACGGAGGCGGGGACCCGTGGCTGGGCCGATTCATTCATCGACGGCCTGCTGGTCGTGTCCGCTGTGTTCATACTCGCGTTCGCCTGGTGGCAGACGAAGGCCAAGGAGCCGCTCGTCAGGCCAGGGCTCATGATGAAGCGGAACATCGGGCTCACGACGGTCGTCGCGTTCATGATAGGCTTCGCGCTCTTCACCGCGAACCAGACCATCGTGGCCATAGCCGGGTTCAACTTCGGGCTCGACGCGCTCGAGACCGGACTGCTCATGCTGCCCATGTCCGCAGCGACGCTCATCCTGGGGCCCGTGTCGGGGCTCGTGGTCAAGAGGCGTGGGCCGAAGTGGCCCATGGTCTTCGGCATGGTGCTGACGATAGTCGGGTTCATGCTCCTCTACCAGTACCACGGGACCCAGAACGAGGTCATAATGGGCGTGCTCGTGATGGGCGCTGGCTCGACCTTCGCCATGGTCAGCAGCATCAACATGATCATCATCTCGACCCCGAAGAAGGAGACGGGCATCTCGACCGCCATGAACATGATCGTCCGCACGAGCGGGAGCGTGGTCGGCCCGGCGCTGGCCGCGGTCATCATATCACAGCACTCCAACTTCGTGCCGGGCGTGGGCGCCATCCCGGACGACAGCGCCTACCACACCATCTTCATGATGAGCTCGATCATGATGGCCATCGGGGTCGCGGTCGCGCTGCTCCTGAAGGACCACAACCACGAGACGGCCGAGGTCGGGGAGTAGGCGGCGCGGGCGGAACCCTGCCACCGAAATGCATATATCTTTATTTAACTATGATATTTGTGAATAAATCACATTTATCGATAGTAAAACAGGCAAAGGGGTGCATCCGATGTTGGTGGAGTTCAGCGTCGAGAACTACCGTTCGTTCAAGGACAAGGCCACGCTCAGCATGGTCGCCTCCCCTGACCGCTCGCACCCGGAGAACCTCGTGCAGGCACCCGGGCTCGAGAAGGACAGGCTGGTCAGGAGCGCCGCCGTCTACGGGGCCAACGCCTCGGGGAAGAGCAACCTGCTGATGGGCCTGGACCTCCTGAGGAACCTGGTCCTCCATTCCCATGCGCATCAGAAGGGGCAGAGGATCAACTTCACACCCTTCAGGATGGACAAGGCGTCACGCTCCAGGCCCACCAGGTTCAGGATCGTCTTCGTCAGGGACGGCGTCCGCTACTCCTACGGGGTCTCGTTCGACGCCGAACGGGTGATCGACGAGCATCTCCACAGCTATCCGAAGGGTAGGCAGTCCCTCGTCTTCGACAGGAAGGGCACTGACAAGTACACATTTACCAGGGACAAGGCGCGGCAGAGGCTGATCTCCGAGATGACCCTCGGGAACGTCCTCTATCTGTCGAGCTCGACCAACCTGAAGTACGCTGGCACAGCGCCGGCATTCGACTGGTTCAGGGACAACCTGAGGCCGCTGATGCGCACCGGCGATTACCCGGCGGAGCATTTCTCCGTGCGCCTCGTGAGCGGGAACAAGAGGATGAAGGCGGCGATGTTGAAGGCGCTGGCCGCTGCCGACACGGGAATCGCGGACATGAGCGCGACGGTGAGGGAGCTCTCGGCGGAGGAGATCATGAGGACGCCGCCCCCGGTGCGGCGGCTCATCCTGGACGTCCATTCGCCGGTTCACGGGCCGGTCGAGGAGCTCAAGGTCAGGACGGTCCACCGGTCCCGCGGAAGGGACGGCGGGGATGTGACCGCGGAGTTCGACCTCGAGGAGGAGTCCGAGGGGACCAGGCGCATGTTCGTCCTCATGGGTCACTGTCTGGACGCCCTCGAGAACGGGCGCGTGCTTGTCGTGGACGAGCTCGACGTCAAGCTGCATGTAGTGCTCAACCTGTTCATCGTGAACCTGTTCCACGACCCTGCCCAGAACAGGAACGGCGCGCAGCTCGTGTTCGCCACCCACAACACCCATCTGCTGGACCAGGAGGTCCTCAGGCGGGACCAGATATGGTTCACCGAGCGCGACCCCAGGACCGGCGCTTCCGAGCTCTACTCGCTCGTGGAGTTCAGCCCGAGGAAGGACAAGGACCTCGAGAAGGGCTACCTGACGGGGAGATACGGCGCCCTCCCGTTCGTGGGCGACCAGAGGATACTTCATTGAGGGGATACAGCCGCAGGAAGGTCGGTGGACGGAGGCCGCACAGGCTCCTCGTGATCGTGTGCGAGGGGACGGAGACGGAGCCGACTTACTTCCGTCGCTACAGGGAACGGGGACGGGACCCGAGGATATTGATTCCAGGGACGCAGAGGACCGACCCGGTCAGTCTGGTGAAGTACGCGAGGAAACAGATGCGGGAGCACGGAGTGGACGTCTCCTTGGGCGACCGCGTCTGGTGTGTGTTCGACGCCGACCAGAACGACGACCGGGCGATAGATGACGCGTGCAAGCTCGCGCGCCCCGGCATCAACATCGCGCTCTCGAACCCGTCGTTCGAGCTGTGGTTCTTGCTTCACTTCGCCTATGACGAGTCCAGGATGGACAACATCGACGTCATCCGCAGGCTCAGGAAGCACATCCCAGGCTTCACCAAGACCGCGGATGTGTACGATCTTCTCATCGGGCGGAGAGGCGAAGCCATCTGCCGGGCGAAGAGGCTCAACGAGGTCCACAAAGCCAGGTCCGCCGAGCTCCTCGGTACTCGGAGCAACCCGTCCACGCAGGTCTTCGTCCTGGTGGAGGAGATCCTCGCGATGGGGGACAGGTCCGAGCGGACGCCTGGGGCATAGGATTAGATAATCCGAGAGCATTCGAAGCGGATGATATGGCCCGCAGGACGCGCGTGCTTCTGATAAGGCCCAACGAGTCCCCGTTCATGGAGCAGGACGAGGCCATCCTGCGAAGGCACTACGACGTGCGCACGCTGGACATGCACCGGATGCCCCGGGGCCCGTTCTACGCCCTCAGGTTCATCGTGCGGCTCAAGCTCGACCTTCTCTGGGCCGATGTGTCCGTCTCCTGGTTCGCCGACAAGCACGCCTATGCCGCGTCCAGGCTCGCGCGCGGGCTGAGGGCGAAGACGGTCGTCATCGTCGGAGGGTACGAGGTCGCGAAGGTGCCCGAGATCGGCTACGGTGGGCTCCTGGACCCCAGGGAGGCGCGCACCGTCCGGAAGGCGGTCGAGGGGTCCGACCTGGTCCTGGCCGTGTCCGAGTTCACCAGGGGCGAGATTGAGAGGAACCTCGGCTTCAGGGACGCGCGAGTGGTGTACAACTGCGTCCGGGATGGCCTGGCCGACCCGTCCGTGCCCAAGGAGCCCATCGTGCTCATGGTCGCGAGCGCCCTGTCGAAGACCCGCAGGCTGAAGGGTCTGGACTGCTTCGCGGAGGCGTCGTCGCTCGTGCCCGGGGCGAGGTTCGTGCTCGTCGGCCGGACCGACGAGGCGACGGCGAGGGAGTTGAAGGCGCTCGGCCCTCGGCTGGAGGTCGTCGGCGAGCTGCCCTACTGGGAGATGGTCTCTTGGATGAGGCGGGCCAAGGTCTGCTGCCAGCTCTCCTACAGGGAGTCGTTCGGGGTCGCCATCGCCGAGGCCATGGCGTGCGGCTGCGTCCCCGTCGTCACGCGCGCGGGTGCGCTCCCTGAGGTGGTCGGGGACGCGGGCTTCTATGTGGAGTACGGCGACGCGAAGGGGACGGCCGAGGCGATAAGATCCGCACTCGAATCAGACAAGGGATGGAATGCGCGGGAGCGGGTGCAGGGCATGTTCGCGATGGAGTGGCGGGAGAGCGCGCTGACGACGGTGATAGATTCCCTCGCCGCGGAATGAGGCCGTCCTGACAGACCTCGTGACGCACCGGACCGTTTTCAGAGCCTTGACTTGAGGATGGCCGCAATCCTGGAAGCGGCCTTCCCGCCGCCGTAAAACTTCATCGGGTCGACCGGCTTCGGCCTCTTCGTCAGGAATGTCTTGAGTCCGGCTTTGACCTTGCGCTTGTCGAGTCCTGCTATGATGTTCCATCCCGTCTCTACGGTCTCGACCCACTCCGTGACCGTCCTGAGCGTGACCGCCGGGGTGCCGAGGATGAACGCCTCCTTCTGCAGCCCTCCGCTGTCCGTCATGACCACGGCCGCGTCGCGCGCGAGCCTGAGGCTCGCGAGGTAGCTCGCCGGGCCGATCAGGTGGATGCCCGAGGTCTTGGAGAGCGCGGCGTACGTGCCCTGCTCCTCGAGCCGTTTGCGCGTATGCGGGTGCACGGGGAACACGACCTCGACCCCGTGCTCGTCCGGGACCGTGGAGAGCATGTCGACGACCTCCCGGAGGCTGTCCGGGTCGTCCACGTTCTCGGCCCTGTGGACCGTGACATAGACATACCCTTTCTTCGTCACATCGACCGGAAGTTCCGTTCTATCTATCCTTGAACGCAACATGACGATGTTGTCGGCCATGACGTCCCCGGGCCGATGCACGTCCTTCCTCGGGATGCCCTCGGCGAGCAGGTTCTCCTCGCCCGCCTTCGTCGGGGCGAACAGCAGCTGCGACATGTGGTCGAGCATGACCCGGTTGATCTCCTCGGGCATGAACTGCAACCGGCTCCTCAGGCCGGCCTCGACGTGCGCCACGGGTATGCCCATCTTCACGCCCGCGAGCCCGCCCGCGAGCGCGCTGTTGGTGTCTCCGGGGACGAGGACCATCTCCGCGCCCTTGAGCGCGTCCTCGAGCCCGATGAGCATGTTCCCGGTCATGCGCGCGTGCGAGCCGCTGCCCACGCCTAGGTGCGCCTCGGGCTTGGGAAGCCCCAATTCCTCGAAGAACACTCGGTCCATGTCGAAGTCGTAGTGCTGGCCCGTGTGGACGATGCCGTAGTCGATCTTCGCCTTGTCGAACGCCTTCACGAGCGATGCGAGCTTGATGACCTGCGGCCTCGTTCCGACCACGATCCTGACGGAGCTCACTGACGCACCACCGATGGCCAGGTCCGCTTCGGCCTCAGGTACTCCCTGACCGCTATGCGCGCGGCCTCCCTGATGGCCTCCTCGCTCGTGTGCTTCGCCTTCCAGCCGAGCTTGGCCATCTTCTTCGTCGAGAGCAGGAACCTGGGCACATCGCCCTTCCAGCCGCTCTCGCCGCCCGTGTACCTGACCTTGACGCCCTCGAGCCCGGTCTCCTCGACCAGGATGTCGACTATGCGCTTGACCGCCACCTGGTCCTCGGCCCCGAGGTTGAAGTAGTTGAGCGGGTCCTTGGCGTTCCTGAAGCCGTAGACCATCGCGTCGACGCACTCCTCCACGAGCAGGTACGACTTCCTCTGCTTCCCGTCCCCGAGGACCTCGAGCCGCTTCGGGTCCTCGTTCAGCTTGTGGACCAGGTCGTAGAGTATGCCGTGGGTGGACCTGTGGCCGATGATGTTGGCGAACCTGAAGATGTGCGCCCGGATGCCGTACAGCTCCGAGTAGGCGGAGACAAGCCCCTCGCACGCGAGCTTGCTGGCGCCGTAGAGCGATATGGGCATGAGCGGGCCGTAGTCCTCCGGCGTCGGGACGGTCTTGGCCCGGCCGTAGACCGTGGATGTCGAGGAGAACACGACGCTCCTGATGTCGCTCCTGCGCGCGCACTCGAGCACGTTGTAGGTCGCGATGGTGTTCTGCTCCAGGTCCACCATGGTCGACCTGGTCCCGAGGCGTATGTCCGGGTTCGCGGCCATGTGCCAGACGGAGTCGTGGCCCTTCATCTCCTTGAGGAGGGTCTCGACGTCGAGCAGGTCGGCCTTGACGAACCTGAAGCCCTTCTTGCCGATGTGGTGCTGGAGGAACTCCTCCCTGCCGGTGCTGAGGTTGTCGTAGACCGTGACACTGTTCCTGGGCGCGAGCCTGTCGACGACCCAGCTGCCTATGAATCCGGCCCCGCCGGTGACGAAGTAATCCATGATTGGTCCCTGCCTGCCCCACATTGGGCATGTCCGCATTGGCAGAGGCGGGCTAAAATGCTTGCCCGGGGGCGCTGCAAACCGTTCGGTGCACGACCAGGGCTGCGGGCCATCCCTTCTTGGCGCCCCGTTGGCACGAATTAGGTTAATCTCAAGTGGTTCTGTTGCGAAACTAGGCAGCGGCGTGAATGGCCGCTACCCCATCGCAACTCGCTCCATTCGGCTCCGACCGTGCGCCCTTCTCAGGGTCGTAGAGGATCATCATCACGTCACGCTGGAGCGCGCCGGGGTCGAACCGTAGACCCCCTACCATCTCTTTCGAGACGGCTGTCTGCAGCAGGTTCAGGCTGGCGTTGATGTGCCGGTCGAGATGCCAGCCGCACTCGCATGCGAACTCGG